>NZ_JBHSBN010000001.1:0-620895 GCF_042650605.1 Micromonospora zhanjiangensis | reverse complement strand
CCGCGTTCTTCGGCGCCCCACCGTTGTTCGGGTAGGAAACCAGACCGGTCCACATGTAGTCGAGGATGTTGCCACCACCGGTCTCAGTGGTGTTCGACGGAACCAGACCAACCTCGGGCTGCGTGCCGTCGATGGTGATCGCGCCGTCCTTGGTGCTACCGGAGTCGCTGCTACCACCGCCGCTGCCGCAGCCTGACGCGACGAGTGCGAACGCCGCGCCAAGCGCGACCGCACCCGCACGCTTCGAGACTCTCATTCCGGGGGCCTCCTCTTTCAGTACCTGGGTGTTCGTCGTGTGTTTCACACAGGGGGGATGACGCCGCTGGCAGGTCCGTACGGGTGACGGAACCACCGGGAAAGCTACCGCAGGAGAATCGGGACACCCCAGATGTACCGATGTTCCGCCGGGCTACCCCGCTCCCGCGTCAGACGCCGCGCAGACTCCGTTGCCGTAGCCGACCGATGAAAGGTTAACCACATGCCGTCAGGGCCGTGCGGGGTGGCTCACGCTGGGGGCGAGGTGACTGCAACTGTGACACCGACCTGCCCGTTCCGTGAAGGTGCCGTTATCAAGCCGTTAGTTGGCCGGTGCGCCGCCGACCCGAGAAATGATCTTCTTTGCCCGGGTCCGGGCCCAACGGATCCGCCCGCGACAACGGAGGTGAGCGCTTTTCGACCTCATGGGGTAACCCTCTGACGTCGCTCGGTGTCGCCTCCATCACTGTGTGACATGTACCGCACACGCAGCGTTTTCACCCGTCCGGAGGACGGTGCGGCTCGGTTCGGGCGACGCGCCGGCCGACCGACCGGCCGCCCGGGTCGAGCCGGTAGGACCATCCGGTCGTGCCGAACGAGGGCCCGGGACGGAAACCGGCCCCGCCACCACGGTGAGCGGTGACGGGGCCGGGGAGTTCCGGACATCGCGGCCTGAACCGGTCGCGACGGCGGAGCGGGGTGGATCAGACCGTGAACCGGACCTTGCGGCGCCGGACGATCAGCATGGTGACGGCACCCGCGACGAGCAGCACGACACCGACGCCGATCACCAGGGTGGTCGAGTCACCGGTCACCGGCAGGGTCGGCCCGGCCGGGGCCTGCTGGAAGCTGGCCTCGGCCCGGGCGCTGACCTTCTCGCCCACCGAGCCACCGAGGATCAGTTTCTGCGCCGGCTTGCCGCCGGTGAAGAGGAAGACCCGGCCGAAGGAGACGCTGCCGCTGCCGGTCGCGGTGACCTTGACCGTGTTCGCGCCGGTCCCGGTCAGCCAGAACTTGCCGCCGTTGACGGTGCTGGTGATCTCCTTGCCGTCGGCGTCGACGGCCTTGCCGCCCTCGACGGCCAGCTCGATCTTGCCGCCCGGACCCTCGACGGTGAACGGACCGGCCTTGGCGCCGACCGCGACCGGCTTGGCCTTCTCCGGGCTGATGGTCAGCGTCGGCTTCGGCTCCGGCTGGTCGGTGGCCGCGGCGGTCATGTACTTGTAGATCGCCTCGACCGCGTCGTACAGCGGCTTGGCCAGCAGCTTCTTGCCCTCGACGTACGAGTTCAGAACGGCGTCGTCGCTGTAGTGCCAGATCGCGGTCTGGGTGCCGAAGTAGAGCACCCGGTTGACGTCCTTCTGGTCGGTGCCCGCCGGCAGGGTGGCCTTGGCCGCCGTGAGCAGCGCGGTCCCGTCACCGTTCGGGTAGCCGTGGGTCAGGATCCACTGCACCTTGCCGAGGTTCTTGACCTTGGACGCGTCCCAGGTGCCCTCCTGGTACTCGCCACCCCGCGCGACGCCGGTGTTCAGGTCGATGCAGTAGGCCACTGCGGTCTTGTCGCCGATGGTCAGGGTGAACTGGCCCTCGTCGTAGACCTTGTTGTTGATCAGCAGGCGAGCACTGCCGTCCTTCACCTCGCCGTGCGTGCCCGTGACGGGCGGGTCGGCGGCGGCCGGGCCGGCGGCGCCCAGCGTGAGCGCGGCACCGGCCACCGTCGCGATAGCGAGCCGCGCCCAGCGCGATCCTCGTTGTCCGAACATCAGGTTGGTTACCTCTCCCCAGGGGTCTGCTCGCGATCCATCGAGCGTCGAAAGATCCTGCGCCACCGCGGGAAGAAATAGGGGTGCCCGCGCGCGATGACGCACCGGGGAATTATTAGCGCCGATCGGGGGTTTTGTCAGCCCCTGCGCCGGGTACAACTGTCACTTCCGCCCCATTGACCTCAGAATCAATGCGGCGACGGAGCGAAAGATCACACCAGTCGACGGTCCGCCGCCCAGCGGGAAAGCTCGTAGCGGTTGGACATCTGGAGCTTGCGCAGCACATTGGACACGTGCGTCTCCACCGTCTTGATGGAGATGAACAACTCCTTGGCGATCTCCTTGTAGGCGTAGCCCCGGGCCAGCAGCCGGAGCACCTCCCGCTCCCGGTTGGTGAGCTGGTCCAGCTCCGGATCGGCCACCGGCGCGTCCGGCCGGGCGGCGAAGGCGTCCAGCACGAATCCGGCCAGCCGAGGGCTGAACACCGCGTCACCGTCGGCGACCCGACGAATGGCCGCGGCCAGTTCGTCCGGCGAGATCGTCTTGGTCACGTAACCGCGCGCGCCGGCTCGGATCAGTCCGATCACGTCCTCGGCCGCATCGGAGACGCTCAATGCCAGAAAGCGCACCTGCGGGTGACTCCGGCGCATCGCGTCCAGCACCGCCCGCCCACCGCCGTCCGGCATGTGTACGTCGAGCAGCACCACGTCGGGTTCGACGGCCGCGATCCGGCTGACCGCCTCGGCGACCGTGCTCGCCTCGCCGACCACGTCGACGTGCACCCCCAGTTCGGCCCGTACGCCGGCCCGGAACATCGCGTGGTCGTCCACCAGGAAGACCCGCAACCGGCGGTCCCCGGCGGTGTCCCCCGCCGACGCGATCGGCTGGTCAGTCATGATCCCTACCTGTCCTTTCCTGGTGGCCGCCGGCGGCCGGTGGTGGCCGCGTGCCGGTGAGACTGGTGGCCGTCACCGATGGTCCTGGTGGCCGTTGCCGGGCATCGGCAGGTGCAGCCGTACCTCGGTGCCGTCGCCGGGCTCGCTGCGGATCTCGGCCCGGCCACCGTGCCGCTTCATCCGGCCGATGATCGAACCGCGTACCCCGTGCCGGTGGTCCTCCACCGTAGCCGGGTCGAAGCCGGCGCCCCGGTCCCGGACGAAGACGCTGATCTGGTCCGGCTCGACCTCGGCGTACAGGGAGACGGTCTGCACCTTGGCGTGCCGGGCGGCGTTCACCAGCGCCTCCCGCGCGGCGGCGACCAGCGCGCCCACCCGGTCGTCGGTCTCCTGGTCGCCGACCACCACGGTCTCCACCGTGATCGCGTAGGTGTCCTCCACCTCGGCGGCGGCCTGCTCCAGCGCGGCGGCCAGTCGCTCGCTGGGCGACGCCGTCGGCTTGTAGAGCCAGTTGCGCAGCGAGCGTTCCTGGCCGCGGGCCAGCCGTTGGACGGTCTTCACGTCGTTCGCGTTGCGCAGGATCAGCGCCAGCGTGTGCAGCACCTGGTCGTGCACCATCGCGGCCAGTTCGGCCCGTTCCTGTTCCCGGATCCGGCCCTCGCGCTCGTCCCGCAACTGGCTGTAGGTCCGCCAGAGCACCGGGGCGGCCACCACGCCGACTCCGGCCAGTCCGACCAGGGCGAAGATCACGCCGTTGAGCACCGCGTCGAAGTTCTGCTGCGGGGAGAAGACGGCGGCCACGCCGATGATGCCGACCGCGACCAGTATCCCGCCGCCGATGAACCGCAGGACGAACGCCCGCCGGTCGTTCTCGGCCACCACCGCGCCGAGCCACGGCACCGGCATCGACTCGCTCCACCGCTGCCGGCGTTCCGGGGCGGACTGGTGCCAGATCACGCCGGCGCCCACGGCGATGATGGCGACCAGCCAACCGGCGGTGCTGGCCACCCCGACCGACCGGAACACCAGCGCCTGGATCACGATCATCCCCAGGCCGATCGCCACGAACGGCAGCAGCTGGGCCGGGTCCCGGCGCGGCGCCGGTCCGGTGGCGTCCTGCCGCAGCGGTACGACGGCCCAGAAGGCGGCGTACAGCAGCAGGCCCAGGCCGCTGAGGCCGAGCAGCACCACGAAGGCGATGCGGACCCGGACCACCGGGATGCCCAGGTGCTGGGCGATGCCGGAGGCGACGCCGGCGACCATCCGGTGGTCCCGGACGCGGTACAGGCGCGGCGGCTCGGTGGCGACGCTGATCGCTGGCTCCCTGGTCGGTGGCGGCCGGGTCGGCCGATGGAACGGTGGACGGGCGGACCCGCCGGGCGGGCGGGTCGTCCCTTCGATCGTCACACGGCGTACCGTGCCCCGACCACGGGGACGCCCCGGACTTTCCGGTCGCCCCGATCTCAGGGTGGCCTCAGGGTCACCTCCTGAGGCCGTTCGGCGGTGGTCGGGGCGAGTATCGAGGCATGACCGACGAAGCTGCCGAGTCGCGCCGGCCGGTGACCGCGCAGGACGCGACCTCCCCACTGCCCGGTCCGGCACCTTCGACGCCGCACGCCGAGGTGCCGGACGGGCCGACCGAGCCGCTCCACCCCGCCACGGACCCGACTCTCGCCTTCCCCGCAGAGCCGCCGCCCAGGCCGGGCGCGGCCATCCCCTCGTCCGGGGCGGCCGCGCCACCGCCGCCCGACCCGGCCGCCCCACCACCGGGCGGACCCGGCGGACCGGACGCGCCACCGGTGGGCGGACCGCCGCCGGGCGGGCCGGGTGGGCCCGGCGGGCCGGGTGGGCCCGGCGGGCCGGGTGGGCCCGGCGGGCCGCCACCGCCGCCGGGTGCCGGGCCACCGCCGTGGGGCGGTCCCGCCGGGCCGCCGCCGGCCGCCGGCTTCACCTCCCGGTACGGGCTGGTCCGGCCCCGCCAGGGCCGTTACCTGGCCGGGGTGTGCGCCGCGATCGGTCGGGCCACCAACACCGACCCGGTCCTGTGGCGGGTGCTGCTGGCCGTGCTGGGCTTCTTCGGCGGCATCGGCATCCTGGTCTACCTGGCCGCCTGGCTGATCATCCCCGCCGAGGGCGACACCGCCTCACCGGTGGAGGCGATGCTGGGCCGGGGCCGGTCCAGCATGTCCCCGGTGACCGTGATCGTGCTCGGGGTGCTCGCCGCGACGATGTTCGGCCTGATCGTGACCGACAAGTTCCGGGCGGTCCTGCTCGGCGCCGCGATCCTGATCGTGGGCGCGCTGCTGCTGAACCGGAACGCGGCCGGCCAGGAGCCCGCGCCGGTACCGGGGGCGCCGTACGGGCCGCCGCCGCCCGCGCCGGGCGGGGCGTGGCCGGCCGGTGCCGCGGCCGCGTACCCCGGGTCGGTCGACCGGCCCGGCTCGGGCGCCCCGGCGTACCCCGGGGTCGGGTCGGAGCCGGGTGGCTGGGCGGCCGCCGCCGCGCCGGACGCCGGACCGGGTGGCGCGGTGCGGGCCGATGGCCGTCCCGGGTACGCCAACCTCCCGCCGGCGGGACCGCCGTACCCGCCGGGGCCCGAGCCGGCCGGACAGCCGTACCCGACGGGCCCCGGGCAGCCGTACGCTCCGGAACCCGGGCCGGTCGGACCGCCGTACCCGCCGAGCCTGGGCCCGGCCGGGCAGCCGGCCTGGTCGACGGCCGGGCCGCCGCCGACGCACCGCGGTTACCGCCCGGCCTTCGCGCCCCGCGGCCCGTACGCCGGCGTCCCGCCGTACCCGCCGGCACCGCCGGTCGCGCCGAAGCCGCCCAAGCCGCCGAAGGAGCGCTCCGCGCTCGGGGCGGCCACCTTCTCGATGATTTTCATCGCGATCGGCGTGGTGGTGATCCTGGACCTGGCCAACACGGTCAGCGTGTCGCCGTCCACCTACTTCGCCGCGGCACTGGCCACCATCGCGCTGGGATTGCTGGTCGGCGCCTGGTTCGGTCGGGCCCGCTGGCTGATCGCGCTCGGCCTGGCGGCCTGCGCGGCCCTGGGGATCACCAGCATGGCCGAGTCGTACGACCGGGTCCGCAGCTTCGCCGACAGCGTGGTCTGGGAGCCGGCCAGCTACGCGGAGCTGGCCGACCGGTACGAGAACGCCTTCGGCGACGCCGTGCTGGACCTCCGGCAGGTCGACTTCGCCAACCGGGACGCCCAGGTCTCGGCCGAGGTCAACTTCGGCAAGCTGCGGGTGCTGGTGCCGCCGAACGTGGACGTCACCACCTCGGCCGACGTGAACGCGGGTGACGTACGCGTGTTCGGCTCGCGGTGGGGCGGCGTCCAGGGCCAGCGACGCGAGGCGGTCGATCTCGGTGCCGACGGCGCCGGAGGCGGCAAACTACGGCTGAATCTGCACGTCAACGCGGGCGATCTGGAGGTGACCCGATGAAGGCGCACCGTACCGACGGGGTGTCGTTGACCTTCGCCCTGCTCTTCCTGGCCGTGCTGGGGTGGTGGCTGGCCGCTCGACTGTTCGACCTGTCGTCGCCGGCGCTGGGCTGGTTCGTGGCCGGCGGCCTGATCCTGCTCGGGCTGCTCGGGCTGCTCGGTGCCCTGCGCTCCGGGCGGCCGGCCGGCCCGCCGCCGGCCGCCGTCGAGCCCACCCAGCACGCCGACCCGACCAGCGGCGGCGGCTACCTCCCGCCCACCAGCGGCGGCCCGGTCAGTGGGAGCCCGGTCAGTGGGGGCCCGATCGGCGGGAGCCCGGTCGGTGGTGAGCCGCGGTGGGTTCCGCCGGGGGCGGCCTCCGTCGAGCCGACCACCGCGCCGCCCGCCACCGGAAACGACGACCGGAGCTGATCGCCGCGCTGTGTTCCGGTCGGCCCGGGCGCATATGCTGGCCGGTGGAGTTTTCCTCCCCCGGCCGGTCCGCGCACCGCGGCCGGAGAACGACGGTCGCGGTGTCCGCCCGGTTCACCCTCGCCTCGACAGGAGCCCGCTCGACATGACCCAGTCCCCCGCCGTACGTACCGGAGGCGCTCCCGGCACGGTCCGCCTCGGCGAGCGTGCCGCCCGGACCGTGACCGCGGAACTGGCCCGGCACCACGGCCCGAAGACCGGCCTGCTGGTCGGGGTCACACCCGACTCCGCCGTACTGGCCGCCGCCCTCGACGCGCTGCTGCCCGGTGACGTGCTCACCGTCGTACCGGCCGACGCGGCCGGCGCCGACGACCTGCGTGACCACGTCACGGAGCAGGGACGGTGGGTTGCCGACCGGGTCCGGGTCGTCGAGTCGCCGGCCGCCGCGGACCCGGCCGAGGTGGTGGTGCTCGCCGAGCCGTTGACCGGCACCGCCGACGAGGCGCGCGGCACGCTGGACGGGCTGGCCAAGCAGCTGGCCGAGGGTGGGGTGCTGACCGCGGTCGTGCCGGCCGTGCCGGGACGTACCGAGGGCGCCGCGGCCGAGCTGGACCGGCAGAGCGCCCTGTTCGGCGTGGGCACGGACCTGGTCCTGCGCAACCAACCGCCGGTGCGGGTGCACCGGCTGCGCTACACCCCCGCGACGGTGGCGACCGCGGCCCGGCTGGCGCCGGCGTACCGGCCGTCGAGCGTGCCGCTGACCCGGGGCATGCACATCGACTCGAACGGGGTGGCCGCCGCCGGGATCGCCCTCGGTCTGGCCGCGCTGGCCCGGATCACCCGGCCCAAGTCCCGGCTCTGGCTGGTGCCGGCGCTGGCCGCCGCCCCGGTGGCCGCGTTCTTCCGGGATCCGGAGCGGGACGTGCCGGAGGACCCGTCGGCCGTCGTCGCCGCCGCCGACGGGCAGGTGCTCTCGGTGCAGCGGCTGCGTGACGACCGGTTCGGCGACGGCGAGTTCCTCCGGGTGGCGGTCTTCCTGTCCGTGCTCGACGTGCACGTCAACCGGGCCCCGGTGGCCGGCAAGGTGGTCGACTACTTCGTCGCCGACGGTGGGTTCGCCGCGGCGATGAAGCCGGACGCGGAGCACAACGTGGCGGCCTACACCGTGCTGGACACCGATCGTGGGACGGTGGTGGTGGCCCAGCGGACCGGGCTGATCGCCCGGCGCATCGTCCAGCGGGCGCCGATCGGGTCGCTGCTGGCCCGGGGCGAGCGGTTCGGCCTGATCAGGTTCGGTTCGCGGACCGACGTCTACCTGCCCGCCGACGCGGCCGAACCGCTGGTGGCGCCGGGCGACCGGGTGGTCGGCGGGTCGACGGTGATCGCCCGCTGGGTCTGACCCGGGTGGAACACGAAAGAGGGCGCCCCACGCGGGGCGCCCTCTTTCGTGCTGTCGGACCTCAGGCGGTACGGCGCTGGCGCAGCCACAGCAGCGGGCCGCTGACCAGGTAGGCCACCACCACCAGCGCGAACGTGATCCGGATGTCGACCAGCGCGCCGACCACCGGCGCGAGCCACAGCCACGGCGGCAGCTTGATCAGCCGGGCCAGCTTGGCGTACGGGAAGCTCGACACCATGGCGAAGGCCAGCAGGGCGACCCCGGCGACCTGGACGATGCCGGGGACCGGCAGACCGATCAGGACGGCCAGCGCGAGCACCGCGGCGGCCATGGTGGTGGGAACGCCGCAGAAGAATCGGCCGTCCTTGGGCGAGACGTTGAACCGGGCCAGCCGGATCGCCGCGCAGGCGGCGACCAGGGCGCAGGCCACCGCCGCGGCGGCGGTGGACACCGAGCCGGCCAGCGAGGCGTAGACCACCACCGGCGCGGCCAGGCCGAACGAGCACATGTCGGCCAGCGAGTCCATCTGCGCCCCGAACGGGGACGCGACGCCCAACTTGCGGGCCAGCGCGCCGTCCAGGCCGTCGAAGGCGACGCAGGCGATCAGGCAGCCGGCGGCGACCTGCACGTCGCCCCGCATGGCCAGGAAGATGGCCATCAGGCCGAGCGCCAGGCTGCCCAGGGTGCAGCCGTTGACCACCGCGAACTTCATCCGGCGGGCCATCGTCCGGTCGCCGGGGAGCAGTGGGATGACCATGCCCGGGCCGGACTCGTCGACCGAGGTGGTCGGACCGAGCGCGGGGCTGACCGGGGCGACCGCCTCGACCTCGGCCCGGGACAGCCGGCGGCGGCGACCGGCCAGCGTGCCGTCCGGGTAGTGGTCGGCCCGCACCAGGCCGGATCCGCCGCCCAGTTCGTGGGACCGGCGTCCCACGCGGACCAGCAGAACCTGCCGGGCGAACGTCCCGCTGCGGCGCAGTCCGCCTGTCCAGCGGCGCCCTGCGGGGCGCGGGCTGTCCGTCGTACGCCGGCGCCAAGGGGCTCTCGGCACGTCTCCTCCATCACCGGGGCGCCCGCCGGGGGCGGTCGTCCGGCTGTCTCGTGCGGGCCTGCTTGGTGGCCCGGCTGGCGTTTCGCGGCCTACACCATCGCACAAACCGGAAGGGATGGCGATAGCTGGCAGTGGAGCTTTTACCTGCAAACCGCACGAATCGCTCGGATATTCCCATCGCGGGTGATACACCGTTGGACCCGACCGCGACCGTTGGCACGAGTTTACCGGAAGCATCAATGATGATCTGTGCTCCGCCCCCTTATGAGGCGCTTCGTCCCGTTATCATGGCCGCGACGTCGGTCAGCGGCAGGGCGGCCGCCTCACCCACCGTGAACCAGCCGGCGCGGGCCGTCGAACCACCCGCCGCCTCGGTCACCCTCGGCTCCGTGGGGGTCGCGACCCGCACCCGGTAGATCGCCCGCACCGAGTGCCAGTCCATCGGCCGGCCCTCCGGGCCGAGCGCCGCCGGGTTGTGCAGGTGGGTCACGTCGACCAGGCCGGTCACCCGGCCGAGCTGCCCGGACTCCTCGACCAGTTCGCGCAGCAGCGCCGCCTCGGGCTGCTCGCCGTGATCCGTACCACCGCCGGGCAGGTGCCAGCGGCCGGCACCGGGGTAGCCGTCCGCGATCAGGGTGAGCAGCAGCCGGTCCGCCGGGTCGGTCACCCACCCGTACGCGGCGAACCGCTGGCCCCGGTCGACCGGCGGCGGATCGTACGGCACCCGGCCCACCGGATGCGGCGGGTCCTGCGCCAGCGGGACCACGGGCCGGCCCAGCAGTTCGGCGGTGAACGGCATCAGCGACAGCCCGGCGAGTTCGTCCGGCGCCACCCAGGCCACCCGGTCGGTGGTCCCCGCCACCTCGTCGCGCAGCGTGCCACCGGTGGGCGTCACGTCGTAGACCACCCGGTCGGTGTGCAGCGCGACCGCCAGGTCCGGCAGCCGGACCACGTCCGCCAGCACCGCCCGGACCCCGGTCACCGCCACGGTGAGGCCGGTCTCCTCGGCGAACTCGCGGACCACCGCGACGCCCGGCTCCTCGCCGTGTTCGAGGCCGCCGCCCGGCACCTGCCAGCGGCCCGGGAAGTCGGCGGCGTCCGAGCCGCGGGTCAGCAGCACGCGATCACCGTCCCGGCACAGCCCGTACGCACCGATCCGCCGGTGTTGCCGCACCCCGAGCCACCTTCCCCGCGTCCCGCGTCCCGTTCCGCGGTCGGAAAGGCCCCGCGTCACCGCATTTTGTCGGACCGGGACCGGTGCGCGCGCCGCGGGGTCGGCCGGCCCGCCACGCCGGGTCAGGACAGCCGGTGGCCGCCGAAGGTCGCCCGCACCACATCCGCGGTGACCTCGGTGAGCTGGTCGGCGGCCAGCGCGGTCACCTCGTCCGGGGTGAACCAGCGTGCCTCGGAGGTGGACCCGCCGACGTCGCCGACCGTGGGCGGCACCGGGGCGTCCACCGCGACCCGGTAGAAGGCGCGGACGCCGTGCCAGTCGATCGGGTAGCCCTCCGGGCCGAGCGAGGCAGCGTCCCGGTGGCTCAGCACCCCGAGCAGCTCCACCAGCCGGCCCCGTTGACCGGTCTCCTCCAGCAGCTCCCGGATCAACGCCGAGCCCGGCTGCTCGCCGTAGTCGGTGCCGCCGCCGGGCAGGTGCCAGCAGCCGGCACCGGGGTAGCCGTCGGCGATCCGGGTCAGCAGCACCCGGCCCGCCGGATCGGTGGCCACCGCGTACGCGGCGAAGCGCTGGGCCCGGTGCAGCCCGTCCGGACCGGGCACCGCGTGGAAGGAGGGGAACTCGGGCGGCTCGTCCGGTCGCAGGTCGACGGTGGCCGCCGGCAGGCCCAACGCCCGGGCGGTGAACGGCCGCAGCGCGAGCCGTGCCGCCTCGTCCAGGGTGTGCCACCGGGCCAGGTCGGTAGGCTGAGCCGTCCGGTCCCAGAGGCTGCCGCCGCGCACCGAGACGGTGTAGACGAGCCGGTCGGTGTGGATCGTGACGCCCCGGTGCGGCAGCGCCCGCATGTCGGCGACGACGTCGCGCAGCCCGGAGACGGCCACCGACAGGCCGGTCTCGGCGGCGGTCTCCCGGACCACGGTGTGCCGTGGGTCCTCGCCGTGGTCGACCGCGCCTCCCGGCAACGACCAGACACCGGGCGTGCCGGAGGCCGGCGAGGCGCGCACCAGGAGGACCCGGCCCGCCGGGTCGGCGCAGAGGGCGTATGCCGCGATCCTGCGAAGCGGCTCCAGCGCGATGGTCACGAACCTGAATTCTTCCCGGGTCGGCCCGGTCGGCCATGAATAGAGTCGGATTCCTGACAATCAATCGGACCCGCTGGTCGGTTTACGGTAGAGGACCTCGGCCCCGGCGGTCAGGGAGCGATCAGGGTACGGCTCCGGGCGGTCACCGAGGCAGCCGCCGCGCCGACGACGGAACCTGGTGACATGACCCCGCTGCCCCCGCCCCAGGCTCCGTACAAGCAACTTCGCCGACCCGTCGCGGACCGCATGATCGCCGGCGTGGCCAGTGGCCTCGGACGTTACTTCGAGGTCGATCCGACCCTGGTCCGGGTGGTCTTCGCGGTGGCCGGCCTGCTGACCGCCGGCATCGCGCTGCTCGCGTACCCGATCATGTGGTTCCTGATGCCCGAGGAGCCGGCCGACGCCCCGGCCTGGCCGGGACCGCACTGGTACGGGCCGACCCGGCCGCCGTGGACCGGCTGACCGGCTACTCCCACTCGATGGTGCCCGGGGGCTTGCTGGTCACGTCCAGCACCACCCGGTTGACCTCGGGCACCTCGTTGGTGATCCGGGTCGAGATCCGCTCGACGACGTCGTACGGCAGGCGGGACCAGTCGGCGGTCATCGCGTCCTCGCTGGAGACCGGCCGCAGCACCACCGGGTGCCCGTAGGTCCGGCCGTCGCCCTGGACCCCCACGCTGCGCACGTCGGCCAGCAGCACCACCGGGAACTGCCACACGCCGCGGTCCAGCCCGGCCGCGGACAACTCCTCGCGGGCGATCAGGTCGGCCGCCCGCAGCACCGCCAGCCGCTCCCGGTCCACCGCACCGATGATCCGGATGGCCAGGCCGGGCCCGGGGAACGGGTGCCGCCAGATCATCGCCTCGGGCAGCCCCAGCGCCAGGCCGAGCGTGCGGACCTCGTCCTTGAACAGCGTCCGCAACGGCTCCACCAGCGAGAACTGGAGATCCTCCGGCAGCCCGCCGACGTTGTGGTGGGACTTGATGTTGGCCGTGCCGGTGCCGCCGCCGGACTCCACCACGTCCGGGTAGAGGGTGCCCTGGACCAGGAACTCGACGTCCGCCTCGGCGGCGACCTCGCGGGCCGCGGCCTCGAACACCCGGATGAACTCCCGGCCGATGATCTTGCGCTTGAGTTCCGGGTCGGTGACGCCGGCCAGCGCACCGAGGAACCGGTCCGCGGCGTCGACCACCTTGAGCTTGATGCCGGTGGCCGCGACGTAGTCCTTCTCCACCTGCTCGGCCTCACCGGCCCGCAGCAGCCCGTGGTCGACGAAGACACAGGTGAGCTGGTCACCGACCGCCTCGTGCACCAGTGCGGCGGCCACCGCCGAGTCCACCCCGCCGGAGAGGCCGCAGATGACCTCCTTGTCGCCGACCTGGGCGCGGATCGCCGCCACCTGCTCGTCGATGATGTTGCTGGGCGTCCAGGTGGGCTCGATGCCGGCGATGTCGTACAGGAAACGCTCCAACATCCGCTGACCCTGCTCGGTGTGCCCCACCTCCGGGTGGAACTGCACACCCGCCCGGCGACCGGCGACGTCCTCGAACGCGGCGACGGGAGCGCCGGCGGACCGGGCGGTCACGGTGAACCCGGCCGGCGGCTCGGTCACCGAGTCGCCGTGGCTCATCCAGACCGGCAGCTCGGCCGGCAGATCCGCCAGCAGGACCGACGCCTCGGCACCGATCCGCAGCGGGGTGCCGCCGTACTCCCGGGTGCCGGTGCGCGCCACCGTGCCGCCGAGCGCCCGGGCCATCGCCTGGAAGCCGTAGCAGATGCCGAAGACCGGCACGCCCGCGGTGAACATGCCGGCGTCGACCTGCGGCGCACCCGGCTCGTAGACGCTGGACGGGCCGCCGGACAGGATGATCGCGGCCGGGTCCCGGGCCAGCATCTCGGCCACCGGCATCGAGTGCGGGACGATCTCCGAATAGACCCTGGCCTCCCGCACCCGGCGGGCGATCAACTGGGCGTACTGGGCTCCGAAATCGACCACGAGGACCGGACGCGGGGTGCTCATGACGGGTAAGCCTACCGACAGTCACCCCCGCGCCGGTCGGCGGTCGCGGGCGTGTCCGGGACGCCTACCGACGCTCCCGCGACGACCCCGGGATGCGCAGCGCGGCGGGGGCGTGCGGCGGGACGGCCGGGTCGCGCGGCGGCACCGGGGACAGCCGGACGTAGCCGGCACCGAGCGCCGGACGGGGGTCCGGCTCGCCCTTGCAGGGCCAGAACGCCATCGCCCGTTCGGCCTGCGCCGTGATGGTCAGCGAGGGGTTCACCCCGAGGTTCGCCGACACCGCGGCCCCGTCGACGACGTGCAGCCCGGGATGCCCGAAAACCCGGTGGTACGGGTCGACCACGCCCCGGTCCGGGTCGGCGCCGATCGCCGCCCCGCCCAGGATGTGCGCGGTCATCGGGATGTTGAACGGCTCGGTCACCGCCCCGCCCGGGGTACCGCCGATCTCCTCGGCGAGCAGCCGGGCGGCGGAGTTGCCGGCCGGGATCCAGGTCGGGTTCGGCGCGCCGTGGCCCTGGCTGGCGGCCAACCGACGCCCGCCCAGCCAGCCGCGCCGGTAGGAGGTGGTCAGCGAGTTGTCCGCCGACTGCATCACCAGGGCGATCACCGTACGGCTGGACCAGTCCCGTACCGACAGCATCCGCAGCGCCAGGCCCGGCTGGCGCAGCATGCCGGCCAACCAGCGGCGGACCCGGTGCGGGCCGCCGTCGACCAGCAGCGACTGCAGCAGCCCCATCAGGTTCGAACCGCGGCCGTAGCGGACCGGTTCGACGTGCGTCTGCCGGTCCGGGTGGAAGCTGCTGGTGATCGCCACCCCGTCGGTGAAGTCCAGCCCCCGGGTCCGGGCCTCGGCGCGGGACACCGAGGCGCCGAGGATGGCCTCCGAGTTGGTCCGGGTCAGCGCGCCGAGCCGGGCGGACAGGCGCGGCAGCGCGCCGGTGGCCCGCATCTCGTGCAGCAGCCGCTGGGTGCCGAGCGCGCCGGCGGCGAAGACCACCTGGTCGGCCTGGATGCTCCGGCGCCGCCGGGCCGGCCAGGCACCGGTACGGACGGTCTCCACCCGGTAGCCGGCACCGTCCGGCTCGGGCCGCACCGCGGTGACCGTGGTCATCGGCAGCACCTGCGCGCCCTGCCGCTCGGCCAGCCACAGGTAGTTCTTGACCAGGGTGTTCTTCGCGCCGTGCCGGCAGCCGGTCATGCAGGCGCCGCAGTGCAGGCAGCCGGTGCGGTCCGGCCCGACCCCGCCGAAGTACGGGTCGGCCACCACCTCACCCGGCCGGCCGAGGTGCACCCCGACCGGGGTGGGACGGAAGGTGTCGCCCACCCCCATCCGGTCGGCCACCGCCCGCATCGCCCGGTCCGCGCCGGTGTGCACCGGGTACGTGGTGACCCCGAGCATCCGCTTGGCCTGGTCGTAGTGCGGCGCCAGCTCGGCCCGCCAGTCGGTGATGTCCCGCCACTGTGGATCGTCGTAGAACGCGTCCAGCGGCTCGTAGAGGGTGTTGGCGTAGACCAGCGAGCCACCGCCCACCCCGGCGCCGGAGAGCACCAGCACCTTCGCCGGGGCGCCGCCGGCCCGGCGACCGGCCGACCGCAGCAGGGTGATCCGCTGGATCCCGTAGCAGCCGAGCCGCGGCGCCCACAGGAAGCGCCGGGTCTGCCAGGAGGTCTCCGGGAACTCGTCGTCGGCGAACCGCCGCCCCGCCTCGACGACGGCGACCGAGTAGCCCTTCTCCGCCAGCCGCAACGCGGCCACGCTGCCCCCGAACCCGGACCCGACGACCACCACGTCATACCTCACGCAACCCATCATTACCCACCGGTAGCAACCCCACCAGCCCCCAACCACCCCACCCCCATCCCCCGGGTTGATCATGAAGTTGTTGTCGCGACACGCCGGGCGAGGTGACAACAACTTCATGATCAACAAGCCCTCTCCCGGGGGCGGGGGCGGGACCGGGGGTCAGCGGGCGGGTATGGCGGGGGCGGAGGTGCCGGAGAGCCAGGCGGTGAAGAGCGACCGCAGCGACGTGCCGGAGACCCGCTCGGCCACCGCGATCAGGTCGTCGGTGGTGGCGTTGCCGTCCCGCTTCTCCGCCGTCCAGGTCTTGAGGATCCGGAAGAACGCGTCGTCGCCGACGGCCAGCCGCAACGCGTGCACGACCAGCGCGCCGCGCTTGTAGACGGCCGTGCCGAACAGGTTCTCCCGACCCGGGTCGACGGCCGGCTTCGACCAGTCGGTCGCGGCGTACTGGGCGTCGAAGCTCTCCCGGACCGAACGACCGCCGGTGTGCTCCTCCCACAGCCACTCCGCGTAGCTGGCGAACCCCTCGTTCAGCCAGATGTCACTCCACCGGGCAATCGAGACGCTGTCGCCGAACCACTGGTGGGCCAGCTCGTGGGCGACCACCGAGGTGTTCGCGTCGCCGCGAAAGAAGGCGTTGCCGTAGACCGGCCGGGACTGGGTCTCCAGGGCGAACCGGAACCGGTCATCGTTGATCACGATCCCGCCGTACGAGCCGAACGGGTACGGCCCGAACCGGGTGGCCAGGAAGTCGACGATCTCCCCCGTCCGGGCCACCGAGACGTCGGCCGCGCCGCCCTCCGGCAGGCTGGCCGCGACGGCGGTGACCATCGGCTTGCCGTCATGGGTGCCGGTCTTCACCCGGTAGTCACCGATCACCACGGTGCTCAGGTAACTGGCCATCGGGTTCTTCTCCGACCAGAGCCAGGTGGTCCAGCCCGCCTCGGCCGGGCGGGTGCCGCCGGGCACCCCGTTGGTCAGCGCGGCGAGCCCGGTCGGCACGGTGATCTCGTAGTCGTAGCTGGCCTTGTCCAGCGGGTGGTCGTTGACCGGGAACCAGGTGCTGGCCGACTCGGGCTGGCCCAGCGCGATCGCGCCGTCCGTCGTGCTGACGAAGCCGTTCGCCCCCAGCCGCGGACTCTCGAACGGCTTCGGGACCCCCTCGTAGACCACCTCGACGGTGAACCGGCTGCCGTTGGCCAGCCCCTTCGCCGGGGTGATCACCAGCTCCGCACCGTCCCGCCGCTGCTGCGCCGGCGCGTCGTCGACGCGTACCGCGGAGACCGTCAGGCCGGACAGGTCCAGGTCGAACCGGGACAGGTCACCGGTCGCGGTGGCGGTGATCAACGCGGTGCCCGACAACCGGTCGGTGGCCGGGTCGTACCGCACCTTCAGCCGGTAGTTGGCCACGTCGTAGCCGCCGTTGCCGTAGGTCGGGAAGTACGAGTCGCCGATGCCGGTCGCGCCGGGCGGGAACCCGCCGCTGTCCGGGGCGGCCGGGGCGGGGGTGTCCCGGTCGCCGGTGCACCCCGCCACCGCCAGCACCGCCACCAGTGCGGCACCACCCACCGCCCGCCGCCAAGCCGCCATGGTCCGTTTCCTCCCGAGCCTCACCACCTGCGACCCTAAGCGTCCCCGGCGTCGACCGCGTCACGATCGACGCCGGGGACGCCCGGACGGGAACGCCGATCAGCGGTCGAGCACGAGCCCCACCTTCTGGAACTCCTTCAGGTCGCGGTAGCCGCACTTGGCCATCGCCCGGCGCAGCCCGCCGAACAGGTTCAGCAGGCCGTCGGGCTGGTCGGCCGGACCGTACAGCAGCTTCTCCATGGTGCCGAGCGAACCGTTGGCCGCGCCGAACGCGCCCCGCGGCAACGACGGGTGGCTGGCGGCCGAGTGCCACCACGCGCCGGACGCCGGCGCCTCGTCGCAGAGCGACAGCGGCTCGCCGAGCATCACCGCGTCGGCCCCGCACCCCAGCGCCTTGGCGATGTCGCCCGAGGTACGCAGGTCACCGTCGGCGATCAGGTGGACGTACCGGCCGCCGGTCTCGTCCAGGTAGTCGCGGCGGGCGGCCGCCGCGTCGGCGATCGCGGTGGCCATCGGCACCCGGATGCCGAGCACCGACTCGGTGGTCGACCACTCGTCACCGCCGACGCCGACGATGACGCCGGCCGCCCCGGTGCGCATCAGGTGCAGCGCGGTCTTGTAGTCCGTGCAGCCGCCGGCCACCACCGGCAGGTCGAGGTCGGCGATGAACTCCTTGAGGTTGAGCGGCTCGTCGGTGGTCGAGACGTGCTCGGCCGACACGAGGGTGCCCTGGATGACCAGGATGTCGACCCCGGCGTCCAGGATCACCGGGGCCAGTCCGAGGGTGTGCTGCGGCGAGACCCGGACGGCCACCGTGCCGCCGGCCTCCCGCATCTGCCGGACCCGCTCGGCGATCAGCTCCGGCCGGATCGGCTCGGCGTAGACCTCCTGCAGCCGCTTCGTCGGGGCGCCGTCCTCGGCCAGCCCGGCCAGCTCCTCGAAGATCTTGCTCGGGTCCTCGTACCGGGTCCACAGCCCTTCCACGTTGAGCACGCCCAGGCCGCCCAGCTGGCCGAGCCGGCCGGCCGAGGTCGGGCTCATGGTGGCGTCCGACGGGTGCCCCAGGCAGGGGATCCGGAACTGGTACGCGTCGAGCTGCCAGGCCGTCGACACGTCGTCCACGTCCCGGGTACGGCGGCTGGGCACGATCGCGATGTCGTCCAGGTGGTAGCCGCGCTGGGCGGTCTTACCCTGCCCGATCTCGACCACGTCACGCATGGAGGTTCTCCAATGTAGAAGGGGTTGGCGCGGTCAGCGGGTGTGGTAGTTGGGTGCCTCGACGGTCATCTGGATGTCGTGCGGGTGGCTCTCCTTCAGGCCCGCCGCGGTGATCCGGATGAGCTGCCCCCGCCGGTGCAGCTCGGGGATGGTCTCCGCGCCGGCGTACCCCATGGCCAGCCGCAACCCGCCGACCAGCTGGTGAGCGACCTGGGACAGCGGCCCACGGTACGGCACCTGGCCCTCGACGCCCTCCGGCACCAGCTTCTCGTCGTTGAGCACGTCCTGCTGGAAGTAGCGGTCCTTGGAGTACGACCGGGCCTGCCCGCGCGACTGCATCGCGCCCAGCGAACCCATCCCGCGGTACGTCTTGAACTGCTTGCCGTTGATGAACAGCAACTCGCCGGGGCTCTCCTCGCAGCCGGCCAGCAGACCGCCGAGCATCACCGAGTCGGCGCCGGCGACCAGCGCCTTGGCGATGTCGCCGGAGTACTGGATGCCGCCGTCGCCGATCACCGGGACGCCGGTCGGGCGGCACGCCCGGGCCGCCTCCATGATGGCGGTGATCTGCGGGACCCCGACCCCGGCGACGATCCGGGTGGTGCAGATGGCGCCCGGCCCGACCCCGACCTTCACCCCGTCGGCGCCGGCCTCGACCATGGCCCGCGCGCCGGCGTACGTCGCGACGTTGCCGCCCACGATGTCGATCGAGGTGTCCTTCTTCAGCGCGGCCACCATGTCCAGCACGGCCCGCTGGTGCCCGTGCGAGGTGTCCACGATCAGCACGTCCACCCCGGCGTCCACCAACCCCCGGGCCCGCTTGTAGGCGTCCTCGCCGACGCCCACGGCGGCGGCCACCCGCAGCCGGCCCGCGTCGTCCTTGGTGGCGTCCGGGAACTGCTCGGTCTTGGTGAAGTCCTTGACGGTGATCAGCCCGCGCAGCCGGCCGGACTCGTCGACCAGCGGCAGCTTCTCCACCTTGTGCCGGCGCAGCAGGGCGAGCGCGTCGGGCTTGCTCACCCCGACCGGGGCGGTGACCAGCGGCATCCGGGTCATGATCTGGCTGACCGGGGTGGCCGGGTCGGAGACGAACCGCATGTCGCGGTTGGTCACGATGCCGACCAGGGCGCCGTCGGCGCCGACCACCGGTACGCCGGAGATGCGGAACCGGGCGCACAGCGCATCGACGTGTCCCAGGGTGTCCTCCGGGCTGGCCGTCACCGGGTTGGTGATCATGCCGGACTCGGACCGCTTGACCAGGTCGACCTGGGCCGCCTGGTCCTCGGCCGACAGGTTGCGGTGCAGGACGCCGATGCCGCCCTGGCGGGCCATCGCGATCGCCATCCGGGCCTCGGTCACCGTGTCCATCGCGCTGGACACCAGCGGCATGGTGAGGGTGATGTTGCGGCTCAACCGGGTGACCGTGTTGACCCGGCTGGGAATCACGTCGGACTCGCCGGGTTGCAGCAGCACGTCGTCGAAGGTCAACCCGAGCGGCACCATCCGGGCCGATCCGGCGGGAAGCTCGGGCAGATGCCCGCCGAGCTGGTCGGTGTCCGCGCCTGCCGGAAAATCGGTGGTGGGTGAATTGTCCACGAATTATCCCCTGAGCTGGTTGGCCGGGCTGGTTTGGTGGGAGGCATCGACGGGTCACCGGCCCGCGGGCCGGCGGCGCGATGTTTCATCGTACCCAGTGACCTGCGCCGCCCGGACAAGCGGCGGCCCTCACCGCCGGTCCCGCGCCGCGGTGGCCCGGATTCGCCGGGAGAACGAATCCGGGCACCGTGTCCGGCGAGGCCGGGTAGGCACGCGAGCGCGGATTGCGACTACGGTGGAGGGGTGCAAGACGAGCCCATCGACCCGTTCAACGGCGACCCCGCCGACCCGGCGGCCAGCCTGGACGATCCGGTCGAGGATCCCCAGCTCGACCCGCTGACCGAGGCCGAGCGGCAGGACGTGCTCGAAGACCTCGCCGACCTGGAGATCTACCAGGTGCTGCTCGCGCCGACCGGGATCCGTGGCCTGGTCATCGAGTGCGAGGACTGCCGGGAGCCACACTACTTCGACTGGGATCTGCTGCGCGGCAACCTGCGGCATCTGCTGTCCTCCGGCCGCCCCCGGGTGCACGAGCCCGCCTACGACCCGGACCTGGACAACTACGTGACCTGGGAGTACGCGCGCGGCTACGCCGACGGCGTGCACGACACGCTGAGCGAGGACGACGACAAGGACGACTGAGCCGGGACCGGGAGGCCCGGTCGGGTGGTCAGGCGACCAGGCCGGCGCGGAACCCGGCGGCCACGGCGTGTGCCCGGTCCCGGGCGCCGAGCTTGCGGAACAGCCGGCGGGCGTGGGTCTTCACGGTGTCCTCCGAGACGTACAGCTCCCGGCCGATCTCCGCGTTGCTCTTGCCGTCGGCCATGCCCAACAGCACCTGCATCTCCCGCTCGGTCAGGCTGACCCGACGGGCCGGACCGGTCGCGCCGCGCGGGTGGCCGTTGCCGCCCGCCGGTTCACCCCGGCGCGGTGCGCCGTACCGGGCCTCGGGGGCGACGTTGGCCCGTGGGTCGGTCGTACCGGTGGACGGCTGGTCGGTGTCGCCCGGTCCGCGCTCGGTCCCGGTGTCCTGGATCGGGGCACCGTCCTCGCCGCGCTGCACCGGCACCATGGCCGGACCGCCGGGCTCGCCCGGCGTGGCGGCGGCGCCCGGGGCGCCGGGGACGACTCCGGCCGAGCCGTCGACGGGCCGGCGGACCGGCGGACCGGCGGCCCCCGCACCGGCGGCCGGCGCGACCGGGCCGGGGCGGGACGCGCCGGCGGCCGCGCCACCGAACCGGTCGGCACCCGGCCGGGCACGCCCGACCTCGGCCGGCAGCGGCGCCCCGGTGGACCCGCCGCTGCCCGGCAGCCGCGGGCCGCGGGCCGGCCGGCCCGGCGCGCTGAGCAGCAGCATCGCCTTCGCCACGGCGCTGACCAGATCGTTTTCACCCTGGATCAGGCCCCGGGCACCGGCGGCGATGGCCGCGGCGGCCACGCCGGGTTCCTCCGGGCCGAACAGGAGCACCGCGGCGCCGGGCGAGCGGGCCAGCACACGCCGGGTGAACCCGACGCTGTCCGGACGGGTCAGAGCGGTGTCGGCCAGGATGACGTCCGCCGGCCGCTCGGCCAGCCGGAGCATCACCTCAGGATCGGACACCGCGGTCCGCACGACCGGGGCCAGTCCGAGCCGGGCCGCGGCGGACGCGACGTTCTGCGCCGCGAGCGGGGTCCGCACACACACCAGGACAGTACGCACGTCAGCCTCCTCTCCCCAGTGAGGAGAACACGAGACGGTGTGATCATGGCGAGTTTCCGGCCGAAGAATGTCAAAGTTTTTGACGCATCCGCCATGACGTGCCGCTTTGGGGGTCGAGCGGCGACCTGGACGGTCCGTGCCCACCTGGCCGGTCGGGTACTGATCGGAATCGGGCAGACCCGCCCCGGTGACCATCGGGACGAAAGTTCAGTTCCGAGGCGACGTTTTCGATCAGAGACGTGTGAGTCGACCGGACGTGGGGTATCGCCTGGGGCAGGTCGGAACGGCGGACCGCGCGGCCCCCGTCGGACACCGACCGGCAGTGTCACCGGTCAACGCGGTGCCGCGCGGAAGGAGGGGTGCTGATGTCGAACGTGAGCAGGCTGCCCGGACCCATCGTCGATCTGTGGGAATGGCAGCGGCTCGGCGCCTGCCGGGGCCGGGACAGCGCGCAGTTCTTCCACCCGGACGGCGAACGGGGCTCGTCCCGCAACCGTCGGGAGGCCAACGCCAAGGCCGTCTGCTTCACCTGCCCGGTCCGGGCCGAATGCGCCGCGCACGCCCTGGCCGTCCGCGAACCGTACGGGGTGTGGGGCGGGTTCAGCGAGTCCGAGCGGCTGCGACTGCTCGCGGTGGGCTGGGAGGACCTGGCCGACCGCCGCCGCTACCGGGTGGACCTGGCCCGCCTGGAGGCCCGCCTGGGCCGCCCCCACAAATCCACCGTCCCCCCCGCCCAACGAAAGATCCCCGTCCCCCAACCCTGACCCCCTTTTGTGGGTTGATCATGAAGTTGTTGTCACCCGCATCGGCGTGTCGCGACAACAACTTCATGATCGACAAGGCTAGGGCCGGGTGGTCGGTGGGTCAGGTGATCGTGACGCGAACGGTGTGGTGGCCGGTGGCGCCGTCGGGGGCGACGTCGGTGCGGTGTTCGGGTTGGGTGTCGCCGGTGGCGTCGGTGGCGCGGACCTGGAGGGTGTGCTCGCCGGGGGTGGCCGGCCAGCGCCAGGACCACTGCACCCAGGTGTCGATCGACACCGTCGGGGCGAGCGTGGCCGGCTGCCAGGGGCCGCCGTCGACGCGTACCTCCACGGCGCGGATGCCGCGGTGCTGCGCCCAGGCCACCCCGGCCACCGTGACCGGTCCGGCGGTCAGCCCGCCGCGCCCGCGCGGGGTGTCGATCCGGGACTGCGTCTTGATCGGCCCGCGCGCCGACCAGCCACGCGGCACCCAGTACGCGTCGAAGTCGGCGAAGCTGGTCAGCTCCAGTTCGACCACCCACTTGCAGGCCGAGACGTAGCCGTACAGGCCGGGCACCACCATCCGGACCGGGAAGCCGTGCTCGATCGGCAGCGGTTCGCCGTTCATCCCGACGGCGAGCAGGGCGTCCCGGCCGTCGCGGAGCACGGCGGTCGGCGTACCGCAGGTCCAGCCGTCCGACGACCGGCCGACCACCTGGTCCGCCCCGTCCAGCGGCTGCGCCTCGTCGAGCAGGTCGGCGATCCGGACGCCCAGCCACCGGGCGTTGCCGATCAGGTCTCCGCCGACCTCGTTGGAGACGCAGGCGAGGGTGACGTCCCGCTCGACCAGCGGCCGGGCCAGCAGGTCGGCGTAGCTCAGCGTGATCGGTCGGCGTACCCGACCATGGATCCGCAACCGCCAGGTGTCCGGATCGACCTGGGGTACGACCAGCGCGGTGTCGATCCGGTAGAACCCGGCGTTCGGTGTCGTGTACGGGGCCAACCGGGGCAGCGACAGGTCGGCCCCGACCGGCACCGGCGGGGCCGGGCTGGCCGGGGCCGGCAGCCGCACCGCCGCCCGTGCCTGCGCCACCCCTCGCCGGGCGGACAGCCAGCGACCGCCCAGGCCGGCCAGCGTGCCGACGCCGACCGCGCCGGCCACCCCGCCGAGGAACCGCCGCCGCTGCTCCCGCCACTCGTCCCCGTCCCGCGCGGCGGCGGCCCGGTCGACGGCATCATCGCCCTGGCCGGCGACGGTGTGATCGGTCCGGTCGACGGTGGGGGCGGGTGGTTCCAGCGGGCCGGCGACGAGCAACCAGAGCACTGCGGCCCCGAGCAGGCCGCCGACCAGTGACGGTGCGGCGGCGGCCGGACCGGCTCCGGCCCGAGTCAGCGCGGCGGCCACCCCGACGACGGCGAACAGGGCGATCCCGGCCAGCCCCACCGGCAGCCGACGGACCGCCAGCGCACCGAACCCGGCGGCGAACGCGGCGAGCAGCACCGCCGTGCCGACCAGCAGGGCGAGCTTGTCGTGCACGCCGAACACGTCGATGGCGAACTGCTTCACCGGACCGGGTACGTGGTCCACCACCACCCCGTCGACCGCCACCAGTGGCGCCGACCGGGAGCCGGTCACCACGGCGACCAGTTCGGCGGACCCGATGGCGGTGGTGGCGGCGGCGATGCCGGCCAGCGCGCCGAACCGACCCGACTTCCGGCTTGCCGACTGTGTGGTCACCGGATCAGTCTCGACGATCACCACCGGCCACCGATAGGGACGTCAGCGTTCCGTAACCTGCGCGGGAGAAGGCCGGCCGATCCATGATCCGGAAGAGTTCTGCCGGTCAGAGCGAGCAGAACTCTTCCGGATCATGGAAATCCCGGGACGGGAGACACGTCGGGGCGCGGCCACCGTGGTGGCCGCGCCCCGAGCTACCGGAAGACCGGCGGGTGGGTCAGAAGCCCGGCCCGTGCTGGTGGCCGTGGCCGTGGCCGTGACCACCGGCGGCGGCCGGCTCGGGCTGCGCCGGCTTCTCCACGACCAGGCTCTCCGTGGTCAGCAGGAGGCCGGCGATCGACGCGGCGTTGACGACCGCGTTGCGGGTCACCTTCACCGGGTCGACGATGCCGGACTTGGCCAGCTCGACGTAGTCGGCGCGGGCCGCGTCCAGGCCGGTGCCCCAGTCGCTCGCGGCGACCTTCTGGACCACCACGTAGCCGTCGTGGCCGGCGTTCTGAGCGATCCACCGCAGCGGCTCGACCAGCGCCTTGCGGACGATCGACACGCCCACCTTCTCGTCGCCGGTCAGGCCCAGGTCGCCGTCGAGCGCGGCGGCGATCTGCACCAGGGCGGCACCGCCACCGGGCACGATGCCCTCCTCGACGGCGGCCTTGGTGGCGGCGATCGCGTCCTCGATGCGGTGCTTGCGCTCCTTCATCTCGACCTCGGTCGCCGCCCCGGCCTTGATGACCGCGATTCCACCGGACAGCTTCGCCAGCCGCTCGGCCAGCTTCTCCTTGTCCCAGTCGGAGTCCGACGCCTCGATCTCCTTGCGGATCTGCGCGATCCGGTCGGCGACCTCGGTGTCCTTGCCGCGACCGTCGACGACGGTGGTGTTCTCCTTGTCCACCACCACCCGACGGGCGCCGCCCAGCGACTCCAGGCCGACCGCGTCGAGCTTGTAGCCCAGCTCGGGGGCGATCAGCTCGGCACCGGTCAGGATCGCCATGTCCTGCAGCATCGCCTTGCGCCGGTCGCCGAAGCCGGGTGCCTTGACCGCGCAGACCTTGAGGGTCTTACGGATCGAGTTGACCACGAGCGTGGACAGCGCCTGGCCCTCGACGTCCTCGGCGATGATCAGCAGCGACTTGCCGCTGCCCAGGACCTTCTCCAGCAGCGGCAGCAGCTCCTCGATCGAGGAGATCTTCTGGGTGGTGATCAGGATCAGCGGGTCTTCGAGGACCGCCTCCTGCGCCTCCAGATCGGTGACGAAGTTCGGCGAGATGAAGCCCTTGTCGAACTGCAGGCCCTCGGTGACCTCCAGCTCGGTGGCGAGGGTGGAGCCCTCCTCGACGGTGATCACACCGTCCCGGCCGACCTTCTCCATCGCCTCGGCGATCAGCTCGCCGATGGTGGCGTCCTGCGCGGAGATCGTCGCGACGTGCGCGACGGACTCCTTGCTGTCGATGTCGACCGCCTTGCCGAGCAGCGCCTCGGAGACCTTCGCGGCCGCCGCGTCGATGCCCCGCTTGAGGCCGGTCGGGTTGGCGCCGGCGGCCACGTTCCGCAGACCCTCGCGGATCATGGCCTGGGCCAGCACGGTGGCGGTGGTGGTCCCGTCGCCGGCGACGTCGTTGGTCTTGGTCGCCACCTCCTTGACCAGCTGCGCACCGAGGTTCTCGTACGGGTTGGTGAGCTCGATCTCCTTGGCGATGGTCACGCCATCGTTGGTGATCGTCGGCGCACCGAATTTCTTGTCCAGGACGACGTTGCGCCCGCGCGGGCCGAGGGTGACCTTGACCGTGTCAGCCAGGGCGTTGACACCGTGCTCCAGCAGGTGTCGGGCGTCGTCCGAGAAGCTCAGGATCTTCGCCATCAATGTCCCTTCAAGGCGATACAGCCCCGGCCCGGCGAGCCGGTCCGGGGCTGCGTCACTGATTCAGTTGGTTACTTCTCGATGACCGCGAGGACGTCGCGGGCGGAGAGCACCAGGTACTCCTCGCCGGCGTACTTGACCTCGGTGCCGCCGTACTTCGAGTAGATGACGGTGTCGCCGACGTTGACGTCAACCGGGATCCGGTTGCCGGAGTCGTCGACGCGCCCCGGGCCGACAGCGAGGACGGTGCCCTCCTGCGGCTTCTCCTTGGCGGTGTCGGGGATCACGATGCCCGACGCCGTGGTGGTCTCAGCCTCGTTCGCCTGGACCAGGATCCGGTCCTCGAGCGGCTTGATCGCAACCTTGGTCGCGGTAGTCACGGGCATACCCTCCTGGGGTACTTGGTTTCTGTACCGGCCGGCAAGCCGGCCAGTGTCGATCTGCCTCATGCCACCGGGCGGATCCGTCGTCGCGGGTGCCGGTCCGCCTGGCGTTCAACCCCCGGGCCGGGGCCCGGACGCTGGCACCCTCAGGGCGAGAGTGCTAACCGCAGATTAGGCCGCAACTAGCACTCCGTCAAGGAGAGTGCCAATCCGGCGCGTGGATTCCGCCGGTGGGGGCGCCCGCCGTCGACCGGACCGGCCGGGGGAACAATGGCCGGGTGGACCTGGACCAGTTCGCCGCGCTGCGTACCCCCGCGGGAGCGAGCGCGCTCGCGGCGGCGGCCGAGCTGGCCGGCGGCGACCCGCTGGCCGCGGCCGCCGCGCTGCGCTCGGCCGGGGTGCCCGGCGACCTCGCGGCCGGCGCGCTGACCCAGGCCGAACTCCGGCGCCGGGCGGTCGGCAAGTTCGGCCCGGTCGCGGCCCGAATGTTCTTCACCCGGGCCGGCCTGGAGCAGGCCACCCGGTCGGTGGTCGCCGACCGGCGCGCGGCCCGGCTGCGCGCCGCCGGCGTCCGGAGCCTGGCCGACCTCGGCTGCGGCCTGGGCGCCGACGGCCTGGCCGCCGCCCGCGCCGGCATCCGGGTGTACGGCGTGGAGGCCGACCCGGTCACCGCCGCCGTGGCCGCCGCCAACGCCGAGGCCACCGGGCTGGCCGACCGGTTCACCGTCGAGTACGGCGACGCGACGGCGTTCGACGTGTCCCGGGTCGACGCGGCGTTCTGCGATCCGGCCCGGCGCGGCGGGACCGGTCGACGGGTGTTCGACCCGGCCGCGTACTCGCCGCCCTGGGACTTCGTGACCGGGTTGGCCGCCCGGGTGCCGCGTACCGTGGTCAAGGTGGCGCCGGGGATCGACCACGCCCTGATCCCGACCGGCGCCGAGGCCGAGTGGGTCAGCGTCGCCGGCGACCTGGTCGAGGCCGCCCTGTGGTGCGGCCCGCTGGCCGACCGCCCGCGCCGCGCCACCCTGCTGGCCGCCACCGGCGGCCGGGTCGGTCCGCCGGCCGGCCACCCGCCGCACACCGCGTCGCCGGCCCGTGCCCCGGCCCCGGCCGGCGGACCGGGCAGCCCGCCGTCCGGCGGGCATCAGCTCACCGGGGACGGCACGGCCGACGCGCCGGTCGGGCCGCCGGGCCGGTTCGTGTACGACCCGGACGGCGCGGTGGTCCGGGCCCGCCTGGTCGCCGAGTTCGCCGCCACGGTGGAGGGCCGGCTGGCCGACCCGAGCATCGCCTACGTGTACGCCGACCGCTACACGTCGACCCCGTTCGGGCGCTGCCTGGAGATCACCGACGTGCTGCCGTTCTCGCTCAAGCGGTTGCGCGCCCTGCTGCGCGAGCGCGGGGTGGGTCGGGTGGAGATCCTCAAGCGCGGCTCGGCGCTGGAACCGGAGAAGCTGCGCCGGGACCTGCGGCTGTCCGGGCCCGCACCGGCCAGCCTGGTGCTGACCCGGGTGGCCGGAGCACCCACCGTCCTGGTCGGCCGGCCGGCGGAGGATCCGGCCGGCTGAGCGGGCGGATAGGTTGCCGGGTATGGCAGCGCAGGGGACGCCGGCGACGGTACTGCTGACGAAGCGGCGGATCGGGTACACCACGCACCGGTACGACGTTCCGGCCGGCGTGCCGCACTACGGCGCCGAGGTGGCCGCCGCGCTGGGCGTACCGCCGGAACGGCTGTTCAAATCCCTGGTCGTCGAGGTGGACGGGACGCTGGCCGTGGCGGTCGTACCGGTCAGCGCGGAACTGGACCTCAAGGCGCTGGCCGCGGCCCTGGGCGGCAAGCGCGCGGCGCTGGCGGACCGGGCGGTGGCCGAGCGGGCCACCGGCTACGTCCGCGGCGGGATCAGCCCGCTGGGCCAACGCCGACGGCTGCCGACGGTGGTGGACTCGTCCGCGCTTGACTTCCCCACCGTCTACGTCTCGGCCGGCCGGCGGGGCCTTCAACTCGAACTCGCCCCGGCGGATCTCGTCCACCTCACCGACGCGACCACCTCTCCCCTCGCCACCACCTGACCCGCGCCCCCGGGCCAGGTTCGGGCGGGTGGAAACGGACAGTGGCGGGCGGATGTCCGGCGCGTTGCCCAATTGTTATCGCCGACAACAAACTCGCCACCTCGGCGGTCTTGTGCGCCGAGCCGGGCGACGAATACGTTGCCGGGCACAACAAAAGAAAAAAATCACCCCACCCCCGAAAGGACCCGTGCAATGCGCAGAGGGATCCTCACCATCGCCGCGGCGGGCCTGCTCGTCACGGGCGGCCTGAGCGCCTGCGGCAACGATTCCGGCGACAAGGGCGGCGACAGCAAGAAGACGCCGAAGATCGGCGTGATCCTGCCGGACAGCAAGTCCTCCCCCCGCTGGGAGACCGCCGACCGCAAGTACCTGGAGGCGGCGTTCAAGGCCGCCGGCGTCCAGTACGACATCCAGAACGCCAACAACGACAAGACGCAGTTCACCACCATCGCCGACCAGATGATCACCAACGGGGTCACCGCCCTGATGATCGTCAACCTGGACTCCGGCACCGGCAAGGCCGTGCTGGACAAGGCCAAGTCGCAGGGTGTGGCCACCATCGACTACGACCGCCTCACCCTCGGCGGTTCGGCCCAGTACTACGTCAGCTTCGACAACGTGCAGGTCGGCAAGCTGCAGGGCGAGGGCCTGGTGAAGTGCCTGACCGACCAGGGCATCAAGAACCCGGTGGTCGCCGAGCTGAACGGCTCACCGACCGACAACAACGCCACCCTGTTCAAGCAGGGCTACGACTCGGTGCTCCAGCCGAAGTTCGACGCCAAGGAGTACGTCAAGGGCCCGGACCAGTCCATCCCCGACTGGGACCCGGCCACGGCCGGCACCACGTTCGAGCAGATGATGACCCAGACCGGCGGCAAGATCAACGGCGTGCTGGCGGCCAACGACTCGCTCGGCAACGCGGCCATCTCGATCCTGAAGAAGAACAAGCTCAACGGCAAGGTGCCGGTGACCGGGCAGGACGCCGGCGCGCAGGGCCTGCAGAACGTCCTCGCCGGTGACCAGTGCATGACCGTCTACAAGGCGATCAAGCTGGAGGCCGACGCCGCGGCCGACCTGGCGATCAGCCTGGCCAAGGGCGAGAAGAAGGACACCGGGCAGACGGTCAAGGACCCGGAGGGCAACCGGGACGTCCCGTCGGTGCTGCTCACCCCGAAGGCGATCACCAAGGAGAACGTCAAGGACGTGGTCGCCGACGGTTACGTCACCAAGGAGGAACTCTGCAAGGGCTCCTTCGCCGAGCTGTGCACCAAGGCCGGCATCAGCTGACCAGGGGCTAACTGCCGAGGCCGGTTCCGGGTAACCGCCGACGCGCACGCCGCCCGGTACGGCGCACCATCGCCGTACCGGGCGGCGTCGCCGCCGGGTGGGAGCCCCGCCGGGCACCCGCGAGAAGGAGATACCAGTGTCCGCCACCCCCCTGTTGGAACTGCGCGGGATCGACAAGAGTTTCGGTCCCGTACAGGTTCTGCGCGACGTCGCCCTCTCCGCCTATCCCGGTGAGGTGACCGCGCTCGTCGGCGACAACGGCGCCGGCAAGTCCACCCTGGTCAAGTGCATCAGCGGCATCTACCCGACCGACCGCGGCGAGTTCTTCTTCGACGGTCGGCCGATCACCATCCACAGCCCGCGGGACGCCGCCACGCACGGCATCGAGGTCGTCTACCAGGACCTGGCGCTCTGCGACAACCTGGACATCGTGCAGAACATGTTCCTCGGCCGGGAACGCCGCCGGGGCGTGGTGCTCGACGAACCGACAATGGAACAGATGGCCGCCGAGACGCTGGCCGGACTGAGCGTACGGACCGTGAAGTCGCTGCGGCAGCACGTCTCCAGCCTCTCCGGCGGCCAGCGACAGACGGTGGCCATCGCCAAGGCCGTGCTGTGGAACAGCAAGCTGGTCATCCTGGACGAGCCGACCGCCGCGCTCGGCGTCGCGCAGACCGCGCAGGTGCTCGAACTGGTCCGCCGGTTGGCCGACAACGGCCTGTCGGTCATCCTCATCTCGCACAACATGAACGACGTCTTCGCCGTCTCCGACCGGATCGCCGCGCTGTACCTCGGCCGGATGGTCGCCCAGGTGAAGACCACCGACATCACCCACGCCCAGGTGGTCGAGCTGATCACCGCCGGCCGGTCCGGTTCGCTCGGCCTCGACGTCGACCCACAGAACGGCCAGACCGGCACCGACCCCGTCGAGACCGATCCGGGAGCAGTCCGATGACCACCACAGCCGTACGCGAGGAGGGCCCGGCGGCCGTCACCCCGGCGCCCACGGTCGGCAGCCACGTGCGCAACTACTGGTCCCGGGTACGCGGCGGCGACCTGGGTTCGCTGCCGGCCGTACTCGGTCTCATCGTGCTCTGCGCGGTGTTCACCACCGTCCGGCCGGTGTTCTTCTCGGAACGCAACTTCGCGAACCTGTTCACCCAGGGCGCCGCGGTCACCGTGATCGCGATGGGTCTGGTCTTCGTGCTGCTGCTCGGCGAGATCGACCTGTCCGCCGGCTTCGCCAGCGGGGTCTGCGCGGCCATCCTGGCCAACGTCGCCACCGTGCTCGGCCTGCCCTGGTACGTGGCGGCCCTGGCGGCGATCGGCACCGGCGTGCTGATCGGTTTCGTGCTGGGCTTCCTGGTGGCCAAGGTCGGTATCCCGTCCTTCGTGGTCACGCTGGCCGGCTTCCTGGCCTTCCAGGGCGTGGTGCTGCTGCTGATGAAGGAGGGCACCAACATCTCGATCGAGGACGACGTCCTGGTCGCGATCGAGAACGGCAAGATCCCACCGGCGATCGGCTGGCTGATCTGCGCGCTGGCGGTCGCCGGTTACGCCGCCGTGCAGCTGCTGCGGTACCGCAACCGCGTCCGTCGCGGGCTGGTCGCCGACCCGATCGCCGTGGTGGTGGCCCGGATCGCCGTCCTCGCGCTCGTCCTCGGCATCGCGGTGTACGTGCTCAACCGGGAGCGCAGCATCAACGCGCTGATCACGTCGGACAAGGGCATGCCGATCGTCGTACCGGTGATCGCGGTACTGCTGGTGTTCTGGACCTTCGTCCTGCAGCGGACCACCTACGGCCGGCACCTGTACGCGGTGGGCGGCAACCGGGAGGCCGCGCGCCGGGCCGGTATCCCGGTCGACCGGATCCGCATCTCGGCCTTCGTGATCTGCTCCGGGATGGCGGCCGTCGGCGGCATCGTGGCCGCCAGCCAGGCCCGTTCCGTCGACCCGAACACCGGCGGCAGCAACGTGCTGCTCTACGCTGTCGGCGCGGCCGTCATCGGCGGGACCAGCCTCTTCGGCGGCAAGGGCCGGGTCATCGACGCGGTGCTCGGCGGTGCCGTGGTGGCGGTCATCATCAACGGGATGGGGCTGCTGAACTACAGCTCCGGGGTCAAGTACATCGTCACCGGCGTGGTGCTGCTGCTCGCCGCCGGCGTCGACGCGCTGTCCCGGCGGCGGGCCGCCGCGACGGGCGCCCGCTGAGCGGGTCCCACACCGGAAGTTGGCCACGATGCGCGCAGGACCGAGCCAGGAGGAGATCCGCCGGCACAACCTCGGCGCGCTGCTGCGGCACGTACACCTGCGCGGGGCCACCTCGCGCGCCGAGCTGACCACCATCCTCGGCCTGAACCGCAGCACCATCGGGGCCCTCACCGCCGACCTGGTCACCGCCGGGTTGGTGGTCGAGGGAGCGCCCCGGGAGACCGGCCGGGCCGGACGACCGTCCCTGGTCGTCCGGCCCAACTCCCGGGTGTACGCCTTCGCGCTGAGCGTCGAGGTGGACCGGGTCCGGGCGGCCCGGGTCGGATTGGGCGGGGCGGTACTGGACCGGCGCGAGGCGGCCCGGCCCCGCGGGCTCACCGCCGGGGAGACCGCGCCACTGCTCGCCGGGTTCGTCAAGGAGATGCACGACGCGGTCCCGACCGCGGCGGTGTACGTCGGCGGCGGGGTGGCGGTCAGCGGCATGGTCCGCCGGGAGGACGGCATGGTCCGGCTCAGCCCGCACAAGGGTTGGCTGGACGAACCGCTCGGCGAGGTGCTCCGGGCCGAACTCGGCCGGGACCGGCCGGTGGCGGTCGGCAACGCGGCGGACCTGTCGGCGCTGGCCGAACACACCCGCGGCGTCGCGGTGGACTGCGAGAACGTCATCTTCCTCACCGGTGACGTCGGCATCGGTGCCGGCATCATCGCCGGGAACCGGCTGATCAGCGGGCACGGTGGCTACGGCGGCGAGGTCGGGCACATGGTGGTGAACCCCGGCGGTCAGCCGTGCGGCTGCGGTTCGCGTGGCTGCTGGGAGACCGAGATCGGCGAGCACGCGCTGCTGCGCGCGGCGGCCCGGGAGGGACTCACCGGGCAGGACGCCGTGTTCGCCGTGGTCGACCCGGCCGCCCGCGGTGACGCCGGCGCGCAGAGCGCGGTCCGCAAGGTGGGCGACTGGCTCGGCTTCGGGGTCGCCAACCTGGTGAACATCTTCAATCCGGAGATGGTGATCTTCGGCGGTACGCTGCGCGACGTCTACCTGGCCTCGGCCGCCCAGGTCCGCAGCAGGCTCAACGCGATGGCACTGCCCGCCTGCCGGGAGCACCTGCGGCTGCGTACCCCCAAGCTGGGCGAGGACGCGGCGCTGATCGGCGCGGCCGAGCTGGCCTTCCAGCAGGTGCTCGCCGACCCGCTGGACGCGGCCTGAGGCCGGTGGGCGCGTCCGGTCCGGGGTCGACGAACCAACCGCGGTGAAAAAAGTACCTGCACGTATGAACGTTTCCGACCGGTAATCCGTACCTCGGGGCAGGACAGCGCACGGACCGATCGGAAAGTAGGTGGCGCGGATATGTCGGACCACGGGCCGCACCAGGGGCGACGCCGGGAGAGGTGCCGATGACCGCCGATAGGAAACGAGCCCGGCTGATCCGCCGGACGGCCTCGCTGTTCACCGGGCTGATCGCCGGGTTGCTGATCGCACCCGCGCCGACGTCGGCCGCGCCGGCGGTGCCGGTGCAGCTCAGCGCCACCGACGTGGCCCTGCTCAACGGCGTCCGGCAGGCCGGACTGTGGGAGATCCCGGCCGGTCAGCTCGCCGCCGAGAAGGGTCGCCTGCCCAAGGTGCGGGAGATCGGCGCGGAGATCGCCAGGCAGCACGTCGTGCTCGACGGGTTGGCGGTGGAGGCCGCCAACAAGCTCGGTGCCCAGCTACCGCCCACGGCCACCGACGAGCAGCAGGGCTGGGTGGCCGAGATGCAGAACGCGAACGGCGCCCAGTTCGACCGGATCTTCGTGGCCCGGCTGCGCGCCGCGCACGGCAAGATCTTCCCGGTCATCGGGGCGGTCCGGGCCGGCACCCGTGACCCGGTCGTCCGCAAGCTCGCCCAGGACGCCAACCAGTTCGTCATGAACCACATGACCATGCTGGAGAGCACCGGCCTGGTCCGGTACACCGACCTGCCACCGGCCGCGGTGCCCGCGGCGGCGAAGCAGGACCCGATCTCGCTGGCCAAGGCCAACGCCGGTTCGCTGCCCGGCGCCGGCAGCTCCGGGGTGATCTGGGCGGTGCTGCTGGTCGCGCTCGCGGGCGGCGGCTTCGCCACCTTCAAGCTGCTCCGCCGCTGACCCCGACCCGTCCGCACTCCGACGTTCGCACGGAAGCGCCCCCGCTGGCAACGAGTGGGGGCGCTTCCTGTCGTCTCACGGTTGCAGGAGGCCGGCGGTGAGTGCGAGCGGGAGCAGGAGAAGTCCGCCGGCGGTGACGGCGGCGAGCCGCAGTCGGTGCCCGACGGACAGCTGCGTCCGACGTCGCCACCCGGTCAGACCGGTGATGACCGCACTGACCAGCGCGAGAACCAACAACAGCCGCAGCAGCAGCCAGGGAACCGGCTGGCCCAGCACCGTGCCGCCGATGCTTCTGGCCTGGTCCGCCACCACCCAGCAGACGTACCCGGTGACGCCCAGCGCGGCGGCCAGGCCCGTGACGACGAGCGCGCGGGCCGGCCAGGCGCCGACCGGCGCACCCCGCGAGCCCCGCAACCGGCGGACCACAGCGGTCACCGGCCAGCTCAGCAGGACCGTCAGGAGCAGGGCGAACACGGCGAAGTCGAACCAGGTGGCCGGTTCGATCGACCGACTGTCGATGCGCTGGGCGGGCAGCCCGTCCGCGCTCGACGCGGGCGGCCGACCGGCGGTGACCTGGGCGATCCAGTCGGTCATCAGCTTGCCGTAGCCGGGCAACAGCTCGCCGAAGCGGAACCCGCCGACCTGCGGCCCGCCGACCCGGTCGAATCCGTCGGTGGTGACCCGGCCCGCGTGGTGCCCGTGCGGCAGGATCCGGATGGTGACGCTGGGACTGTTCGTCAGGTGGCCGGCGAAGATCTCGGCGCTCTCCCGGGGTGGGACCTGGACGTCCAGCTCACCCCACATGGCCAGCACCGGCTGGCGAACCTGCGAGAGCACCGGCACCGGGTCGTGGTCGCCGCCCGGGAAGAGTCCGGTACCTGCGGCGATGCGCATGCCGGCGGCGGGGACGGACCGTGCGGTGGACGGGCTCACCGCCGCGGCGGCGATCCGATTGCTGATGTTCCAGGCCTGGGTACGCAGTGGGGACCGGCCCGGCGCGCCGATCGTGACCAGGAAGGCGACCTCGGACGACTCGGCGGCCGCCATCGGCGCGATCCAACCGCCCTCGCTCAGCGCCCAGAGCCCCACCTTCGCCGGGTCGACACCGGGAACGCCACGCAGGGTGTGCACTCCGGCCAGCGCATCCCGCGCCATGGCGGAAAAGTCGCGATGCAGTTTGCCGTAGTCGCCGCGCTTGTCGTAGATCAGAGTGACTATCCCGGCCCGGGCGAAGACCTCCGCCTCCTGGCCGACCGTGACCCGCTGACCGGTCCCCGAACCGTGTACCAACACGATTCCCGGATGCCGGACCGACATGTCGAGGTCGGCGCGGCGGACCACCGATCCGTGCAGGGTCGTGCCGGCACCGGCGAAGGTCACCTCGGTCGCGGTCAACCCGGCCGACGGCGTGTACGGCGCCATTGGGACCGAGGGAGCGGCGGCCGCCGGGGCCGCCGATCCGAAAATCATCGCCGCCACGGCGGTCACGGCTGTCAGCAGCCGGGTCCGCCGGGCTGTCGAGCGTTGTGTCATGACGATGATGCTCTTCGGCCGGGCCGTCCACGACATCGCCGGGACAACCGATCTTCCGCCTCGCGCGCGGGAGGGAGACACGGCGGTTCCGGCCCGGTCCCGGGACGGATCCGCCGTCCCGCTCATCCGCCCGGGACGATCAGCCCGGACTCGTACGCGCGGATCACCGCTTGGACCCGGTCGCGTAGTCCCAGTTTGGTCAGCACGTTGCTGACGTGCGTCTTGACGGTGTGTTCGCTGACCATCATGTCGCGGGCGATCTCCGCGTTGGACAGGCCGCGACCCAACAGCACGAGCGTCTCCCGTTCCCGGTCGGTGAGCCGGTCGAGACCCAGACCCGGGTCCCGGTGGCGGGGTCGACCACGTAACACGTCGTCGATCAGTCGCCGGGTCACCGCCGGTGCCAGCAGGGACTGCCCGGCGACAACCACCCGTACGGCGTGCGTCAGGTCGTCCCGGCGGACGTCCTTGAGCAGGAAGCCGCTCGCTCCGGCACGCAGCGCGTCGAAGACGTACTCGTCGGAGTCGAAGGTGGTCAGCATGACCACCCGGGTGTCGGACTCGGCGCAGATCCGCCGGGCAGCCTCGATCCCGTCCATCAGCGGCATCCGGATGTCCAGCAAGGCGACGTCCGGCTCCAGCTCCCGGACGGCGGCCAGCGCCGCCGCGCCGTCGCCCGCCTCCCCGACCACCTCGATGTCGTCCTGGACGTCCAGGATCATCGAGAACCCGGCCCGGACCAGCTCCTGGTCGTCGGCCACCACCACCCGGATCACCGGAACACCGCCTCCACCCTGAATCCCCGTCCGTCCGGTCTCGCGCCGACGGTGACGTCGCCACCGACGGCGGCGACCCGTTCCCGCATCCCGCTCAGTCCGTGCCCGTCACCGCCGAGCGTCGACCGGTCCGCGCCGTTCGCGACCCGGGTGCCGACCCCGTCATCCGTGACGGTCAACCGGAAGGCTCCCACCGTCCAGTCCGTACGCAGTTCGACCGTCCGGGCCCGGGCGTGCTTGACGACGTTCGTCATCGCCTCCTGCGCCACCCGGTACGCGGCGAGATGGACCGCCGCGGGCAGGTGTCGCGGCGTACCCTCGGTGCGCAGCCGCACCACCAGTCCGGCCCGCTCGGCCTGCCGCACCAGGTCGGGCAGGTCGTCAATGCCAGGCTTCGGGCTGCGTGTGGGGGGATCGTCGCGCAGCCCGGAGACCGCCGTCCGCAGCTCACCCATGGCCTTACGGCCGGTGTCGGCGATGGCGTCGAAGATGGCGATGGCCCGCTCCGGTCGGCGGCCCGCCACGGCCGCACCGGCCTCCGCCTGGACCACCATCATGCTGAACGCGTGGCCGAGAATGTCGTGCAGGTCGGCCGCGATCCGGGCACGTTCCCGCGCCGTCGCCAACTCCGCCGCCTGGACGGCGCCGGCCGCGGCCAACTCCGCCCGTTTGCGGGCCAGTGCCCCGAGCGCGAACGCCGCGGACCAGGTGAGCAGTTCCCGTACCGCGGTGGTCACCGAACCGACCACGGCCAGGAACCCACCCCCGGTGACGAGCAGCGCGGCAACCTGGTGACTTCTCGGCGCCTGGTGGGCGACGGTGTAGAGGCAGACCAGGGCGCCGAACCAGATCGGCTGCTCGGGCCCGTCGCCGACCAGCGCGTACGCCCCCACGGCGAACTCGACCAGGAGCAGGCAGACCAGCGGCGCCTTCCGGCGGAAGACCACCGGCAGGGCCGACGCGAGGACCGGCAGGTACTCGACCAGCCGCCACGGACCGGACCCGTCCACCCGGTGCGCGAACAGAAACGGCGCGGACTGCGCCAGCAGTACGGCCGCCGCGAGACCGACGTCCTTCGTCCACGTCCGCCACATGACCCGGAACCTTAGGTCAGCCGCTGTCGGCCGGGACGGCGGCCGGCTCCCCCACACGACCCATCGACCGGGCCCGCTCCCCCACGACGGTGATCCGCGGAATCGGTCGCGCCGGTGATCCACCGACACTCTCCGGTCGCCAGGATTCGATCCGTGACAGTGACGACGACCGCACACCGGCCGGAGCCGGCGGTGTGGATGAACGCGGTGCGCAGGACCTACGGCCGAGGCGACCGGACGGTCACCGCCCTGGACGGCGTGACCGTCGACTTCCCGGTCGGCACGTTCACCGCGGTGATGGGGCCGTCCGGATCCGGCAAGTCGACGCTGCTGCAGTGTGCCGCCGGGTTGGACCGGCCGACGTCGGGCCGGGTGGCGGTGGGTGGGATCGAGCTGACCGGTCTCAGCGAGACCAGGCTGACACTGTTGCGCCGGGACCGGATCGGCTTCGTCTTCCAATCCTTCAACCTGATGCCCTCGCTGACCGCGGCGCAGAACGTGGCTTTGCCGATGCGGCTGGCCCGCCGCCGGCCCGACCGGTCGCTGATCGACCGGGCGCTGGCCGACGTCGGACTGGCCGACCGGGCGGAACATCGGCCGGGTCAACTCTCCGGCGGCCAACAGCAACGGGTGGCGATCGCCCGCGCGCTGGCGACCCGACCGGCGGTGCTCTTTGCCGACGAGCCGACCGGCGCCCTGGACACCGCCACCGGCCATGACGTGTTGCGGATTCTGCGGGACCTGGTCGACCAGCGCCGGCAGACGATCGTCATGGTGACCCACGACCCGGTCGCCGCGTCGTTCGCCGACCGGGTGCTGTTCCTGGCTGACGGTCGCCTGACCAGCGAGTTGACCGCCCCCACCGCCGAGTCGGTGGCCGCGCACATGGCCCGGGCGGTGACCCGGTGCTGACCATCGCCCTGAGCACCCTGCGGATGCGCTGGGTGTCCTTCGTCGGTACCTTCACCGCCCTCGCGCTCGGCGTCGGCCTGATCGCCGCCGCGGGCCTGGTCCTCGCGGCCAGCGTGGCCGCTCCCGCACGTCCGCCGCAGCGGTACATGGTGGGCCCGGCCGTAGTGGCACCGGCGGACACCCTGTCGGTGTCGACCAGGCTCAGCGGGCTGGACAGTGCACAGCTCGCCGATTCGCCGGGACTGCCCGCCGACCTGGTCGACGACGTGGCTGCCACCGGTCGGGTGGTGCCGGACCGCAGCTTCTACGCCCAGGTGGCCGGCGTCTTCCCGGACGCCGGGGCCATCCCGAACGCCGCCGCCTGGGACGCCGAGGCCGCTGCGGGAGGGGATCCGGTCGGGCACGGCTGGTCGGCGGCGCCCCCGACCGGGTACGCGCTGACGGCCGGTTCCGCGCCGGCCCACGACGACGAGGTGGTGGTGGCCGGCCTCGCGCGCCCCGGCGACCGGGTTCGGGTGCGCACCGTGGCGGGCTCCCGCCTCTACACCGTCGTCGGGACGGTGTCCGCACGGCGGTCCGAGGCACCGGTCTTCTTCACCGACGCCGAGGCCGCCCGGCTGTCGCCGCAGGTCGACGCCCTGATTGCGTACGGGCCGGTGCACGCCGTCCGCGCCGCGGTCGGCGACCGGGCACGGGTGCTCAGCGGCGCCGGCCTGGCGGCGCTGGACCCGGACCGGACCCGGGACGCGGCCGCCCGCAACGACACCAACGCGCTGGTCGGCATCGTCGGGGGCTTCGCCGCCTTCGTGGCGATCTTCGTGGTGGCCGCCACGTTCGGCTACTCGGTCGTCCAGCGGCGCCGCGAATTCGCCCTGTTGCGGACCACGGGAGCCACTCCCCGGCAGATCCGCCGAATGCTGTTCGGCGAGGTGGCGTTGGTCAGCACAGCCGCCTCCGCCATCGGTTGCGTCCTCGGTCCACTGGCCGCTCCGTCGATGCTCGACCGGCTGATCGCGCTGGGGATGGCGCCTGACTGGCTGCCGGACAGCACCTCGTGGGTGCCGCTGGCGGTGGCCTTCGCCACTGGAACCGGGGTGGGGCTGTCCGGCGTGCTTGTGGCGTCCTGGCGGGCCGGTCGGACACGCCCGGTGGAGGCGTTGCGGGAGGCTGCCGTCGACACCCGCGCCCTCACCTGGGGACGGTTGCTGGTCGGCGGCGTCGCGCTCTGCAGCGCGCTGGTGATGTTCACCACGACGGTGCTGGATCCCGAGTCCGCGACGTCGGACAAGACGTACATGCCGATGGTCATGGTGCTCACGGTGGCGGTCGGGTTGCTGTCCCCGCTGGCCGTGGCGCCGGTGACCCGGGCGGTCACCCGCCTCGGGCGGTCGACGGACGGCGCGATCGGGATGCTGGTCCGGGAGAACACCCTCACCTCGGTGCGCCGCACCGCCGCGACGGCGGCACCGGTTCTGGTGACCGTCGGCCTCACGGCGCTGCTCGGCGGCGCGGCCGGCATGATCGACCATGCGGAGAACGCGTCGACCGGGCGGACGGTACTGGCCGACTACGTCGTCCGCCCCATCGGCGCGCCCGGATTCGACCGGGCGCTGGTCGCCCGGTTCGGCGCCGTCGATGGGGTCGACGTGGCCGCGCCGGTGCCGACGACCGTCTACGCCGTGCACGCCGAGGCGAAACTGATCGGTTTCCCCGCCCAAGCGGTGACGCCCACGACGCTTGCACTGGCCCTGGACACCCCCGTGCTGGCCGGATCGATGGCGGACGTCAAGGACGACTCGATCGCCGTGCCGGAGCACTGGGCCCGGAGCGTCGGCGACCTGGTCGACGTCTGGCTGGCCGATGGCAGGCCCGCCAAGCTGCGGGTCGCGGCGGTGCTGGCCGAGGGCCCCCTCCCGTACGCCTACCTGACCCCCCGGTACGGCACCGGTCTGGCTCCGATGCTCTACGTGAAGCTTCGCCCTGGCGCCGACCCCGCCGCGGTGCGGGCGGCACTCGACCAGGCTGCCGCCGGTGAGAAGGCGGCGATCGCGTCGAAGGCCGAGTGGCTCGCCGGTCTCGCCGACGGTCAGGCCGACGCCAGCCGGATCGGGTTGTTCCTCGTCCTGGGCATCGTGCTGAGCTACACGGCGATCGCCATCGTCAACATGGTACTGATGGCCGCCGCCGAACGCGGCACCGACATCGCCGCACTCCTGTTGGCCGGCGCCACCGTGGCCCAGGTGCTCCGAGTCCTCGTCCTGGAGTCACTGCTGGCGGTCACGATCGGCGTGGTGCTGGCAGCCGGTGCGACGGCGGTCGGCCTGGGTGGTCTGTGGCTCGCGCTGCTGCGGTACTCCGGTCCCGTTCCGATCGCCCTGCCATGGACTCTGGTCGGTGCGGTGACCGCCGGGGCGGCCCTGCTCGCCGTGCTCGCCACGGTGCTGCCGGGAGCCTGGCGCGTCCGCCGACCCGCGGTCGAGCTGGCAGGACGCCGGGACGGGTGAAGCCGGGGAGTCAGGTCGAGCGGGCACCCGCCGGCCGCTCGTCCACCCGGTCCGCCTCCACCGTCGGCGTGGGGCCGGGACGGGCGTCGAGGTCGCGCCAGGAGCGGTCGAGGAAGGGCAGCAGGGTGACCAGCAGGTAGCCCGCGCCGAAGACGTACAGGCTGGGTTCGAGGCCGAGCCACTGCACCAGCCCGCCGCCGATCAGGCCGCCGAGCGGAATGCCGGCCCAGGAGACCGCGTGCGAGAGGCCGAGCACCCGGGCGTGCAACCGCTGTGGCACCCGCTCGTAGAACACCGTGCCGAGGATCGGGTTGACGGCGGCGATCGCGACGCCGGCCAGGAAGGACACCAGGTACATCGCCCAGAGCCGCTCGCCGAACAGGGCGGTGGCCAGGTAGCGGGGCGCGCCCGCGACGAGGAACCCGACCGAGAACACCGCCCAGCGGTCGATCCGCGGGGCAACCGCGGTGAACACCGCGTTGCCGACCACCGCGCCGACCCCGAAGATCCCGAACAGCAGGCCGAGGGCGGTCGCGTCACCGACCACCTCGCGCGCCCAGACCGGCGCGAGCACCGCCGAGTACGCCTGGTCGAACAGGTTGGTCGCGGTCAGCATGATCCCGATGGCGATCAACAGCCGATCCCCGCGCAGGAACCGCCCGGCCTCGCGCAGCGACTCCAGGTAGGACCCCGCGGCGCCGGCCGGTGCCGCTCCGTCGGCGGTGGCGGTCGGTTCCGTGCCGCGGGCGGTGCCGCCGGCCGGTTCCGGGTCGCGGGCGTGGTTCAGACCCGCCGGTACGCAGGCGGCGACCAGCAGCGCGCCGGCCGCGAACGTGCCCGCGTCCAGCAGCAGTACGGTCGGCGCGTCCAGCGCGGCGATGAGCACGCCGGCGAGCGGCGCGCCGAGCAGCGTGGCGAGCCGGCGGAGCCCGTCGTGCAGGCTGGTGGCCCGGGTCAGCTCGATGCCCGTACCGGCCACGGTGCGGGGGAACACGGCCTGCTTGGCGATGTCACCCGCACCGCGCAGCAGGCCGACGACGGCGACCAGGCCGAGCAGCACCGGAAAGGACAGCGCGCCGTCCCGGAACAGGAGCGGGATGGCGGCCAGTGCCAACGCGCTGACCGTGTCGGCGACGATGCTGACGCGGCGGACGCCGATCCGGTCCAGCAGCGGACCACCGAGGCCGCAGGCCAGCACGTAGGGCAGCATCTCCGCGGCGGCGACCAGGCCGGTCCGGGCCGGGCTGCCGGTCAGGGTCAGCACGAACCACGGCAGCGCCACCATCGACATCCGGGTGCCGGCGGCCGAGACCACCTCGGCGGTCAGCAGTCCGACCAGCGCCCGCCGGCCGCCCGCGGTCATGAGCCACTCCCGGTCGACCCCGCCGACCCGGCGCCGTCGGACCCGGTCGTCTCCGCGCCACCGGACCCGGCCGATCCGCCACCACCGGACCCGGTCGGCTCACGGCTCGGCGGCTCGCCGGCCGGCGGCTGTGGGACGGGCGGTTCGGCTCCCGCGACGGCTCCGGTCAGGAACGGCATGAGCTGCCACTGGACGACCACCCGCTCGGCGCCGGCCGGGGTGACCGCGTCGGGGTCGTCCCGGCGGTAGCGGCCGATCAGCTCGTCCAGCTCGCGGTGCAGGTCGCGCGCCTCGTCGGCGGTCAGCCGCAGACGCGTGTCACTCAAGGTCGACGCGCCGTCCCAGCCGGCCGGCAGGGTGACCCGCTCGCCGAGCCACCGGTCCACCCGCTCGGCGTACAGCGAGGCGACGGCCCGCAGGTAGGCCTCGGTGTCGGCGGGCGCCTCGCGGACGATGTCGCCCTCCAGGAGGGTGCCCCGGTGGGCGGCCTTCCACCAGCGTTCGCGGCCGGCGCCCAGGGCCGGATCCTCGACCACGAAGCCGTACTGCGCGAGCTGGCGCAGGTGGTAGCTGGTGGCTCCGGTCGACTGGCCGAGCCGCTCGGCCAGCATGGTGGCGGTGGCCGGCCCGTCGGCCCGGAGCAGGTTGAGCATCTTGAGCCGGAGTGGGTGGGCGATGCCGCGCAGCGTGGTCGGACTCGGCCGAACCTTATCCTGAGACATGTTTGCAAAGCTATCTTTGCAAACACATCTTTGCAAGAGGTGGAGTCAGGCCGCCCTCGGAACGCCCGCGCCAACCGGGAGACTCAGCCGTGCCAGGAGCGCCAGAGTGCGGCGTATGAGCCGCCGGCGGCGACCAGGGCGTCGTGCGGGCCGAGTTCGGTGATCCGGCCGTCCTCGACCACCGCCACCCGGTCCGCGTCGTGCGCCGAGAACAGCCGGTGCGCGATCGCGATCACGGTGCGGCCGCGCAGTACCCCGGCCAGCGACCGTTCCAGGTGCCGGGCCGCCCGGGGATCGATCAACGAGGTCGCCTCGTCGAGCACCAGCGTGTGCGGGTCGGCCAGGACCAGCCGGGCCAACGCCAACTGCTGCGCCTGGGCGGCCGACAGCGGGTGACCACCCGTACCGACCACGGTGTCCAGCCCGTCCGGCAGGGCCGCCGCCCAGGCCAGCGCGTCGACCGCGGACAAGGCTTCCCGGACCTCCTCGTCGGTGGCGGAGGGCCGCACCATCACCAGGTTGTCCCGCAGCGTGCCGATGAAGACGTGGTGTTCCTGGGTGACCAGGGCGACCCGCCGACGCAGCCGGTCCGGTGACAGGTCCGCGAGCGGGGTGCCGCCCACGGCCACCACGCCGGTACGCGGGGCGTGGATGCCGGCCAGCAACCGGCCCAGGGTGGACTTCCCGGCGCCGGACGGGCCCACCATGGCCAGCCGTTCACCCGGCGCCACGGTGAGCGAGACACCGTGCAGCACGTCGCGGCCCGGCCGGTAGGCGTACCGCAGGTCGCGCGCGTCGACCGCGCCGGTCCGCGACCCGAGGTCCGTCCCCGGCCGGGCCGACGCGTCCGGCCCATGATCGTCGCCCGGCCGGGCGTCGGTGCCCGGCTCGCCCGGTGGCCGGGCCGGCAGCTCGGCGACGCCGATCAACCGGGCCAGCGACGCGCCGCCGACCTGCAACTCGTCCAGTACGGACAGCAGCCGGTCCAGCGGCTCGATGAGCTGCTGGGCGTACAGGGTGGCGGCGGTGACCTGCCCGATGGTCACCCAGCCGTTCAGGTGGAACCAACCGCCGATGAGCAGCGTGGACACCACCGGCAGCACGTAGCTGAGCTCGGCGACCGGCCAGGTGACCGTCCGGAGGAACAGGGTGTACCGCTCCGCCGCGTACGACCGGCGGATGTCGGTGTCGGTACGGGCCCGGCGGCGGACCTGCTGCCCCAGCGCCTCGGTGGTCCGGGACCCCTCGACGGCCTCGTTGATCCCGTCGATCATGTCCGAGTAGGCGGCGTTCTCGCGCAGGTAGCCGGCCGGCGCCCGGCGCAGGTACCAGCGGGTGACCAGAAACAACGACGGCACCGCCAACAGGGCGGGCAGCGCCAGCAGCGGCCCCACCAGGACCAGCGCGCCGGCCACGAAGACCATCATGACCAGCGCGATCAGCGTGTCCGGCGCGGCGAACCGGATCGTCTGGGACAGCGCCCCGACGTCCCGCGAGGTCCGGGTCAACAGGTCACCGGTGCCGGCCCGCTCGACCGTGGACAGCGGGATGGCCAGCACCCGGTCGACGAACTCCTCCCGCAGCTCGGCCAGCACCCGTTCGCCCAGCCGGGCGGAGGCGAAGTACGCGAACCGGGTCAGCACCGCCTGGACGACTACGAACCCGGCGATCGCCAGCGCGATCCGGTCCACGGTCAGCGAGGTGGTGCCCGCCGAGATCGCCTCGACCAGGTCACCCAGCAGCCGCGGCGCGACCAGGCCGGCGACGGCCGCCAGGGCGTGCAGGCCCAGCGCCACGGCCAGCGCCCGCGGGTGTCGCCGGACGACGGCCCGCGCGTACCGCCGGACCTGCCTCGCGTCGGCGACCGGCAACGCCGTACCCATGAGTCAAACCTCCCGCTCGACGCGCGTCGCGCTCATCCGGCGGACAGCTCGGCCGGCGCGCGGACCGGCTCCGCGTCCTCGGCCTCGGCCCGGCTCACCGTGGCCGCGTAGGCCGGCACGGTGGCCAACAGTTCCCGGTGCGGTCCCGCGGCCCGCACCCGGCCGTTCTCGACGAAGACCACGTGCTCGGTCCGGTCCAGCACCAGCGGACTGGTGGTGCAGACCAGGGTGGTGCGGCCGGACCGGGCCGCGCCGAGCCCGGCCGCGATCCGTGCCTCGGTGTGCGCGTCGACCGCGCTGGTGGGCTCGACCAGCACCAGCACCTCCGGGTCGGCGACCAGCGCCCGGGCCAGCCGCAACCGCTGCTGCTGGCCGCCGGAGAACTCCCGGCCCCGCTCGGCCACCACCGCGGCCAACCCGTCGGGCAGCGCCTCGACGATGTCGGTGGCGCTCGCCGCGACCAGCGCGGCGGTGATCCGCTGGTCGTCGGCGACGCCGTACGGATCCAGCTCGTCCCGCAGCGGACCGGAGAACAGCCGCGCGTCGTTGTCGGCCACCAGGATCCGCCGCCGGACCGTCGCCAGCGCCAGCTCCCGCAGCGGTACGCCGCCCAGCGTCACGTCGCCGTCGACGTACCGGCCCAACCGGTCGGCGATCTCGACCGCGTCCTGCGGGGTGGCCGCCACCAGGGCGGTGAACCGGCCGGCCGGCACGGTCGTCCCGGAGACGGCGTCGACCAGGTCGGCCGGTCCGGCCGGCGCCGGTGTGGGCTCGGCGGGGTCGGCGATGTCGGGTCGCAGGGCGAGCAGGTCGATCACCCGGCGGGCCGCCACGTGCCCCTTGGTGATCTTGTCGATCGCCTCGGTGATGGTCCGCAGCGGGCCGACCAGGAACGCCGCGTAACCGTAGAACGCGACCAGCTGACCGGCGGTGATCTCGCCGCTGAGTACGTACCGGGCGCCCAGCCAGGTGATCAGCGCGACGAAGGCGCCGGGCAACAGGACCTCCGCGCCGCTGAGCAGCGACTCGACCCGGGCCACCCGGACCCCGTCGTCCCGCAGCCGCTGGGACTCGGTCCGGTAGCGGGCCGAGAAGACCGCCTCACCACCCACCCCGCGCAGCACCCGGAGCCCACCGACGATGTCACCCGCCCGGGTGGCCAACGTGCCGACCTGGTCCCGGTACGCCTGCTGCCGCCGGTGCAGCGGCCGGATCAGCAGCCCGACGACGACCAGCAGCACCGGTACGCCGATCAGCACCACCAGGCCCAGCGTGACCGAGGTGCCGAGCAGGATGGTGGTCACCGTCACGATCGCCACCACCGCCCCGGTGCCGCGGGCGGTGATCTCCATCGCGTTGCCGAGTTGGTTGATGTCCGAGGTGCCGATGCTGACCACCTCACCGGCCGCCATCCGCTTCGGCAGCGCGGCCCCGACCCGGTTCGCCTGGTCGATGGTCACCTGCACGGTCCGGTACGCCGTACCCAGCCAGTTGGCCACCGCGCAGCGGTGCCGGGCGATGCCGGCACCGGCCTGCACCGCGCCGAGGGCGAACAACACCGCTCCCCAGCGCAGCAGGTCACCCTGGTCGCGGGCGGTGATCGCGTCGACGGCCCGGCCGATCGCCGCCGGCATCAACGCCTGGCTCACCGTCCAGACGATGCCGAAGCCGATGCCGGCCAGCAGCGACGGCCAGGCACACCGGGCCAACCAGAGCAGCAGGCGGGTGGCTGACCGGTGATCGGGAACGCCGGGATCGGCGACAGGCAACGGGCGCATGACGTGCCGACGCTAGGCCGTCACGGACAGTCCCCGCCACCGATTTCCGCCCGCCCGGTGGCCGGGCGGGCGGCTGCGGTCACCTGCCGCTACCGCTTCGATCTGGCCCGTTCAGTCGCCGACCGGGAAGTTGGCCCGGAACACCGCGTCCGGGTCGTGGCGACGCTTGACCGCGCGCAGCCGGTCAACCACCTCCGGAGCGAAGGCGTCGGCCACGGTCTCGTCCGGGTTGAGGAACGTGTACGGCTTGCGGCCGCTCACCGGAAGCGAGTCGGCGAGAGCCCGTTGCCGGTCGGCGACCGCCGTGGCCGTCGCCGGATCGGTTGCCAGCCCGAACATGTACAGCGCCCACGGCTCGACCAGCGGCCCGTGCGGGCTGTCGGACGGCCCGGCCAGCGCGCCGCCCAGCTGCCGGAGCTGGATGCTCAGCAGCGGCGCGACCGGGTCGGCCAGCAGCGTCTTCGCCGCGGTGTCGGTCAACTCGGGCAGTAGTTCGGCCCGGGACAGGCCGGCACCGGGGTCGGTCGGTTCGGCGGTGATGGAACCCAGCTCGGCCACCGTCATGACGCGCCGGCCGTCGGACAGCGGCCGGGGCAGGTGGTCCAGCGGGGCGAGCAGGTCACGCGCCTCGTCCGGACCGCCGAGGTACGTGGCGTCGACGGCGACCATGGGCGTCGCGCCGGGGAAGTGCAGCAGGTCCAGCCACACCGTCAGCTCGTCCGGCGCGGTCGCGGTGATCCGCCGGTACGCCTCGACGACGGCGGGCGCGTGTTCGGCGTCCCACAGCACCCGGCCCCCGTACAGGGCCGGTGCGGGGTGCAGCGTCACGTCGAGCGCGGTGACGACGGCGAAGTCGCCGCCGCCGCCACGCATCGCCCAGAACAGGTCGGGCTCGCGGTCGGCGGTGACGTGGCGCCGCCGGCCGTCGGCGTCGACGACGTCGAACGCGGTGACGCTGTCGGCGACCCACCCGTGGGCACGGGCGAACCAGCTCAGCCCGCCGCCGAGGGCGACGCCGGTGACGCTGACGACGGGCGAACTGCCGGGCAGCCCGGTCAGGCCGTACGGCGCGACGGCGGCCTGCAACCGGCCCGACGCCACACCCGCGCCGACGCGGGCCCGCCGGGCGGTCGGGTCGATGTCCAGGGTGTCCAGTCGCCGGGTGCGCAGCAGGATGGTGCCGTCGGTGCGGCCGGTCGCGCCGTGTCCGTTGGGTTGTACCGAGATTCCGACCCCGGCGCTCCGGGCGTACCGCACGAGCGCGGCGATGTCGTCGGCGTCCGCGGCTTCGACGACGGCCACGACCGATTGGTCGACCGCGAGGTTCCAGGGACGGCGGGCGCCGTCGAAACCGGTGTCACCGGGCAGCAGGACGCCGCCACGGACGGCGGAGCGCAACTCGTTCAGGGGATTCATCAGGCACCTTCCATTATCTGGATATTTTATGTCCGGGATATGTTCCGATCGAAGCCCTCCCGCTCGGGGAGGGCTTCGGGTCGAGCGGTCAGGCGCGCAGCGCCGTGAACCTGTTCACGGTGTTGCCGGGCGTGGCCGGATACTGCCGTTCCACCTGGTCCTTCAGGTCGGCCAGGGTCTGCTCCGCGAGTTCCCGCCGCCACGCCAGATCGGCCCGCCGCATGGCCCGGGACACCAGGCACGCCTGGCGGTAGTCGACCTCCGGGTCGGCGCCCGGCCCCCGCTTGAGCAACTGCTCACAGCGGAACGCCTCGTCCGGCCCCTCGATCGCAACGACCACGTCGAGCAACGTGATCCGCTCCGGGCTACGGGCGAGCTGGAAACCTCCACGCGGACCGGGGGTCGACATGACGATGCCGGCCCGGGCGAGCGCTTGGAGCTGCTTGTTCAGATACGCGGCCGGCAGGCCGTAGAAGGCCGCCAGCTTCGCGGCGGGGACCGCCGTGCCGCTCGGCAGCCAGGTCAGATTGAGGCAACTGTGCAGCGCCCACTCCACGCCCTCGCTCATCCGCATACCTGGACACTACATATCCAGGTTTCGGTTCGCAACCCCGGCTACCCGGGCGGCGGGGCGAATCAGCGGTCGACCTGGGTGAAGTCCCACTCGTGCGGCGGCCGGGCGACCAGCAGCACCGGCGGGTCCGGCATCGGCTGCGGGCCGCCGCGCCACTTGGAGACGACCACGACCCGGTGGTCGGTGGACGAGAAGACCTCACTGGACAGGTGCAACGGATGGTGCTCGAACTCCGGCAACGCCGTGTCGCAGACCCACGAGATCAGCTCGGCGAAGCCCTTCGGCTCGGCCCGCGCCTCCCACATCCGCACGATCACGTCGGCCACCGTCTCCCTCCCAGCACCACGGGTCGCCGGAAGATTACACGCTGACCACGGTGAGCGGCATTGCCGAATCGGCGGGCAGATCCAGCCGGCTGGGCGCCACCCCGGCGGCCACCAGGCGCGCACCGAGCGCCGCCACCATCGCCCCGTTGTCCGTGCACAGCTTGGGCCGGGGCACCCGTACGGTGATGCCGTGCTTCTCGGCCCGCCGCTGCGCCACCGCACGCAGCCGTGAGTTCGCGGCCACCCCGCCGCCGATCACCAGGGTCTGCACGCCCCGGTCCCGGCACGCCGCGATCGCCTTCGCGGTGAGCACGTCGCAGACCGCCTCCTGGAACGAGGCGGCCACGTCGGCGACCGGCACCGGCTCGCCGGCCCGCTGCCGCGCCTCCACCCAGCGGGCCACCGCCGTCTTCAGGCCGGAGAAGGAGAAGTCGTACCGGTGCGCGGCCAGGTCCTTCGGCGCGGTCAACCCGCGCGGGAAGGCGATCGCGGCCGGGTCACCGGCCCGGGCCTCCCGGTCGATCGGCGGGCCGCCGGGAAACGGCAGGCCGAGCAGCCGGGCCACCTTGTCGAACGCCTCTCCCGCCGCGTCGTCGATGGTGGCGCCCAGCGGGGTCACCCCGGTCGCCAGGTCGTCCACCAGCAGCAACGACGAGTGCCCACCGGAGACCAGCAGGGCGATGGCCGGCTCGGGCAGCGGGCCGTGTTCCAGGGTGTCCACGGCGACGTGCGCGGCGAGGTGGTTGACCCCGTACACCGGTTTCTCGGCGGCCAGCGCGTAGCCCTTGGCGGCGGCCACCCCGACCAGCAGCGCCCCGGCCAGCCCCGGCCCGGCGGTCACCGCGATCGCGTCGATGTCGGCCATGGTGACGCCCGCGTCGGACAGCGCGCGGCGCATGGTCGGCACGATCGCCTCCAGGTGCGCCCGGCTGGCCACCTCGGGCACCACGCCGCCGAACCGGGCGTGCTGGTCGACGCTGGAGGCCAGCGCGTCGGCGAGCAGGGTGTGCCCGCGGACGATCCCGACGCCGGTCTCGTCGCAGGACGTCTCGATACCCAGGATCAGTGGTTCGTCAGCCATCACGTTCCATCACCAGTGCGTCGGTGTTGCTCGGTTGGTAGTAGCCGCGCCGGATGCCGAGCGGCTCGAAGCCGTACGCCGCGTAGAGCTTCTGGGCGGGTTCGTTGTCCACCGCGACCTCCAGCAGCACCCGGCGGGTGCCCCGCCGGTCGGCCTCGGCCAGCAGCGCCGCCAGCAGCCGCCGGCCCAGGCCGGCCCGCTGCCGGTCCCGGCGTACGGCGATGGTCTGCACCCAGGCCTCCCCGGGCTGGACGGTCAGCCCGGCGTAGCCGACCACCGACCCGTCCGGATCCAGCGCCACCAGGTAGTACTGGCCGGTGGCCAGCTCGTTCCAGAACATCGCCGCCGACCACTGTATGGGGCCGAACGCGTCGGCCTCGATGGGCAGCACCTCGTCGATGTGCCACCAGCGGAAGCGGGTGAGCGTCATCGCGCGGCCGCTGTCGCGCTCCGCCGGGTCGCGGCCGTCCCGTGGCGCTGGGTCACGGCAGGACCGGCTTGCGGACGGTGGCCGCGACCGCGTCCGGGCGACGCAGGTAGAGCGGGGTCAGCGGCTCGCCGGGCGCCCCGGCCACGATCCGCTCGGCGGCCAGCTCGGCCAGCGCGTACGCGGGCGGCCAGGCCGGCTCGGGCCGGACCGGAAGGTCGAGCGTCTCGGCGTACCGGCGAGCACCCTCGCCGACCGCGGACCGGGCACCGAGGTCGCGGGCCCGGGCCGCGACGGCGGCCGGCGCCTCGACGGCCGGGTCGGACAGCCGGGCGCCGGTCGCGTCGTAGACCGCCCAGTAGATCTCCCGCCGACGCGCGTCGCTGGCCACCAGCACCGGTCCACCGGAGCCGGCGGCGGGCCCCGGGCCCGGGGCGCCGGAGCGGGCGGCGGCGTGGCCGAGGGCGTCCAGGGAGCAGACGCCGTAGGCGGGCAGGTCGAGCACCTGCGCCATGCTGGCCGCCGTGACCAGGCCGACCCGCAGCCCGGTGAACGGGCCGGGGCCGGTCCCGGCGACGATCGCGGTCAGGTCGGCGGCGCGGGCACCGGCCTCGGCCAGCACCGCGTCGACCTGCGGCGCGAGCAGCTCACCGTGCGCCCGGGCATCGACCGTCACCCGCTCGGCGCGCAGCAGCACGCCGTCCGCGCCGACGTCCGCCAGCGCCGCCGTCACCGCTGGGGTCGACGAATCCACCACGAGTACGAGCACGGTGAGCCAGCATATCCGCCCACCGGATCACGCCCGGTGACGACCCGGCCGTCGGTCAAGCGGCGATCAGGTCGACACTTACCGCTGTCGGCGCGGGAACCGGCTCCCCTGCCTCGCGAAGGCCGTCAAGGTGGAAGGCGATGGCCTCGCGCATCTCGGCGAGCGCTTCCTTACGCGTCTCGCCGAGCGCGACACAGCCAGGGAGATCTGGCGACCAGGCACCGTAGCCGCCATCTTCGGCACGCTCGATGATCACGACGTATGCGCTCACTGCCTGCCGTTGCCTCTCAGTGCGCTGTGGTGAGCGCACGGTTGGTAGTCCCGCCTTGCGGTGGGACGGTCCCGGTCTTGTCGGCGGTTGCCGTGCCGGGTTCACGCTTCACAGCCACCTGCCCGCGTAGGCGGGTCTTCTGGTCGGCTCCACGTGCTGCCACCGGACCACTCCCGGCGGTTGTCGCTGCCGCGGCGAGGGCGGCGAGGTTGAGTGCGGCGTTGTGGTCCCGGTCGATGACCAGACCACACACCTGACAGGTGTATTGACGCTCGTGCAGGGCGAGTTTGGTTTTCACCGCACCACAACCCGAGCAGGTCTTCGAGGACGGATACCAGCGGTCGGCCACCAGCAGCCGGCCACCGTTCCACCCGGCCTTATACGCCAACTGGCGGCGGATCTCGGCGAAACCGGCGTCGGCGATGTGCCGGGCCAACCTGCGGTTACGCAACATGCCGGCGACGTTGAGGTCTTCCACCACGACCGTGCCGTGTTGGCGGGCGAGGCGGGTGGTGAGTTTGTGCAGGCCGTCGCGGCGCAGGTTCGCAACCCGGGCGTGTACCCGGCCGAGGCGGGCGGACGCCTGCTGCCACCGCCGCGACGGGCGTCGCCCGGTACGCCGGTCCGGACCGGTCTTACGCGACAACGCCCGACCCAACTGCCGCATCCGCCGCCTGGCGGCGGCCAGGTGACGCGGGTTGTCGATCAGTTCGCCGGTGGACAACACCGCGAGGTGTCGGATCCCGACGTCCACCCCGACCACACTGTCCGGTCGGGCCGGGGCCCGTTCGGTGCGGTCGACCTCGACGGTGAACGCCACCTGCCACCGAACACCGTCCCGACGCACCGTCGCGGACATGATCCGCGCGGTGCCGGCGTCCAGACGGCGGGCCAGCTTACGGGCGGACTCGTGCAGCTTCAACCGACCCAACCGCGGCAGCACCACATGCTTGCGGTCCGGCTCGACCCGGATCGCGCCGGTGGTGAACCGCACCGACGGCACCGCACGGCGGCGCGACTTGAACCGCGGAAAGCCGACCGGGCGTCCGGCGCGTTTGCCGGACCGGGAGCCCGACCAGTTCCTCAACGCCCGGGCCAGGGCGTCCAGACCGGTGTTGAACGCCTCCTTCGACACCTGCCGCCACCACGGCGCCACCACATCCTTCGCCGCGTTCCACGCCCGCCGCAACGCCGGCAACGACCAGCCGATCGCCGGAGTGAGCAATTCGTCCGGGACGCCGTACGAGCGTTCAGCCGCCCGCTGGTCCAGCACCGCCCGCACCCGCGCCAACGCCCAGTTGTACGCCAACCGAGCAGCCCCAGCATGCGTGAACACGGCACGCTCCTGAACCGGGGACAGATCAAGCGCAAAGCGATACGCCTGCACCACCCTCACACCCACCACCCCCAGCGATCACAATCAGTATCGGGCAGGGGTACGACACTTCCCACCGACACATCCCGCGCCCCCGACACCAAAACGAGCCAAAGATCGCCAAGGCTCACTCAAACGACAGCAATTGACAGCCCCCTGTCAAGCCTGCTTGTTTCAGAATGCTGGGCTCCAAGCCGGGCGGCAAGTCGCGACTTGCTTTCCCGGGAATCGTCGCTTCTCTCAACAATGACAATGACGGTGATCTCGGCTTTTGAGCGGTCAGGCGGCGATGCGGTCCCACTCGATCGGGGGCAGGCCTGCGTCGGCGAGCGCGGAGTTGGCCGCGCTGAACGGCCGGGAGCCGAGGAAGCCGCGCGGGTTCATCGGGCTGGGATGGCCGGCCTCCAGCACCACGTGCCGCGGGTTGGTGATCAGGTCCTTCTTCTTGCGGGCGTAGCTGCCCCAGAGCAGGAACACCACCCGCCGGTCGAGATCGTCCAGCGCCTTGATGGTGGCGTCGGTGAACGCCTCCCAGCCCTTGCCGGCGTGCGAGTTGGGGGTCGCCTCGCGCACGGTCAGCACGGCGTTGAGCAGCAGCACGCCCTGCTCGGCCCAGCGGGTCAGGTTGCCACTCCGGGCGACCGGCACGCCCAGGTCGTCGGCGAGTTCCTTGTAGACGTTGCGCAGCGACGGCGGTACCCGTACGCCGTCCCGCACGCTGAAGCTGAGGCCGTGCGCCTGGCCCGCCTTGTGGTACGGGTCCTGGCCCAGGATCAGCACCCGGCAGTCCTGCGGCGGGCACAACCGGTAGGCCGCGAACAGGTCCTCCAGCGGCGGGAAGACGGTCTGGTGGGCGTACTCCTGCGCGACGAACCGGCCGAGTTCGGCCGTGCCGGCCGGGTCGAGGTGCGGGTCGAGCACCGTCCGCCAGCCCGACGGCAGCAGGCCGGGCAGGTCGAGGGCGGCGATGGTGTCGGACATGCGGGAACCTTTCGTACGCCGGACGGGAGGCACTATTCCTACCAGTCACCACCGACGGTTCCGACGCCGAGCGGGCCGGTCCCGTCCACCGGTCCGGGACAACCGCCTTCCCCCGCCGGGTACTACTCTCCGGGCATGTCCCTCAATGATCACGACCTGGCGATCGCCGCGGCCCAGGCCGGCGCGACGGTGGTCCGGGAACGGTTCGGCACCGCGCTGACCCGCTACGCCAAGGAGCCCGGTGACTTCGCCACGGAGGCCGACCTGGCCGCCGAGCAGGCCATCCTCGACGTGCTGCGCGCCGCCCGACCCGGCGACGCGGTGCTGGGCGAGGAGAGTGGGCTCACCGGCGACAGCCGCGCCGGGCGTACCTGGCTGGTCGACCCGCTCTGCGGGACGTTGAACTTCGCGGCACAGACCACCCTGGTCGCGGTCAACGTCGCCCTACGCACCGGTTCCGGGCTGACCGCCGCGGCCGCGGCCGACCCGTTCACCGGCGAGGTGTTCTGGACCGACCGGCAGCGGACGTACCTGCGTCGCGACGGCGCCGACAGCGAGGCCAGCCCCTCGGCCGACAACCGGCTGGTCGACCTCAACCTCGACCCGGCCCTGGAGGGTCCCGCGTTCCGGGCGACCGCACTCCTCGCGGACGCCCGCTTCAACGAACGGTTCCAACCCCGGGCGCTCTCCACCACGCTGGCCCTGACCTGGGTCGCCGCCGGACGCCGCGCCGCGTACCTCACGGCCGGCGACCTGCGCGACAGCGTGCACTTCGCCGCCGGGATCGCGCTCTGCGAGGCCGCGGGTTGCGTCGTCACCGGCATCCACGGCCAGCCCCTGCACACCGGCGTGGGCGGTCTCCTCGCCGCCGCCGACGGCCCCACCCACGCCGCCCTCCTCGACCTGATCCGCTCCCCGTAGTCAGGTCAGGTGAGGTCGGCCAGGCGGGTCGGCCAGTCGCCGCCGGTGGGGACCAGGTCGACGACGCGGGTGTCGTCGTCCCGGCGGTCGATGCGGACCAGCAGGTGGGCGTCGGCGAGCTGCTCCACCATGCCCTCGCCCCACTCGACCACGGTCACCGCCTGGTCGGCCGAGGCGTCCAGGTCCAGGTCGTCGATCTCGGCCCGCGGGTCGGCGGCGTCGCCCAACCGGTACGCGTCGGCGTGCACCAGCGGCAGCCGGCCGCCCCGCGCCGCGTCGGGCTTGTGCACCCGGGCGATCACGAAGGTCGGCGAGGTGACGTCGCCGAGTACGCCCAGCCCGGCGCCGATCCCCTGCACCAGGGCGGTCTTGCCGGCGCCCAGCGGGCCGGTCAGCACCAGCAGGTCGCCGGCGCGCAGCCGGCCCGCCAACCGGGCGCCGAACGCCCGGGTGTCGTCCACCGTGGACAGCGTTACGGCACCGTTCATGCTGGGCTGGCCGGGCATGCGCTCACGGCCCTCGCTTCGCTCGGTGCGTTCGCTCATGCTGAAAGCCTGTCCAGGAAGTCGACCAGGGCGGTGTTGACCTGGTCGGCGTGTTCGAGCATCACGACGTGGCCGCTGCCCGGCACCTTGACGAACTCCGCGTCCGGCAGCCGGCGCAGGATCTCCTCGGATTCGTGTACCGGTGTGATCATGTCCTTGTCTCCGACGATGACCAGGGTGGGTGTGTCCCGGAGCGCGGCCAGGGCCGGGTACCGGGAGTGCGAGTAGAGGGTACGCAAATAGCGGGCCACCGTCTCGGTGGAGGTCAACGAGTTCATCCGCTCCACGTAGGACACCAGCGCCGGGCTCGGCCGGTTGGTGCCGAAGCCGTACCGCCGGGTGAGCAGCCAGGCGATGTTGGACGACGCCTTGCGGGCCTGGTCCAGCATGCCGCCGGTGAGCCGGGTGGCGTTGTTGAGAATCGGCAGCAGCGGACCGCCGGCCCGGGCCAGGATGGCCGGCAGGCCGAGCTTCGACTGTTCCAGCCGGCCGCCGGAGGTGGCGATCAGCACGGTGCCGACGACCCGGTCGGCGAACAACTCCGGACAGAGCTCGGCCAACGCCATGATGGTCATGCCACCCATCGAGTGCCCGACCAGCACCAGCGGCCCCTCGGGTACGCATTGGTCGATGACCTCGCGCAGGGTCCGGCCGAGCCGGGAGAGTCGGTACTCCCCCGACTTCAACTGCCCGGACCGCCCGTGCCCGGGCTGGTCGTAGAAGACCATCCGGTGCCGACCCCGCTCGGCGAGCGTCCTGCGCTGGAAGTGGAAGGTGCCCATGTCCAGGCAGAACCCGTGCACGAAGACCACCACGGGCCGGCCCGGCTCCGCCGTCGACGGCGCGACCACCTCGACGTGGATGTCGGTGCCGTCCGGCATCTCCAGCATGAGTTCGTCGTCGTGCGGCAGCGCGCCGAACGCCTCGTCGGCGTACGGGTCGGGTCGCTGCTTGGAGCTGCGGACCACCGCCCGCTCGGCCGCGACCCCGGCGGCGACCCCGGCCGCCGCGACGCCGACCACCGCGCCGAGCAGGCCGGCCGCCCGCAGGCCCGACCGGCCCGGGCGGGGCTTCTGCTCGGCCACGGTCACTCGCCCGTCCCGTCGTAGACCCGGGGCACCCGCACCCCGCCGAACCGGGTGACGATCTCGTAGTTGATGGTGCCGACCGCCTCGGCCCAGTCGTCGGCGGTGGGCTCGCCGTCGGCACCGCTGCCGAACAGGGTCGCCACGTCCCCGGCGGCCACCGGGTCGTCGCCGCAGTCCAGCACGAACTGGTCCATGCAGACCCGACCCGCGATGGTCCGGTTACGGCCGGCCAGGCGGACCGGGCCGACGTTGGAGGCGTCCCGGGGCACCCCGTCGGCGTAGCCGAGCGGCACCACGGCCAGGGTGGTCTCCCGCTCGGTGAGGTACGTGTGCCCGTACGACACGCCGGTGCCCATCGGCACTCGTTTGGTCAGCATCACCCGGGCCCGGGCGGACATCGCCGGACGCAGCCCGAAGGTCTCCCCCGCCACCGGCGACAGCCCGTACACGGCGATGCCGGGCCGGACCAGGTCGAAGTGCGCGTCCGGGCGGGTCAGCGTGGCGGCCGAGTTGGCCAGGTGCCGGTAACGGGGCCGGATCCCGGCCCGTTCGGCGACCTCCAGGCCCTCGGTGAAGACCGCGATCTGCCGGTCGATGGTCGGGTGGCCGGGCGCGTCGGCGTACGCGAAGTGGCTCCACACCCCGACCACCTCGACCAGGTCGTCGGCCTGGGCCTTGGCCGCCGCGTCGAGCAGGGCCGGCCAGTCGGCCGCGGTGGCGCCACCCCGGGCCAGCCCGGTGTCCAGCTTGAGGTGCAGCCGCACCCGCTTGCCGGCCTGCCGACCGGCCGCGACCAGCTCGGCGAGCTGGTCGAGGCTCGCGGCGCTCAGGTCGACGTCCGCGGCCACGCCCTCGTGCAGCGGCAGGCCGGGTGCGAGCAGCCAGGCCAGCACCGGTGCGGTGACCCCGGCCCGGCGCAGGGTCAGCGCCTCGTCCAGGGTGCAGACGCCGAGCCAGTCCGCCCCGGCGTCCAGGGCGGCCCGCGCGGCCGGCAGCATGCCGTGCCCGTACCCGTCGCCCTTGACCACCGCCATCAGCTCGGCGCTGGTGCCGGAGCGCAACCGCGTCACGTTCGCGCGGATCGCGTCGAGATCAACGCGCACCTCAGCCTGCCACATACGCCCAGCCTACTGACCTTGGCGGGCCGCGCCGCCCGGCACCACCGATCGCAGCGCCCCGGCCACGTCCGGGGCGGTGACCGGGCCGTGCCGGGCCGCCTCCCGCCCGGCCAGCCCGTGCAGGTACGCGGCGGCCAGGGCGGCCCGCTCCGGCGCCAGCCCGCCGGCCAGCAGCGAACCGAGCAGCCCGGCGAGCACGTCGCCGGTGCCGCCGGTGGCCAGCGCCGGGCTGCCGGTGGGATTGGCGTACGCCCGGCCGTCCGGCGTGGCGACGACGGTGCGGTCCCCCTTGAGCAGGACCACCGCGTTCATCCAGGAGGCCAGCCGCAGCGCGGCGCCGACCCGGTCGGCGCCCGGCTGTTCGCCGGCCAGCCGGGCGAACTCGCGGTCGTGCGGGGTGACCACGGTGGGTGCCCGGCGGTGCCGCAGCTGCTCCGCCGACGAGCCGTCGACCAGCAGCGACAGCCCGTCGGCGTCGAGCACCACCGGCACCGGCGCGGCCAGTACGCAGCGCAGCTCGGTGCGGGCCTCGTCGCCGGTGCCGAGCCCCGAGCCGCAGACCCAGGCCTGCACCCGGCCCGCGTCGGCCACCCGGTCGGTGGCGATCACCGACGGGTGGTGGTGCAGCACCTCCGCCCTGGCCCCGCCGGCGTAGCGGACCAGGCCGGTCGGCCCGGCCAGCGCGCCGGCCACGGACAGCACCGCCGCGCCGGGGTAGGTCGCCGACCCGGTCGCGATCCCGACCACGCCCCGGGTGTACTTCTCCGACGCGGCGGTCAGCGCCGGCCACCAGCCCTCGATGTCCGTCCAGTCCGGCACCCGTACCGCCGGTTCGGTCCGCAGGTGCGGATCGAGGCCGATGTCGACCAGTTCGACCCGGCCGGCCCGGGCCGCCGCCGACCCGACCACCAGGGCCGGCTTGAGCACGCCGAAGGCGACCGTGACGTCCGCGGTGACCGCGGCCGGCAGATTGTCGGCGGGCGGCGCCGGCACGTCGCCGGTGTCCACCGCGACCCCGCTCGGCACGTCGACCGCCACGACGACCGGCCGCGGACCGCGCCGCTCGGCCAGCTCGGCCACCAGCCGGGCGGCCGGCTCGCGCAGGCCGCCCGAGCCGCCGATTCCGACGATGCCGTCGAGCACCAGGTCCGTCCGGGCGGGCAGCCGTTCGACGGTACGGCCACCGGCCGCCCGCAGCGCCGCCAGCCCGCCGGCGTGTGCCCGGTCCGGGACCAGCAGCAGCGCCTCGACCGCGGCGCCCCGGTCGGCCAGTCGGGCACCGGCGTAGAGCGCGTCGCCGCCGTTGTCGCCGGAGCCGGCCAGCACCAGCACCCGGGAGCCGTAGAGGCCGCCCCGGTCGGCCAGCAGCAGCGCGCAGCGCCGGGCCAGCCCGGCCGCGGCCCGCTGCATCAGCGTGCCGTCCGGCAGGGTCGCCATCAGGGCACTCTCGGCGGCCCGTACGTCCGCCACCCGCCACGCCGCTCTCACCGTGCTCGCCTCCCCCGGGCTCGGGCCGGCCTGCCGGGCCTCGTGGTGCCGACCCGCACCGGGCCGCGACCGGGCCGACCGGCCGCCGTCATCGTTCCGCCACCACCATGGCCGAGGCGATGCCGCCGTCGTGGGACAGCGACAGGTGCCAGCGGTTGATCCCGCGTTCGGTGGCGGCCGCCGCCACCGTGCCGGTGACCGTCAGCCAGGGCCGGCCGTCCGGGTCGGTGACGATCTCGCAGTCGTGCCAGCGCATGCCGGTCGGCGCGCCGAGCGCCTTCGCCACCGCCTCCTTCGCGGCGAACCGGGCGGCCAGCGACTCCGGCGACCGCGGGTTGCCGGACCCGGTGAGCCGCTCGGCCGCGGTGAACAACCGCTCGGCCAGCGGCGGGGTGCGGCCCAGCGCCCGGGCGAACCGATCGACCAGCACCACGTCGAGGCCGACTGAGACGATCACGGGTCCCACCCTACCGGCGCCGCCCGGGCGCGGGCGGCGTCCGGTCCGGGGCGCGGCTACTCGACGGTGACCGACTTGGCGAGGTTGCGCGGCTGGTCCACGTCGTGGCCCCGGGCCGCGGCGATCTCGGCCGCGAGGACCTGCAGCGGCACCGTGGTCACCAGCGGCGCCAGCAGCGTCGGGGTACGCGGAACGTAGATCACCTCGTCGGCGTACGGCAGGACGGCCTGGTCGCCCTCCTCGGCGATGACGATGGTCCGGGCGCCGCGGGCCCGGACCTCCTGGATGTTGGAGACCACCTTGTCGTGCAGCATGCCCCGCCCGGCCGAGGACGGCACCACGCAGATCACCGGCGTGCCCTGGTCGATCACCGCGATCGGACCGTGCTTCAGCTCGCCGGCGGCGAAGCCCTCGGCGTGCACGTAGGCCAGTTCCTTGAGCTTCAGCGCGCCCTCCAGGGCGACCGGGTAACCGACGTGCCGGCCGATGAACAGCACGGTCGGCGCCGACTTCAACTCCCGGGCCAACTGGCGGACCGGCTCGATCCGGTCCAGCAGGGCGCGCAGCTTGCCCGGCACCTCCTGGAGCTGGTCCACCACGGCGGCCACCTCGTCGGCGTACTTGATGCCGCGCACCTGGGCCAGGTGCAGGCCGATCAGGTAGCAGGCCACCACCTGGGTGAGGAACGCCTTGGTGGAGGCGACCGCGATCTCCGGCCCGCCGTGGGTGTAGAGCACCGCGTCCGACTCGCGCGGGATGGTGGAGCCGTTGGTGTTGCAGATCGCCAGCACCCGGGCCTTCTGCTCCTTGGCGTGCCGCAGCGCCATCAGGGTGTCCATCGTCTCGCCGGACTGGCTGATCACGATCACCAGTGTGGACCGGTCCAGGACCGGGTCCCGGTAGCGGAACTCGCTGGCCAGCTCGACCTCGCAGGGGATCCGGGTCCAGTGCTCGATGGCGTACTTGGCGACCAGGCCGGCGTGGTAGGAGGTGCCGCAGGAGACGATGAACACCTTGTCGACGTCGCGCAGGTCCTGGTCGCTGAGGCGTACCTCGTCGAGCATGATCTCGCCGCTGTCGGTGAGCCGGCCGAGCAGGGTGGCGGCGATCGCCTCCGGCTGCTCCTCGATCTCCTTGAGCATGAACCAGTCGTAGCCGCCCTTCTCGGCGGCCGAGGCGTCCCAGTCGATGTGGAAGTCCTTGCCGTCGGCCGGCTGCCCGTCGAAGTCGGTGATCTCGATGGTGTCGGCGGTGATCAGCACGATCTGGTCCTGGCCCAGCTCCACCGCGTCCCGGGTGTGCTCGATGAACGCCGAAACGTCGCTGGCGAGGTAGTTCTCGCCGTCGCCACGGCCGACCACCAGCGGCGAGTTGCGCCGCGCGCCGACCACCGCGCCGGGCACCCGGGCGTCCACCGCGAGCAGGGTGAAGGCGCCCTCCAGCCGCTGGCAGACCTGGCGCATCGCCGAGGCCAGCAGCCGCGGCCCGTCGGGCTCGCCGGCGGCCCGGAGCTTGGCCAGGACGGCGGTGAGCAGGTGCGCCGCGCACTCGGAGTCGGTGTCGCTGACGAAGGTGGCCCCGTCGGCCTCCAGCTCGGCCCGCAGCCGGCCGAAGTTCTCGATGATTCCGTTGTGGATGACGGCCACCTTGCCGTCCGGGCCGAGGTGCGGGTGGGCGTTGCGGTCGGTGGGTCCGCCGTGGGTGGCCCACCGGGTGTGCCCGATGCCGGTGGTGCCGTCGCCGATGCCGAGCGTCGAGGCGCCGCAGTCGACGTCCGTCGGGTCCGCCTCGGCCCGCTCGCCCAGCACCTTCTCCAGGTTGGCGAGCTTGCCCGCGCGCTTCTCGGTCAGCAGCTCGTCGGCGCAGACGATCGCCACCCCGGCCGAGTCGTAGCCGCGGTACTCCAGGCGGCGCAGTCCGTCCAGCACGATCCCCAACGCCGGGCGTCCGCCGGCGTACCCCACGATTCCACACATGGCCCGCAGCCTAGCGGACTTTCGCTCAGCACGCGTGCTCGAAAGTACGGTTATTGCTCACACCCATTGCTTGATACCGGCATCCGGGACCAAACCTCGACACCGGCGGCGGTACGGGGTTGCCGGGAACCGCGTCGATCCGGCACTGTCAGCGAGCGCCGGTACGACACCGGTCGGGCCGCTCGTCCGGAAACGGCGGTTTGGTCCCGACCGGTATTGCCCGGACCCGACACAGTGGTCCCTTGCCCGAGGTCCAACGGTCGGACGACCACGGGAGCGGGCCCGTCCGGCTCCCGGGTGCCCCGACACGCCGGTCCGAAACGACACACCCCGACCGACCCTTTGCGGAACATCCCTACCGACCCTTGCGGAGCAGTCATGTCCGACCCCACCCAGTCGCCGTACGACCCGGGCCCGTCCGGCTCACCCTCGTACGACCCGGGGCCGTCGAGTTCGCCGTCGTACGAGCCGGGCCCGCCACAGCCACCCGCGCACCAGCACCCCGTCCCGTCCGGGCCGCCGGCTCCGGAATCCTGGTCCCCGCAGCCGCCGTACGGCGCCGAGCCGCCCGCGCCGCGGCCCTCGTACCCGCCGGAGCAGTCGCCGTACCAGCCGGCGCCCACGTCCGGGCCGGCCGCGCCGACGTACCCGGGTGGCTATCCCGGACAGCAGCCGGGCTACCCGCCGGCCGGCTACCCGCAGAGCGGCTACCCCCAGGGCGGCTACCCGCCGGCCGGGCCGGGTGGGCCCGGCTACCCGCCGCCCGGCGCCCCCGGGCAGCCGATGGCCCCGCCGCCCGCGAACGCGAGCAAGAACAACGTCGGGGTGATCGTGGCAGTGGTCATCGCCGTCGTCCTGCTGGTCTGCGTCGGTGCCGTCGGCACCGTCGTCTGGACGATGAAGTCCGCCAGCGACGCGATCAAGAGCGCCATCCCCACGTCGGAACCCACGCTGTACCCGACCGGACTGCCCACCGGCTCGGGCGCGGGGATCCAGGTCGTCTACGAGGTGACCGGCAGCGGCCGGGCCAGGATCACCTACTTCGACGAGCGCGGCACCTCGCAGCGGCTGACCGGCGAATCGTTGCCCTGGAAGAAGGAGCTGACCGTCCGCTCGGGCATGGCCTCGGTGATCGCCTCCGGGGAGAACGGCGCCCAGGTCTCCTGCCGGCTGCTCGTCGACGGCCAGGAGCGGGAGACCAAGAAGGGCGTGGTGGTCAACTGCGCCGACTTCAGCCTGCCGCGCTGACCAGGCCTGCTCGGGCCCCGGCCGGGCCGGAGCGGGTCGGCCGCCAGACCCGTCGGCGGAGTTGCCGCGACGGGTCCCGGTAGGGCAGCGTGGCCCTCGGGCGCCGGCGACGTCGAGCCGGCGCCCGAGGCACGAGCAGCGCGCCGACACCCTGGGAGACGCCCGATGTCCGACCCGACCCGACCAGCACCGTCGCCCGGGCCGCCCGCCGCCGCACCGGCACCCGCGGGCGAACCGTTGGTGGCCCGGATGCGCCCGTTCGGGACCACCGTCTTCGCCGAGATGTCGGCCCTGGCGACCCGGACCGGCGCGGTCAACCTGGGCCAGGGCTTCCCGGACACCGACGGACCGGCGGAGATGCTGGCCGCCGCGGCCGAGGCGGTGCGCGGCGGCGCCAACCAGTACCCGCCCGGCCCCGGGATTCCCGCGCTGCGGGCGGCCGTCGCCGGGCACCAGAAGCGGTTCTGGGGGCTGGACTACGACCCGGACGGCGAGATACTCGTCACCGCCGGCGCGACCGAGGCGATCGCCGCCGCCATCCTGGCGCTCTGCGAGACCGGCGACGAGGTGGTCTGCTTCGAGCCGTACTACGACTCGTACGCGGCCTCGATCGCGCTCGCCGGAGCGGTGCGCCGGCCGGTCACCCTGCGCCCCGCCGACGACGGCCGGTACGCGTTCGACCCGGCGGCGCTGCGCGCGGCGTTCGGACCGCGGACCCGGTTGGTGCTGCTCAACTCGCCGCACAACCCGACCGGCAAGGTCTTCACCCGCGACGAGCTGACGCTGATCGCCGAACTCTGCCAGGAGTACGGCGCGTACGCGGTCACCGACGAGGTCTACGAACATCTGGTCTTCACCGACGCCGCCACCGGGCACCTCCCGCTGGCCGGGCTGCCCGGGATGTGGCAGCGGACGCTGCGGGTCTCCTCGGCCGGCAAGACGTTCTCCTGCACCGGCTGGAAGGTGGGCTGGGTGAGCGGACCGGCCGCGCTGGTCGCCGCCGTGCTGCGGGTGAAGCAGTTCCTCACCTTCGTCAACGCGGCGCCGCTGCAACCGGCGGTGGCGGTCGCGTTGGAACTGCCGGACAGCTACTTCGACGGTTTCCGCGACGACCTGCAACGGCGCCGGGACCAGCTCGCCACCGGTCTGACCGAGGCCGGTTTCGAGACGATCGTCCCGGAGGGGACGTACTTCGTCACCGCCGGCATCGGCCGGCTCGGCGGCCGGGACGGGGTGGAGTTCTGCCGCAGCCTGCCCGAGCGGTGCGGGGTGGTGGCCATCCCGACCCAGGTCTTCTACGACGACGTCGAGGCCGGCCGCCGACTGGTCCGGTTCGCCTTCTGCAAGCGCCCGGAGGTGCTCGCCGAGGCGGTCACCCGGCTGCGTACCCTGCCCACCGCCGACCGCTGACCCACGCCACGGTCGGTGCCCGGCTTCCCGGAAAGCCGGTGCAACCGGGTGTCAGCCCTGGGCCGGGCTGGCCAGCCGCACCTCGGCGGCGATCCGCTCGGCCACGGTCTGCGCGATCTCGACGGTCTCGGCCTCCACCATCACCCGGACCAGCAGTTCGGTGCCGGAGGGGCGCAGCAGCACCCGGCCGGTGCCGCCCAGGTCCCGTTCGGCCCGCTCGGCGGCGGCCAGCACGGCCGGCGCACCGGCGCCCACCGTACGGTCGGCCACCGGGACGTTGATCAGGACCTGCGGCAGCTTGGTGACCACGGCGGCCAGCTCGGCCAGCGACCGACCGGTGGCGGCCATCCGGGACATCAGGTGCAGTCCGGTGAGCACCCCGTCGCCGGTGGTCGCGTACGCCGGCATCACGATGTGCCCGCTCTGCTCGCCGCCGAGCGCCAGGCCGGAGGCGCGCAACTCCTCCAGGACGTACCGGTCGCCGACCTTGGTCTCCAGCAGCCGGATGCCCTCGGCGGACATCGCCAGCCGCAGGCCGAGGTTGCTCATCACCGTGGCGACCAGGGTGTCCGCGGTCAGCGCGCCGGCGTCGCGCATGGCCAGCGCGAGGATGGCCATGATCTGGTCGCCGTCGACCTCCTCACCGGCCGCGGTCACCGCCACGCACCGGTCGGCGTCGCCGTCGTGGGCGATGCCGAGGTCCGCCCCGTGCTCGACCACGGCCGCCCGCAGCGCCTCGATGTGGTTCGAGCCGCAGTCGTCGTTGATGTTCAGCCCGTCCGGGTCGGCGTGGATCGCGACGACCTCGGCGCCGGCCTCCTGGTACGCGACCGGGGCCACCTCGTACGCGGCGCCGTTGGCGCAGTCCACCACGACCTTGATCCCGTCGAGCCGGTTCGGGATCGTCCCGGTCAGGTGCTGTACGTAGTGGTCGGCGCCGTCGAGCAGGTCGTTCACCCGTCCCACGCCGGCGCCGGTGGGCCGCCGCCAGTCGGTCGCGCCGTTCGCCTCGATCACGGCCTCGATCTTCAGCTCGATCTCGTCCGGGAGCTTGTTGCCGCCGGCGGCGAACAGCTTGATGCCGTTGTCCGGCATCGGGTTGTGCGACGCCGAGAGCATCACCCCGAGGTCTGCCTTGGTCTCGCCGACCAGGTACGCCACCGCGGGCGTGGGCAGCACGCCGACCCGCACCACGTTCGCACCGGCGCTGGCCAGGCCGGCCACCACCGCCGCTTCGAGCATCTCACCGCTGGCCCGGGTGTCCCGGCCCACCACGGCGAGCGGCCGGCGGCTGCGATCGGTCTCGGCGAGCGTGTGAGCCGCCGCCACCGCGACCGCGAGGGCCAATTCCGGTGTCAGGTCCGCGTTCGCCCGTCCGCGTACGCCGTCAGTGCCGAACAACCGCCCCATCGAACGAGAACCTCCACCAGAGCCACCGACAGGAGAAGCGAAACGGCCGGGCCCGCCACCACGTGAGGGGGGACCCGGCCGTCCGTCAGACGTACAAGGTGTTGCTGGTCAGCGCTTGGAGTACTGCGGCGCCTTGCGGGCCTTCTTGAGGCCGTACTTCTTGCTCTCCTTGACCCGGGCGTCCCGGGTGAGGAAGCCGGCCTTCTTCAGCGCCGGGCGGTCGTCGGGCTCGTTGACGATCAGCGCCCGGGCGACGGCGAGGCGCAGCGCGCCGGCCTGGCCGGTGATGCCGCCACCGCGCAGGTTGGCGATGACGTCGAAGGCCTCGGCCTTCTCGGCGGTCACCAGCGGCTCCTTGATCAGCTGCTGGTGCACCTTGCTCGGGAAGTACGCCTCCAGGTCCCGCCCGTTGCAGGTGATCTTGCCGCTGCCGGGGACGATCCGGACCCGGACGATGGCCTCCTTGCGGCGGCCCACGGTCTGGATCGGGCGGTCGCCGCGGGGGCGGGCGACGGGGGCTGCGGTGGCGGTCGCGACGGGCGCCGGGGTCTCGGCGTCGACGTCGGCGACGGCGGTCGCGGTGGTCTCGGTCATGCTGCTTCCTTCGCCCGCGCTCACTGCGCGATCTGCTTGATCTCGAACGGCACGGGCTGCTGCGCGCCGTGCGGGTGCTCGGCACCGGCGTAGACCTTCAGCTTCTTGATCAGCTGACGGCCCAGCTTGTTGTGCGGGAGCATGCCCTTGACTGCCAGCTCGATGGCCTGCTCCGGACGCTTGGCGAGCAGCTCCTCGTAGCCGACCCGCTTCAGGCCGCCCGGGTAGCCGGAGTGCCGGTAGGCGATCTTGGTCTGCCGCTTGTTGCCGGTGAGCGCGACCTTGCCGGCGTTCACGACGACGACGAAGTCGCCCGTGTCGACGTGCGGCGCGAAGGTCGGCTTGTGCTTGCCGCGCAGCAACGTGGCGGCGTGGGTGGCCAGCCGGCCCAGCACGACGTCAGAAGCGTCGATAACGTGCCACTGACGCTCGATCTCACCCGGCTTCGGGCTGTACGTACGCACAGGTTTACCTTGTCTCGTCGTCGGTCTGGTGGTCGCGCGCCAGAACACCAGCACGCAGAGAAGACCAAGCGTACCCGACAGGGCACGCACTGGGCCGTTGCACAACAGCAGGCAACGATACCGTCGGGCCGACCGAGGGTCAAAACCGGGTGCCATCGGTCCCCACGAGTGGATCAGATGTTCTGCAGAATGCGCAACGCGCGGGAGACCTTGAACATCGTGTCACTGTCCGCGACGTCCACGCACTCGGTGAACCACTTCTTCATCGGGGATGATAGCCGGTCCGGCATCACCACGTAGTCGCCCATGGCCACGGCGAGGGGCGAATCACGCAGCAACTCCTCCGCCACCACCTCCACGACGATGACGATCGGCACGTCCGTGCCGTTGTAGACGTCGGAGCTGACCACCAGACCGAGCCGTTCCCGGGCCCCGGAGATGCGCCAGATCTCGCCCCTACGCAGCACGCGGTCGCCCGGGACCGTCCGGTCGGGTGGGGTCGGCCGCCCGGAACAGCATCGCGTCCACCAGCTCCACCTCCCGCTCGTCGGCCAGGGCCGCCTCCTCCAGGTCCAGCCCGGCCCGGGCGAGCGCGGCCGCGTGCGCCCCGAACACCTCGCGCAGCGCCTTCTCCCGGGCGGCCTGGTCCATCCAGGCGGAGAGCGACATGCCCTCGCGTTTGGCGAAGCGGCGCGCGTCCTCGATTGTCTCGTCCGAGAACGAGAGGGTCACCTTGGCGGTCATGCCGCTCAGATTACCCCCGGTATGACCGTCCATCCCACCCCGGGGCGACTCGACATCGGTCGATCGGCCGAACCGGCAGACATCGCCAACCGCCCAAACGCCTCCTTACCCCCCGGAAGGCCCCGGGTTAGCTCATCGGAAACATCCGTGACGCGGGACTGAAATCCGGTCCGGGCAGGCTCCCGTCATGACCGAGGACGTACTGGCGGACACCCGGGACCCGGTCAACGAACCGCTGGTGGGCTTCACCGTCGGCGTACCCGCCGTCCGGCGCCGGGACCGGCTGGCCATCCTGCTGGAACGCGCCGGGGCCCGGGTGGTCCAGGTACCGGCGGTGCGACCGGTGGCACTGACCGACGGCGCCGAGCTACGGGCCGCCACCCGGTGGGCACCGCCGGTCGACCCGGCCCCGCTGCACCGGCTCGTCGACCTGATCGAGAACCGGCTGGTGGACGCCGTCGCGTTCACCTCGGCACCGGCCGCGTCGGCCCTGCTCCAGGCGGCCGGCCCGCGTACCGGCGCGATGCTGGCGGCGCTGCGCGGCGACGTGCTGGCCGTCGGCGCGGCCACGGCCGCGGCGCCGCTGCGCCGGTACGACGTCCCGGTCGTCGCGCCGCCCCGGGCGCACCCCGGCGCGCTGGTCCAACTGCTCGTCGACGAGTTGCCGCCCCGGGTGGTCCACCTGTCGGCGCGCGGCCACCGGCTCAGCCTGCGCGGGCACGCCGCACTGGTCGACGGTGACCTGCGTCCGCTCGCCCCGGCACCGATGGCGGTGCTGCGCAGCCTGGCCCGCACCCCCGGCCGGGTGCTGTCCCGGGCCACCCTGCTGCGGGCCCTGCCGCCGGGCGCGGACGAGCACGCGGTGGAGATGGCCGTGGCCCGGCTGCGCGCCGGGCTCCGGGCTCCCGGCGTGGTGCAGACCGTGGTCCGCCGGGGCTACCGGCTGGCGGTGGACTGACGGCTCCCGCGGACCGCCCGGCCCGCACCGCGGACGGCACCGACCGGCCCGCACCGCGGGCCGGTCCGCACCGTCCGCCGGGTCAGCCGCCGACCGGGGTGGGCCGGCCGTGCTCGGCGCGGAGCATCAACATCGCGTGCTCGGTCACGGTGACCAGCACCTGCTTCACCGACTCGCGGTTCCGGGCGTCGCACATCACCAGCGGCACCTGGGGCGCGATGGCGAGCGCCTCGCGGACCTCGTCCAGCTCGTACTCCGGCGCTCCGTCGAACCGGTTCAGCGCCACCACGTACGGCAGCTTCCGGTTCTCGAAGTAGTCCAGCGGCGGGAAGGCGTCGGTGATCCGCCTGGTGTCGACCAGCACGGCGGCACCCACGGCGCCCCGGATGATCTCGTCCCACATGAACCAGAACCGGGTCTGCCCGGGAGTGCCGAACAGGTAGAGGATCAGGTCCTCGGCCATGGTGATCCGGCCGAAGTCCATCGCCACCGTGGTGGTCTCCTTGCCCGGCACCTTCGACGGGTCGTCGATACCCACCCCGGCCGCGGTCATCACCGCCTCGGTGGTCAGCGGCTCGATCTCGGACACCGCGCCCACCAACGTCGTCTTGCCCACCCCGAAACCGCCGGCGACCACGATCTTCGCGGAGGTGATCCCCCGGTCGCGGCGCGGCCCTGCCGGGTCATAGCCTGCGAAGTCCACTCAACACCCTCTCAAGCAGGTCCATCCGCTCCTCGTACGCCTCGACGGGAGCGGCACTGTGCAGCGTCAGCAGGTTGTCGGCCACCATGTCGGCGACCAGCACCCTGGCCACACCCAGCGGCAACCGGGTGTATGCGGCGATCTCGGCCAGCGATTGCGCCCGGCTCTCGCAGACCGTGGCGATGCGGTGTTTGTCGTGCCCGGCGAACCGGGACTCGACGACCGCCGCCGGAGACGCCGTGAGCACCGCCTCGAGAGCGATGTTCTGGCGGGGTTCGGTGCGCCCACGGGTGACCGCGTACGGGCGCACCAGCGCACCCCGAGGATCCTCCCGGCGTTGTCCCATCTAACGGTCACCTCCTCCTCGTCCAGCCTGTGCCGCGCCGGAGTTCGTCCCCCGCGGGTCGAACCGGCGGCCGACCACGATCGTGCGGTCGAACGGGCGGGATCAGCGCGACATGGCCTCGCGGGGCAGCGGCGACAGGGCCGCGCCGACCCGCTCGACCAGCAGCGCCATCTCGTACCCGACCTGCCCGACGTCGCAGCTGCGCGCGGCGAGCACGGCCATCGAGGAACCGTCGCTGATCGACATCAGGAACAGGTAGCCGCTGTCCATCTCGATGACGGTCTGCAACACCCCGCCCGCGCTGAACATCCGGGACGCCCCCTCGGTGAGGCTGACCACGCCGGAGGTGATGGCCGCGAGCTGGTCGGCCCGGTCCGCCGGCAGGTCCCGGGAGGAGGCGAGCAGCAGCCCGTCGGCCGAGACCGCGACCACGTGGGCGATCCCGGCCACGCTGTCGGCGAAGTTGCTGAGCAGCCAACCCATGTCCTGCATAGCCGCTGGCCTGTTCATCGAGTCGTCTCCTTCATCAACTGATGCCGTTCTGGTCGGTTCCGGCGGTCCGGCCGCGTTGCACACCACGGTGGTACGCCGACAGCAGGCCGCGTACCTCGTCCGGGGTCCGTTTGACCCGTTCCGGCCCCTTGGCCTCGACGCCGCCGGGCACCAACTGCGCCTGCGGCACCCGCTTGGGCAGGCCGGAGCGGGTGGTGCCGGCGATGGCCGGCTCCGCGGCCCGGGTCGCCCGCGCCCAGCCCTCGTCGGCGGCGGTCCGCCAGGACTCGGTCCCGTCCCCGGTCGTCGCCCCGGCCGCCGGGGCCGCGACGACCGGCGCGTCCGGCACGGCCGGCGGCGTGTACGGGGCAGGTGGTTCCACCGGCCGGACCGGGGCGGCCGGAGCCGGCGGGGCGGCGGGCACTGGCGGGGCGGCGGGCACCGGTGCGGCGGCCGGAGTAGCCGGGACAGCGGGGATCGGACGGGGCGCGATGGCCGGGGAGTCCGGCGTGGACTGGCCGGGAATCCGGCCCGGCAGCGCCGGGCGACTCCGGGCGGCCGGGCTGCCCGCCGGCACGGCGTACCGGTCGGTGCCGACGCCGGCCCGCTCGCCCCCGACCGGCGCGGCCGGCCACGGCGACGTGCCCGCGGCGGGCGGGCCGTCCGGCGGCAGCTTGAAGATCTGCGTGGTGTCCTGGCCGTGCGCCCGGAACCAGACCGCCTCCATCTCGCGGAAGATCGGCAGTTCGCCGGGCTCCTCCTGAGGCGTCGCGGCGGGCACCGACCGCTGGTTCGGCAGCCCTGGACGCATCGCCGGGGCGCCGGCCGTGGGTCCCGTGGGAAGCCCGGCCGCCGGCGCCGCCAGACCCGCCGCCGGCGCGGGCATCGGCGGTACGGCGGCACCACCGATGCTGTCGTTGCCCGGCACCCGCCGGGGCAGCTGCGGCTTGACGATCTCCGGCTCGGGGGCGGCCGCCGGACCGAACCGGCCCGGGAACCCGGCGCCGTTGCCGTTCGCCGACCGGCCGTTCTCCGCGGCCGAGGACGGCCAGGGGGTCCGGGTGTTCCACAGGTTCCCGCCGGCGGCGGGCCGGGCCGGGACACCGGCGGACGGGTCGACCTGGTCGGCCCAGAGGTTCGGGGGCGACGACTGCGCCGCGGCCGCCATCGGGCCCGGTTCGACCGCCAACTGCTGCCGCCGGCCCAGCACCTGCTCGCGGGCCCGCGGTACGGGCAGCACCACCGTGCTGCTCGGCAGGGTGACCTGCGCGACGGTGCCACCCTCGATGTTGTGCCGCAGCTCGACCCGGATGTCGTACCGGGAGGCGAGCCGGCTGACCACGGCCAGACCCATCAGCCGGAACGCCGCCACGTCGACCGTGGGCGGCGCCGCCAGCCGCTGGTTGAGCAGGTCGAGCTGTTCGTCGGTGAGCCCGAGGCCGCGGTCCTCCACCTGGACGATCACGTAGTCCCGGATCCGCCGCGCGTCGGCGACCACCGTGGTGTTGGGCGGCGAGAAGCGGGTGGCGTTGTCGAGCAGCTCGGCGAGCAGGCGTACCACGTCGTTGACCGCGTGGGCGGACACCGCGATGTCGGTGTCGACGGTGCCGAACTCGATCCGGTTGTAGAGCTCCACCTCGGACTGCGCGGCCCGCAACGCGTCCACCAGCAGGGCGTCCTCGCGCCGTGGCGCGGTGGAGTCCGCACCGGCCAGGACCAGCAGGTTCTCGTCGTTGCGGCGCATCCGGGTGGCCAGGTGGTCCAGCTCGAAGAGCTGGGCGAGGCGCTTGGGGTCCTCCTCGCCGCGCTCAATCTGGTCCAGCTCGCCGATCATCCGGTCGACCAGCGCCTGACTGCGGCGGGCGAGGTTGAGGAACATCGTCGAGACGTTGGTCCGCAGCGCGGCCTGCTCGGCCGCGACCCGGACCGCCTCCCGGTGTACGACGTTGAAGGCCTGCGCCACCTGCCCGACCTCGTCCCGGTTGGACAGCCGGATCGGGTCCCGTACCTGGCGCACGATCTCCTCGACGCCGCCCTCGTCGACGCTGCCGACGTCACGCAGCCGGCTGACCGCCTCGGGCAGGTCCCGGTTGGCCACCGCCAGGGCGCCCTCCCGCAGCCGGCGCAGCGAGTCGTTCAGCGACCGGGCCAGGACCACGGCCAGCGCGATGGCGACGATCAGGGCGATCAGCACCAGGGCCGATTCGAGGATCGCCTGTCGGACCACGTCGGACCGGACCCGGTCGGCCTGGGCCAGCAGCCGCTGTTCGAGCTGCGACTCGGACCACCGCATCAGGTCGTTGACCGCGCCGATCGCGACGCTGGCATCGGTGGCGCTGATCGTCGGTCGCTGACCGACCGAGCGGGCGACGTCGCCCGCCAGCCGGTCGGCCAGCAGGACGGCGTCACCGGTGACGGAGTTGTTCACCAGCGCCTGCTGGTCCGGGGTGGCGACCAGCGAGAAGGCCAGCAGCGCCTCCTGCTGGCCGGTCAGGGTGGCGACGAAGGAGGAGAACTGCTCCTCGTCCAGCTGACCGGAGCTGAGCGCGGCGAAGGTGACCGCCTCCTCCTCGCCCAGGGCGGCCTTCGCCCGGGCGAAGGCCGAGACGGCCCGCAGGCTCTGGGCCACGCTGCTGTCACCGGCGACCTGGCCGAGCACCTCGCCGTACGCGACCAGGTCGGTCAGGATCACGCCGTACCGCAGCAGGGCCTGGGCGACCGGGATCTGCTTGCGGTCCAGCACCTCCTGCCGGGTGCCGTTCAGGGTGCTCAGGTGGTCGTCGATGGAGCGCAGCCGCTCCTGCACCGCGGGCGGCACCTCGCCCAGACCCTGCCGTTGGACGTTGTAGCCGGCGATCCGGTCGTCGGTGCGCCGGACGCTCGCGTTGTAGGTCTCGACCTTGGCCGTCGGGCTGGCCAGGAACGCCGCGGCGGCCATCCGCTCCTTCTGCAGGTCCTGCGTCAACGAGGACACGTCCACGGACAGCTTGGTCAGCGAGTGGACCAGAGTCGCGTCGTAGGCGCCCTGACCGACGGCGACCAGCCGGACCGTGGCGAGCGCAAGCACCGCGGCGACCGGCACCACGAGAATCAACGCGAGTTTGGACCGGATCCTGGCGTCCCGGAGCCGAGGAAACCAACGACGCTTGGCGGCGTGGGCCTTCGGATTGTTGTCGGGCAGGCTGGTAGGTCCGGTGCTCACGGCATCGCCTCCGTCGTTCTCCCCACGCATGACCTACCGACCGATGCCCCACTGCAGCGGACAGCGCCGCACGCGGCACGGCCGCGATTTCATCAGAAACGAACTGTCTTGGGAAGCGGCACTCAGGTGTGAATCGGTTGTTGAGTAAGCAAATATCATTCTGTTCTCCGGACGCGCCGATATTCCTGAGCCGCTGATCAGCACATATATCGTGAGAGTGCTGGCAGAGCTACTTTAAGCTGGAAGTTGCTGGGTCCATAGTATGAGATACCCGTCCCGGAAACACCCTGGGGGCACGCGCTTGACCCGCACCTCCCGCGATTGGCAGAGTTCCCCGCGTTTAGGCTTTCGCGCACACCGTACGGCAGACCGCCCTCGTAACTCCACCGAGGACGGACCGTCGGCGGCGAACGGCTGTTCCCGGCCCCGCGCCGCCCACCTGGAGGACTGACTTGAGGCGCTCCCGTTCCGCGACCACGCTGCTGGTCGCATCCGCCGTCCTGGCCACCTCGCTCACCGGCTGCGACCTCGGTTCGGCCACATCGGAGGCGGGCGAGATCGTCGTCGGCGCCGACCTCGAACTGTCCGGCGCCGGGGCGGTGGCCGGCAAGGCGTACCAGCGTGCCTTGGAACTGCGATCCGAGGAGATCAACAAGTCGGGGCAGCTCGGCGGTCGAAAAATCCGTTTGGTGGTGAAGGACAACCGGTCGGACCCCACCGAGTCGCTCCGCAACATCGGGGAGTTCACCGGCGACAATTCGGTGAACGCGATCGTCATGGGCGGCTGCGGCGACTGCGCGATCGGCGCGGCCAAGACCATCAACGACAAGCGGGTCCCGACCATCGCGCTGGCCTCGGCGAGCGCGGTCGCCAGCCCGACCGCCGACCGCCGTTACCTGTTCAAGCTCGCCCCGAACGCGACCGACAGCGCCGCCGCGCTCACCACCGAGCTGCGTCGCAAGGACATCAAGAAGGTCGGCCTGCTGGTCACGGACGACAGCTACGGCCGGGACGGGCTCACCGCGATGACCAGCGAGCTGGCCAAGGCGAACATCAAGCTCCCCCGGCCGGCGCAGACGATCAAGCCGACCGACACCGAGCTGAGCGACCGGGTCGGCGAGGTGATCGACGGCAAGCCGGCGGCGCTGGTCGTCTGGGCGCCGACCGAGCCCACGTTGGCCGCGGCGGCCGCTGCCCAGGCGGCGGGCTTCCAGGGCCCGCTCTACTTCGACAGCTCCGCCGCCGGCGACCTGTTCTTGCCGGCCGAGGCCGCCAAGGCGGTCAACAACGCGACAATGGTCTTCACCCAGACGATGGTGATCGACGACGTCATCGCCACCACCCCGGCCAAGGCCGCCCGCAAGCAGTGGTTCCGGGACTACACCGCCCGGTACGGCGGCTACCACGGCTACTCCTCGTTCGCCGCCGACGCGCTCCAGCTCGTGGTGGACGCCGTGGTCAAGGCCGGCGGGACGAGCGGCGCGGGCAGCCGGGACGCGGTCCGGGACATCATGGAGACCACCCAGTTCGACGGGTTGTCCGGCCCGATCCGGATGACCCCGGACAACCACTCCGGCCTGATGCCGCAGGCGTTGACGACGCTGGTCGCCCGAGGCGGCCGCTGGCGGCTGTCCGGCTGAGCCGACCCGCGGCGGCGGTCGGTCCCGGTGCGCCGGAACCGACCGCCGTCGGATCGCGTACGGTGCCGCTCAGCGGGCCGAGGTGGTCTCCCGGACCCAGGGCAGGGCCAGCCGCTCGGCGCGCAGCACGGCGAAGTAGAGCAGGATGCTGGTCAGCGCGATCAGCAGGATCGCCGCCCATGCGGTGGCGGTGTCCCCGACGCCGCTGAACTGCACGATGACGAAGCCCAGCCCGCCCTCGCCGGCCTCGAACTCGCCGATCACCGCGCCGATCGCGGCCAGCGGCATGGCCACCTTCAGCCCGACGAAGATCTGCGGCAGCGCGGCCGGCAGCCGGACCTTGCGGAACGCCTGCCACCGGGTCGCGCCGAGCGACCGGGACAGCTCGGCCAAGTCGGCCGGCGTGGTGGTCAGGCCGGTCGCGGTGGACAGCACGATCGGGAAGAAACAGAGCAGGAAGACCATGGTCAGGATGGGTTTCTGACCCCAGTCCAGGGCCACCACGAGCAGCGGCCCGAGGGCGATCTTCGGTACCGCGTTGACCGCCACCAGCAGCGGCGCGAACATCCGCTCCAGCACCGACGAGGCGGCCAGGGCCAGTCCGATCAGGACCCCGGCGACCGTGGACAGCAGGAACCCGACCAGCGTCTCCAGGGCGGTGGCCAGGGTGGCCTTCATCAGCAGGCCGGACTGGGCCCGGAAGGCGGCCAGCACGTCACCCGGCGGCGGCAGCACCGCCGGGTGGATGAGGTGGGACACCGAGGTGGTGAGCCACCACGCGACACCGGCCACCACCAGGCCGGCGAGCGGCAACCCGACGGTGGCCAGGCCGTCGGCGCGCCGGCGGGCCGCCGGGCCGTCCGGCGACGCGGGTACGGGCGCCGACGCCGCGACGGTCTCGGTCATCTGGGGCATCGCACACTCCTCGCCTCGGCCGGCGGGTCCGCCGGCACCCCGCCGGGCGTGGCGGACCGGGGTTCACCGGCCGGCCACGCCCCGCGCGACAACTGTTCGATCAGGACTTCGGCGCCAGGTCGAAGTCGATGAGCTGCTCCGGGGTCAGGCCGGCCGGGATGGCGCCGGCACCCTGCAGGATCGCGATGCTGCGGACCACCCGCTGCGCGTCGATCGAGCCCACCGCCGAGCCCGAGCCGGCGGACCGGACGTACGCGGCCATCAGCTCCAGTTCGGCGGCGGCCGGCGCGGCCAGCGACGCCGCGACGTTCTTGTGCAGAATCTCACCGGCCTCCTTCGGGTTGGCGATGCTGTACTCCAGACCCTTGATCAGCGCGGCGGTGAACTTCTTCACCATCTCCGGCTTCTCCTTGGCCAGCTTTGTCGGCACCACCAGCACGTTGCCGTACAGGTCGGTCATCACGTCGCTGTACGGGAGGAAGACGGCCTTGCGTCCCTTGGCCACCGCCTCGACGGTGGGCTTGCCGACGACGAACTGGCCGATGCCCTGGACCGAACCCGCGGCCAGGGTCCCGATCAGCGTCTGCGGCGTCCCGTTGACCCACTGCACCTTCGACCCGTCGATGTTCGCCAGCTTCGCGTACGTCGGGAAGAGGTTGCGGACCACCGAGCTCGGGCTGTCGGCCAGCCGCTTGCCCTCCAGGTCCTTCGGGGTGGTGATGCCGTTGCCCTCGAGCGACACGATGGCCGCCATGGTGCGCTGCTGGATGGCCGCCACCACCGTGACGTCCTTGGCCCCGCCGTTGCCCCGGGCCAGCAGAATGCCGGTCAGGTCGAGCGGGGTGAACTGGGCCTGGCCGGCGGAGATCGCCTGGATGTTGTCACCGGTGCCGTTGCCGGGCTTGACGTCGACGTCGAAGCCGGCGTCCTTGAAGAAGCCCTTTTCCTTGGCCACCAAGGCGTACGAGTCGCGACCGAAGTTACCGAACGAGGTGAGGTAGGTGATCTTCTCCAGGCTCTTGCCGTCACCGGCGGCGCCGGAGTCCGAGTCCGAGCCACTGCATCCGGTCACGAGTGCGAGTGCGGTGGTCAGGCCGACCACGGCGATCGTACGGGTGAGCCTTCTCATCTGTTTTCCTTTCAAACCGGTGCACGTGGGCGACCGGACGGGGGACGGAGGGGGAACCCGGCCCGCGGTCGGGGTGGACACGGGCCGCTGAGGAATCTTCGCGGCACAGCGTACGAGAACCTCCCGTACGTGACACCTGGGTGATCAGGTTGCGGAACGGATACAACTCGGTGGAAGTTGCGCGTTCGCTGGTCGGGACGGTATGAAGCACCCGGACGGCGCGGGCCGGCATGATCCGGATAGCCTGACCCGGCCGCTGCCCCCGTATCCGATGGATGGAGCTCCCCGGGATGATCCAGCTCTCCGCGGTGTCCCGTACCTTCACCGGCCGATCCGGCACCGTCGAGGCACTGCGCGGGATCGACCTGACGGTGGCGGAGGGCGAGTTCGTCGCCGTCGTCGGCCGGTCCGGGTGCGGGAAGTCCACCCTGCTGCGCCTCGTCGCCGGCCTGTTGCCGGCCACCGAGGGAAAGATCACCGTAGCCGGTGAACCGGTCACCAAGGCCCGCCGGGACATCGCGATGCTCTTCCAACGGCCGGCCCTGCTGCCCTGGCGGTCCGTCCTGGACAACGTGCTGCTGCCGGTGGAGATCTACGGCTGGGGCAAGGCCAAGCACCGGGACCGGGCCCAGCAACTGCTCGAGATGGTCGGCCTCGGCGGCTTCGAGAAACGGCTGCCGCACGAGCTGTCCGGCGGCATGCAGCAGCGGGTCTCGCTGTGCCGGTCGCTGATCGGCGAGCCCCGGGTGATGCTGATGGACGAGCCGTTCTCCGCGCTGGACACGCTGACCCGCGAGGAACTGTCGGTCGAGCTGCAACGGGTGCACATGGAGAGCTCGGCCACCATCGTCTTCGTCACCCACTCGATCGACGAGGCCGTCCTGCTGGCCGACCGGGTCGTGGTGCTCAGCCCCCGGCCGGGCCGGATCCGCGAGATCGTCGAGATCGACATTCCCCGGCCCCGCAGCCTGGGCCGCAACGCGCACCTGGAAGAGGTCGCCCGGTGCAGCGCCGACCTGCACGAACTGCTGATGGAACGGGACGCCCCGGCGGCCACCGGGACGAAGGGACGATGACATGCGGGTGTCCATTTTCACCGAACCGCACCGCGGCGCGACGTACGACGACCAGCTGCGGTTCGCTCGGCTGGCCGAGGACAGCGGTTTCGAGGGCTACCTGCGGGCCGACCACTACCAGGCGATGAGCGCCGAGTCCGGGCTGCCCGGACCGACCGACGCCTGGCTCACCCTGGCGGGGCTGGCCCGGGAGACCAGCCGGATCCGGCTCGGCACGCTGGTCACCTCGGCGACCTTCCGGCTGCCCGGCCCGCTCGCGGTGATGGTGGCGCAGGTCGACCAGATGAGCGGCGGCCGGGTGGACCTGGGCATCGGCGCCGGCTGGTACGAGCGCGAGCACACCTCGTACGGCATCCCGTTCCCGTCCGTCGGCGAGCGGTTCGACCGGCTCGCCGAGCAGCTGGAGATCATCAGCGGGCTGTGGGCCACCCCGGACGGCGGGACGTTCACCCACCACGGCGACCACTACACGTTGGTCGACGCGCCCGCGCTGCCCAAGCCGACGCAGCGGCCCGGCCCGCCGATCATCGTGGGCGGCCGGGGTCCCAAGCGGACACCCGAGCTGGCCGCCCGGTACGCCGACGAGTTCAACATGCCGTTCAAGACGGTGGCCGAGACGGCCGAGGCGTACGACCGGGTGGCCGAGGCCGCCGACCGGGTGGGTCGGACGGGCAACGGGCGCCCACCGCTGGTGCTGTCGGCCGGCATCGTGGTGGCGATCGGGCGGACCGACGCCGAGGCGAGCCGCCGGGCCGCGCCGCTGCACGTCAAGAGCGCGCTGCCACCGGAGGACCCGGTGGTCGGCTCGCCCGCCCAGCTCGTCGACCGGATCGGCGAGTTCGCCGCGGTCGGCGCCGGCCGGGTCCACCTGCGCCTGATCGACCTCGCCGACCTCGACCATCTGGAACTCATCGCCGCGGACGTCCTCCCGCAGCTGGACGGAGCATCGTGACCACGACGGAACTCGGACCGGTCGGCCAGGAGATCGTCTTCGAGAACGACCGGGTCCGGGTCTGGCACATCCGGCTCGAACCCGGCGAGCGGCAGCCGCTGCACCGGCACGACCATCCCTACCTGGTCGTCGCGGTGCAGGGCGCGAAGAACGTGGTACAGACCGTCGACGGGGAACGGATCGACGCGGACGAGCCGACCGGGGGCGTGGTGTTCCGCGAGCCGGGCGCCACGCACACGCTCACCAACGTCGGCGACACGACGTACCTGGCCCGGCTCGTCGAACTCAAGTAGGTCCCGTCGGCCGGTCAGCCGCAGTGCTCGAACGGGCTGTCGTAGGCGGCGCCGCCGGCCGAGCCGCCCCACTTGACGCAGCTGGCGCCCGCGGTGGCCCGTACCGGTCCGGCGTAGAACTCGAACGAGCCGCTGTCCGTGCCGCGCTGCTTGCCGCGCACCTCCAGGTAGGCGGTGACCGCCGTCTTCCGGCCGACCCCGGTGCTCTTGAGCGCCACCACGCAGTCGGCCTTGGTGCCGGCATCGCGCAGCAGGTACACCGTGCCGTGCGGCGCCCCGTCCGCCCCGGTCAGCGGCGCCGAGTCGATGACCGTGAAGCCCGTGCCGCAGACCTGGACCGGCCCGTACGGGTTGCGCTCGGTGGCGAAGGTCGGTCCGGGCGTCTTCGGGGTGGGCGTGGGCGTGCGGGCCGACGTCGCCGTCGGGGTCGGCTTCCCGGTCGGTCGGGTCGACCGGCCGGGCGTCGCCGACGCGATCGTGCCGGAGTCCCCGCCGCTGCCGGCGCCGTTGGCCTCGGCCGACGGTCCCGTCGTCGGTTGCCCCGGCCCGGCCGACGGGTCCGCGGACAACCGCGGGACCAGCACGGCGAACAGGGCGACCAGACCGATCAGCGCCGTACCGGTCACGCCGGCCAGCGCCGTACGGCGCCGCCGCCGGTCGTCCGGCCGCGCCGGCTGCCCGGCCCCGGCCGGCACCGGGTGCGGACTCCCGGCCGGCGCCGGGCCGGCGTTGCCGGTGGCCGCCGGGTTCGCGGCGGACACCGGCGGACCCGGGTACGGGGTGGCACCCACCACGGCCAGCGGGACGGTCGACCCGGCCTGCGGCGTGGCCGGCCAGACGCCCTGCGCCCGGTCGGCGGCGTCGGCGAACGCGGCGGCGCTCGGGTACCGGGCCGCCGGGTCCTTGGCCAGCGCCCGGGTGACCAGTTCCGCCACCGCCGCCGGGATGTCCGGCGGCAGCGGGGGCGGGGCGTCGTGCAGGTGCTGGTTGACCACGGTCAGCGGATCGTCGCCGAGGAACGGCGGCCGGCCGGCCAGGCAGCAGTACGCCACCACGCCGAGCGCGTAGACGTCGGTGGCCGCCGAGACGGGTCGCCCGAGCGCCTGCTCGGGCGCGATGTAGCTGGCCGAGCCCAGGACGATGTCGGCGGCGGTGAGGCTGGGGCCGCCGGCCGTCCGGGCCACCCCGAAGTCGACCAGGACCACGGTGCCGTTCGGCTGGACCAGCAGGTTGCCCGGCTTGACGTCCCGGTGCACGACGCCTGCCTCGTGCGCGACCTGCAACGCCCGCGCCGCCTGGCCGACGACGGAGAGGGTCTCGGCGACGCCGAGCCGCCCCACCGTCCCCAGCCAGGTCCCCAGCGACGCGCCCTCGATGAACTCCATCACCAGGTAGTCCACCCGACCACCGGCCACCGGGACGTTTTCGCCGTAGTCGTAGATCTGGACGATGCCGGGGTTGCGCATGGCGGCCATCGTCCGGGCCTCGGTGCGGAACCGGGTGATGAACTGCTGGTCGGAGACGAGGACGGGAAGCAGCACCTTGACCGCGACCCGCCGGTTGAGCAGGACGTCCGTGCCGGACCAGACGTCACCCATGCCGCCGATCGCGATCCGTTCGTCCAGCCGGTACCGGTCGCCGAGCACCACTTCCGGAGCAAGCATCGGGACACGGTACCGGTCACCCCGCCCGGCGCTGTCGCCGTGGGTGGCGATCGGGGTCGGGGCACCGTACCCTGCCCGACGTGATTGCCTTTCGGAGCTGGGGGCGGGTCCTGCTCGCGGCGGCCGTCGTCGGTCTGCTGGCCGGAGCCGGCCAGCTCGGCATCGCGTACGGCCTGGGGGTCGTCCGCTTCGTCCGGTCGTTCGCCGGCGGCGCGGCCAATCTGTGGCCGGCGCAGCTCACCTGGGCCAGCTGGTTCGCGATGGTCGCCGCGGTGGCGGGGGCGGTGGTCGGGGAACGCTTGGCCCGTCGGCGCGGGCTGCCGGTCGACGTCGGTGTCCGGATCGCGATGGCGGTCGCCGCCGGTCTCGGTGCCGCCGCGGTGGCGCCGCTGAGCATGCAGCCGGCGCGCGCCGCCGAGTCAGTCGCGTTGCGGAACCCGGTCCTGGTCGCCGGCACCGCCGCCGCCGCGGGCGCGCTGATCGGCATCGTCGCCGCGCTGGCCGCGCTGCACCTGCGCCCGTTCGGCTGGAACCTGGTCGCGGTCACCGGCACCGCCTGGCTGCTCGCCGTGGTCTCGGTGCTGCCGTCGCTCGGCCCCGACGGCCCGCTGCCGGCCGTACGACTCGGGGTGTTCGACCCGGCCACGTCCGGTCCCGGCGGCACGCAGCGGCTGGCCGTCATCCTGATGCCGGTACTGGCGTTGATCGCCGGTGCTGCCGTCGCGGCCGTCGCCCGCTGGCGCGCTGAACCGACCCTGACGGTCGCCGCGTCCGGCGTGATCGGCCCGGGCACGCTGGCGGTGGCCTACCTCATCGGCGGGCCGGGCAGTCCGACCGACAACTACCAGACCGCGCCGTACTGGGGTGCGCTGGTCGCCGTCGGCGCCGGTGCGCTGGGCTCGGTGCTGGCCGCGGTGGTCCGCCGACCCACCCCGGCGGCCGACTCCCCCGCCACCGGGACCGACTCCGCCGGCGCGGCCGACTCCGCCGCCGGGACCGACTCCGCCGCCGGGACCGTCGGCGCGGCCGGGACCGTCGGCGCGGCCGGCGACGCCGCGCCGGACCGGGCCGAATCCGGTACCGCGACGCCCGACACCACCGCCACCAGCAGCGGCGACGCCGGGTCCGACAGCACCACGACCGGCGGTAGGGCCGCCACGAGCACCGGGTCGGCCCCCGACGGCACCCCCGAGCCGGCCCCGCGCCGCGCGGTGGTCCCGGCCACCGACATTCCCGGCCAGCGCCGGCCGGCGGACGAGACCGGTCGGGGGAAGGCGACGTCGACGGTCGAAGCGGACGACCACGGCCCGCGCCCGGGCCGGCGGTCCGCCCCGGCGGTCGGTTTCTCCGTCGACCCGGCGGCCAGCCCGCCCACCACCGAGGACTTCTGGCCGGCCGGTTCCGCTCCCGCCGCGGACCCCGGACCGGCCCGGACCGCCGATGGTGCCGACGACGGCTGGGACGCGTTCGCCACCGCCGACCGACCGCGCTTCACGGACCCGACCGGCCTGCGTGCCGGACGCAGGACGACGTCGGACGACCGGCCGGGACACGACCGGCCCGGCCGGCCGAAGGAGCAGCCCCGGCCGCTCGACAAGCCCCGGGCCACCCGGGCCACCCCGGTCAACACCCCACCGGCCGCGCCGTCGACCCCGGTCAACCCGCCACCGAGCGCCCCGCCGGCCCCGGTCAATCCGCCACCGAGCACCCGGTCGACCCCGGTCAACCCGCGGCCGAGCGGGTCACCGGCCCCGGCCGAGTCGCCGGCCCCAGTCGAGTCGCCGGCCCCAGTCGAGTCGCCGGCCCCGGCCGCTCCGCCGGTCGCGGCCGGACCACCGACCTCGGTGGGGCCGCCGACGAGCGCGCCGAAGGGCGGCCGGCGGGCGGCCGGCGGGGTGCCGGGCGACAACCCTGCCGAGGAACCGCGCGCACGATCGACCCGCGGCCGCCGGCAGGCCGACCCGGCCGGTGCGCGGGGCGGGACCCGCCGGCGCGCCGAACCGACCGAGGCTGCCGACGCGACCCCGGCCGAGACGACCACGACCGACCCGAAGCCCGGGACCGACCCCAAGCGCGGGACCGACCCCAAGCGCGGGACCGACCCCAAGCGCGGGATCGACCCGAAGCCCCAGGCCGGCTCGAAGTCCGGGACCGACGCGATGTCCGGGACCGACCCGAAAACCGAGAACTACCCGACCCCGACGGACCCGATCCGCACCGATCCGACCCCGACCGACGCGACCCGCGCCGACGCGACGCCGGCCGGTGCGACGCCAGCGAGTGCGAGGCCGGCCGGAACGACGCCGGCCGACACGACACAGACCGGTACGAAAGCGACCAACCCGGAACCGGCCGACACGAGATCGACCGACGCGAGGCGGAGCGGATCGTCCGGGTTGTTCCGGCGCCGTACCGGGGCCGCGGAGCCGGCGACGCCGGTACCCGGAACGCCGGTACCCGGCGACGACAGACACGGCGACAGCGGGCACGGCGACAGCGACGGCGGGCACGGCGACGACCTGCCGGCCGTACCGGAGGAGCGCGCGGACCGGCCGCGCCGCGGGCTGTTCCGGCGCAAGGGTGCGAGCGTGGAGCCGACCGGGGACGCGCCGCAGGCCGACACCGGCGAGAAGCGTGAGTCGCGCGGCCGCGGCAAGGGTGCCAAGGGCGTACCGGCGCGGGACGAGGAGTACGTCGACTGGGTCAGTGGCCTGTCCCAACCGGGGCCGCCCATCGAGCGCCCCGCCGACGACGAGCCCCGGCTCAGCCTGCGCCGACCCGGCCGGCGCCACCGGTCGACCGACTGACCGACGCGCGCGGGGTGTTCGGCGTAGGTTTGTGCGCGTCCAGTGCCACCCGAGTGACACTGGACGCGCACGAACCGGACCGCGCGGAACCGGCCGACCCCCGCGCCCGGCTCAGGTCAGCGGCAGGTAGACCCGGCCGCCCGCGTCGACGAACTCCGTCGACTTCTCCCGCATCCCCCGCGCCGCGTAGCCCTTCAGCTCCTGGGTCAGCTTCATCGAACAGAACTTCGGCCCGCACATCGAACAGAAGTGCGCGGTCTTGGCCGGTTCCGCGGGCAGCGTCGCGTCGTGGTACGCCCGCGCGGTGTCCGGATCGAGCGACAGGTTGAACTGGTCGGTCCAGCGGAACTCGAACCGCGCCTTGGACAGCGCGTCGTCCCAGGCCTGCGCGCCCGGGTGCCCCTTGGCCAGGTCGGCGGCGTGCGCGGCGATCTTGTACGCGATCACCCCCGCCTTGACGTCGTCCCGGTCCGGCAACCCGAGGTGTTCCTTCGGCGTGACGTAGCAGAGCATGGCGGTGCCGAACATCCCGATCATCGCGGCGCCGATCGCCGAGGTGATGTGGTCGTACGCCGGGGCGATGTCGGTGGTGAGCGGCCCGAGGGTGTAGAAGGGCGCCTGGTGGCACCACTCCTGCTGCCGGTCGACGTTCTCCTTGATCTTGTGCATCGGCACGTGGCCCGGGCCCTCGATCATCACCTGCACGTCGTGTTCCCAGGCCACCCGGGTCAGTTCCCCCAGCGTGCGCAGCTCGGCGAACTGCGCCTCGTCGTTCGCGTCGGCGATGGAACCGGGCCGCAGCCCGTCGCCGAGCGACAGCGCGACGTCGTAGCGGGCCAGGATCTCGCACAGCTCGGCGAACCGGGTGTAGAGGAAGTTCTCCTCGTGGTACGCCAGGCACCAGGCGGCCATGATCGAGCCGCCCCGGGACACGATGCCGGTGACCCGCTCCACGGCCAGCGGCACGTACCGCAGCAGCACGCCGGCGTGCACGGTCATGTAGTCGACGCCCTGCTCGGCCTGCTCGATCACGGTGTCCCGGAAGACCTCCCAGGACAGCTTGACCGGGTCGCCCCCGACCGCCTCCAGCGCCTGGTAGATCGGCACGGTGCCGATCGGCACCGGCGAGTTGCGGACGATCGCCTCCCGGGTGGCGTGGATCCCGGCGCCGGTGGACAGGTCCATCACGGTGTCCGCGCCCCACCGGGTGGCCCAGGTCAGCTTGGCCACCTCCTCGGCGGTGGACGAGGTCACCGCCGAGGTGCCGATGTTGGCGTTGACCTTCACCAGGAACCGGCTCCCGATGATCATCGGCTCGGACTCGGGGTGGTTGACGTTGGCCGGCAGGATGGCCCGACCGGCGGCGATCTCCTCGCGTACCAGGTCGGCCGGGACGTTCTCGCGGACCGCGACGAACCGCATCTCCGGCGTGATCGTCCCGGCCCGCGCGTAGGCCAGCTGGGTCGGCCGCCGGCCGGCCAACGGGGTGCCGGCACCGGCGGTGGGCGCCACGTCGCCCCGGGCCGCGATCCACGGCCCGCGCAGCGGCGGCAGGCCGACATCCGGGTCGGACCCGGGACCGGACGTGTCGTAGAGCCGCACCGGCGGTTCGCCGCCGGTCAGCTCCACCTCGGCGAACGGCACCCGGATGTCCGGGGACGGGCCCTCGACGTACACCTTGCGACGTGTCGACATGACGGCCTTCCTGCTCATCGGGTCGCCGGGCCGAAGTGGTCCAGCGGACCACTGCCGGCGCCCAGTTCCCAGTCCCGCGCGCCGGTCAGCGCGCGGGTGACGTACCGCTTGGCGGCCCGGACCGCAGCCGGCACCGGATCACCGAGCGCGAGCCGCGTCGCCACCGCCGCGGCGAACGTGCAACCGGTGCCGTGGTTGTGCCGGGTGGGCACCCGCGGCCCGCGCAGCACCGTGACGGTGCCGCCGGTCCACAACACGTCGACCGCCTCGCCGCCGGGGTCACCGGCGTCCGGACCGCCACCGGCGCCGCCCGGGTCCCCGGCGCCCGGCCCGCCGCCGCCCGGGTCCCCGGCGCCCGGGACCGTGCCGGCGGGTGGGTCACCGCCGGTGATCACCACCGCCGCCGGGCCGCTGCCGGCCAGCCGTTCCGCCGCCGCGGCCATCTGCTCGACCGTCCGCACCTCGATGCCGAGGATCGCCGCGGCCTCCGACCGGTTCGGCGTCGCCACCATCGCGTACGGCAGCAGCCGGCGCACCGCGTCGACCACCCCGAGCCGGTGCCCGCTGGTGGCCACCAGCACCGGATCGACGACCAGGTTGGGCAGCCGGCCGGCCCGGGCCGCCCCGGCCACCACGTCGGCCACCGCCGGACTGCCCAGCATCCCGGTCTTGACGGCGCGGACCGGGAAGTCCGACAGCACCGCCTCGAGCTGTTCCGTCACGGTGCGCGGCGGCAGCGGCAGGACGGCGTCCACGCCCCGGGTGTTCTGCGCGGTCACCGCGGTGAGCACGCAGGTCCCGTACCCGCCCAGCGCCGCGAAGGTCTTGAGGTCCGCCTGGATGCCCGCTCCCCCACCGGAGTCCGACCCGGCCACGGAAAGCAGCACGGGCGGGGTCACCGGGCACCGCCCCGACCCGGCCGCGACCCGGCCACGTCCACCGGTCCGGCCGCTGTCGCCGGGCTGACCTTTTCGGCGGCGGTGAGCAGCGCGGCGACGGTCGTGGCCGGATCGTCGGCGCGCATCACGGCGCCGAGCACGGCCACCCCGACCGCGCCCGCCGCCAGGCAGGCCGTCACCTGGGCGGGCGAGGAGATGCCGCCGAGCGCCAGCACCGGGACGGGGCTGCGCCGGACCAGGTCGCGCAGCCCGGCCGGGCCCAGCGGCGGACCGTACCCGGGCTTGCTGCGGGTGGGGTGCACCGGGGAGAGCGTCACGTAGTCCTCCGTGGACAGCCGGGCCAACTCGACGGCGTCGTGGCAGGACCGGCCCACCAGCGGCAGGCGCGGCGGCGGGTACGGTCCGGCGGCCGTCAGGTGCACCGCCGGACCGCCCAGCGGGTCCGGGCCGGCGACCAGCAGGGTGCCGCCCGCGTCGGCGAGGATCGCCCGCAACTCGACGGCGAGCGCGAGCCGTTCGGCGGCTGGCAGGTCCCGTTCCCGCAGTACCACCCAGCGCAGTCCGGCGTCGACGCCGGCCCGGACCAGCTCGGTCAGCGGGCGCCGGGCCGACCGCCGGTCGGTCAGCAGCACCAGCCCGGTGGGCCCGGCGATGCCGCTCACAGCTCCGGCCGCCCCTCGTCCGGGGTCGAGGCGAGGGCGTGGAACCGGCGGGCGATCCGGCCCGCGCCGGCGGCCAGCCGGCCGGCCTCGACGGCGTACCGCATCGCCGTGGCCATCGCCACCGGGTCGGCGGCCCGGGTGACCGCGCTGGCCAGCAGCACCGCGTCGCAACCGAGTTCCATCGCGAGCGCGGCGTCCGAGGCGGTGCCGATCCCGGCGTCCAGGATCACCGGTACGTCGACGGTCTGCCGGATCAGCCGGATGTGGTGCGGGTTCCCGATGCCCAGCCCGGAGCCGATCGGCGCGCCGGCCGGCATCACCGCGGCACAGCCGACCTCGGCCAGCCGGCGGGCCAGCACCGGATCGTCCGAGGTGTACGGCAGCACGGTGAAACCGTCGTCGACCAGTTGCTCGGCGGCCCGCAGCAGTTCCACCCCGTCGGGCAGCAGGGTGCGCTCGTCGCCGATCACCTCCAGCTTGACCCAGTCGGTGCCGAACGCCTCCCGGGACAGCCGGGCCACGGTGACCGCCTCCCGGGCGGTCTGGCAGCCCGCGGTGTTCGGCAGCAGCCGCACCCCGCACCGGTCCAGCAGGTCCAGCAGCCCGTCGCCGCTGCCGGCCGGGTCGAACCGGCGCAGCGCCAGCGTGACCAGCTCGGTGCCCGAGGCGCGGATCGCCCGCTCCAGCAGGTGCAGGTTGGCCGCCCCGCCGGTGCCGAGGATCAACCGGGAGCCGAACGTCGTACCGGCCAGGGAGAAGCCACCCACCCCGGTCACCCGCCCTGCGCCGCGGTCAGCACCTCGACCCGGTCGCCGTCGCGCAGCGTGCTGCCGGGCCATTCGGCGCGCGGCACCACCGCGCCGTTCACCGCCACCGCGATCCCGCGCGTCCGGTCGGTGACCGCGCCGACCAGCCCGGCCACCGTGGTGCCGGCCGGGACCTCCCGCGGGTCACCGTTCACCGTCAGGGTCATCGTCCGGAAACCTCCGTACCGTCGGGCCCGGCCGGACCGGGCGGGGAAGGGGCGAAGCGGTCGGGGGTGAACGGGTCGAGCAGCGGGTCGGCCCGACCGGTCAGCGCCAGTTCGGCGATCAGGTCGGCGGTGACCGGGGTCAGCGCGATGCCGTGCCGGTGATGACCGGCCGCCACCAGCGGCCCGGACCGGCCGGCCAGCCGACCGAGGATCGGCGCGTTGTCCGGCGTACCGGGTCGCAGCCCGGCGGTCGCCTCGACCAGGCGGTACTCGGCCAGCTCGGGAACCAGGTCGGTGGCCGCCCGCAGCAGCCGCTGCACCGCGCCCGCGGTGACCTCGGTGTCGGACCGTTCCTCGACCGTGGCGCCGACCACCACCTCGCCGTCCCGGCGGGGGACCAGGTAGACCGGTTCGCCGTCGGCGAGCCCGCGGACCACGTACCGGATCGCCGGCGCTGTGCCGGCGGGCGCCCGCAGCCGGAGGATCTGACCCTTCACCGGACGGACCGGCAGGCCGGTGAGGGCCGCCGTGCCGCAACCGGCGGCCACCACCGTGACGTCGGCGCGCAGCCCGGCCAGGTCGGTCACGGCGGTCGGCACGAACCGCACGCCGGCCCGCTCGGCCGCCCGGCGCAGCGCGGCGGTCAGCCGCCGGGGGTCCACCTGGTGGTCGGTGGGCAGCAGCGCGCCGCCGCGGACCCGGGTGGCCAGCGCCGGTTCGCACTCCCGCAGCCCGGTCGGCCGCAGCGGCGTCACCGGCAGCCCCAGCTCCCGCTGGTACGTCCACAGCCGGCGCGCCTCGGTCAGGTCGTCCGCGGTCAGCCCGACCACCAGCGTCCCGTCGGTGCGGTAGCCGAGGTCGGCGCCGGTGGCGGCGGTCAGCTCGGCGGCGAACGCCGGCCACCGGCTCGCCGACGCGGCCAGCAACCCGGTCAGCTCCCGCTCGCCGAAGATCGCCTCGGCGACCGGGGCCACCATGCCGGCCGCGACGGCCCCGGCGCCCGAGCCGGGCGTGGGGTCGTACCCGGTGACGGCGGCCCCGGCGAGGGCGCACCGCCAGGCGACGGCGAGGCCGATCGGACCGGCGCCGATCACCGCCACCTCGGGACCGCCGCCGGCGCCGGACCGGGCGGTGCCGGTCAGCATCCGAGCGCGGCGAGCAGTTCGGCGGTGGCCCGGGCCGGGTCGGCCGCGTCGGCGAGCGCGGCCACCACCGCCACCCCGTACGCGCCCGCGCCGCGCAGCCCGGCCACCCGGTCCGCGGTGACGCCGCCGATGGCGACCACCGGAACCGGTACGGCGTCCGCCACGGCGGTCACCCCGGCCGGGCCGATCGGCGGCGGCAGGCCGGCCTTGGTGCCGGTGGCGTGGCACGGTCCCACGCCCAGGTAGTCGGCGCCGGCGGCGACGGCGGCCCGGGCGGTGCCCGGCGCCCGGGCGGTCGCGCCGAGCACGGCGGCCGGGCCGAGCACCCGCCGGGCCGCGTCGACCGGCAGGTCGTCCGCGCCGACGTGCGCACCGGCGGCGCCGACCGCGAGCGCGACGTGCAGCCGGTCGTTCACCAGGCAGGTCGCGCCGGCCGACGCGCACAGCTCGACCATCCGGCCGGCCAACTCGTACGCCTCGCGGTCGGTGGCGGAGTCCTCGACCCGGACCTGGACCACCAGCTCACGGCCGGCGACGCCGAGGGCGGCCCGGGCCACGGCGAGCGGGTCCCGGCCGGGCCGGGTGTCGGTGACGAGATGCAGTCGTCCCAGGGACACGGCAATGCTCCTCCCTGCGCCGGCATTACCCGGATCAGGTTCGACGGTCGGGGGCTGCAGCCCCCCTCTCAGCCCGGTGCACCGGGCTCCCGTGGGTCACGTGCGTCGCCACCGTACGACAGGTCGGCCCGACCTGTCCACGGTCGGAACGTCAGGCGGGACGGCCGGCGGCCAGAATCTCCCGCAGTGCGGCCAGGTCCTCGTCCGACGGCTGCCAGGAGCCGGCGGCCGCGTTGGCCCGTACCTGGTCGGCGGTGGTCGCGCCGGCGATGACCGAGGTCACCGCGGGCTGGGCGGCCAACCCGCCGATCGCCACCTGGAGCATCGTCAGGTCACGCTCGGCCGCGTACGCCCCGATCGCCTCGATGGTGTCCCAGTCGGCGGCGGCCAGTCGCTGGGCGTACCGGCCACCGCCGGCGAGCCGGCTGCCGGCCGGCGGCTGCTCGTCACGCCGGTACTTGCCGGTGAGTAGGCCGTTGGCCAGCGGGAAGAACGGCAGCAGGCCCAGCCCGAACCGCTCGCAGGCTGGCACGACCTCGGTCTCGACGGTTCGTTCCAGCAGGCTGTAGTGGTTCTGCGCGCTGACGAACCGGGTCAGCCCGGCGGCCTGCGCGGTCCAGTCCGCGTCGGCGATCTGCCAGCCCGCGAAGTTGGAGTTGCCCAGGTAGCGCACCTTGCCGGCGCGGACCAGGTCGTCCAGCGCGCGCAGGGTCTCCTCGATCGGCGTACCCGGGTCCGGTTCGTGCATCTGGTAGAGGTCGATGTGGTCGGTGCCGAGCCGGCGCAGCGACGCCTCCACCGCCCGCACGACGTACCGGCGGGCGCCCCGGGCGCCGTGGTCCGGACCGTTCATGCCGTCCATGTCCATGCCGAACTTGGTGGCCACCACCACGTCGTCCCGGCGCCCCTTCAGCGCCGCGCCGAGCAGTTCCTCGGAACCGCCGTGCGGTTCGCCGTAGATGTCGGCCGTGTCGAAGAAGTTGATCCCGGCGTTCAGGGCGGCGTCCACCACCGCCCGGGTGCCGTCCGCGTCCAGCTTGCGCCCGAAATTGTTGCAGCCGATCCCGACCGCGGACACCACGAGTCCGGAGTCGCCGAGCCGGCGATAGGTCATGTCAGTCACGCGACCAACCCTATGCCGGCCGGCCCCGGCCTCAGCCCACATCCCAGACCGGCTCCGGGGTCTCGACCACCTCACCGTCGCCGCGGAACAGCACGAACCGGTCGAACGACCGGGTGAACCAGCGGTCGTGGGTGACCGCCAGCACGGTCCCCGCGAACGCGTCCAGGCCGGCCTCCAGTGCCTCGGCCGAGGCGAGGTCCAGGTTGTCGGTGGGCTCGTCGAGCAGCAGCAGGGTGGCCCCGGACAGCTCCAGCAGCAGCACCAGGAAACGCGCCTGCTGACCGCCGGAGAGCGTGCCGAACCGCTGGTCGCCCTGGCCGGTCAGCTCGTACCGGCGCAGCTTCGCCATCGCGCCGTGCCGGTCCAGCCCGGCCCGGTGGTCGTCGCCCCGCCAGAGCACCTCGACCAGGGTCCGGTCGACCAGCTCCGGCCGGTCGTGGGTCTGCGAGAAGTGCCCCGGCCGGACCCGGGCGCCGAGCCGCGCCGACCCGCCGTGCGCGACCGGCGTCAGCGCCATGCCGTTGTCGACCGGCGTGTTGGCCGGGTCGGGATCCGTGCCGCCGCGGGCCAACAGCCGCAGGAAGTGCGACTTGCCGGTCCCGTTGGCACCCAGCACGGCCACCCGGTCGCCGTACCAGAGTTCCAGGTCGAACGGGTAGGTCAGCCCGTCCAGTTCCAGTTGCTCGCAGATCACCGCCCGCTTGCCGGTCCGACCGCCGCCCAGCCGGATCCGGATGTCCTGGTCACGGGGCGGCAGCGGCGGCGGTCCGGCCTCCTCGAACTTGCGCAGCCGGGTCTGCGCCGACTGGTAGCGGGACGCCATGTCGGAGTTGTACGCCGCCTTCTGCTTGTACGTCAGCATCAGCTCGCGCAGCTTCTGGTGCTCCTCGTCCCAGCGGCGGCGTTTCTCCTCCAGCGAGTCGTGCCGGGCGACCCGGGCCGCGTGCCAGGTGGCGAAGCCGCCCGGGTGCACCCAGGCCGACCCGCCCTCGACGGCGACCACCCGGTCGGCGGTACGGGCGAGCAGTTCCCGGTCGTGCGAGACGTACAGCACGGACTTGCGCGACTCGCGGAGCCGGTCCTCCAACCACCGCTTGCCCGGTACGTCGAGGAAGTTGTCCGGCTCGTCCAGCAGCAGCACCTCGTCGGTGCCGCGCAGCAGCAACTCCAGCGCGAAGCGTTTCTGCTGACCGCCGGAGAGGGTCCGTACCGGACGGTCCCGGGTCGCGTCCCAGGGCTGGTCGAGGACGATCGTGGAAACGGTGTCGAAGAGCACCTCCGCGTCGTACCCGCCGGCCTCACCCCAGGCGGCCAGCGCGTCCGCGTACGCCACCTGGGCCTTGCCGGCCGCGGTGCTGAACTTGCCGCGCAGCTCGGCCGCGTGCATGGCGGCCTCGGCCGCGGCGACCCGCTCGCCGGCGGCCCGCAGCCCCGGCGCGGACACCGCCAGCGCCAGACCCAGCAGCCGGGTGTCGTCGCCGATCATGCCGATGAACTGGCGCATCACGCCGAGCCCGCCGAATCTGGAGATCGCCCCGGTGCCGGTCGGCAAATCCCCGGCGACCATCCGCAGCAGCGTGGTCTTACCGGCGCCGTTGGGACCGACCAGGGCGACCTTGGCTCCCTCGCCGACCCGGAACGACACGTCAGCGAAGAGTTCCCGCCCGTCCGGCAGGGTGTGCCCGACCCCGGCGACGTCCACGTATCCCACGCCGGCATCCTGCCCGAGCGGCCGCGCCGGACCAACCGGTTTCCGCCCGTCCGGCGATCCGGCGATCCGGCGTCCGGCCATCCCGTCCAGCGGCCTCGTCCCGGCGGTCCGGTCCGGTGGCCTCGTCCCGGCGATCCCGTCCAGCGGCCGCTCAGCGGGTGACGCGCAGGACCCGGAAGCCCTTCTGGCTGGCGTGCCGACCGACCGTCCAGCCCTGCTCGACCAGCCAGCGTTGCAGCGAGTCACCGCCGAGGTGCCGGCCGACCACCAGCCAGGCGACGCCGTCCGGCGCCAGCCGGGGCAGCCAGCGCAGCAGCATGGCGTGCAGTTCGGCCTTGCCGATCCGGATCGGGGGGTTGGACCAGAGCTGCCCGAACCGGACATCGTCCGGGACCTCGTCCGGCGCCACGACGCGGACCCGCCCGGCGACGCCGAGCCGCCGCGCGTTGTCGACGGCGAGCGCCCGGGCCCGGGCGTTGACGTCCACCGCCCAGACGGTCGCGTCCGGCGCCGACGCGGCGAGCACGCAGGTGATCGGTCCGTAGCCGCAGCCCAGGTCGAGCAGCGGGCCGGTCGTGCCGGGCCCCGGCAGGTCACCCTTGCGCAGCAGTACGGCGGTGCCGGCGTCGAGCCGGTCGGCGGAGAACACCCCGGCCGCCGAGGTGAGCCGGTAGTCCCGTCCCGCCACGGTGAACTCGATGTCCCGGCGGTGTTCGGCCGTGGCGGGCTGGGCGGTGAAGTAGTGGTCGCCGGTCACGTCCCGCATTCTCGCCCATCGGGTCGGGCGCCCGGCGGGCCCGGGTGGGGCCTTGCCCGGCGTGGGACCGTGTCCGGGTGGGGTCTTGTCTGGATGGGTCTTGTCTGGATGGGTCTTGTCCCGGTGCAGGGCGGATCTGCCCCGGCTCGAAGAATGTCCGCTCTTTCACCAACTGCCATTTGCGGGAGGGCGCGCGCACTGCGCAATCTCCACTACTGTGTGCGACGTGAGGGACAGGGATGGACCTCGATCAGACGGGTGGCCACCACCGCGTCACGAGGACGTCCGCCCCGATCCGGAGGCCGGCTTTCCAGCCGGGCCGCCCCGCCGGGTCGGGCCGCCCCGGCCCCGCCTGCCGGAATCCGACCGGCACCCGACCGAGCCGGGCCGGCACGGTCGCCCATCCCCCTGGCACGACCATCCGGCGTACCCGGTCGGCGATGAGCCGGCCGACGGCGGCCCCGTCCCGCCGCGACCGTCCCGGCGGGCCGCGCCGGACTCCTCCCGCGCCGCGCGGCCGGCCCCGTCCCGGTTCGGCCCGGCCGCTCCCCCGGCCGGGTCCGTCCCGCCGGCCGGGTCACCGCCGCCGGTGAGCCGGTTCCCACCCCGGTCGGCACCACCGGCGACCGGACACCGATCCCGGCCGGCGCCACCGGCGGGCGACTTCCCACCGCCGTCCGCACCGCCGGCGGGTCGCTTCCCACCGCCGGCCGCACCACCGACGGCAGGGTTTGCACCACGGACCGCGCCACCGGCGGCAGGGTTTCCACCACGGACCGCACCACCAACCGCAGGGTTTGCACCACGGACCGCGCCACCGGCGGCAGGGTTTCCGTCACCGGCTGCCGGCCAGCCGTCGTCGGCCGGCCAGGACCGGTCGTATCCCGCGCCGGCGGCTCGCCGGCCCACCCACGACCGGACGCCCAGGGACGATCCGGCGTCGGTGCACGGCCAACCCGGCGGCACTGACGGGACGAGTTGGGCCTTCACCGTCTCGTCCGGCCAGGGCACCCCGACCGTCACGCCCCGACCGCCGGGCGGCACCGACACGCCGCCGGCCGGCCGGATTCCCCCGCCCCGCCCGGCCGGGCGTACCGTCCCGCCGCGACCGGGCCCGCCGGCGACCGGGCAGGCACCGGCCGCGCCGGTCGGTCGGATCCCCGCGCCCCGCCCGGCCGGGCATTCCGTCCCGCCGCGACCGGGCCCGCCGGCGACCGGGCAGGCACCGGCCGCGCCGGTCGGTCGGGCCCGGCCCTCGCCACGGTCCGGGGACGGCTACGCCGGTCGGCCCGAGCCGGAGCCCGGCCCGGAGCGGTCCGGCCTGGAGCGGTCCCGCCCAGCCCGGCCTGTCGCGCCGCCGGCCTCGGCCGCGCCGCCGGTTCCGGCCCGCCGGTCGGACTCGACCCTCGACCGGCCCGGCCCGTCCGCCGATTCGACCGGGCCGGCGACCGCCGGAGCCACCGGCAGCGGCGGTTGGGCGTTCTCCCCGACCGGTACGCGACGGGCACTGCCCCCACCGCCGAAGCGGAGTCACCTCCGGCCGCCCCCGACGCGCCGGTCCCTGGGTGCCGGGCCACACCGGGACGGTGCCGCCCCGGCCGGGTCGTCGACGCCGTCCCGTCGCCGGGAACGGCCGGGTCCGGCGGACACCGATCGGAGCAGGGCGCCCGGCTCGCCCCGCCGCTGGCAGGTCGTCATCGGCGGCATCGTGGTGGTGGCGCTGCTCGGTGTCTGCGGGCTGAGCGGCTACTTCATGCTGGCCGACGAGCGGCAGGGCGGTGGCGCGGGCGGACCCGGCGGCAATCCGCAGGCTGTCGCCGCCCGGGACATCAGCTCACGCACGGTCGACCCGGCCCCACTCACCCTCCGGGAACTCTTCCCGGCCGAGCAGATCGTGATCAACCAGAACGAGCCGGCGTACCAGTTGCTGAAGACCGACGCGTCCGAGGACTGCCGGTCCGCCGTCACCGGGGAGATCAGCAGCCTGCTGGTCCAACTCGGCTGCAGCCAGGTGGTCCGCGGCACGCTGCGCTCCCCCACCGGGGCCTTCGTGGTCACCGGTGGGATCTTCAACCTGATCGACGCGGCCGCGGCGGACCGGGCCCACGAGAAGATCAAGCCGCTGGTCGACGGTGGCCGGGGCCGGTTCCAGGGGATGGTCGCCGGTCGCGGCACCGAAGCGATCACCCGCACCACCGCCCAGGTGGGCTGGCACTCCCGCGGTCACTTCCTGGTCTACTGCGTCATCGCCCGGGTGAACGGGCAGCCGATCGAAGCCGCCGACAAGGACGCCCAGAAGGTTCTCTCCGACGTGATCGAGCTGCATCTGCGCGGCGTCGTACTGGACAAGCGGGCCACCGCCGGCAAACAGGCATCCTGACGCCGGGTCCGGGGCGGCCCGGGGGTCAGGTCTGCGGGGTGAGCCGCAACCGTCGGGTCAGCACCGCCTGCCGGGCGTACTCGGCCGAATCGTCCGGATAGCCGACCGCGACCAGGGTGAGCCCGTGCGCCGGCGCCACCGTCACCTCGCTCGACCGTTCCCGCCGGCTCAGCAGCCCGGCCGGCCAGTCCACCGCGCGCCGACCGTCCCCGGCGACCAGCATCGCGCCGACCAGGCTGCGCACCATGGACTGGCAGAACGCGTCGGCCTGCACGGTGGCGACGAACATCGCGGGACCGTCCGGCCGCCAGTCCAGCCGGGTGATCTCGCGCCGGGTGGTCGCGTGCTCCTTGCGCCGGCAGTACGCCGCGAAGTCGTGCTCGCCGACGAGTCCCTCGGCCGCCCGGTTCAGCGCCGCCAGGTCCAACGGCCGCGGCCAGGCGAGGATCTCGTGCCGACGCAGCGGGTCCGCCCCGTGCGGCGCGTCGGTGACCCGGTACTCGTACCGGCGGAAGGTGGCCGAGAAGCGGGCGTCGAACTCGGCCGGCACCTCGGTCACGGCGCGGACCCGGACGTCGGTGGGCAGCAGGCCGGCGAGCCGCCGGAGCAGCGAGCCGGAGAGCTCCGCCCAGGCCTCGGCCGGCAGGTCGACGTGACAGACCTGACCGGTCGCGTGCACCCCCGCGTCGGTACGCCCGGCCACGGTCAACCCGGTGGCCCGCCCCGGCCCGACGATCCGGTCCAGGGTCTCGGTGACGGTGCCGGCCACGGTACGCCGACCGGGCTGGGCGGCCCAGCCGGAAAAGTCGCCACCGTCGTAGGCGACGTCCAGGCGTACCCGGATCCGTCCGTCCATCCGATGCCTCTCCTTCCCGGGACCGGCCGGCTCACCCGCGCCGACGACGGGTACGGCGGGCCGGAGACGGGTCGGGCCCGGCACCCCGGCGGGGGTGTCGGGCCCGACGTCGCCTGTGCTCAGGCCTTGTTCTCGCCGGCCTCGTCGCTGTCCGCGCGAGCCTCGGCGGTGTCACCGGACGCCGACTCGGGCGCCTCGGCGTCCTGGTCGCCGGCCGCGGCCGACTTCGGCAGCTCCTCCTCCGGGGCGAGCGCCTCGACCTTGTCCTGCTGGGCGGCCTTGCGGGCCGCCGTCTTCTTGGTCGCCCTGGCCGGCTGCGCCGCGACCAGTTCCTCGACCAGTTCGATGATCGCCATCGGCGCGGCGTCACCCTTGCGCGGGCCGGTCTTCACGATCCGGGTGTAGCCACCGTTGCGGTTGGCGTACCGCGGCGCGATCTGGTCGAACAGGTTGTAGACCACGTCCTTGTCCCGCACGACCGCAGCCACCCGCCGACGCGAGGCGAGGTCACCGCGCTTGGCCTTGGTGATGAGCTGCTCGGCGAGGGGACGCAGCCGCTTGGCCTTCGTCTCGGTGGTCTGGATCTTGCCGTGCTGGAACAGCGCGCTGGCCAGGTTCGCCAGCATCAGCCGCTCGTGCGCCGGGCTGCCGCCGAGGCGGGGACCCTTGGTGGGCGTGGGCATTGTTGGTGCTCCTCAGTAAAGGCAGCGGATCTTAGAGCTGCTCGGTCTCGCGGTAGTCCTCGGTGTCGTAGTCAGCCTCGCCGAAGGTGTCCACGACGTGTGCCGGGTCGAAGTTCGGGGCCGAGTCCTTCAGCCCGAGACCCATCCCGGCGAGCTTCATCTTGACCTCGTCGATCGACTTCTGGCCGAAGTTCCGGATGTCGAGGAGGTCGGCCTCGGTCCGCCCGATGAGCTCTCCAACGGAGTTGATGCCCTCGCGCTTGAGGCAGTTGTAGGAGCGGACGGTCAGGTCCAGCTCCTCGATCGGCAGGGCCAGGTCGGCGGCGAGCTGGGCGTCCTGCGGCGACGGACCGATGTCGATCCCCTCCGCCGTCTCGTCCAGTTCGCGGGCCAGGCCGAACAGCTCGACCAGCGTCGAACCGGCCGAGGCCAGCGCCGTACGCGGGCCGATCGACGCCTTGGTCTCGACGTCGATGATCAGCCGGTCGAAGTCGGTGCGCTGCTCGACCCGGGTCGCCTCGACCCGGTACGTCACCTTGAGTACCGGCGAGTAGATCGAGTCGACCGGGATCCGGCCGATCTCGGCGCCGGCCTGCTTGTTCTGCGCCGCGGTGACGTAGCCCCGCCCCCGCTCGACGGTCAGCTCCATGTCGAGCCGGCCCTTGCCGTTCAGGGTGGCCAGCTTCAGGTCGGCGTTGTGCACCGACACGCCGGCCGGCGGCTGGATGTCACCGGCGGTGACGTCGCCCGGGCCCTGCTTGCGCAGGTACATGCTGACCGGCTCGTCGTGCTCGGAGCTGACGCACAGCTCCTTGACGTTCATGACGAGCTCGACCACGTCCTCCTTGACCCCGGGGATCGTGGTGAACTCGTGCAGGACACCGTCGACCTTGATCGACGTGACCGCCGCGCCCGGGATGGACGACAGCAGCGTACGCCGGAGCGAGTTGCCCAGGGTGTAGCCGAAGCCCGGCTCGAGCGGCTCGATGGTGAACCGGGAGCGGGTCTCGCTGATCGACTCCTCGGAGAGGGTCGGCCGCTGACTGATGAGCATTGTTTCTCTTTTCGTTCGGGGCACCCGCTATTTGATGCCCAAACTGGTGTTCCGTTGTGCCCAACCCGTACCGGGGTCCGGTGGTGACCCGTGGCAGGGCCACCACCGGAGCGCCGGGACTACTTCGAGTAGAGCTCGACGATCAACTGCTCCTGGACCTGCGTGTCGATGACCTGGCGGGCCGGGAGCGAGTGGACGAGCACCTTCATCTGGCTGGGGATGGCCTCCAGCCACGCCGGGACCGTCTTGGAGCCGGCCTCGGCCTGCGCCACGACGAACGGCGTGAGCTCCTTGGACTTCTCCCGGACCTCGACGATGTCGTGCTCCTTGACGCGGTACGACGGGATGTCGACCTTCTTGCCGTTGACCTTGAAGTGGCCGTGCTTGACCAGCTGCCGGGCGTGGTCCCGGGACTTGGCCAGGCCGGCCCGGTAGACCACGTTGTCCAGCCGCGACTCGAGGATCTGCAGGAGGACCTCACCGGTCTTGGCCTGCTTCGACACGGCCTCGTCGTAGTAACCGCGGAACTGCTTCTCCAGCACGCCGTAGACCCGGCGGGCCTTCTGCTTCTCGCGGTGCTGCAGCAGGTACTCGGTCTCCTTGGTCCGGCCGCGACCGTGCTGCCCGGGCGGGAACGGCCGGGACTCGAACGGGCACTTCGGACCATCGCACTTGCTGCCCTTGAGGAACAGCTTCATCTTCTCCCGACGGCAGCGACGGCAGTCGGGACCGGTGTAACGAGCCATCTTTCCTTAACCTCTCAGACCCGACGACGCTTAGGCGGACGGCACCCGTTGTGCGGCTGCGGGGTGACGTCGGAGATCTGCCCGACCTCCAGCCCGACGGCCTGCAGCGAACGGATGGCGGTCTCCCGGCCGGAGCCGGGACCCTTGACGAACACGTCGACCTTGCGCATGCCGTGTTCCATCGCGCGACGCGCGGCGGCCTCGGCGGCCAGCTGCGCGGCGAACGGGGTCGACTTGCGGGAGCCCTTGAAGCCCACCTGGCCCGCGGAGGCCCAGGAGATGACCGCACCGGTCGGGTCCGTGATGGACACGATGGTGTTGTTGAAGGTGCTCTTGATGTGCGCCTGCCCGTGGGCGACGTTCTTGCGTTCCTTGCGCCGGACCTTCTTGACGGCTCCGGCACGAGCCTTCGGTGGCATAAGTCTGTGCGCTCCTGATGTGGGTTCTCGATCGGTTCTGGCTGTTCGCCCCGTTGATCTCGTAGACACCGGTTCCGGTTGGAGCCCGGCCTACCTCGGCGGAGAACGACCAGAATTCCGGTTTGAGAATTACTTCTTGCCGGCCTTCTTCTTACCTGCGACGGTCCGCTTCGGGCCCTTGCGCGTACGCGCGTTGGTCCGGGTCCGCTGACCGCGCACAGGCAGACCCCGGCGGTGCCGGATGCCCTCGTAGCAGCCGATCTCGACCTTGCGACGGATGTCCGCGGCGACCTCGCGGCGAAGGTCACCTTCTACCTTGTAGTTGGCCTCGATGTGATTACGCAGCTGCAGCAGCTCGTCATCGGTGAGGTCCTTGGCGCGCTTGTCCCGGGAAATGCCGGTCGCGACGAGCGTCTCGACCGCACGGGTGCGGCCGATACCGAAAATGTAGGTGAGCGCGATCTCCATCCGCTTCTCGCGGGGGAGGTCGACGCCGGAGAGACGTGCCATGGGTGGGCGTACTCCTCGTGGTGTTGTCGCGGAGGTCTGTGCCCGTCCCACCCCACCGCCCGAGGTGGGCCCCGGCCTCCGACCGGGGGTCAGCCACGAGAAACGCGTACGCGGTGCGCTTCGTCGCTCGCGGCTGGGACGAGCTTGTGTTGTTGTGCTGTCTGCGGCGGGGGCGCTCAGCCCTGGCGCTGCTTGTGGCGCGGGTCGGTCTTGCAAATGACCATGACCCGGCCGTGCCGGCGGATCACCCGGCAGTTGTTGCAGATCCTCTTGACGCTCGGCTTGACCTTCACGGTGTGCCTTACTTCCCATCCAGGTCCGACGGCGCGCCTGCGGCGCCGGACCTCGAAACGGACACGGGACTTCCCGGCCGTCGTCAGGTTGTCGATGACCGAACCTCGCTCAACCCGGGTCCTCGGCGCTCACGCGCCGCGGGGGTCGAGACAGGTTCACTTGTAGCGGTAGACGATGCGCCCGCGGGTCAGGTCGTACGGCGAGAGTTCGACGACGACCCGGTCCTCGGGCAGGATGCGGATGTAGTGCTGCCGCATCTTGCCGCTGATGTGAGCCAGCACCTTGTGGCCGTTGGCGAGCTCGACCCGGAACATCGCGTTCGGGAGCGGCTCGATGACCCGGCCTTCGATTTCGATGGCTCCGTCTTTTTTCGGCATGTCCTCCGCTGTCCTGACTTCGGTTACTCCGGACGGCTCACAACGTCTCATCCGGGTGTGGACCTTGGGATCAAGATCGTGCACTCGAACCAGCCGCGGCTCCGGCACCCACCGAAGCGCGGGTGGGCAGGCCGGAGTGGACGCTGTGCGCCGATCAGCCAGTGTACGCGCGGCGACGCGACGACGCCAACTGCGGGTGCCCGTCCCCCGAAACGGGTCACCGGCCGCCCGCCGAACCGGACAGACCGGCAACGACGACCCCCGTCCGCCGCCGCCCAGCTTGATGATCCACACAATGTCCCGGACCTTGCTGTCTCCCGGCGCGGCCGAAGCAGCAAAGTCCCCGACTTTGCCCCGATCATGAGCCTCGCGGGGGCGGCAGGCAGGCTGGGAACGGGGGCGCTTCCGCCGGTCGGTGTCGGGGGTGTCGGCAGCTCTGCGGGGTGGGGCGGTCAGCCGTGGTAGCGGCGGCGGTCACGGCGGCGGGCCCGCCGGTCGTCCCGGCCGGCGTGCCGGTCAGGCGCGGGGTGGCCCGCCCGACCGTGCGGCGCGCCGCCGGTGGCCCGCTGCACCGTGGCGACCAACAGGAAGATCCCCCACGGTCCGATCACCCAGAACGGCCAGAAGTAGGTCAGGTGTCCGGAACCGACGACACTGATCAGCCAGATCCCGGTCACCAACGCCGCGGTGCCCAACCATCCGCTCCACATGGCCAACAGCCAGTGCCGGCCGGGCGCCGACGGCCCCGACGCGCCACCCGGTTCGGCGCCGGGCGCCGCCGGGTCCGCCGACGCGGGCCGGGCCAGCCGGGCCTGGGCCGGGGGCACCGTTCCGGGCAGGTCGTCCAGCAGGCCGTCCAGGTCCGCGTACGTCCGGGCGGCGTACGCCCTCTGCAGCCGCTCGTCGTACTCGGGCAGGTCCAGCCGGCCCTCGCCCAACGCCGTGCGGAGTTGCTCGGCGACCTTCTCCCGGTCCGCGTCGCCCGCCCGCATCTCGCCCCGTTCCATGGGCTACAGCATGCCATCGCGGGTCCAGGCGTGACGAGGCCGGCCACCCACGAAGATCCATACCGCGACCGGAACGCGGTCGGCCGCGGCGGTCGACGGGCGGGCCGGTCAGGTCGAGGAGGTGTTGGCCGGCTGCCGGGCGGTCACCAGCTTGCCCAGCCGGGCCCGGCCGCCGTCCGGGGCGGTGAGCACCCAGACACCGTCGTCCAACAGCGCCATCGAATGCTCGACGTGCGCGGCCATCGAGCCGTCCCGGGTCACCACCGTCCAGCCGTCGCTCAGTTCGGCGGTACGCGGCGAGCCCAGCGTGATCATCGGCTCGATCGCCAGCGCCAACCCCGGGACGAGCTTCGGGCCGCGCCCGGGCCGGCCGTGGTTGAGCACGTGCGGGTCCTGGTGCATCTCGGTGCCGATGCCGTGGCCGCCGTAGCCGTCGACGATGCCGTACCGGCCGGCCTTGCGGACCGCCTGCTCGACGGCGTACGAGATGTCGGTGAGCCGGCCGCGCCCGCTGGCCGCACCGCGCGCGGCGGCGGCGATGCCCGCCCACATCGCGTCCTCGGCCACCTGGGCCATCCGGACCAGTTCGGGCCGGGTCTCGCCCACGGCGACCGTGATGGCGGCGTCACCGTGCCAGCCGTCCAGGATCGCGCCGCAGTCGATCGAGATGAGATCGCCCTCGGCGAGCACCTGCCGCGGCGACGGGATCGCGTGCACGACCTGCTCGTTGACCGACGAGCAGATGGAGGCCGGGAAACCGTGGTAGCCCTTGAACGAGGGCACTCCGCCGGCGTTCCGGATCACCGATTCGGCGATCGCGTCCAGGTCGGCGGTGCTGACGCCGGGCGCGACAGCGTCCCGCATGGCGGCCAGGGCGGCCGCGACGACCAGCCCCGCGGCCCGCATCTTGTCGATCTGCTCCGGAGTCTTCAGCTGGATGTCCAGCTGGTGACGGCGCATGCCAGCCAGCCTATCCGCCGTACGAACGCAGCGCGTCGATCGCCCGCACCGTGACGTCCTCGACCGGACCGGTGGCGTCGATCCCGACCAGCTTGCCCTGGGCGCCGTAGTAGTCGACCAGCGGCGCCGTCTTGGCGGCGTACTCCCGCAGCCGCTCGGCGATGGTCTCCGGCTTGTCGTCGTCCCGCTGGAACAGCTCGGCGCCGCACCGGTCGCAGATGCCCTCCTGGCTCGTCGCGTCGAACTCGACGTGCCAGATCTTGCCGCACCCCCGACAGGTACGCCGGCCGGAGAGCCGCCGGATCACCTCGTCGTCGTCGACCACCAGCTCCAGCACCAGGTCCAACGCGGTGCCGAGGTCGGCCAGCAGCTTGTCCAGCGCCGCCGCCTGCGGTGTGGTGCGCGGGAACCCGTCGAGCAGGAAGCCCTCGCCGGCGTCCGGTTCGGCCAGCCGGTCCCGGACCATGTTGATGGTGACCTCGTCCGGGACCAGCTTGCCGGCGTCCATGTAACGCTTGGCCTCGACCCCCAGGGGCGTGCCCTGGGAGACGTTGGCGCGGAAGATGTCCCCGGTCGAGATCTTGGGCACGGCCAGGTGGGCGGCGATGAACTCGGCCTGGGTCCCCTTACCCGCCCCGGGGGGACCGACGAGAACGAGTCGCATCTACCGCAGGAACCCTTCGTAGTTCCGCTGCATCAGTTGGCTCTCGATCTGCTTCACGGTCTCGAGCCCGACACCGACCATGATCAGCACAGCGGTGCCACCGAACGGGAAGTTCTGGTACTGCTGCGTGTCCAACCAGATGAAGAAGAAGTTCGGCAGGACCGAGACCAGGCCCAGGTACATAGCACCGGGGAGGGTGATCCGGCTGAGGATGAAGTCGAGGTACTCCGCCGTCGGCTTGCCCGGCCGGATGCCCGGCACGAACCCGCCGTACTTCTTCATGTTGTCCGCGACCTCGGTCGGGTTGAACGTGATCGACACGTAGAAGTAGGTGAAGAAGATGATGAGCAGGAAGTACAGCGCGATGTGCGCCGGTGAGGCCGCATTGACCAGGTTGTTCTGCAGCCAGAGCTGCCAACCGTTGAGGTTGTTCTGGTCGAAGAACTGCAGCACCAGCTGCGGCAGGTAGAGCAGCGAGGAGGCGAAGATGATCGGGATGACGCCGGCCTGGTTGACCTTCAGCGGGATGTAGGTCGAGGTGCCGCCGTACATCCGCCGGCCGATCATGCGCTTGGCGTACTGCACCGGGATCCGTCGCTGGGCCTGCTCGATGTAGACCACCGCGGTGATGATCAGCAGCACCAGCACCAGGACCAGGATGAACTTGGTCGTGCCCTTGCTCTGCAGGATGGTGTAGCCCTCGCCGGGCAGCCGGGCCGCGATCGAGGTGAAGATCAGTACGGACATGCCGTTACCGACCCCGCGGTCGGTGATCAGCTCACCGAGCCACATCACCACGCCGGTGCCGGCGGTCATCGTGATCACCAGGGTGGCCAGCGTGATCCAGGTCGGCAGCCCGGTGCCGTCCGGCACGATCGGGAACTGGTCGCACAGCCCGTTGAACAGCTGGCCGGAACGGGCCAGGGCGACGAACGCGGAGGCCTGCAGGATGCCCAGGCCCAGGGTCAGGTAGCGGGTGTACTGCGTGATCTTCGCCTGGCCGGCCTGGCCCTCCTTGCGGAGCTGCTCCAGCCGCGGGATCACGACGGTCAGCAGCTGCAGGATGATCGAGGCCGTGATGTACGGCATGATGCCGAGCGCGAAGACCGACAGCGACAGCAGCGCGCCACCGGAGAACAGGTTCAGCAGCTGGAACACGCCACTGGTGTCGCCGGCCTTGGTCGCCTCGATGCACTTCTGCACGTTGCCGTACGAGACGCCCGGACTGGGCAGCGTCGCGCCGAGCCGGTAGACCGCGATGATGGCCACTGTGAACAGCAGCTTCTTGCGCAGGTCAGGCGTGCGGAACGCGCTGACAAAGGCGGAGAGCAACTTCTTCCTCCTGCGCGGGGCGGCCCGCCGGTGGTCCGTGGCGGGACGGGTTGATTGTCGAGCGAGCGCTCGAAACCCATAGCTGGGATTCGGACTCTAACAGCCCGGTGTGGCTGGGGGCAGGTGTGCCCGGCAACATACACCGGCTCCGATATTACCGGGCGACCGGCCCGGTTGTGGATCGTGGCGCCCGTCAGTTGCCGACAACTGAGACGGGCGCCACGACCAGTGCGCCTTCTTACAGCTCGGTGACCGAGCCACCAGCGGCGGCGATCTTCTCCTTCGCCGACGCGCTGAACGCGTGCGCCGAGACCTGGAGGGCGACGCCGCCCAGGTCGCCGGTGCCCAGGACCTTGACCGGCTGGCCCTTGCGGACCGCGCCGGCCTCGACCAGCTCCTGCGGACCGACCTGGCCGCCGTTCGGGAACAGTTCGGCGAGCCGGTCCAGGTTGACCACCTGGAACACGACCTTGAACTTGTTCTTGAAGCCCTTCAGCTTCGGCAGCCGCATGTGCAGGGGCATCTGCCCACCCTCGAACGCCGCCGAGATGTTCTTCCGGGCCTTGGAGCCCTTCGTACCCCGACCGGCGGTCTTGCCCTTGGAGCCCTCACCGCGACCCACCCGGGTCTTCGCGGTCTTGGCGCCCGGGGCCGGACGCAGGTGGTGAACCTTGATCGTCATTATTCGACCTCCTCGACCTTCACGAGGTGGTTAACCTTGAAGATCATGCCCCGAATCTCGGGGCGGTCCTCCTTGACCACCACGTCGTTGATCCGCTTGAGACCGAGCGACCGCAGGGACTCCCGCTGGTTGTGCTTCGACCCGATCCCGGAGCGGACCTGGGTGACCTTGAGCCGTGCCATCAGGACGCCACCCCCGCCCGCGACGCGAGCATCGCGGCCGGCGCGACGTCCTCGACCGGCAGGCCCCGACGCTTCGCGACCGCCTCCGGCGACTCCAGCCCCTTCAGGGCCGCGACGGTGGCGTGCACGATGTTGATCGGGTTCGACGAACCGAGGCTCTTGGAGAGCACGTCGTGGATGCCCGCGCACTCCAGCACGGCACGCACCGGGCCACCGGCGATGACGCCGGTACCGGCGCTGGCCGGCTTGAGCAGGACGACGCCGGCGGCGTCCTCACCCTGCACCGGGTGCGGGATCGACGAGGCGATCCGCGGCACCTTGAAGAAGTGCTTCTTGGCCTCCTCGACACCCTTGGCGATGGCCGCGGGCACCTCCTTGGCCTTTCCGTAGCCCACGCCGACCGTGCCGTCGCCGTCGCCGACGATCACCAGGGCGGTGAAGCTGAACCGACGACCACCCTTGACGACCTTGGCGACACGGTTGATCGCGACGACCCGCTCGAGGTGCGGGGTCTTCTCGACGGGCGCGTTTCCGCGACCGCCCTCACGGCGGTTGTCGCGGCGACCACCCTCGTTGCCACCGGACCCGCCGCCACGGCGCTGTTGACCTGGCATCAGCAGCCTTCCTCTCTCTGTGACGGGTTGTTAGAACTCGAGCCCGGCTTCGCGGGCGGCGTCGGCCAGCGCGGCGATCCGCCCCGCGTACCGGTTGCCACCGCGGTCGAAGACGACCTTGGAGATGCCGGCGGCCTTGGCCCGCTCGGCGAGCAGCGTGCCGACCTTGCCGGCCAGCGCGCTCTTCTCGCCCTCGGTGCCGCGCAGCGACGCGTCCAGAGTCGACGCCGACGCCAGGGTGTGGCCCTTGGTGTCGTCGACGATCTGGGCGGTGATGTGCCGCAGCGAACGGGTGACCACCAGGCGCGGACGCGCGGCGGTACCACTGATGTTCTTGCGGACGCGGAAGTGCCGACGCGCACGCCCGACGGCACGCTTGGCGGCGACGCCGCGGCGGCGCTTGAGCAGCGTGGCGCTCACTTCTTACCTGCCTTTCCAGCCTTGCGGCGGATGACCTCGCCCTGGTACTTCACGCCCTTGCCCTTGTAGGGCTCCGGCGGCCGGATCTTCCGGATGTTGGCGGCGACCTCACCGACCTGCTGCTTGTTGATGCCGGCCACGTGGAACAGGGTGGGGCGCTCGACGGTGAAGGTGATGCCGTCCGGGGCGGGGACCAGCACCGGGTGCGAGAACCCGAGCGCGAACTCGAGGTCCTTGCCCTTGGCGGTGACCCGGTAGCCGGTGCCGGCGATCTCCAGGCTCTTACGGTACCCCTCGGTCACCCCGACGATCATGTTGGCGACCAGGGTCCGGCTCAGGCCGTGCAGTTCCTTGGCGCGCCGCTCGTCGTTGGGGCGGGTGACGTTCAGCTCGCCGCCGTCACCCTTCTCCACGCTGATCGGCTCGGCCAGGGTGTGCGAGAGCTCGCCCTTCGGGCCCTTGACCGTGACGGTCCGGCCCTCGATCTTGATATCGACGCCGGAGGGAACCGGGATCGACTTACGTCCAATACGCGACATTTCTACCAGTCTCCCGTTACCAGACGAAGGCGAGGACTTCCCCGCCAACACTCCGCTTGCGGGCCTGCCGGTCGGTGAGCAGTCCCTGGGACGTCGAAATGATCGCCACGCCCAGCCCACCGAGCACCCGCGGGAGCCCGTCCGACTTGGCGTACACCCGCAGACCGGGCTTGGACACGCGCTTGATGCCGGCCAGGCTCCGCTCGCGGTTCTGGCCATACTTCAGCTCGACGACCAGTCGCTTGCCGACGATTCCCTCCTCGGGATCGTCGACGGACCAGCTGGCGATGTAACCCTCGGACTTGAGGACCTCGGCGATGTTCGCCTTGATCTTCGAGTAGGGCATCGTCACCCGGTCGTGGTACGCCTGGTTGGCGTTACGCAGACGCGTGAGCATGTCTGCGATCGGGTCGGTCATCGTCATGGATTTCGTCAGCCTTTCTCGCCGGGGTTCCCGGTGCGGTGACGCTCTCGGGCCTACGGCGAAGAAGTTGTTACTCGGTTACCAGGAAGCCTTGGACACGCCGGGCAGCTCACCGCGGTGGGCCATCTCCCGGATACACACCCGGCAGAGGCCGAACTTGCGGTATACCGCCTTCGGACGCCCGCACCGCTGGCAGCGGGTGTACGCGCGAACCGAGAACTTCGGCTTCGCGGCAGCCTTGAGAATCAGCGCCTTCTTGGCCATTCGCTCAGTTCTCCTTGAACGGGAAGCCCAGGAGCTTCAGCAGCGCCCGGCCCTCGTCGTCGGTCGTGGCGGTGGTCACCACCGTGATGTCCATGCCCCGCTGGCGATCGATCCGGTCCTGGTCGATCTCGTGGAACACCGACTGCTCGGTCAGGCCGAACGTGTAGTTGCCGTGCCCGTCGAGCTTGCGCCCGTCGAGCCCGCGGAAGTCACGGATACGCGGCAGCGCGATGGACAGCAACCGGTCCAGGAACTCCCACATCCGGTCGCCGCGCAGGGTGACCTTCGCCCCGATCGGCATGCCCTCCCGCAGCTTGAACTGCGCGATGGACTTGGTCGCCCGGCGCACCTGCGGCTTCTGCCCGGTGATGGTGGCCAGGTCGCGCACCGCGCCGTCGATCAGCTTCGCGTCTCGGGCCGCCTCGCCGACACCCATGTTGACGACGATCTTGACCAGGCCCGGCACCTGCATCGGGTTGGCGTAGTTGTGCTGCTCACGCAGCTTGGCCACGATCTCGTTGCGGTACCGCTCCTTGAGGCGCGGCATGGTCTTGGTTTCGGTCGCCGTCGTCATCACAGGTCCTTACCGGTGCTACGCGCGATGCGGACCTTCTGGCCGTTGTCGTCGATCCGGTAGCCGACGCGGGTCGGCTTGCCGTCGGAGTCCAGGATCTGCACGTTCGAGACGTGGATCGGGGCCTCCTGGGTGACGATGCCACCGGTCTGGGCGCCACGCTGAGTGGTGCTGATGCGAGTGTGCTTCTTGATCCGGTTCACGCCCTCGACCAGGACCTTGTCCTGCCGCGGGTAGGCCGCGATGACCTTGCCCTTGGCGCCCTTGTCCTTGCCGGCGATGACGACGACCGTGTCACCCTTCTTGATTCTCACGGTCACAACACCTCCGGAGCGAGGGAAATGATCTTCATGAACCGCTTGTCCCGCAGCTCCCGGCCCACCGGGCCGAAAATGCGGGTACCGCGCGGGTCGCCACCGTCCTTGATGATGACGGCGGCGTTCTCGTCGAAACGGATGTACGAGCCGTCCGGCCGCCGCTTCTCCTTCGCGGTGCGGACGATGACCGCCTTGACGACGTCGCCCTTCTTCACACCAGCACCGGGGATGGCGTCCTTGACCGTGGCCACGATGACATCGCCGATGCTCGCGTAGCGCCGACCGGAGCCACCGAGAACGCGGATGCACAGGATCTCCCGGGCACCCGTGTTGTCGGCGACACGCAGTCGCGACTCCTGCTGAATCACGTCTATCTCCTATGTCTGCCAGTTCTCAGCCGGTCGACCCGGTTGAGCTTGGCGGAACCCTGAGCCTTGTTGTTTCGCCCTGCCGCGCAGGAGGTACGGCTCTTACTTGGCCTTCTCGAGGATCTCCACGATCCGCCACCGCTTGGTGGCGGACAGCGGCCGGGTCTCCATGATCAGCACCCGGTCGCCGGTACCGGCCGAGTTCTGCTCGTCGTGCACCTTCAGCTTGCTCGTCCGGCGCATGACCTTGCCGTACAGGGCGTGCTTGACCCGGTCCTCGACCTCGACCACGACGGTCTTGTCCATCTTGTCGCTGATCACGAGGCCCTCGCGCACCTTGCGCTGCGGCCGCGTGGCGGCGGTGGTGTTGTTCTCGCTCATGATGCAGTCACCTCAGTCGGCGCGGCCGAGAGTCCCAGCTCGCGCTCACGCATGATCGTGTAGATCCGGGCGATGTCCCGACGGATGACCTGCAGCCGACGGTTGTTGTCGAGCTGGCCGGTCGCGGCCTGCACGCGGAGGTTGAACAGCTCCGCCTTGGCCTCGCGCAGCTTCGTGACCAGCTCCTCCTCTGGGAGCTCACGCAGCTCGCCGGCCTTAACGCCCGCTGCCATCAGGATTCACCCACTTCGCGCGTAACAATGCGGCACTTCATCGGGAGCTTGTGGATCGCGCGACGCATCGCCTCTCGCGCGATCTGCTCGTTGGGGAAGGACATCTCGAAGAGCACCCGCCCCGGCTTCACGTTGGCCACCCACCACTCGGGCGAGCCCTTACCGGAACCCATCCGGGTCTCGGCCGGCTTCTTGGTCAGGGCCTGGTCCGGGAAGACCGAGATCCAGACCTTGCCACCACGCTTGATGTGCCGGGTCATCGCGATACGGGCCGACTCGATCTGTCGGTTCGTCACGTAGGCCGGCTCCAGCGCCTGGATTCCGAACTCGCCGAACACCACCCGGTTGCCGCCCTTCGACGCGCCACTGCGGCCGGGGTGGTGCGGCTTGCGGAAGCCCTTCGGGGGCTTGCGCGGCATCAGCATCTGTCAGCCCTCCTGCGCTGAGCTGTCCGATCCGGTCGCCGAGGCGGCCGGAGTGGCCGGCGCGGCGGTGGCCGGCGCGGCACTTTCGTTCGTGGCCTCGGGCGCACCGCCGGTTATCCCGGCGGCGGCCGCCCGGCCGGCCTCGGTGCCGCCGGCGGTGGTGCCGGAGGAACCGGAGCGACCACGACGCGGCCGGTCGGGCCGGTCACCGCGGTCGCGGCGGGGCCGCGACGGAGCCTCGGCCGGGGCCTCCCGACCGGGTACGGCGTCGCCCTTGTAGATCCACACCTTCACGCCGATCCGACCGAAGGTGGTACGCGCCTCGAAGAAGCCGTACTCGATGTTGGCCCGCAGCGTGTGCAGCGGCACCCGACCCTCGCGGTAGAACTCGGTCCGGCTCATCTCCGCGCCGCCGAGACGGCCGGAGACCTGCACCCGGATGCCCTTGCAGACCGGGTTCTTCATCGCCGACTGCATGGCCTTACGCATCGCCCGGCGGAAGCTGACCCGGCTGGACAGCTGCTCGGCGACGCCCTGGGCCACCAGCTGCGCGTCCGACTCCGGGTTCTTCACCTCGAGGATGTTGAGCTGGACCTGCTTGCCGGTCAGCTTCTCGAGCTTGCCGCGGATCTTGTCGGCCTCCGCACCCTTCCGGCCGATGACGATGCCCGGCCGGGCGGTGTGGATGTCGACCCGGACCCGGTCCCGGGTGCGCTCGATGTCGACCTTGGAAATTCCGGCCCGCTCGAGCCCGGTGGACATCATCCGGCGGATCTTGACGTCCTCGCCGATGTAGTCCTTGTAGAGCTTGTCCGCGAACCAGCGCGACTTCCAGTCGGTCGAAATGCCGAGCCGGAACCCGTGCGGGTGAACCTTCTGACCCATTACTCCGCACCCTCCGTCTTGCTCTGCGTTTCCGCCGACTCCTCGGTCGCCGTGGCCGGCGTGGCCTGCTCCGCCGAGGTGGCCTTCTTCGCCGCCGCCTTCTTGGCCGGCGCCGCCTTCTTGGCCGGCGTCGCCACCGCCACGGCCTCGACCGCGATGGTGATGTGGCAGGTCCGCTTGCGGATCCGGTACGCCCGGCCCTGTGCCCGCGGCCGGAACCGGTTCATGGTCGGACCCTCGTCCACGTACGCCTCGCTGACGAGCAGCGCGTCAGGGTCCAGCCGCTCGTTGTTCTCGGCGTTGGCGATCGCGCTGGCGAGCACCTTGTAGACCTGCTCGCTCGCGGCCTGCGGCGCGAACTGCAGCACCGTGAGCGCCTCCTTCGCGGGCAGACCGCGGACGAGGTTGACCACCCGGCGCGCCTTGGTCGGCGAGATGCGCACGTGCCGCGCAACCGCCCGCGCGCCCGGAAGCACCGGAGCGTCGCCCTTAACTGGCATCGCTGTAACCCCTTGATCCTTTGTCTCTGCCCGGCTCAGCGCCGACGGCTCTTCCGGTCGTCCTTCTCGTGACCCTTGAACGTCCGGGTCAGCGCGAACTCGCCGAGCTTGTGCCCGACCATCGCCTCGGTGACGAACACCGGGACGTGCTTGCGGCCGTCATGCACGGCGATCGTGTGCCCGAGCATCTCCGGGATGATCGTCGAGCGCCGCGACCAGGTCTTGATGACGTTCTTCGAGCCCTTGTCGTTCTGCGTCTCCACCTTCTTGAGCAGGTGGTCGTCGATGAACGGGCCCTTCTTCAGGCTGCGAGGCATCTTCTATCTCCCTCAGCCGCGCTTACGCGTGGCGTAGCGACGGCGGACGATCAGCCGGTCACTCGGCTGGCCCTTGCGACGGGTACGGCCCTCGGGCTTACCCTGCGGGTTGACCGGGTGGCGACCACCGGAGGTCTTACCCTCACCACCACCGTGCGGGTGGTCGACCGGGTTCATGGCCACACCACGGACGGTCGGGCGCTTGCCCTTCCACCGCATCCGGCCGGCCTTACCCCAGTTGATGTTCGACTGGTCGGCGTTGCCGATCTCACCGACGGTGGCCCGGCAGCGCACGTCCACCCGGCGGATCTCGCCCGAGGGCATCCGCAGCGTGGCGTACGCGCCTTCCCGGCCGAGCAGCTGGATGCCGACACCGGCCGAGCGGGCCAGCTTGGCACCCCCGCCCGGGCGCAGCTCGACGCCGTGGATGGTGGTACCCACCGGGATGTTCCGCAGCGGCAGGTTGTTGCCGGGCTTGATGTCGGCGCTCGGGCCGGACTCCACCGTGGCGCCCTGCTTCAGGTCCTTCGGCGCGATGATGTAGCGCTTCTCGCCGTCGGCGTAGTGCAGCAGCGCGATCCGGGCGGTGCGGTTCGGGTCGTACTCGATGTGCGCGACCTTGGCCGGCACGCCGTCCTTGTCGACCCGCTTGAAGTCGATCAGGCGGTACTGCCGCTTGTGCCCACCGCCGTGGTGCCGGGTGGTGATCCGGCCGTGGACGTTCCGTCCACCCTTCTTCGGCAGCGGAGCGAGCAGCGACTTCTCGGGAGTCGACCGGGTGATCTCGGCGAAGTCCGAGACGCTGGAGCCGCGTCGGCCGGGCGTCGTCGGCTTGTACTTACGGATAGCCATTGTCTATACCCCTCAGCTGACCGGGCCGCCGAAGGCCTCGATGCGGTCACCGTCAGCCAGCTTCACCATCGCCCGCTTGGTGTCCTTGCGCTTGCCGAAGCCGGTGCGGCTCCGCTTGCGCTTGCCCTCGCGGTTGAGGGTGTTCACCGTCAGGACGCGGACGTTGAAGATCTGCTGGATAGCGATCTTGATCTCGGTCTTGTTGGCGTCCGGGCTGACCAGGAACGTGTACCAGTTCTTGTTCAGCTCGCTGTAGCTCTTCTCCGAGACGACCGGCGCCACGATGATGTCGCGCGGGTCGGCGATGGTGCTCACTTGCCACCCTCCTCGGTGGTCTCGGCCGGCACGCCCAGGAACTCGTCCAGCGCTTCCTTGGTGAAGACCACGTCGTCGGCGACCAGCACGTCGTACGTGTTGAGCTGGCCGGCCTCGATCAGGTGCACCTGGTTGCCCGGCTCGCTGCGCAGGTTGCGCAGCGACAGCCAGTTGAGCTCGTCCGTCCGGCTCAGGACGACCAGCGCCCGGCGGGCCCCGGTGACCTTGCGCAGGGTCTCCAGCGCCGCCTTGGTCGACGGCTTGTCACCGCTGACGAACGCCTCGACGACGTGCACCTGGCCGGCGCGGGCCCGGTCGGACAGCGCACCGCGCAGCGCGGCGGCCTTCATCTTCTTCGGGGTCCGCTGGCTGTAGTCGCGCGGCACGGGACCGTGCACGACGCCACCGCCGGCGAACTGCGGCGCCCGGGTCGAACCCTGGCGGGCCCGGCCGGTGCCCTTCTGCTTGTACGGCTTCTTGCCGCCACCGGAGACCTCGCCGCGGGTCTTCACCTTGTGCGTGCCCTGGCGGGCGGCCGCCAACTGGGCCACCACCACCTGGTGCATCAGCGCCACGTTGGCCTGCGCGTCGAAGATGTCGGCGGGCAGTTCGACCGAACCGCCCTTGCCGCCCTCGACGGTCAGTACGTCAACGGTCGTCACTTCGCGCCACCGCCCCTCTTCACCTGGGCCTTGGCCGCGCTGCGGACCAGGACCAACGCGCCCTTCGGGCCGGGGATCGCGCCCCGGACCAGGATCAGGTTGTTCTCGGTGTCGACGGCCTGGATCTTCAGGTTCTGCACGGTGAACCGCACGCCACCCATCCGACCGGCCATCCGGACGCCCTTGAAGACGCGACCCGGGGTGGCGCAGGCGCCGATCGAGCCGGGCGAGCGGTGCTTGCGCTCGACACCGTGGCTCGCGCGCAGACCGTGGAAGCCGTGCCGCTTCATCACACCGGCGAAGCCCTTGCCCTTGGTCTTGCCGGTCACGTCGATCGCCGAACCCTCGGCGAACGCCTCGACGGTGACCTCCTGGCCGAGCTCGTACTCGCCCGCGTCGGTGGTGCGCAGCTCGACGATGTGTCGGCGCGGCGCCACGTCCGCCTTGGCGTAGTGGCCGCGGAGCGGCTTCTTGACCTTGCGCGGGTCGACCGCGCCGTACGCCAACTGGATCGCCGCGTAGCCGTCCTTGTCGGCGGTACGGACCTGGCTCACGACACACGGGCCGGCCTGCACCACGGTCACCGGGACAACGCGGTTGTTGTCCCAGACCTGGGTCATGCCGAGCTTGGCGCCCAGGATCCCCTTAACTTGCCTGTCCATTAGTCCGGTCCCTACAGCTTGATCTCGATGTCGACGCCAGCCGGCAGGTCGAGGCGCATGAGCGAGTCGACCGTCTTGGGAGTCGGGTCGATGATGTCGATGAGCCGCTTGTGCGTACGCATCTCGAAGTGCTCGCGCGAGTCCTTGTACTTGTGCGGCGAACGGATCACGCAGAAACGGTTGATCTCCGTGGGCAGCGGCACCGGGCCCGCGACCTGCGCCCCGGTGCGCGTCACCGTCTCGACGATCTTCCGCGCCGAGGAGTCGACGACCTCGTGGTCATAGGCCTTGAGCCGGATGCGGATCTTCTGTCCCGCCATGGTGGCTTCTGTTCCTTCTCTCGATGCCGCTGTGTTGCGGGCGCTGACGCCGTGTGACGCAGTCCCACTTGGTCCGACCCCCGCGGTCGGGCGTGTCGCGCCCGTTGGACATGCTCCGCCCCAGATAACCGGAGCGATCCCAGTCCGCGTGGTGGATCGGAGGCGCCGGGCACGTCTTGCTGTCGCCCGCGCCGGGCGCGGGTGGTTGACCGCACAGGGCCGCCAACCACCCGTCGCCTACGCAACCTGACTAGTATGCCGCACTATGCAGCGGCAACGCTAATCGGGGTTACCTTACTCACTTGATAATCTTGGTGACGCGACCCGCGCCGACCGTACGACCACCCTCGCGGATCGCGAACTTGAGGTTGTCCTCCATCGCGATCGGCTGGATGAGCTTGACGGCCATCGAGGTGTTGTCGCCCGGCATGACCATCTCGGTGCCCTCGGGCAGCGTGACGACGCCGGTGACGTCCGTGGTCCGGAAGTAGAACTGCGGACGGTAGTTCTGGAAGAACGGGGTGTGCCGGCCGCCCTCCTCCTTGGAGAGGATGTAGACGGTCGCCTCGAACTCCGTGTGCGGGGTGGTGGTGCCGGGCTTGACGACCACCATGCCGCGCTCGACGTCCTCGCGCTTGATACCCCGCAGCAGCAGACCGACGTTCTCGCCCGCGCGGGCCTCGTCGAGCAGCTTGCGGAACATCTCGATACCGGTGCAGGTCGTCTTCATCGACTTCTCCTTGATGCCGACGATCTCCACCTCCTCGTTGGGCTTGAGGATGCCGCGCTCGGCGCGGCCGGTGACCACGGTGCCCCGACCGGTGATCGTGAAGACGTCCTCGATGGGCATGAGGAACGGCTTCTCGGTCTCCCGCTCCGGCTGCGGAATCGCGGTGTCCACCGCGTTCATCAGCTCCATGAGCTTGTCGGTCCACTCGGGCTCGCCCTCGAGCGCCTTCAGCGCCGAGACCCGGACGACCGGCAGGTCGTCACCCGGGTACTCCTGCGACGACAGCAGCTCACGGACCTCGAGCTCGACGAGCTCGAGCAGCTCCTCGTCGTCCACCATGTCGCTCTTGTTCAGCGCCACGACGATGTACGGCACGCCGACCTGGCGGGCCAGCAGCACGTGCTCGCGGGTCTGCGGCATCGGGCCGTCGGTCGCCGCGACCACCAGGATGGCGCCGTCCATCTGCGCCGCACCGGTGATCATGTTCTTGATGTAGTCGGCGTGCCCGGGGCAGTCGACGTGCGCGTAGTGCCGCGCCTCGGTCTGGTACTCGACGTGAGAAATCGAGATGGTGATACCCCGGGACTTCTCCTCCGGCGCCTTGTCGATCTGGTCGAACGGCGTGTAGGGGTTGACATCCGGGTAACGGTCGTGCAGGACCTTCGTGATGGCCGCCGTCAGCGTCGTCTTACCGTGGTCAATGTGACCAATGGTGCCGATGTTGACGTGCGGCTTAGTCCGCTCGAACTTCGCCTTCGCCACTGGTGTCCTCCTGTGGACTTCTCTGTTCGTACGCCCGGCACGCCGTTCGGCGTCAGGGACTCTGTCGACAGCCTTTCCGACCGGGTGGCCGGGAAGAACCTGGCGGTCCGGTCGGCACTCGACCGACCGGGCCGCGTTTGTCTTGCGGCGGTGAAACCTTCAGGCCTGGTGCGTACAGCCCGGCCCGTGAAGGTCGCGGGCGAGATTACCCGTCCGCGACCCTCGCGGTATCACCGGCCCAGCAGACCGGCGCCGACTACTCGCCAGTCGCCTTCGCGATGATCTCCTTTGCCACGTTCTGCGGAACCTCGGCGTAGGAGTCGAACTGCATGCTGTAGCTCGCCCGGCCCTGGGTCTTCGACCGCAGGTCGCCGACGTAGCCGAACATCTCCGACAGCGGCACCAGGGCCCGGACGACGCGAGCGCCGCTGCGCTCCTCCATCGCCTGGATGATGCCGCGACGGGAGTTGAGGTCGCCGATCACGTCGCCCATGTTCTCCTCGGGCGTCGTGACCTCGACGGACATCATCGGTTCGAGCAGCGCCGGGTCGGCCTTGCGGGCCGCGTCCTTGAGCACCATCGAACCGGCGATCTTGAAGGCCATTTCCGACGAGTCGACCTCGTGGTACTGACCGTCCAGCAGCGTCAGCTTGAGACCGACCAGCGGGAAGCCGGCGAGGATGCCGTACTGCATGGCGTCCTGGGCCCCGGCGTCCACCGACGGGATGAACTCCCGCGGCACGCGGCCACCGGTGACGGCATTGGCGAACTCGTACGTCGGCGCGTCGTTGCCCAGCGGCAGCGGCTCCAGGCTGACGATGACCCGGGCGTACTGACCCGATCCACCGGTCTGCTTCTTGTGGGTGTACTCGATCTTGTCCACCTTGCGGCGGATCGTCTCGCGGTACGCCACCTGCGGCTTACCGATGTTGGCCTCGACGTTGAACTCGCGGCGCATCCGGTCGACCAGGATGTCCAGGTGCAGCTCGCCCATGCCGGAGATGACCGTCTGACCGGTCTGCTCGTCGAGCTTGACCCGGAAGGTCGGGTCCTCCTCGGCGAGCCGCTGGATGGCGGTGCTGAGCTTCTCCTGGTCGGCCTTGGTCTTGGGCTCGATCGCCACCTCGATGACCGGCTCGGGGAAGGTCATCGACTCCAGGATCACCGGGTTGGCCGGGTCGCAGAGGGTGTCACCGGTGGTGGTCTGCTTCAGACCCTGCACGGCGATGATGTCGCCAGCCTGCGCGCTCGACCGTTCCTCGCGCTTGTTGGCGTGCATCTGGTAGATCTTGCCGATCCGCTCTTTGCGGTCCTTGGTGGAATTGATCACCTGCGAACCGGATTCGAGCGTGCCGGAGTAGATCCGGACGTAGGTGAGCTTGCCCAGGTGTTTGTCCGTCTGGATCTTGAACGCCAGCGCCGAGAACGGCTCCGAGATCGAGGGCATCCGCTGCAGCGGCGTCTCACCGTCGGTCGCCGTGCCCTCGATCGCCGGAACGTCCAGCGGCGACGGCAGGTACGCGACCACCGCGTCGAGCATGGGCTGAATGCCCTTGTTCTTGAACGCGGTGCCGGTCAGGACGGGGTTGGCCTTGCCCGCGATCGTGGCACGCCGGATGGCGGCCTTGATCTCGTCGCTGGAGAGTTCCGCACCGTCCAGGGACTCCAGGTACTTCTCCGTGAACGCGTCGTCAGCGCTGGACAGCGTATCGAGCAGCTTCTCGCGCCACTCGGCGGCACTGTCGGCGAGGTCGGCCGGAATCTCCTCGACCGCGTAGTCCTCACCCTTGGCCGTCTCGCCACGCCAGGTCAGCGCGCGCATCTCGACCAGGTCGACGACGCCGATGAAGTCGGACTCGGCGCCGATCGGGATCTGCAGCACGAGCGGGGTGGCGTTCAGCCGGTCGATCATCATCTGCACGCAGCGGAAGAAGTCGGCACCGGTCCGGTCGAGCTTGTTGACGAAGCACATCCTGGGGACGTTGTACTTGTCCGCCTGCCGCCAGACGTTCTCGGTCTGCGGCTCCACACCGGCCACACCGTCGTAGACGGCGACCGCACCGTCGAGCACCCGCAGCGAACGCTCCACCTCGACGGTGAAGTCGACGTGGCCCGGGGTGTCGATGATCTGGATCGTGTAGCCCTTCCACTCACACTTGGTGGCGGCGGAGGTGATGGTGATCCCCCGCTCCTGCTCCTGCTCCATCCAGTCCATGACGGCGGCGCCCTCGTGGACCTCACCGATCTTGTAGGTGATGCCGGTGTAGAACAGGATCCGCTCAGTGGTGGTGGTCTTACCGGCATCGATGTGCGCCATGATGCCGATGTTGCGTACCTTGGCGAGCGCGTCTGCGGCGGCCACTTCAAATCCCTTCAGAGCCTGCGGCTCTCGAACAGCCATGGGGGCCTTCGGCCCACTACCCATGCGGCGCGGCGGAGCCGGACGGCCCCGCCGCGGCCCGGTCGGTTACCAGCGGTAGTGCGCGAAGGCCTTGTTGGACTCGGCCATCTTGTGGGTGTCCTCGCGCCGCTTGACGGCGGCACCAAGACCGTTGCTCGCGTCGAGCAGCTCGTTCATCAGCCGCTCGATCATGGTCTTCTCCCGGCGGGCCTTGGAGTAGGTGACCAGCCAGCGCAGCCCGAGCGTGGTCGCCCGGGACGGACGGACCTCGACCGGCACCTGGTAGGTGGCGCCACCCACCCGGCGGCTGCGGACCTCCAAGGTCGGCTTCACGTTGTCCATCGCCCGCTTGAGGGTGACGACGGGGTCGGTGCCGGTCTTCTCCCGGCAGCCCTCCAGCGCGCCGTAGACGATGCGCTCGGCGAGCGCACGCTTGCCACGAAGAAGGATCTTGTTGACCAACTGGGTGACCAACGGCGAGTTGTACACCGGGTCAGCGACCAGCGGCCGACGAGGAGCGGGGCCCTTACGAGGCATGTCAGCTCTTCTCCTTCTTTGCGCCGTAACGGCTGCGCGCCTGCTTGCGGTTGCGGACACCCTGGGTGTCCAGCGAACCGCGAACGATCTTGTAACGGACGCCAGGGAGGTCCTTCACCCGGCCGCCGCGGACGAGCACGATCGAGTGCTCCTGCAGGTTGTGGCCGACGCCGGGGATGTACGCGGTCACCTCGATCTGGCTGCTCAGCTTCACGCGAGCGACCTTGCGCAGCGCCGAGTTCGGCTTCTTCGGGGTGGTGGTGTAGACGCGCGTGCACACACCGCGCCGCTGCGGGCTCCCCTTGAGCGCCGGCGTCTTGGTCTTGGTCGTCTTCGCTTGGCGGCCCTTGCGGACCAACTGCTGGATCGTGGGCACCGGGTTTCTCCGCTCCCTTCGGCCGCCTCAGCGGCCGCGCCGTTTCCTGTTAACCGACCCTGGTGGGCGGTTCTCCTACATTCCGCCGGGACCCCCGTCGGTGGCCCCGGTACCCGCGGTCGGGCGTGTCGCCCGGTTCGCGGTTCCGGCGCACGCTGTCGCGTGCTCCGGTGTGCCCGCACCGCAATCAGGCGGGCCATCTGACATTGTCGCGTGGCGCGGCGCCCTATCCCGACGATCGGCGCGAGCGCACGCACGAGTGACCCAGGATGACCCGAGCACAGAGAAAGACTACCTACCGTGCGGGCTCAGGTCAAAACGGAGCCGGGGAGAACTGGGACACAGCCCCCATCCGGTCCCGTCCGAACCGACCGCCCGTCACGGAGTCGACGGATTCGATTTTCGGCAGCAACTCCAGACGACCAGTCTACCGCGTACCGGACGCCCGACCCGACCGAGCCTGGGACATTCGGGGACATGGCCGGGTCAACCGAGCTGGAGCAACAGGGCCAGGCCCATCGCCAACGCCGTACCGCCCAGCCCGACCGCACCACAGACCAGCCCGGCGGTGGCCAGCTTGACGCCGGCGAACCGGATGCCGGGCGGCGGCGCCGGCCGGCGGATCTGCCGACGGGCGAACAGCGCCAACGCCACCGCGGCGGCGCCCAGCAGGCCGGCCAGCATCGCGAAGGCGCCCGCCACCCAACCGCCCCAGCCGGCCCGGGCGCCGACCACGCCGAAGCAGCCGACCAGCAGCGCCACCCCGGCCGAGGCGATGCCGGTGATCAGCGCCGCGACCGCGGGGCCGGAGGTGACCGGCGGCACGTCGAGATGCACCAGCCCGAACGGCGTACCGGGGACCGCCTCGACCCGTCGCGGCGGTCGCTGCGCCTCGCGCGGCGGCGGCGGCACCGCGGCCGGCGGTGCGACACCACCCGGCGGCCCGAAGGGATACGTCGGCTGCGGCGGCCCGAACCCGCCCTCCGGCGGCGGCGCCTGCTGCGTCACGGAACCCCCTCGGAAACCGGTCACACCCCAGCGGTGCTCCGGATCGGCGTCGTCGCCGTCCCGGGTCGGCTGCTCCGGCGGAACCGGACGGAACGGCACCACCGTCGCACGGGCGGCGAGTTGTCAAGATTCAGGCTACCGTCCCGCCGGTGGCGGTCGACCCGCGCCGGGCACCTCAGTCGAACGTCGGCGCGTAGTCCCGCCCGAGCGGGCTGCCGGCCAGGTGGATCACCCCGATCACCACCGCGACCACCACGGTGGTCGCGGCGAGCGCGAGGCCCGTCCAGGCCAGCCGCTCACCGCGGCGCAGCCACGCCGCGCCGGTGAGATAACCCCCCGACGCGTACGCCTCCCGGCGCGCCTGTCCGGCCAGCGCGAGGGCCATCGTGGCGGGGATCAGACCGCCCACGAACAGGCCGGTCGCCGCCGCCATCAGCCCGAGCGCGAACACGGTACGCGCCTTGGTCGACCGGACCGGGTCCGGATCGAGCGGGTGCCGCCTGGGCACCTCCGGCCCGGCGACCGGCACGGTCCCCGGCCGGGCAGCTTCATCCACCCGGCCAGCCTACAAAAAGACGCCGGGCGCGCCGCACGTCGTCGGAACGAACGTACGGCGCGCCCGGCGGGCGGAACCTGTCAGATCAGCGGTACGACCCGAAGTCGAAGTCGTCCAGCGGCACCGCCTGGCCGCTGGCCGGCCCGAACCCGTAGTCGGTCTCCGGGTAGCCGGTCATCGAGTAGACCTTGGCCTTCGCCTCCTCGGTCGGCTCCACCCGGACGTTGCGGTACTTGCTGATGCCGGTACCGGCCGGGATGAGCTTTCCGATGATGACGTTCTCCTTGAGACCGATCAGCGAGTCGCTCCGGGCGTGGATCGCCGCGTCGGTGAGCACCCGGGTGGTCTCCTGGAAGGAGGCCGCCGAGAGCCAGGAGTCGGTCGCCAGCGAGGCCTTGGTGATACCCATCAGCACCGGACGTCCGGCGGCGGGCTCGCCACCCTCGGAGACGAGTCGGCGGTTCTCCGACTCGAACAGCGCCCGGTCGACCAGCACGCCCGGGAGGAACTCGCTGGCTCCCGAGTCGATCACCGTGACCCGCTTGAGCATCTGGCGGATGATGATCTCGATGTGCTTGTCGTGGATGAGCACACCCTGCGACCGGTAGACCTCCTGGACCTCCTGGGTCAGGTGGACCTGGACCGCCCGCGGGCCGAGGATCCGCAGCAACTCGTGCGGGTCGATGGTGCCCTCGGTGAGCTTCTCGCCGACCTCGACGTGATCGCCGTCGTGGGCACGCAGCCGTACCCGCTTGGAGATCTTGTCGTAGACGATCTCGTCGCTGCCGTCGTCCGGCACCACGATGATCTTCCGCGACCGCTCGCCGTCCTCGATCCGGACCCGGCCCGGGGTGTCGGCGATCGGCGCCTTGCCCTTGGGCACCCGAGCCTCGAAGATCTCGGTGACCCGAGGCAGACCCTGGGTGATGTCCTCACCCGCGACACCACCGGTGTGGAACGTCCGCATCGTGAGCTGGGTACCCGGCTCACCGATCGACTGGGCGGCGATGATGCCGACCGCCTCGCCGACGTCCACGGTCTTGCCGGTCGGCAGCGAACGGCCGTAGCACGCACCGCAGACGCCCAGCTTCGACTCGCAGGTGAGCACGCTGCGGACCCGGACCTTGTCCACCCCGGCCGCGACGAGCTTGTCGACCAGCACCGAGTTGAGGTCCGCACCCCGCTGGACCACCAGGTTGCCGTCGGCACCCTTGATGTCGTCGGCCAGCGTCCGGGCGTGCACACCGGTCTCGGCGTGCTCGTGCACCATCAGCTTGCCGTCGAGCAGCTCGCCGACCTGCATCGGGATGGCCCGGTCGGTGCCGCAGTCCTCCTCGCGGATGATCACGTCCTGCGAGACGTCCACCAGACGACGAGTCAGGTAACCCGAGTCGGCGGTCCGCAGGGCCGTGTCGGCCAGACCCTTACGGGCACCGTGCGTGGAGATGAAGTACTCCAGCACGGACAGACCCTCCCGGTAGCTGGCCTTGATCGGCCGCGGGATGATCTCACCCTTCGGGTTGGCCACCAGACCACGGATCGCCGCGATCTGCCGGAGCTGGAGCAGGTTACCGCGAGCACCCGAGTTGATCATCTTCCACAGCGGGTTCTCCTGCGGCAGCGCGGTGTCCATCTCCCTGGCGACCTCGTTGGTCGCCTTGGTCCAGATCTCGATGAGTTCGCCGCGACGTTCCTCGGCGGTCATCAGACCACGCTGGTACTGCTTGTCGATCCGGTCGGCCTCGGCCTCGTGCCGCGCCAGGATCTCCCGCTTGCGCGGCGGCGCGATGACGTCCTCCATGCCGATCGTCACGCCGGACCAGGTTGCCCAGTGGAAACCGGCCTCCTTCAGCCCGTCCAGCGTCGCGGCCAGCGCGACCTTGGGGAACCGCTCGGCGAGGTCGTTGACGATCGCCGAGAGCTGGCCCTTGCGGATCTCATAGTTCACGAACCGGTAGCCCTTGGGCAGGGTCTCGTTGAACAGCACCCGACCCAGCGTGGTCTCCACGGTCAGCGGCTCGCCCGGGGTCCAGTCCTCCGGCTCGGTCCACTTCTCCGCGCCGGCGCCGTTGTCCACGCCGACCACGTCCCGCAGCCGGATCTTCACCGGCGTCTGCAGGTGCAGCTCGCCGTTGTCGAAGGCCATCCGCGCCTCGGCGTCCGAGCTGAACGCCCGGCCCTCGCCCTTCTCGCCCGGGGTGAGGTGGGTGAGGTGGTAGAGGCCGATGACCATGTCCTGGGTGGGCATGGTGACGGGCTTGCCGTCGGCCGGCTTGAGGATGTTGTTCGACGACAGCATCAAGATCCGCGCCTCGGCCTGGGCCTCGGCGGACAGCGGCACGTGCACCGCCATCTGGTCACCGTCGAAGTCGGCGTTGAACGCGGTGCAGACCAGCGGGTGGATCTGGATCGCCTTGCCCTCGACCAGCTGCGGCTCGAACGCCTGGATGCCCAGCCGGTGCAGGGTCGGCGCCCGGTTGAGCAGCACCGGGTGCTCGCCGATGACCTCTTCCAGCACGTCCCACACGACCGGCCGCTGCCGCTCGACCATCCGCTTGGCGGACTTGATGTTCTGCGCGTGGTTGAGGTCCACCAGCCGCTTCATCACGAACGGCTTGAACAGCTCCAGCGCCATCTGCTTGGGCAGGCCGCACTGGTGCAGCTTGAGCTGCGGACCGACCACGATGACCGAACGGCCGGAGTAGTCGACGCGCTTGCCCAGCAGGTTCTGCCGGAACCGGCCCTGCTTGCCCTTGAGCATGTCGGACAGCGACTTCAGCGGACGGTTTCCCGGACCGGTGACCGGCCGACCGCGGCGGCCGTTGTCGAACAGCGCGTCGACGGCCTCCTGCAGCATCCGCTTCTCGTTGTTGACGATGATCTCGGGCGCGCCCAGGTCGATCAGTCGCTTGAGCCGGTTGTTCCGGTTGATCACCCGGCGGTACAGGTCGTTCAGGTCGGAGGTCGCGAACCGGCCACCGTCCAGCTGCACCATCGGCCGCAGGTCCGGCGGGATCACCGGTACGCAGTCGAGCACCATGCCCAGCGGCGAGTTGCGGGTGTTCAGGAACGCCGCGACGACCTTCAGCCGCTTGAGCGCCCGGATCTTCCGCTGCCCCTTGCCGGACCGGATGATCTCGCGGAGGTTCTCGGCCTCGGCGTCCAGGTCCATGTTCTGGACCAGCGCCTTGATCGCCTCGGCACCCATCCCGCCGGTGAAGTACTCACCGAACCGGTCCCGCAGCTCGCGGTAGAGCAGCTCGTCGGTGACCAGCTGCTTCGGCTCCAGCTTGCGGAAGGTGTCGAGCACCTCGTCGAGCCGGTCGATCTCGCGCTGCGCCCGGTCGCGGATCTGGCGCATCTCGCGCTCGCCGCCCTCTTTGACCTTGCGCCGCACGTCGGCCTTGGCACCCTCGGCCTCCAGCTCGGCCAGGTCGGCCTCCAGCTTGGCGGCCCGCTTCTCGATCTCCGAGTCGCGGCTGTTCTCGGCCTGCCGCTTCTCGGCGAGGATCTCGTTCTCGATCGTCGACAGGTCGCGGTGCCGGGACTCGGTGTCCACCCCGGTGACCACGTACGACGCGAAGTAGATGATCTTCTCGAGGTCCTTGGGCGCCAGGTCGAGCAGGTAGCCCAGCCGGCTCGGCACACCCTTGAAGTACCAGATGTGCGTCACCGACGCGGCCAGCTCGATGTGGCCCATCCGCTCGCGGCGGACCTTGGACCGGGTCACCTCGACGCCGCAGCGCTCACAGATGATGCCCTTGAACCGGACCCGCTTGTACTTACCGCAGTAGCACTCCCAGTCCCGCTGCGGACCGAAGATCTTCTCGCAGAAGAGCCCGTCCTTTTCCGGCTTGAGGGTGCGGTAGTTGATCGTCTCAGGCTTCTTGACCTCGCCGTGGGACCACTGACGGATGTCGTCGGCGGTGGCGAGGCCGATGCGCAGCTCGTCGAAGAAGTTGACGTCGAGCACGTTATGTGTCCCCTATGTCGTCGTCGTCAGTACTGCTGTTCCTCGGCCCGGGGTTCGGGGGCCGGCCGACTCGCGTCGGGATCAAGCCCGACCTCGCGGATTCCGGCGCGTCCGCTCCGCATCACGCCCCGGAACCCGCGCCAGAGCCAGTCGGTCGGCCCCCGAACCCTTCACCTCATACTTCCTCGACCGAGCTCGGCTCACGCCGGGACAGGTCGATGCCCAACTCCTCCGCCGCCCGGAAGACCTCGTCGTCCGTCTCGCGCATTTCCAGGGCCACACCGTCGCTGGACAGCACCTCGACGTTGAGGCACAGCGACTGCAGCTCCTTGAGCAACACCTTGAACGACTCCGGAATGCCCGGCTCGGGGATGTTCTCGCCCTTGACGATCGCCTCGTAGACCTTGACCCGGCCCAGGACGTCGTCGGACTTGATGGTCAGCAGCTCCTGCAGGGCGTACGCGGCACCGTAGGCCTGCATCGCCCAGCACTCCATCTCACCGAAGCGCTGGCCACCGAACTGCGCCTTACCGCCCAGCGGCTGCTGAGTGATCATCGAGTACGGGCCGGTCGACCGAGCGTGGATCTTGTCGTCGACCAGGTGGTTGAGCTTGAGGATGTAGATGTAGCCGACCGCGATCGGGTCCGGCAGCGGCTCGCCGGAACGACCGTCGAACAGCTGCGCCTTCCCGCTCGCCCCGATCAGCTGCGTGCCGTCCCGGTTGGCCAGGGTCGACGAGAGCAGACCGGAGATCTCGGCCTCACGGGCACCGTCGAAGACCGGCGTCGCCACGTTGGTGTCCGGCTCGGACTCGTGGGCGTCGATCGACCGCAGCGCCTTCTTCCACTCGGCGTCGTCGCCCTCGACCTTCCAACCGGTCTTGGCGACCCAGCCCAGGTGCGTCTCGAGGACCTGGCCGATGTTCATCCGGCTCGGCACACCGAGCGGGTTGAGCACGATGTCGACCGGCGTGCCGTCCTCCATGAACGGCATGTCCTCGACCGGAAGGATCTTGGAGATGACGCCCTTGTTGCCGTGCCGGCCCGCGAGCTTGTCACCGTCCTGGATCTTCCGCTTCTGGGCCACGTAGACCCGGACCAGCTCGTTGACGCCCGGCGGCAGCTCGTCGCCGTCCTCGCGGGAGAAGGTACGCACGCCGATGACCGTGCCGGTCTCACCGTGCGGCACCTTCAGCGAGGTGTCCCGTACCTCGCGCGCCTTCTCACCGAAGATCGCGCGGAGCAGCCGCTCCTCCGGCGTCAGCTCGGTCTCGCCCTTGGGCGTGACCTTGCCGACCAGGATGTCACCCGGCACCACCTCGGCACCGATCCGGATGATGCCGCGCTCGTCGAGGTCGGCGAGCATTTCCTCGCTGACGTTCGGGATGTCGCGGGTGATCTCCTCCGGACCGAGCTTGGTGTCCCGGGCGTCGACCTCGTGCTCCTCGATGTGGATCGAGGTGAGGACGTCCTGCTGCACCAGGCGCTGGGACAGGATGATCGCGTCCTCGTAGTTGTGCCCCTCCCAGGTCATGAAGGCGACGAGCAGGTTACGCCCGAGCGCCATCTCACCCTCGTCGGTGCACGGACCGTCGGCGATGACCTGGCCGGCCTCGACCCGGTCGCCCTCGAAGACGACCGGCTTCTGGTTGACGCAGGAGCCGGCGTTGGAGCGACGGAACTTGTGCAGCAGGTAGGTGCGGCGGTGCCCGTCGTCCTGGTGCACCGTCACGTAGTCGGCGCACAGGTCCTCGACCACGCCGCCCACCTCGGCGACGACCACGTCACCGGCGTCCACCGCGGCCCGGTACTCCATGCCCGTACCGACCAGCGGCGACTCGGCCTTGACCAGCGGCACCGCCTGACGCTGCATGTTCGCGCCCATCAGGGCCCGGTTGGCGTCGTCGTGCTCCAGGAACGGGATCATCGCGGTCGCGACCGAGGTCATCTGCCGCGGTGACACGTCCATGTAGTCGACGGCCGCCGGCGCGACGTCCTCGGTATCACCGCCCTTACGGCGGACCAGCACCCGGTCCTCGGCGAACGTACCGTCGCTTCTGAGCGGCGCGTTGGCCTGGGCCTTGACGAACCGGTCCTCCTCGTCCGCGGTCAGGTAGTCGATCTGGTCGGTGACCCGACCGTCGACGACCTTGCGGTACGGGGTCTCGATGAACCCGAACGGGTTGACCCTGGCGAACGTCGACAGGGCGCCGATCAGGCCGATGTTCGGGCCTTCCGGCGTCTCGATCGGGCACATCCGGCCGTAGTGCGACGGGTGCACGTCCCGGACCTCGAAGCCGGCCCGTTCCCGGGACAGACCACCGGGGCCGAGCGCGCTCAGCCGACGCCGGTGGGTCAGGCCCGCCAGCGGGTTGGTCTGGTCCATGAACTGGGACAGCTGCGACGTACCGAAGAACTCCTTGATCGCCGCCACCACCGGGCGAATGTTGATCAGGGTCTGCGGCGTGATCGCCTCGACGTCCTGGGTGGTCATCCGCTCGCGGACGACCCGCTCCATCCGGGACAGGCCGACCCGGACCTGGTTCTGGATGAGCTCGCCCACGGTACGCAGGCGACGGTTGCCGAAGTGGTCGATGTCGTCGGCCTCGTAGCCCTCCTCACCAGCGTGCAGCCGGCAGAGGTACTCCACGGTGGCGACGATGTCGTCCTCGGTCAGCGTGCCGGTGGTGATCGGCACCTCGAGTTCAAGCTTCTTGTTGAACTTGTACCGACCGACCTTGGCGACGTCGTACCGCTTCGGGTTGAAGAAGAGGTTGTCGAGCAGGTTCTGGGCGTTCTCCCGCGTCGGCGGCTCACCCGGCCGCAGCTTGCGGTAGATGTCCAGCAGTGCCTCGTCCACCCCGGCGATGTGGTCCTTCTCCAGGGTGGTCATCATCAGCTCGGACCAACCGAACCGTTCGCGGATCTGTTCGTTGGTCCAACCGATCGCCTTGAGCAGCACGGTGACTGCCTGGCGACGCTTGCGGTCGATGCGGACACCAACGGTGTCCCGCTTGTCGATGTCGAACTCCAGCCAGGCACCCCGGCTCGGGATGACCTTGACGCTGGAGAGGTCGCGGTCGGAGGTCTTGTCCGGCTGCTTGTCGAAGTACACGCCCGGGGACCGGACGAGCTGGCTGACCACGACGCGCTCGGTGCCGTTGATGATGAAGGTGCCCTTCGGCGTCATCATCGGGAAGTCACCCATGAACACGGTCTGGCTCTTGATCTCGCCGGTCGTGTTGTTGGTGAACTCCGCGGTCACGAACAGTGGCGCGCAGTAGGTCAGGTCCTTCTCCTTGCACTCCTCGATCGAGGCCTTGACCTCGTCGAAGCGTGGTGCGGAAAAGGACAGTGACATGGTGCCGGAGAAGTCCTCAATGGGACTGATCTCGTCGAGGATCTCCGCGAGACCCGATCGGGCGTGCGGGTCGTTTGCCGACCGGCCCTGCCAAGCCTCATTGCCAACCAGCCAGTCGAAAGACTCGTTCTGGATGGCCAAAAGGTTGGGGACCTCGAGGTGTTCCGTGATCCTGCCGAATGAAACTCGGCGGGGAGCGAAAGCGCTCGACGTACGACTGGTCTTCGCAGGGCGGGAAGCTGCCAAGATGCGTCCTTCCGAGGACCGGTGCTGCAGAACGGCTGTTACGCGTGCACTCCAATGGCCCCACTCCAAATATCCATAATCGGACATTCCGAGCAGGGGCTAAGTCGGAAGGCAGCGCAAACTAGCAGTGTAGCCGAACGGCTAACCGCTGTCCAGCCAACCACGGCGAAGCGTCGCGGACGTGCCGTGACCCGAGGCCGCCACGCGCCCAGCAGGCGCGCTCGCACGTCTCCGCACGCTTCCCGCGGGCCACCGGACACCGGCCGCGGCGTGGAAAGTTGCTGCCGCTGCCATTACCCAGGTGATGGCCGTCGCAAGCGCGGAAGGTCTTGCTGTTGTCAGGGTGCCTGTAGGCGCCGTCCCGCGTCAAGGGCTGGAGCGGGGTACGGAGGGACCTGGTCGACCCCGCGCGGTCCGTCCGGACCGCCGCCGGCGGTCCGGACGGCCGACCAGGGATCATGAACTCCCTGCTGACGGGCGGTCGCAGACGGTCAGGACGGCGAAACGGGCGGCGATCCAGAACTGGATCGCCACCCGTGACGGATCGCTGTGCGGAGGCTCACGCGGAGGCGGTCGCCGCCGACCGTGGCCGGGGCTCGCGCCCCGGCCGTCGGGTCACTTGAGGGTGACCTTGGCGCCTTCGCCCTCGAGCTTGGCCTTGGCCTTGTCCGCGGTCTCCTTGTTGACGTGCTCGAGAACGGCCTTGGGAGCCGCCTCGACCAGGTCCTTGGCCTCCTTGAGGCCCAGGCCGGTCAGCTCACGCACGACCTTGATGACCTGGATCTTCTTGCCACCGTCGGCGTCGAGGATGACGTCGAACTCGTCCTTCTCCGGCTCGGCCTCGACCGGCGCGGCAGCGCCACCGGCGGCGGCCACCGCGACCGGCGCGGCGGCGGTGACCTCGAAGGTCTCCTCGAACTGCTTCACGAACTCCGACAGCTCGATCAGCGTCATCTCCTTGAACGCGTCGAGCAGCTCGTCGGTGCTGAGCTTCGCCATGTCTGGCGTCCTTTCCTAAAGATCTCTAAGGCTGGTGGTAAGGCTGCACAGTCCGCGCTCAGGCGGCCTGCTCGTCCTTTTCGCGCTTGTCCTGCAGGGCCGCCGCCAGGCGGGCGGTCTTCGACAGGGGCGCCTGGAACAGGGCCGCGGCCTTGCTCAGGTTGCCCTTCATCGCGCCGGCCAGCTTGGCCAGCAGCACCTCGCGGGACTCGAGGTCGGCGAGCTTGGTGACCTCGGTCGCCGAGATCGCCTTGCCCTCGAAGACGCCGCCCTTGATGACGAGCTGCGGGTGGGCCTTCGCAAAATCGCGCAGACCCTTGGCCGCCTCAACGACATCGCCGGAGACGAAGGTGAGCGCGGTAGGACCGGTGAACAGCTCGTCGAGGCCGTTGATGCCAGCGTCCGTCGCGGCGCGCTTGGCCAGCGTGTTCTTGGCGACCGTGTAGGTGGTCTCCCGACCGAGCGCACGCCGCAGCTGGGTCAGCTGGGCGACCGTGAGGCCGCGGTACTCGGTGAGCACCGTGGCGCCCGACCCACGGAACTGCTCGGTGAGCTCCGCGACGGCCGTGGACTTGTCGGCCCGAACCGGCTTGTCCGCCATGTCCCTCCTCTCGTTGCTTCGTGCTGGGTACCGCTCCGGACGGAAGCTGCCGGAATCGGTGCCGGAGAACCCGCGCCAACGAGAAAGCCCCGGCGCAGGGCGCACGGGGCGAGGGCCGGCGAAAGGTGACTGACGCGGTCGGCGGACCGGGTCGTCGTCGCCGGGGGTGTCGCTTGCCGCCCTGCGCGGGTCGCCCGTCGGTGCGGGACCTTCGACCGTGCCGGGGCACGGTGACCAGCGGTCTCTGGGTGGAACTTCGCTGAGAAGAATACGGGAGGTGCGTCCAACCGCCAAATCCCGCGGTTGTAATCACGACCTCATTTTCTCGGTTCTCGACGAAAACGGTCCCGCCCAGCACCCGGCAGTCACGGTCGGCGGCGGCGCAGGGCCGCGTAGCCGGCCAACGCGACCGCGGCCCAGATCACCGCCTGAATGCTCAGCAACGCCACCCGGCCGGCCTGGTCGTCCCCGACACCGGCGGTCACCCGGGCGACGGACATCAGCGGCGGGGCCAGCCAGGGCACCGGCGACACCGGCAGGCTCAGCACCATCGCGCCGACCACGCCGCCGACCAGCACCGCCAACCCGTACGTCGTACGTCGGGTGGCCGCGCGGCTGGCCAGGGCGCCGACGGCCACCGCCGCGGGCACGGCGGCCAGATGAGCCCACGCGCCCAGCGCCAACTGACCGGCCAGCGGGGCGTCGACCGCCGGCCGGGGCAACGCCACCCCGCCCAGCAGCCACGGCACGACCAGGCCGAGCAGCACCGTGACCAGGCCGACCACCGTCGCCGCGAGCAACCCGGCGAGCGCCTCCCGGCGCCGACCGACGGTCACCACGGCGAGCCGGCGCTGCACGTCCGGCTCGATGTCCAGCAGCAGTTTCGCCTGCCAGGCCAGCACCGGGAAGAGCACCACGGAGGAGACCGCGTACGCCTCGGCGGCCTGGGACCGGCCGCCACCGTTCAGCACCCCGATCACCAGCAGTCCGGCGAGCAACGGGGCCAGCACCCGCCCGGTCCGCACGAACCCCGTCAACCGCATCACCAGCAGCGCACTCACTGGTCAGCCTCCTGGCGTACCCGCAGGATCTCGTGGCCCGCGGCGCGCAGGGCGGCGACGGTGCCGGCGGCCCGCGCGGTCGGGACGACAACCTCGACCACCGACATGCCGCCGGCGGCGGACGGTTCCTCGACCCGGACGGTCTGCTCGGCGACCAGCCAGTGCAGCGCGCCGGGCAGCCGGACCGTCTCCCCGCGATGATCGCTCACCAGTACGCTGCCGCCGTCGGCCAGCACCTCGGCCACCAGCACCGGCACCAGGTCCCGCGACGCGGCGTCCAGCCCCTCCCACGGCTCGTCCAACACCAGCAGCCCGGGCGGCACGAGCAACGCCTGGGCCAGGCCCACCTTCTGCGCGGTGCCCTTCGACAGCTGCGGCAACGGGATCTCCCGGTACGGCGCCAGGCCCAACCGCTCGACCCACCGGTCCACGGCGGCCGGTGCGGTCGCGGCGGACAGGCCGGCCATCCGGCCCATCGCCGTCAGGTACTGCCGGACGGTGAACGGTTGGTCGGCCGGGAACCGCTCCGGCACCCAGCCCACCCGGCCCGGGCGGTCCAGCACCTCGCCCCGGTCCGGTCGGAACACGCCCGCGGCGAGCTGCAGCAGGGTGGACTTCCCGGCGCCGTTGTGGCCGAGGACGACGGCCGCCTGGCCGGGTCCGATCTCGACCGAGACGTTCCGCAGCACCCACGGGCCGCGACGGGTGTACCGCAGCCAGACGTCGCGCAGTCGCATGGCCGTAAGCGTGCCATGGAAAGACGGAACCGGGGCACCCCCGCAGGGGCGCCCCGGTTCGCGCGATCGGACCGACTCAGGCGTTGTCGGCCTCGGCCAGGTTCTTCACCGCGTTCGGGTCGACCGGCACGCCGGGGCCCATGGTCGTGGTGAGGGTGACCTTCTTGATGTACTTGCCCTTGGCCGCGGACGGCTTGGCCCGCAGCACCTCGTCCAGCACCGCCGCGTAGTTGTCCACCAGCTGCGACTCCGAGAACGACGCCTTGCCGATGATCAGGTGCAGGTTGGAGTGCTTGTCCACCCGGAAGGTGATCTTTCCGCCCTTGATGTCCGCGACGGCCTTGGTGACGTCCATGGTCACCGTGCCGGTCTTCGGGTTCGGCATGAGACCGCGCGGGCCCAGGATCCGCGCGATCCGACCGATCTTGGCCATCTGGTCCGGCGTGGCGATCGCCGCGTCGAAGTCCAGCCAGCCCTCCTGAATCCGGGCGACCAGCTCGTCCGTGCCCACCTCGTCGGCGCCGGCGGCGGCGGCCTCGTCGGCCTTCGCGCCGGCGGCGAACACGATCACGCGGGCGGTCTTGCCGGTGCCGTGCGGCAGGTTCACCGTGCCGCGGACCATCTGGTCGGCCTTACGGGGGTCGACGCCGAGGCGCATCGCGACCTCGACCGTGGCGTCGAACTTGGTGTTGGTGTTGTCCTTGGCCAGCTTGATGGCCTCGGCGGGGGCGTACAGCCGGTCCCGGTCGATGCCCTCGGCGGCCTTGCGGTAGCTCTTGCTGCGCTGCATGTCCTGTTGCTCCTGTGGTTGATGGCGGGCCGCGATGTGCGCGGGCCCTCCCACGACGTGGATTCTGCTCGGATACCGCGAGGTCAGTCGTTGACCGTGATGCCCATCGACCGGGCGGTGCCGGCGATGATCCGCTCGGCCTGCTCGACGTCGTTGGCGTTGAGGTCGGCCATCTTCTTCTCGGCGATCTCGCGCAGCTGCGCCCGGCTGACCGCGCCGACCTTGGTGTCCTGCGGCGCGCCGGAACCCTTCTGCACGCCCGCGGCCTTGAGCAGCAGCCGGGCGGCCGGCGGGGTCTTCAGTACGAAGCTGAAGGTGCGGTCCTCGTAGACGCTGATCTCGGCGGGGACGATGTCACCGCGCTGCGACTCGGTCTGCGAGTTGTACGACTTGCAGAACTCCATGATGTTCACGCCGTGCTGGCCGAGGGCCGGGCCGACCGGCGGAGCCGGGGTGGCCTGTCCCGCCGGCAACTGCAGCGTGAAGGTCTTGACGAGTTTCTTCTTCTTCGGAGGCATGTCTCTTCCTGGGGCTTGATCTGGTGGGTGTGCACCTGACGCGGCACTGGCGGCGGGCACGCACGGTCAGCGTCCCGCACCGCGAGCGACGTTCTAGGGTAGCGCAGCGCGACGCCCGACCATCCGTCGAGGTCCCGCCGGTCACCGGTGCGTTCCGGGCGGCTCGTCGACCGCCCGGAAATCGCGGCCCTAGATCTTGGCGACCTGGTTGAAGTTCAGCTCGACCGGCGTCTCCCGGCCGAAGATCGACACCAGCACCTTGAGCTTCTGCTGGTCGGCGTTGATCTCGCTGATCGTGGCCGGCAGCGACGCGAACGCGCCGTCGGTGACGGTGACCGAGTCGCCGACCTCGAAGTCGAGCACCTTGACCTCGGGCTTGGTCTTCTTCTGCTCGGCGGTTTCCACCGCCGGTGCGAGCCACTTGAGCACCTCGTCGAGCGACAGCGGCGCCGGGCGGTCGGCCCGGTCGGTCGCGCCGACGAAGCCGGTGACCCCCGGGGTGTTCCGCACGCAGGAGTACGACTCGGGGGTCAGCTCCATCCGGACCAGGATGTAGCCGGGGAAGACCTTGTTCTGGACCTGCAGGCGCTTGCCGTTCTTGACCTCGACCTCTTCCCGGGTCGGCACCTCGACCTGGAAGATGAACTCCTCCATGTCGAGGCTGGTGATCCGGGTCTCCAGGTTGGTCTTGACCTTGTTCTCGTACCCCGCGTAGGAGTGCACGACGAACCAGTCACCCGGCGCGTAGCGCAGCTTCTGCCGCAGCTCGGCCACGGGGTCGTAGTCCTCGTCCGGCGCGGACTCCTCGGCGGGGGTCGCGAGATCCGGTTCGCTGGCGGCCTCGACCGACTCGGCACCGGCCGCCGTCGCCACCGAGGACTGCTCGTCGGTGGTCTCGGCGGTCTCGTCGTATTCAGGCACGCTCGCTCACTTCCGTAACTATCGCTGGATCAGCTCGGTCAGCCGCCGAAGACCCACAGGACGCCCTTGGCGAAGCCGAAGTCCAGCCCGGCGACCATCGCCACCACCACGGTGACGAAGGTGACCACCACCGCGGTGTAGGTCAGCAGCTCCTTGCGGGTCGGCCAGATGACCTTACGCAGTTCGGCGACGATCTCACGGATGAACCGGGCGAAGCGGCCGAAAATTCCGACCCGTCCGGTCTCCGCCTTGGCCTTGGACTTGCTGTCCGCCGACTCCGCCTTCTCGGCCTTGCGCCGGGAACGGGTCGCGGTGCCACCCCGGGAGACCGGCTCGTCGTCCTCCACGTCCTCGTCGATGGCGTCGTCGTCGACCGTGTCGTCGATCACGTCGTCGAGGCGGTCGTCCGCGGCGTCCTCGCCGCGCCGATTCTTCTCGGCCACTTCGCCCTCCGTCGCGGGGTGGTTGACTCGCGCGCCGATGGACGCGCGTTGGACTGCATCCTCACCGGCCTCGCAGGCCGGCGAAACTCCGACCCCCGGGACCGGTCAGGCCATAGACGCAGGGGTGACAGGACTTGAACCTGCAGCCTGCGGTTTTGGAGACCGCTGCTCTGCCAATTGAGCTACACCCCTGTGCGGCAGGGTGATCCCGCCCCGACAAGCATGCCGGAACAGGGGTCACTTGCCCCACGGCGGACCAGTGTACGGGTAGAGGTCCGACTTTCCCAACCGGTCACCCCCGCGCGCCGGTCCGCCGTCGTCGCCCGCCGTCAGGACGAGCTACGTACGGTGGCCCTGGCCTGCGCCAGGACCTTCTGGCCGTGGCAGGTCGCGGTCAGGTCGAGCCGGGTCAGTCCGTCCTCGGTGACCTCCTTGACCACGGCCCGTACCTCGATCTCGGTGCCCTGGTCGTCGTCCGGCACCGGCACCGGCCGGGTGAACCGGACCCCGTAGTCGACCACCGCGTCCGGGGCGCCGGCCCACTCGGTCACCGCCCGACCGACCAGCGCCATGGTGAACATGCCGTGGGCGATCACGCCGGGCAGGCCCACGCCGGTGGCGAACCGCTCGCTCCAGTGGATCGGGTTGAAGTCGCCCGACGCGCCCGCGTACCGGACCAGGTCGGCCCGGGTGATCCGGTAGGTCTTCACCGACAGGTCCATCTCAGCCCTCCCCGCGTACGACGATCTTGGACCAGACGGTGACCACCGGCTCGCCGGCGGCGGTCGTCACGTCCGTGCGCATGGTCAGGAAGTCGTGCCCGCCGCGGGCGGTGATCTCCTCGACCAGGCTGACGCAGACCAGCTCGTCGCCGGCCACCACCGGTCGGGTGTAGACGAACCGCTGGTCGCCGTGCACCACCCGGCTGTAGTCGATGCCGAGGGCCGGGTCGGCCACGATCTGCTCGTTGGCGGCCATGGTCAGCACGACCGGGAAGGTGGGCGGCGCCACCACGTCCGGATGCCCGAGCGCCCGGGCGGCCTCCGGCTGGTGGTACGCCGGGTCGGTGGCACCGATGGCGGTGGCGAACTCGCGGATCTTTTCCCGCCCCACCTGGTAGGGGGCGGTCGGCGGATAACTCCGGCCGGCGAAGGAAGGGTCCAAGGGCATGCGTTGGAACCTACACGCCGCGCTCGGCGGGATTCGGAACGCGGGACGCCGCCCTCGGCGGTGGCCACGAGTGGTGGCCGGTGCCGGGACGGCGTCTGCGTGCTGCCTGGTGCCGGCGGTCGCGCCGGCGTGCGGTCAGCGGGTCTCGCGGTGCACGGTGTGCTTGCCGTCCCGCGGGCAGAACTTCTTCAGCTCGATGCGGTCCGGGTCGTTCCGGCGGTTCTTACGCGTGATGTAGTTGCGCTCCTTGCACTCCACACACGCCAAAGTGATCTTTGGACGGACATCAGTCGCCTTGGCCACGGCGGGGTGCCTTCCTCGCTATCGGATCAACTACGACGTACCAGCGTAGACTCTCGTCCCGCAGACACGCAAAGTGGGCGCCTGTGGCGCCCATCGCTTTCGACCTCCGGGGGTGAACCCGTTGGCCGAGAGAGTAGCGGTGGCCGGACTTGAACCGGCGACACAGCGATTATGAGCCGCTTGCTCTACCATCTGAGCTACACCGCCACAGACGGGTCCGGCTGAACCCTCTGAGCCCCCTTACGGAATCGAACCGTAGACCTTCTCCTTACCATGGAGACGCTCTGCCGACTGAGCTAAGGGGGCCTTTCGCGATCTCCCGCGAGACGCGCAGGAGTAAGAGTACACGGCGGCCCCGCTGAGGTGAAATCGGGTTCCCGGTGTCGTCGCGACGGCCGCCGAACCTCCGTTTCACCCCAGGTCAGGGCACCGCACGCAGCCGCCGGACGTCGGTGTTCGGCGGCGGCTCGGACTCGGCCTGCACCTCGAACCAGGTGGCCAGTCGCTCGTACGGCAGCGGGCGGCTGAACAGGAAACCCTGGCCGACCTCGCAGCCGATGTCCTGCAGCAGTTCGAGGGTCAGCTCGCTCTCCACCCCCTCGGCGACCACGGTCAGGCCGAACTGTTGGGAGAGTGTCACCACCGCGTTGACGATGGCCAGGTCGACCGGATCGGTCGCCATGCCCTGGACGAAGGACTGGTCGACCTTCACCTCGTGCACGGGCAACCGGCGCAGGTAGGACAGCGACGAGTAGCCGGTGCCGAAGTCGTCCACGGACAGGCGTACCCCGATGTCCCGCAGCCGGCGCAGGGTGGGCATCGGACGGTCGCTGCCGTCGAGGAGGCCGGCCTCCTTGATCTCGAACGTGAGCCGCTCGGCCGGCACGGCGTACTCGGCGAGCAACGTCTGCACCCGGGACGGGAAATGCGGATCGGTGAGGGTACGCGCGGAGAGGTTGACCGAGATGTTGAGCGGGTTGTCCGGATCGGCCCAGTCCCGGCTGCGGCGCAGCCCTTCCCTCAGCACGATCTCGGTCAGTCGGCCGAGCTGCCCGGTGTGCTCGGCCACCGGCACGAAGTCCTCCGGGGAGACCGTGCCGTGCACCGGGTGTTCCCACCGCGCCAGGCACTCCACCCCGACCAACCGGCGCTCGCCCAGGGTCACCTTGGGCTGGAAGTAAACCTCCAGTTCGTCGTGCTCCAGCGCCCGACGCAGGTCGGCGGCCAGGCCGAGCCGGCGCATCGAGCGCGACTCCAGGACCGGACTGAACAGCTGTACGCCACCGGGCGTCGCCTTGGCGGCCATGGCCGCCAGGTCGACCCGCTGCAGCAGCGTCGCCGGATCGTCACCGTGATCCGGGTGTACGACCACACCGACCGCGGTGTCCACGTCCAAGGTCAGCTCGCCGAACACCATCTCGTCGCGGATCTGCTCGCGCAACTCGCCGGCCAGGTCCAGCGCCGCGTCCACGTTCTCCATGCGCAGGGTGACCACGAACTCGTCGCCGCCGAGTCGACCGACCAGCGCGGCACTCGGCGCGCGGTCGCGCAGCCGCCTGGCCACCTCGGCGAGCACCTTGTCGCCGGCCGCGTGCCCGAGTGACTCGTTCACCCGGCGCAGGTCGTCCACGTCGAACAGCAGGACGGCGACCACCTCCCCCGGCGTACGGATCCGGACCGCCTCCTCCAGCGCGCCGGAGATCCGGCGCCGGTTGGGCAGCCCGGTCACCCCGTCGTGGTACGCGTCGAAGCGCAGCCGGTCGACCAGCCGCGAGTTCTCCAGCGCCACCGCGGCGTGCGCCGCCACCGTCTCGAAGACCGGAATGTCGCTGGGTACGAAGTAACCCATGTCCCCCAGCCGGTTGACCACCTCAATGGTGCCGATCACCACCGAGCCGGACCGCAGCGGCACGACGATGGCGTCCTTCACCTGGTGGTTGCGAAGCACCGCCCGAGTCTCCTCGTCGCCGCCCAGCCGGCTGCCGACGGCGATCGTCTCGCCCCGGTCCCGGGCGGACTGCCGCAGTTCCGGCGGGGTCCGCGTGACGTCCAGCAGTCCCGGGTCGTCCATCCGCGCGGTGAGCAGCACCTCGGGATGCCGGCCCTGCGCGGGGAGCCAGAGCGTGGCGTACTCGGCTTGCATGAGTGCGCGCACGCGACCGAGCATCGCGTCGGCGAGGGTTCCGTTCGGGCCGCTCTCGCTCATCGCCCGTGTCAGCTCGTACATGTCGCCGAGGGTTCGGTGCTGGCGGAAGAACTGGGCGTAGGACCGGTAGACGACGACCAGACCGGCGGCCAGGGCACCGAACAGGAACACCGACCACCAGGTGTACCTGGCCACGATCAGGACGATCAGACCGATGACGACATTGACCGCGACGGTGATCAGGTTCGGTGAGGCCGTCCGGACGACCTCACGGCCGGCCTGGCCCCCCTGAACGAGGGTGATCACCACGACGACCGAGGTCAGCAGCATGATGGTGTAGGTGCTAACGGCGGCGAACAGGATCCCCCAGGTGCCCGGTCCGACGCCCTCCATGGGCGGGAGCGCCCGAAGCAGAACCGCGGCGATGGAGGTCGCCGCCGCGGCGTTGGCGACGTTGAAGCAGAACTTCGCCGGGCTGAGACGGCGCCGAACCTGGGTCACCAGCGCCGCCGCCAAGGTCACGACGACCACGAAGAGAGGTGAGAGCAGGTAGAACGCCAGTACCAGCGGAATCTCGGTGAGCGTCATGGCGAACGACTGACGCCGGATGATGAACCGCGTCTGCGGGATCTCGGCAGTCACCATCAGTCCGAACAGCAGCACGGCCAGCGGCCATTTCTCGAACTGATGGTCGGTCACGATACCCAGACCGACGGTGCAAACCACTGCCACGCAGGCGAGTGGACCGGTAACGAACCAGGCGTAATCCTGTGACCGCCTGGACGGCGGTTGCCTCCTGGTCATGCCGCTCCCGGATTGTTCGGCTTAGACAGCCTGGCCGAACTGCCCAAAATGGACCGGTCGGACGGTCGAGGTGGGTGACATGGCGGTGACACCGGAGGCCGGGAGCAGCTGCTGCTGCCACTCCCAGCCGTACTTCGCGGAGTACACCTGCCACTCCCATCCATCGGACGTGCCACTTCCGCCGTCGCCGTCGCCCAGCAACACGCCGACGGCCACCGTCGCAACAAGGGCCGCTCCAAGCAGGCGGCCCAGCCGTCGAGCGGACATCGTTAGCTCCTGTCGCGAGACGGAGAAGATGGAGATTCCATGATGGTGCCACAGGCGCGAGGGACCGCAAAGCCGTTGGAGTTGCCTCCGACCACGATTGCGGCAAGTTCAACCATTCGGTAGGTGCCCATCCGCCGTGCGGCCTACACCTCGCCACGCCGAAGTCGGGGCACGCATTCACGGAACGTGTATTGCGACGTTACTCACGATCAGGTCCGAGATCTCAAAGCTCGCATTTCCGGGGAGCTACGCCAAAATTGAACATGTCCGACGTTCGGCTCATAGGATCTGCCTCCGCGACGCATTGGCATCACAATCCGCTCCGCGATTACGCCGGGCAATCAGAGCCTCAATAAACTGAAATTAACTCGTCAGCCTGATACTGGTCGCCCACAGAGAGTTACGCAACCCCGTCGCGCGAGTGAATACTCCGAGAATCGCCATAATTCGCCCCCAATCGGAATCAGGCCACCTGGCCGCCCGACGAGCACGACCCTTGGCGCCGGGCGACCGCGGTGGCGGTACGCCAGCGTTAAGCCAAGCGACGCCGCCGCGTTACGCAGGCCGTAGGGTCACCCAGCCGGCGACGACGCGGCCTGCGCCTCGGTGAGCGCGGGTTGCCGAGCGAGATCAACGACAACGGCCCCCGATCAGCATCTCTGCTGTTCGGGGGCCGTTCTCGCACCTGGTGGCGGGTAGAGGATTCGAACCTCTGTAGCTTTCGCGACGGATTTACAGTCCGCTCCCATTGGCCGCTCGGGCAACCCGCCAGGGCGTGCCGCCACGTTCAACGCGGCGGCGGAAGCAAGGATAGCGGTAGCGCCGGGCCGGTGCGCAACCGGGTACGGTCGGCGGGATGGGCCGCCGGCCGGTGGCCCGGACATCTTCATATCGCCAACTCCAGGAGCAATGATCATGGCAGCGAACCCGTCGTTCGACATCGTCAGCAAGGTCGACCGGCAGGAGATCGACAACGCGGTCCGCCAGGCGGAGCGGGAGCTGGGCACCCGGTTCGACTTCCGGGGTACGGGCGCCTCGATCTCCTGGGCCGGCGAGGAGGCGGTCAGCCTCAGTGCCGAGACGGAGGAGCGGGTGAAGGCCGCCCTCGACGTCTTCAAGGAGAAGGTCGTCAAGCGGAACATCTCCCTGAAGTCCCTGGACTGCGGCGACCCGCGGGCATCCGGCAAGACTTACAAGATCGACTGCAAGGTGATCCAGGGCATCGACTCGGAGAAGGCCAAGGCGATCAGCAAGAAGATCCGCGACGAGGGCCCCAAGGGCGTACAGGCGCAGATCCAGGGCGACCAGCTGCGGGTGACCGGCAAGAAGAAGGACGACCTGCAGGCCGTCATCACGCTGCTCAAGGGCGAGGACTTCGGCGTCGCCCTGCAGTTCACCAACTACCGCTGACCGGATAGCCGCGCCCGCGCCGCCCGCCACAACGATGTGCGGGGACGGCGGCGCGGGCGATCATGGCGACGCCGACCGGTCCGGTCGGCTTCTCCCCCGCCTCAGCCCACCCCCGGCAGGCCGAGCACCAGCTGAACCTGCTGGGCGAGCGCCCGGGCCTGGTGGACGGCGAGCGGATACTCGACCGGGCGTCCGACATGACAGCATGGCCGGGTGCGCGATGACCTTGCGGCCGCCGTCCACGCCTTCCATGAGGCGCAGGACGCGATCAGCGATGCCGAATCGGCCCTCGCGGCGGCGAAGGGTAGCCTGCCCGAGGCTCGCCAACGGCTGCACCAGGCGATCGTGGCCGCCGCCAGCGCCGGAATGCGGCAACGCGAGATCGTCGAGGTGACCGGCTACAACCGCGAGAGCGTGCGCCGAATCCTGCGAGCCGGCGGTATCGAGCCGGAGTAGCAGCCCGGCACGGGGGGATTGATGGACGTGACAGGCCCGATCGACTGGCGACCGCTCTACGTGCAGCTCGCGGACACCATCGCCGAGCAGATCGAACGCGGCGACCTGGCGCCGGGGCAGGTCATCCCGAGCGAGCCGTACCTGATGGGCACGTACAACATGAGCCGCGGGACGGTCCGCGCCGGCCTGCGGCTGCTGCGCGAACGCGGCCTGATCGTCACCCAGCCCGGCAAGGGCTCGTTCGTCGTCGAACCGAAGAGGTAACCCGTACCGTCAGACCGGCTCGGCGGCGAGGTCCTCGCCGGTCCGGGCGGTCGCGGTCGCGTCGGCGCGGGCGATCGAGCCGGACGGCCGGGCCGCCACCAGGGCCGCGCCGCCGACCGCCACTCCGGCGATCAGGAACGCCACCGGGGCCCCGCCGAGTCGGTCGACGACCACCCCGGCGACCGCGCCGCCGGCCGCGTTGAGGCCCACCGCCACGGTGACCACCCAGGTGTACGCCTCGTTCAGCATGCTGGCCGGGGCGATCCGGCCGACCAGGGTGGTCTCCAGGGTCAGCGTGGGTCCGATGGTGGCGCCGCCGACCAGCAGCGCCACGCCGAGCGCGATCGGGTTCGGCATCACCGCGAACACCGCGAAGCTGGCCGCCACCAGGCCGAGCAGGACGGCGAACTGACGGGTCGGGTGGGCGGACGTCCGCCGGGTGCCGAACCAGAGCCCGCCGGTGGTGCTGCCGACCGCCCAGAGCGCGAGCAGGATGCCGGCCAGGCTCTCCGCGTCGGCGCCGGTGCGGTGCGCCGACGCGTACGCCGGGACGGTCACCCCGGCCACGCCGAACGCGACGCCGAGCCCGGCGACGCAGAGCAGCAGGGCCGGGACGCCGGCCACCCGCAGCGGGCCGAGGCCCCGGGCGTGTGACCGCCTCGGGTGCGGTCGCCAGGCGCGCATCACCCGGCCGAGGGCGACCACGGTGGTGCCGACCAGGGTCACCACCGCCGAGCCGATCAGCGCGGCGGCCGCGTCGGCGATCAGCACGAAGGCGGCGACCAGCAGCGGGCCGAGGGCGAAGACCACCTCGAAGAGCGCGGTCTCGGCGGCGAGCGCGGTGTTGCGCAGGGCGTACCGGCCGGAGGCGGGGCTGGTGAGGTCGGTCCAGGCGCCGCGGACGGCGGCGCTCATCGGCGGGTACGTCGCGCCGGCCAGGCCCGCGGTCAGGTAGATCGCGGTGATCGCGCCGGCGCCGGCCCGGGTGGTGAGCAGCAGCCCGACCAGGGCGAGCGGGTGGGCCACGGCGGTGACCAGCAGTACGGGGGTCGGGCCGAGGCGGTCGGCGAGTCGGCCGGCGAGCGGGCTGAGGGCCGCGCCGGCCAGCGCGAAGATCCCGCCGGCGATGGCGGCCACCGTGTACGAGTGGGTCACCCGCTGCACGACGAGCAGCAGCGCGAGCGGGGTCATCCCGATGCCGAGCCGGCCGAGGATGCCGGCGACGAGCAGGGTGGGCGCCCCGGGAATCCGCCACACGGCGAGGTACTGGCGCAACGCGGCCACGGCGGCGAACCTCCTCGCGGTAACGGGCGACAACCGGGCTAGACCCTAACGCCGCGGCCATGCCACGTCGCCGCTTTTCCCGCGCCGGTGCCGGGGCTCACAAGCGGCGACGCCGCCGCCCGGAGCTGGCCGGGCGACGGCGTCGAGGGAACGGGAATCAGCGTTGGAACTGCACCGGGCCGGCGTTGGCGGCCAGCTGCTCCAACCGCCGCACCCGCTCCTCCATCGGCGGGTGGGTGGAGAACAACGCCGTCAGACCGCCGCCCCGCCGGAACGGGTTGTCGATCATGAGGTGGGCCGAGCTGGCCAGGTTGCCCTCGGCGGGCAGCGGCATCCGCTGGGTACCCATGTGGATCTTGCGGAGGGCGCTGGCCAGGGCGAGCGGGTCGCGGGTCAGTCCGGCGCCGGAGGCGTCGGCCTGGTACTCGCGGCTGCGGCTGATGGCCAGCTGGATCACCGTCGCGGCCAGCGGGCCGAGAATGAGCATCAACAGCAGCGCGGCCGGGTTGGGCCCGTCCTCGTCGTCCCCGCCGCCCAGCGGAATGAACCAGGCCAGGTTCGCCAGCATGGTGATGATGCCGGCCAGGCCGGCGGCCACGCTGGAGATCAGGATGTCCCGGTTGTAGACGTGCGACAACTCGTGGCCGATCACGCCGCGCAGTTCGCGGTAGTCGAGGATCTGGGTGATCCCCCGGGTGACGCAGACCGCCGCGTGCTGCGGGTTGCGCCCGGTGGCGAACGCGTTGGGTTGGGCGGTGGGGCTGACGTACAGCCGGGGCATCGGCTGCCCGGCGGACGTCGAGAGCTCCCGGACCATCTGGTACAGCGCCGGGAACTCGGCCTCGCTGACCGGTTGCGCCCCCATCGAACGCAGGGCCAGCTTGTCGCTGAAGAAATAGGTGCCGGCATTCATGCCGAGCGAGATCAACACGGCGATGACCAGACCCGTGCTGCCGCCGAACCAGTAGCCGACGGCGAGAATCAACGCGGTGAGCAGGCCGAGCAAAGCGGCCGTCTTGAGACCGTTTCGATGGCTGTGCACTGTCACTCCTTCGGTGCGCGGATCACTCCGGATCCACTGACCGGTTCAACAATCCGGTACCCCTCCATCATCCGGATATTGCTGAGAGTTGGCTGAACGGACAGAGCCCACCGGGCCGACCGATACCGACCGGACGGTCCCTACTTTCGCCAGATTGGGACTCGCCCATCCGGAGTGGAGGATTCCCGGCAACCCGTCGTACTCTTCTCGGCCATGGTCCATTCACCGCACGTTTCCCGGCCCGCCACCTACGGCACCCCGAAGCCGGCCGTACCGTCGGGTCGGCGGTCGCTGCTGAGCCGGCCGGTGCTGGCGGCGGTCGTACTGTTCGGGGTCGGGCTGTTCGTGCTCGGGCTGGCACCGGACGGTCCCGGCCCGGCCCGGATCTCCAGCGGGCCGTCCGCCGCGCTCTACCGCGCGCTGGCCGACCACGGCCCCGGCTCGCCGGGCCTGGCCGGCACGCTTGTCGACCTGGCCACCGAGGCCGTGATGCTGACGCTTGTCGCGCTGCTGGCCATCGCCTGGTGGACCGGCCGGCGGCGGGGTCCGTCGGCGGTCGCCGGCGCCGTCCTGGTCGGCCTGGGGACGACCCTGGCGTACGCCGGCAGCGAGCTGGCGAAGCTGGTGGCGGACGAGGACCGACCGTGCCGGGCGATGCAGGTCGGTACGTTGCTGCCCTGCCCCGAACTGGGTGACCTGTCCTTCCCGAGCAACCACTCCACCATCGCCGGTGCGATCGCGGTCGGCCTGCTGCTGATCCGGCCCCGGCTGGCGCTGGCCGCCCTGCCGCTGGCCGGCACGGCGGCGCTGCTGCGGGTGCTGGGCGGCGTGCACTACCCGCACGACGTGGTCGCCGGACTCACCCTGGGCGCCGGCGTGACGGCGGCGGCGGTCGTCCTGCTCCAACCCGCGACCACCCGGCTGGTGCTGGCGCTCACCCCGGTCCCGCTGCTGGGCACCCTGTTGTCGGCGCGCCCGGCCGAGGTACCGGAACCGGCCCTCGGGCCCGCCCGCCGCCGGGCGTGACGCGACCATCGGGCAGTCGCCCGCCGGGCCGGTCCACGCGACCCACCGGGGAGGCTGATGCACGACGGCCGACGCGCCACGGGCCGCACGCGGCGAACGGCGCGCGACGGGCGGGCTCAGAGCCGGGCGACGTCCAGGATCAGTTGCGGGGCGAAGCCGATGACCACGGCCACCAGGATCGCTGCCGCCAGCGCGGCCACCACCGGCCAGGCCGGCCGCCCCCGGACCGGCACCGGCCCGACCGGATCGCCGGACCGCGAGGCCCCGACCGGTGCCGCGTCGCCCGGCGCCAGTTCCCGGTCGGCCGGGGCGTACAGGGTCGCGGCGACGCGCAGGTAGTAGACCAGGCCGACCACGGCGTTCAGGGCCACCACCACGGCCAGCCAGCCGGAGCCGCCGTCCAGCAGCGACCGCACCACCGTCACCTTGGCGAACAGGCCGGCCAGGCCCGGTGGCAGCCCGGCCAGCCCGACCAGGGCGAGGACGAAGGCGGCACCGACCCACGGGTGCCGGCGGGCCGCGCCGCGCAGGTCGTCGATCCGGCCGCCGTCCGCGCCGGGCGGGCGCAGCAGCACCAGCGCACCGAACGCGGCGAACTCCAACACCACGAAGAACACCGTGTACGCGACCGTGGCGGCCAGCGCCGTGGCGAAGCCCGAGCCGGTCCGCCCGGCGGCCACCGACAGCGCGCCGAGCGGGGCGAGGATGTAGCCGGCCTGGGCGATCGACGACCAGGCGAGCAGCCGTACCGTCCGGTCCTGCCGCAACGCCACCAGGTTGCCGACCGTCATGGTCAGCACGGCCAGCCCGGCGAGGACCGGGCCCACCACGGTCGCCGGCAGGGCGATGGCGGTGACCGTGAGCAGGGCGATCACCCCACCCAGTTTCGAGGCGGTGGACAGGTAGCCGGCCACCGGCAGCGGCGCGCCGTCGTAGCTGCCCGGCGCCCAGGCGTGGAACGGCACCGCGGCCACCTTGAAGGCCAGGCCGAGCAGCAGCAACGTCACCGCCACGGTGGTCAGCGGCAGGTCCAGCGCCCCGCTCCCGGCGACCTGACCGGCCGTCCCGCTCCCGGCGACCTGACCGATCGGGCCGCCCCCGGCGACCTGACCGATCGGGCCGCCTCCGGCGGCGAAGACCGCGCCGAGTTCGCGCAGGTGCAGCCGACCGGTCACCGCGTACAGCAGGGCCGCGCCGAGCAGGGTCACCGCCGTGGCGACCACGCTGACCACGAAGAAGGTCACCGCCGCCTCGGCGCTGGCCACCCGTTCGCGGCGCAGGCCGACCAGCACGTACAGCGGCAGGGTCAGCGTCTCCAGGGCCACGATCAGGGTGATCAGGTCACCGGCGGCGCCGAGCACCACGCCGCCGGTCATCGAGCAGGCCAGCAGGAAGCAGTACTCGCCGGCCGGCACCCGGCCGGCCCGCAGCAGCGGCGCGGACAGCCCCAGCACGCCGAGGGTGAGCAGCGCGAACACGGTGGCGACCAGCGCGCTGCGGCCGGTCGCCAGGTAGGAGCAGGCGTCGTCGACGCAGAACGTCTCCCGCGCCCCGCCGCGTCCGACCAGCACCGCGCCGACCGCGGTGGCGACGGCGCCGAGGGCGCCCACCGCCACCGTCGCGCCGCGCCGGGCAACCAGCAGGTCGGCCAGCAACACCAGTACGGCGGTGCCGGCCGCCAGGTACGCCGGCAGCAGCGCCACGTTGTCGACGGTCATCGGATCACGTCCAGCAGGGTCTGCACGGGTGCCCCGGCGACGCCGAGCACCAGCGTCGGCACCAGCCCGATGGCCAGCGCCAGCAGCACCAGCGGACCCCAGGCGGCCCACTCCGCGCCGGCCAGGGTCGGGCCCAGCCGGCTCACCGCGGGGGCGGCCCGACCGTGGGTGACCCGGCGCAGCAGCCGCAGGAAGTACGCCGCCGTCAACGCCCCACCCACGGCGGCCAGGACGCCCAGCGTCGTCCACCAGGGCCCGCCCACCCGCAGCGCGGCGACCACCGCGAACGCCTCCCCCCAGAAGCCGGCCAGCCCGGGCAGGCCGAGCGACGCCACGGCGGCGAAGCCGAGCAGCCCGGCCAGCCGTGGGGCGGTCTCCCGCAGGCCACCGAGTTCGGCCAGTTCCCCGGTGTGCGCCCGGTCCTTGATCGCGCCGGCCAGGAAGAACAGCAGCGCGGTGATCACCCCGTGCGCGATGTTGCCGATCAGCGCGGCCCGCAGCCCGGTGCCGGTCAGGGTCGCGATGCCGAGCAGCACGAAGCCCATGTGTCCCACGCTGGAGTAGGCGATCAGCCGCTTCAGCTCACCCTGGGCGAGGCAGACCAGCGAGCCGACCAGGACGGCCGCGACGGCGAACCCGCCGAGCACCGGCGCGGCCCAGCGGGCCCCCTCCGGCGCCACCCCGACGGCCACCCGGATCAGGCCGTAGGTGCCCATCTTCAGCAGCACCCCGGCGAGGATGACGCTGCCCACCGTGGGCGCCTGGGTGTGCGCGTCCGGCAGCCAGCTGTGCAGCGGCCAGAGCGGGCTCTTCACCGCGAACGCGAGCGCCAGCAGGGTGAACGCCACGAGCTGGGTGGTCCGGCCCAGGCCCGCGCCGCCGGTCAGCTCGACCAGGTCGCCGGTGCCCGTGGTGGCGACCACGACGAAGACGCCGACCAGCAGCAGCACCGAACCGAACAGCGTGTAGACGGCGAACTTGCGGGCCGCCCTCCGCCGGTCGGCACCACCCCAACCGGCGATCACCGCGTACATGGGCAGCAGGACGACCTCGAAGAAGACGAAGAACAGCACCAGATCCAGGGCGAGGAAGGTGCCCAGGATGCCGAACTCGACCACCAGCAGCAGCGCCACCAGGGCCCGTCCGCTGCCGCCGGCCGGCACCCGCCACAGGGTGTAGCCGCAGCAGAGCAGGGTCAGCAGCCCGGTCAGCACCACCAACGGGTAGGAGATCCCGTCCACGCCCAGGTGCAGCCGCAGGTCCAGGCCGGTCGCCCAGGGCAGGTCCACCTGGTGCCAGGGCCGCACGGCCGCCGGTGCCGCGCTCCCGGCGGACCGGCCCGCCGCCAGCAGCACTCCGGCCAGGAACGCCAGTCCGGCGAAGACCGTGCCGACGAGCCGGGCCGCCCGGTCGACCCGCGCCGGGACCGCGACGACCACCACCGCGCCCACCACGGGCAGCCCGAGGGCGGCCCACAACGCCACCTGTCCGGCGGTCATCCGGCGACTCCCCTCCGGCCGGTCGCCCGGCCACCGGCCATCGGGCCTGACCGTCCGGCGGTCACGGGGCCACCCCGAACACGACGACGGCGAGGCCGATCAGGACGGCGCCGGCCAGCACGGCGGTCGCGGCCCGGGGCAGGCCGGCCCGGTGCGCCGCACCGAGCCGGGCACCCAACGCCACCGCGCCCCGCCCGGTGCCCTCGACCGCCCCGTCCACCACGGCCTCGTCGCCCCGGCGCGCGGCCCGACCCAACGCAGCCACCGGGCGTACGACCAGGGCGTGCTGGACCTCGTCGAGCCAGAACGCGCGGGCGAACGCCGGCCGCAGCGGCCCCAGCGCGACGGCCGGGTCCCCGGCCGGGTCGCGCCGCCACTGCCAGCCGGCCAGCCCGGCCCCGGCCAGCAGCAGGGCCACCGGCAGCAGGACGAGAGCGTCGACGTGCACGTCGGCGAGGCCCAGCGCGGCCCGGAACGGCGCGGCGAACACGGCCAGCCCGAGCAGCGCGCTGGGCACCGCCAGCAGCAGCACCGGCCAGCGCATCGCGGCCGGCGGATCGTGCGGGTGGGCGGCCGGGGACCGGTCGGCGCCGAAGAAGGTACGCAGCAGCAGCCGGGTGGCGTACCAGGCGGTGACCGCGACGCCGAGCAGCCCGGCCAGCCAGACCAGCCAGCCGACCCAGGCGCCGGCCGGGCCGCTGCCGTGCCGGGCCGCCTCCTGCGCCACCACCAGGACGCCGTCCTTGCTCCAGAAGCCGGACAGCGGCGGCACCCCGGCCAGCGCGCCCAGGCCGATCGCCGTACACCAGAAGGTCACCGGCATGGTCCGGCGCAGGCCGCCCATGGCCGACATCAGGGTGCTGCCCACCGCGTGGATGACGCAGCCCGCGGCCAGGAACAGCAACGCCTTGAAGGCCGCGTGGCTGAGCAGGTGGAACAGGGCCGCGGCCGGCGAGCCGACGGCGAGCGCGCCGGCCATGTAACCGATCTGGGACACCGTCGACCAGGCCAGCACCCGCTTGATGTCGTCCTGCGCGGTGGCCGCGAAGGCGCCCAGCAGCAGGGTCACCGCCGCCATCACGCCGAGCACGGCCAGCGCCGCCGGGGCCCGCTCGAACAGCGGGTACAGCCGGGTCACCGCGTACACGCCGGCGGCGACCATGGTGGCGGCGTGGATCAGCGCGGAGATCGGGGTCGGGCCGGCCATCGCGTCCGGCAACCAGGTGTGCAGCGGGAACTGGGCGCTCTTGCCGGCCACCCCGGTGAGCAGCAGCAGGCAGGCGGCGGTGAGCGTACCGGTCGGGTAGTCGTGGGCCAGCACGTCGGCGATCCGGAAACTGCCCGCGCCGAGGCCGAGCAGCGCGATGCCGAGCAGGAAGCCGACGTCGCCGACCCGGGTGACCAGGAACGCCTTCATCGCGGCGGCCGGCGCCTCGGGCAGCCGGCGGTCGTGGGCGATCAGCAGGTACGAGCAGATGCCCATCACCTCCCAGCCGACCAGCAGCATGATCAGGTCGCCGGAGACCACCACCAGCAGCATCGCCGCGGTGAAGAGGCTGACCTGGGCGGCGTACGGGGCGTACCGGTGGTCGACGTCGCCGGCGTCGGCGGTGCCGGACCGGTCCAGGTAGGCCACCGAGTAGACCTGCACGGCCAGCGCCACGGCGGCCACCGCCACCGCGACCAGCGCGGCGGCCGGGTCGAGCCGGAAACCGAGGGTCACCGTCAGGCCCCCGAAGTCCACCCAGCGGGTGGACGTCTCGACCGGACCCGTCACCACGGCCAGCAGGGCGATCGCGACGGCCAGCGCGACGGCCGCGGCACCGACCCCGAACGCCACCGGCACCGCCCGCGACCGGGCCACCGCGGTGCCGTCCGGCCGTCCCCGCGGGGACGGCGGCAGCAGCAACCCGACCAGCGCCGCCCCGAACGGTACGGCCGGCAGCAGCGGCCCGAGTACGCCGACCGCGCTCATCGCGGCCCCACCGCCGTCGCCGTCCCGAAGCCCGGCGGCGTCGGCCGCTCCCCCGACGCGTCCCCGGCCGGGCTGTCGTTCTCGTCCGGGTGGTAGTCGAGGCGGACCTCGTCCAGCGCGGCGCTGGCCCGCAGCCGGTAGAGCTGCAGCACGATGGCCAGCCCGACGCCCACCTCGGCGGCGGCCAGCACGATGACGAACAGCGCGAACACCTGGCCGCCGTGCGGCAGGGCGGCCCGGACCGTGGTGTCCGCGGTGACCAGGATCAGGTTGACCGCGTTGAGCATGATCTCGACGGCCATCAGCAGCAGCACCGCGTTGCGGCGGCGCAGCACGCCGTAGACGCCGACGCCGAACAGCAGCGCGGCCACCACGTACGGGATGACGGGTCTCACCGGCGTCGCCCCACGTCCGGCCGGGACAGCACGATCGCGCCGACCAGCGCGGCCAGCAGCAGCACCGAGAGCACCTCGAACGGCAGCACCCAGGTCCGGAAGACCGCCCCACCGATCCGTTCGGCCGTGCCCGGCTCGGGCAGGTCCACCCTGGACCACCGGTACGCGTCGATCAGCAGCGCGGCCAGGCCCAGCCCGGCGCCGCCGCCGACCAGGCCCGCTGCCCAGCCGGGCCGGTCCAGGTCGGCGGAGGTGCCGATCGGCGCCCGGGTCAGCATCACCGCGAACAGCAGCAACACCACCACGGCACCCACGTAGATCAGCACCTGCACCCAGGCGACCAGCTCGGCGGTGAGGACCAGATACATCCCGGCCACCGCGCCCAGGCAGACCACCAGGTAGAGACCGGCCCGGACCAACTGCCGGGTGCCGACCACCAGCACGGCCGACCCGACGGCGACCGCACCGAGGGCGAGCAGCAGCACGTCCGCGACGCTCACGCGTCCCCTCCGCCGGGCTCGGGGCGTACCGGTGGGGTGGCCGGACGGTCGACGGGCCGGGCGGGGGTCGCGGCCTTGCGCGCGGCGGCGGTCTCCTCCTTGGCCGGCTCGCCGTTCGGGTCGTGCGCCGGCGGCGGCGGTACGGTCGCCATCCACTCGCCGAGGTGGTCCTTGTCGTGCAGCAGGTCGCGGATGTCGTACTCGGCGTACTCGAACTCCGGCGACCAGTAGAGCGCGTCGAACGGGCAGGCCTCGATGCAGATGCCGCAGTACATGCAGAGCGAGAAGTCGATGTCGAACCGGTCCAGCACGTTGCGCTGCCGGGGCCGGGTCGCGCCGGGCACCACCACCTCCTCCTTGTGCGAGTCGATGTAGATGCACCAGTCCGGGCACTCCCGGGCGCACAGCATGCAGACCGTGCAGTTCTCCTCCAGCAGCGCGATCACCCCGCGCGAACGCGGCGGCAACTCGGGCGCCACGTCCGGGTACTGCTGGGTGTGTGACCGGCGGGTCATCGTCTTGAGGGTGACCGCCAGCCCCTTCGCGAGTCCCTCTCCCGGCACGCCCATGTGGCCCATCCTGCCCTGTCGGCCCGGCGCGCGCGACCACCCCCCGAGGGTTCGCGGCGGTACGGTACCGATCGGACCGCACCCGGGTCGCGAGGAGACACCCCATGATCATCGACTACTACCCGCCCGAGGGCGGCTGGACGACGGACGACCTTGAGGATCTTCCCGACGACGGTCATCGCCGGGAACTGCTCGACGGGGTGCTTCTGCTGCCACTCCCCCGGAACACCTGGCACCAGACATTCATCGCCCGGTTGATGGTCGCGCTCGGCGAGAGCTGTCCGCCGGGGCTCGACGCCACCCAGGGGGTCGAGGTCCGGATCAGCCGGCACCGGTCGTTCACCCCGGACGGGCTGGTCACCACGGCCGAGGCGAACCACCGCAATCCCTCGTTCTACTCGCCGAACGAGGTGCGGTTGGTGGTCGAGGTGGTCTCCGCCGGTTCGGAGAGCATCGACCGAATCCTCAAGCCGGCGCTCTACGCCGAGGCGGGCATTCCCTACTTCTGGCGGATCGAGATCAACGATGGGGTCGTCGTGCACGTCGGCAAGCTCGACCCGGTCCGAGGCACCTATGTCGAGCAGGCCCGGCTGACCAACGGCATCCGGTTGTCGGAACCCTGGGAGATCGACATTCCACTGGACCGACTGACACGTCGCAACCACGGCCTCACGTAGTCGCCCGCCCGAAAGGGCGCGCCCCTGGTCAGGACGGGGGAAGCATCTCCACGCCCATCTGCTGGAGCAGTTGGAAGAGTTCGTTCACGCTCCACACGTCGATGATCTTGCCGTCGCCGTCGAAGCGCAGGAAGCTCGCGCCGGAGTAGCTGACCACCTGGCCGGTCGGCGGCACCGGGCCGAACTGCCCCGCGTGCGTGCCGGCGGCCCGCCAGTGCAGCGCCGCCCGGTCGCCGGAGACGACCAGGTCGACGATCTTGTAGCGCAGGTCGGGGAAGGCCGCCCGCTGGTCGCGGTGCCAGGCCAGCGTCGCCTCCGGTCCGGCGCCGCCACCCGGCCCGGGGCAGTCGTCGCCGATCAACTCCCGCACGCTGTCTTCCTGCTTGGCGTTCCAGACGTCCGCCACGAACCGCCGCGCGGCACCCTCGACATCGACATCAGCCACGGCGGGAGAGCCTAGCCCCACCCACCCCGTCCACCCCCGCCACCCCGACCCGCCGCCGCACCGACCAGCCTTGAAATCTTGGACAACTACGGTTCGCTCCGAACAGAAAGTGTCCAAGACTCACGGCGTTCGAGGTCGAGCCGGCGGTGGCGCGGGGGACAAAACCGACTTCAACGGCCCGAGCGGTCGGCGCGCGGGCGGGTGGTCACGGTCGGAGATTCCGGTGCCGGCCGGCGGCGGGCCGGGCGCAGGCCGGACGGCTGGACGAAGATGTCGCGGCGGGCGACGGCGGTGCCGTCGGGGGCCAACTGGTAGCCGCCTAGCCAGAGCCAACCGTCGTACGTGTGCCGGTCGTGGTGCACGACGGTCACCCGGAACAGCAGCGGCTCGACGAACTGGACGGATGCCGCCCGGTCGATCACGAGGACGTCGCCGACCTTCGGGATCACGCGGCGACCGCCGTCACCACCAGCGTCCCGCGTTCTTCTGCCGCCAGACCCGCGCCCGGGCCAGCTGGTCGTACTCGTCCGTCGTCGCGGTCACCCAGTAGGGCGGCAGCCGCTCGTCCCGGGTGGTCGGGGCGCTCCGGCGCCGGTCGGGACAGCTGCGCCAGCGCAGGCCACAGACCACGCAGCGCCGGCGCCAGCGGCGCCACACCGGTCGGTGTCTAGGACCAAGGGGTACGGGCTTCGGCGCTCTCCGTTCAGGCATCATCTGATTCTCGGCGCGTCGTTGTATCACGTCAACGTCGCAATAGAACTAACTCGCGCGTTGTCGTAAATCGGTCATAAGACGTTGCCTACCGTCAACCCGGTGGAGGATCTGGTCGGAGCAGCGGAAATCCGCATCATGTTGGGCAACGTGTCCCGGCAGCGGGTCAACGTCGTGACCAACAACAAGAACTTCCCCGACCCGGTGGTCACTCTGATCATGGGAAAGGTCTGGCGGCGGTCGGACGTCGAGAAGTGGATCCGACAGCACCGGCCGGACCTGGCCACCGACGGCGAGGGTTGACCTCGGAGGACCAGCGCCGCGCGGGCGCTCGCTACAGCGCGAGCCGGACCGCGGCGGTGAGGACGAGTTGGCCCAGCGCCACCGGGACCAGGACCAGCCAGCACAGCCGCTGCAACTGGTCCTCGCGCAGTCGGGGGTACGCCACCCGGAGCCACATGATCACGAAGGCCACCGCGAACACCTTCACCAGGGTCCACAGCCAGCCCAGGTAGTCGTCGCCGAACGGGCCGCGCCAGCCGCCGAGGAACAGCACCGTCGTCAACGCCGAGATGACCACGATGCCGACGTACTCGGCGAGCAGGAAGAAGGCGAACCGCAGGCCGGTGTACTCGGTCAGGTAACCGAAGACCAGCTCCGAGTCGGCCACCGGCATGTCGAACGGCGGGCGACGGATCTCGGCCAGGCCGGCGACGAAGAACACCACAAGCGCCGGGAGCTGCCAGAGCAGCCACCACGGCCGCCACGCCTCGACGATGCCGGTCAGGCTCAGCGTGCCGGCGGCCATCGCCACGCTGGCCGCGGCCAGCACCAGCGGCAGCTCGTACCCGAGCAGCTGCGCGGCGCCGCGCAGGCCGCCGAGCAGGCTGTACTTGTTGCCCGACGCCCAGGCCGACATCAGCACCGCCACCACGCCGACGCCGACCACGGCCAGCACGAAGAACAGCCCGATGTCGAGCGGCTGGGCGACCAGGTCACCCGGGCCGAGCGGGATGACCAGCAGGACCACCAGGTACGGCAGCAACGCGATCACCGGGGCGAGCCGGAAGACCCCCCGGTCCGCCTCACGCGGCGTGATGTCCTCCTTCTGCACGAACTTGATCCCGTCGGCGACGAGCTGCGCCCAGCCGTGGAACCCGCCCGCGTACATCGGGCCGAGCCGGCCCTGCATGTGCGCCATCACCTTGTGCTCGGCCTGCCCGACCACCAGCGGCAGGACCAGGAACGCGACCACCACGGCGAGCACCCGGACGGTCAGCTCCAACCAGACCGGCATCAGGCGCGCTCCTCGCCGGACTCGGGCGGGGCCACCGGCCGCGCGGCCGGTCGCTCGCCCGGCGGGCGACGCGCCGGGCGGGCCGGCGCGCCGGGCGGGAGCCGCCCCCACTCGCCCGGAGCCGGTACGCCCGGCGGGCGGATCGGCGCCCGGCGGGCGGTGCCGGCCTCCGACTCGCCCGGCTCCTTGGCCCCCGGCCACGCCTTGGCCACCCGGGAGGCCAGCACGAACTCCTTGCGCAGCGGGTGCCCCTCGAACTCCGGCGGCAGCAGCAGCGGCGCCAGGTCGGGGTGCCCGGCGAAGGAGATCCCGAACATCTCGTACGTCTCCCGCTCGTGCCAGCCGGCGCCGGGGAAGACGTCCACCACCGAGTCGACCCGGGACCCGTCGCGGGGCACCAGGGTACGCACCAGCACGCCGTGCCGGTGCGTGGTCGACCAGAGGTGGGCCACCACCCGGAAGCCGTCGGCCGCCTCGTCCACCGCCGACAGCCAGTCGAAGAAGTCACAGGCCAGTTCCGCGTCGTCGCGGGCGGCCAGCAGCGCCTCCCGCCAACGGTCCGGCGGCACGTCGACCGTGGCCCGGGCGTACGACTGACCGCCGGACACCCCGGCGGTGACCGCGCCCTGCGGCTGCCCGGCCGCGACCTCGGTCCCGCCGTCCGGCATGGTCCCGGCGGGCGCTGCCGCGCCCTCGCCCTCCGGCGCGGTGCCGGCAAGCACGGCGGCGAGCCGGTTTCCGACCTCTTCGGGCGTCATGCAGCCGATCCTAGAGCCCGACCGGGGGGCTGCGCGATTTCCGGGTTTCCGGCCGGCGGGACGGGAAAGATGAACCGGGTGCGCGCTATCACCGTGACCCCGGGCCAGGCCGATTCGGTACGACTGGTCCACGACCACCCCGAGCCCCCGGCCGAGGAGGGTGCCGTCCTGGTGGAGGCGCTCGCCGTCGGCGTCTGCGGCACCGACCAGGAGATCATCGGCGGCCACTACGGCGAGCCGGTGCCCGGTACGGACACCCTGGTGCTCGGCCACGAGTCGCTGGGCCGGGTGCTGGAGGACCCGTCCGGGAAGCTGGAACCCGGCGACCTGGTGGCCGGGATCGTCCGGCATCCCGACCCGGTGCCCTGCCCGAACTGCGCGGTCGACGAGTGGGACATGTGCCGCAACGGCCAGTACACCGAGCACGGCATCAAGGGGCTGCCCGGCTTCGCCCGGGACCGGTGGCGGATCGAACCGAAGTACGCGGTGCGGCTGGACCCGTCGCTGGGCGAGGTCGGCGTGCTGCTCGAACCCACCAGCGTGGTGGCCAAGGCCTGGGACCACATCGACCGGATCGGCGCCCGGGCCACCTGGGAACCGCGGACCGCGCTGGTCACCGGCGCCGGACCGATTGGCCTGCTGGCCGCCCTGCTGGCCGTGCAGCACGGGCTCACCGTGCACGTGCTCGACCGGGCCACCGAGGGCCGCAAGCCGGAACTGGTCCGGGCGCTCGGTGCGACGTACCACAACGGCACGGTGGCCGACCTGGACCTGGACCCGGACGTGCTGCTGGAGTGCACCGGCGCGCCGCCGGTGGTGCTGGACGCGATGTGCGAGGTGGGCCCCAACGGCATCGTCTGTCTGACCGGCGTCTCCAGCGGCGGCCGGACCATCGACTTCGACGCGGGTGCCCTGAACCGGGCCCTGGTGCTGGAGAACAACGTGGTGTTCGGCTCGGTGAACGCCAACCGCCGGCACTGGGAACTCGCCGCCCGGGCGTTGAACGAGGCCGACCCGGACTGGCTCGCCTCCATGATCACCCGCCGGGTGCCGGTCGAGGAGTACGCCGACGCCTACGCCCCGACCGGGGACGACATCAAGGTGGTCGTCGACTTCACCCGGTGACCGGCGGGCGTACCGGTGGGGCGGTCAGCGCCGCCGCGGTCCGCTCCCCGGCCGCCGACGGCGGGGCCGCGACGGTGTCGGCCGGCGGGGCGAGCGCGTCCGGCCGGGCCACCCCACCGATGCCGGACCGTTCCGCGGCGATCTTCTCCTGCAACCGCAGGATGCCGTGCAGCAGCGCCTCCGGCCGGGGCGGGCAGCCCGGTACGTACACGTCCACCGGGATGATCTGGTCGACGCCCTTGGTCACCGAGTACGAGTCCCAGTACGGGCCGCCGCAGTTCGAGCAGGCGCCGAAGGAGATGACGTACTTCGGCTCGGGCATCTGGTCGTAGAGCCGCTTGATCGCCGGCGCCATCTTGTCGGTCACCGTGCCGGAGACCACCATCAAATCGGCCTGCCGGGGGCCGTGGGCGAACGGGATGACCCCCATCCTGATGAAGTCGTGCCGGCCCATGCTGGTGGCGATGAACTCGATCGCGCAACAGGCCAACCCGAAGTTGAACACCCAGAGCGAGTAGCGCCGGCCCCAGTTGAGCACGAACCGGATCGGCTCGCCGAGCACTCCCGGTAGCTGCACGACCGACCCCCTCTCTGTCCGTCACCGGACAGTCAATCACAGGCTCTGGCGGGCGTGACGGCGCAACCGGCGAACCCATCGACGCGTGTTGTACGAGTCCGGGTGTTCGTCCGGGCGTCCGGCGGGGAGGACATCGTGACGTTGACAGCAGACGAGGGGCTCCACCGCCCGCCGCCGCCTCCGGTGGCGGCGGGTGGCGTACCGGAGGCCGACGGCGCGGCCGAACCGATCGAGTTCGACGCGTTCTACCACGCCCATTTCCGGGCCCTGACCGTCCAGCTGTGCGCCTACACCGGTGACCTCGCCCAGGCCCAGGATGTCGTGCAGGAGGCGTTCTGCCGGGCGTTCAGCCGGTGGGAGCGGGTGGCCCGGTTCGACGATCCGGTGGCCTGGGTCCGCCGGGTGGCCTGGAACCTGGCCACCAGCCGATGGCGCCGGTTACGGACCGCGCAGCGCTATCTGCGTACCCAGCGGGTCGAGCACGTGGCCGGTCCGACCGCCGACCGGGTCGACCTGACCGCCGCGCTGGCCAACCTGCCGGCCACCCATCGACGGGCCGTCGTGCTGCACCATCTCGCCGACATGTCGGTGGCCGAGATCGCCCTCCAGGAAGGTGTCGCCGAGGGCGCCGTGAAGTCCTGGCTGCACCGTGGTCGCGTGGGCCTGGCCGCCCAACTGGCCGACCGCACCGAGGAGCACCACCATGGCTGACAACTACCCGTCCCTGTTGGACGCCGAATTCGAGTCGTACCGCGCGACGGTGCTGTCCCGGGTGGTCCCGGCCGGTCCGGACGCGGTACGGCACACGGTCCGCCGGCGCCGCCGGAACACCACGGCCGCCGCCGCGGTGACCGCGCTCGTGCTGGTCGCCGGCCCGGTCGTCGGCTACACCCTGCTCGGCCACGATCGGGGCCCGGCACCCGGACCGGCCGGCACGGCGACCCCGACCGCTCCGGCCAGCCCCACCGCCGGTCCCAGCGCCGGCCCGTCGCCCACCCCGTCGGCGTCACCGACGCCGGCCGTCCCGGACGGCCGGATCAGCGCGGCCGACCTGCTGTCGGCCCAGGTGGACCTGCCGCCGTGGCCGGCGGGCGCGGCCGGCTCGTGCATCGCCGACAACGTGCAGTTGCTCGACGGGCGCACCGGCCGGGTGCCCGACCCGGCCTCGCTGATGCGGTTGCTCTACGCCGACGTGGACGGCGACGGCGTCGACGAGTCGGTGGCCATCCTCGGCTGCCGACCCGGCGAGAGCCCCTTCCAGCAGGTGGCGGTCTTCGACCGGGACGAGGACGGCCGGATCGTGACGCTCGGCCAGGTCTTCCGGACGGAGTCCCTGCAGGCGTACACCGGCAAGGCCAGCTGGATCGCCGACGTGCAGCCGGACACCGCCGGCCGGATACGGGTGCAGGTCGGCGACGCCCCGCAGACCGACGGCCCGGCGCGCAAGTGGGTGCAGAAGCAGTGGCGGACGTACGGCTGGACCGGCAGCGGATTCGCCCAGGTCGCCGGGCCGACCCGGTTCGACCCGAACCCGCTCTTCACGGACCTGCGGGTCACCGCGACCGACGTGGTGTTCGTCGACCAGTCGCCGACGGAGCTGGGCTGGCGGGACGGCAGCGTCACGGTGACCGTCCGCAACACCGGACCGACGGACGCCGAGACGGTGGAACTCACCCTCGAATTCGGCACCGCCAAGATGCGGCGCACCGCCGCCGGCTGGGAGTCCTGCAGCACGGTGGACCAGCGCACCGGCACCCTTTTCGGATCGGTGCGCTGCCGGCTGGGACCGATCAGGGCCGGCGCGCAGCGCACCCTGAAGCTGGGCCTGGAGAACAGCGAACCCCAGCCGGACGAGGGCGTGGCACACGTGACGGTCGGTCGGCCGGACTCCGCCAACGGCTACATCCCGGACCTTTCCTTCCGCGACAACTCCGCCAGCTTCGACTTCCACTGACCGCGCCCCGGGTGCCCGCCGCACGGCGCGGGCGGGCACCCGGCGCACCGGCGCGGGCGGGCGCCAGCGCTCAGCCCAGCGGGGCCACGCAGGACCACTGGGTGTCGACCGGGCGGTAGCCGAGCCGGGCGTTGACCGCCAGCATCGGCGCGTTGGTCTCGTCGTTTGAGGTGTACGCGACGGTGACGCCCCGCTCGGCGGCCCGGCGCAGCGCCGCCACCTTCACCGCCCGGGCCAGCCCCCGGCCGCGGTGCTCCGGCCGGGTCGCCGTCATGTCCGACCACATCCGCTCGCCGTCCCGCTTCACCAGCGTGAACGCCAGCACGGCCGGGTCTGCGGAGTCGGCCACCGCGGCGACGCTGGCGGCGCGGTCCAGCCCGAGGTTGTCCCAGACCTCGTACCGCCAGGTCTGGTAGCCGATCCCGTCGCCGGGCACGTCACCCGGTTCGTCCGCGGCGGCCGCGACGTACGCCTCGTACATCGCCTCGGGCTCCAGTTCGGACAGCGGCCGCAGCCGGACCCCGGCCGGCACCGGGCCGACCGGCGCGGTGGACAGCTCCAGGGCGGCGTAACGCAGCTGCCGGCCCGGGGTGAAGCCGTGCCGCCGGGCGAAGCCCAGCGACCCCTCCTGCGCCCAGGCCCGGGCCCGCGACGCGCCGAGTCGACGCAGGTGGGCGGTGGCGGTGTCCAGCAGGGCCGTGCCGATGCCGTTGCCCCGGTGGTCGGGGTGCACGTGCAGCAGGGAGATCTCCCCGAACGCGGGCTCCGAGGTCATCGTGTTCAGCGAGGCGGTGACCCAGCCCACCACCCGCCCGTCCAGCTCCGCCACGTACGGCAACCAGCCGGCGTTCGGCACCGGCTCGGCGATCATCTGCCGGGTCGAGGCGACGCTCCGGACCAGATACGGGTAGACCACGGCGCGCAACGCCACCACCGCCGGCGCGTCGGCCGGGGTGGCGGTACGGATCTGCATGCGAAAGTCCTCACGCTCGACGGCAAGCGGCCGAGTCTGCCCGGAGCGCTGGAACCCCGGCAACCCGTTTCCCGCCCCCGGGCCGCGGCCAGCACGGTCCGGTTCGCGACAACGCCGGCCCGCAACCGCTCCCCGGGACCGGACGTGTCTCACTCGCAAGCCCGGTACGACGGACCGTCCGCCGTACCCACACGGGGAGGAAACACCATGACGATGTCCGTACGGACGAAGGCGTTCGCGGGCGTGGCCGGCGCGGCGCTGGCCCTGCTCGGCACCGCGGCGCCGGCGCAGGCGGCGCCCACGAAGAACGACACCTCCGTCTCGGTCGGCCGGCTGGTGCTGGATCCGTCCGACCGGGGTTACCACGGCACCCTGCCGGTGACCGTCCGCTACCGCGGTACGCAGGTCGGCTACCTGCAGGTCACCGTCCTCGAGCCGACCCCCGGCTCGTTCGACGGCGTGCTGCCGCAGCAGCCGTGCTTCTTCGGCAGCACCTCGCCGAACCGGACGCTGGTCTGCGAGATCCCGGGCGGCGGCCTGCAGCCGGGCGAGAACCGTACCTTCGATCTCGCCTTCACCGTGCTGACCACCGCCCGCAGCTACCCGATGGTGGCGACCGGCGGGAGGGTCGCGGTGAACGCCGGCGACGGCAACCCGGCCAACGACACCGCGAAGTTCGACGCGCTGTTCCGGTCCACCAGCGGCTCGCTGCGCAACCCGCGGCCGTACGTCCGGAACCTGGTCACCGACGCGACGGTGACTGCCGGCTCGGCCACCCTGGTCCGGCAGCCGGACGGCAGCTACCTCGGTAGCGTGCCGGTGACCATCCGCTACCGGAACGACGCGCCGCAGTCGGACGTGGAACTGGAGACCAACCTGCCGGCCGGCGTGGAGCTGCGGGGCATCGAGCCGCAGGACGTCTGCGTGGGTGGCTGGTGCGCCGTTCCCGGCGGCGGGTTCATGCCCGGCGAGGAGCGGACCGTCACGCTGAAGCTGTACGCCGAGCCCGGCACGGTCGCCGGACCGCTCGGCACCGGCACCACCACCCTGCACGTCCGGTACGACAACCAGGACCTGCCGGACGTCGACCCGAGCGACAACAGCGCGCCGTTCACCGTCACCGCGGTGGACGCCGGCTGACCCGGCACGACCCGCGGCACGGCGTCCGGTCCCGGCTCCACGGGACCGGGCGCCGTCGCGCTGCACCGGGCGCCGTCGCTTTACCGCCGGACCCGCGGCGCCCCGGGACCGGCCGGCCAGCGGTACGCCGTCCGACCGGGAGGGCGGTCGGTGAGATTCACGTTCATGCGCTCTCATGGGTCGCCGGATCGACCCGTGCGACTTCCGTCGGTAACCGTTCCTGAGCAAACTGTGATCAGTGGCCCCGCACCTCCGGCATTGGCCGAGGGGCCACCGGGGCCGACGCGCACGGCAGGACCGCCCGGGGCGCGGTGGCTCGTCCCGTCACCGCCCGAGGAGACGCCGTGTTCCGCAGGACACTCGAACCGATCCGGTACCGCCCCGACCACCGCCGGGACTGTCACCGACTCTGGCGCTACTGCACCTGCGGCCGGCGGTGGCCGTGCGTCGACCGGCACGACCCGGGGCCGCTGGTGCCGCCGTACCCACAGTCGCCGCCGAACCGGCCGGTGCCGGAGGTGGACTGGCCACCGGAACCCCGGTAACCAGATCAGTCCTGGTCCGGGTACCAGGCGGCGGCGCGGACGTCGACCCCGTCACCGCGCAGCGGCGTGCCCTCGGTCATCAGGCGCGCCCGGGCCTCCCGCTCGTGCCCGGGCGGCAGCCGGCCCGCCGAGTTGACCACCCGGTGCCAGGGCACCCCGCCGCCGTACCGGGCCATGATCGAACCGACCAGCCGGGCCGACGCCCGCCCGGACCGCTCGGCCAGCTGGTCGGCCACCGCGCCGTACGACATCACCCGGCCGGGCGGGATCCGCTCGACCAGGGCGAGCACCTCTTCCACGTACTCCTCGGGGGTCACAGCCAGCCAGGATAGGCCGCCGGTCGGGAGCCCGCGGCCCACCAGGATGTGAGAACCCGGGCGGGTCGGACGGACCGGGACGCGCAGAATGGGCGGGTGCGCGAAGAAGTCACCGCCGCCCGGCGGATCGTCGTCAAGGTCGGCTCGTCCTCGCTGACCGCCCCGGGCGGAGACCTCGACGGGGCGCGGGTGGACGCGCTGGTGGACGCGCTCGCCGGACGCACCGCCGCCGGACGCGAGGTGGTGCTGGTCTCCTCGGGAGCCATCGCCGCCGGCCTGGCCCCGCTCGGCCTGACCAGCCGGCCGCGGGACCTCGCCACCCAGCAGGCCGCCGCCAGCGTCGGCCAGGGACTGCTGATCGGCCGGTACGCGGCGGGTTTCGGCCGGCACGGCCGCACCGTCGGGCAGGTGTTGCTCACCGCCGACGACGTGACCCGCCGGGCGCACTACCGCAACGCCTACCGCACCCTGCGCAAGCTGCTCGACCTGGGTGCCGTACCGATCGTCAACGAGAACGACACGGTGGCCACCGACGAGATCCGGTTCGGCGACAACGACCGGCTCGCCGCGCTGGTCGCCGCCCTGGTCCACGCCGACCTGCTGGTCCTGCTGTCGGACGTGGACGGGCTCTACACCGGCGACCCGGCCCGGCCGGAGAGCACCCGGGTCGCCGAGGTGCACGACGCCACCGACCTGGCCGGCGTCACCGTCGGTCCGGCGGCCCGCACCGGCGTGGGCACCGGCGGGATGGTCACCAAGGTCGAGGCGGCCCGGATCGCCACCGGTTTCGGCATCCCGGTGGTGCTGACCGCCGCGCCGCTGGCCGCCGCCGCGCTGGCCGGCGAACCGGTCGGCACCTTCTTCCACCGGGTCCGGCGACGCCCGGCGGCCCGGCTGTTCTGGCTGGCGCACGCCACCTCGCCCCGGGGCCGGTTGCACCTCGACCCGGGCGCCGTGCAGGCCGTGGTGGGCCGGCGCAAGTCGCTGCTGCCGGCCGGCATCACCGCCGTGGACGGCGCCTTCAATGCCGGCGACCCGGTGGACCTGGTGGACGAGCGCGGCGCGCCGGTGGCCCGGGGCCTGGTCAACTACGACGCGGTGGAACTGCCCGGCCTGCTCGGCCGGTCCACCGGTGAACTCGCCGCGACCCTCGGTCCGGCGTACGAGCGGGAGGTCGTGCACCGCGACGACCTGGTGCTGCTGGCCGGCGCGCCGACGCCGGCCAGCGGGTGAGTCGACCGGCCGACGGCGCGCCGGTGAGCCGACCGGCCGGCGCCACCGGGCGGCCCGGCCGGACCGTCACTCCTCGGCCTGCGGGCCGAGCAGCCGGATCTCCTCGATGTCCAGGGCGGCCTGCAGTTCCCGCAGGACCACGTCGTCGATCTCGTTGGCGTCGCGCAGCCGGGTGATCTCGCGGCGCTTGCGGGCCAACACCGCGAGGCGCAGCCGCCGATCGGACTCCCGCGCCTCGACCTCGGCCGCACCCCCGGGGTCGCGCACCATGGCCAGGTGCTCCTCGTAGTCCCGCCGGAGCTGGTCGACGGTCTCCCTGGCGGCACCGGTCCCGGCGGCCACCGCCGGCAGGTCGGCCAGCACCGCCTCCACCGCCCTGGTCCGAGCCTGCCGCACCTCCTCGGCCCGGCCGCGGTCCGCGCGCAGCCCGGCCCAGTTGACGACCAACGGCAGGGTGGTGCCCTGGACCAGCATGGTCGACAGGATCACCACCGCGGTGGTGAAGATGATCAAGTCCCGATCGGCCACCGGCCTGCCGTCGGCCATGGTGGTCGGCACCGCCAGCGCCGCGGCCAGCGACACCGCGCCGCGGAAGGTCACCCAGCCGGCCGCCGTGCGGACCCGCCAGCCGGGCCGGGACGAGGTCTGGTCCAGCGCCCCGATCGGGTACGCCGACACGAGCACCCAGAACAGCCGGGTCGCCACCACCACCGCCGTCACGGTGAACGCCAGCACCAGCGTCCGCTCGAAGGAGCCGCCCAGGACGACCCGCACCACGCGCGGGATCTGAAGTCCCAGCAGAACGAAGAGCCCGCCGTTGACCATGAAGGTGAGCAACTCCCAGAAGCCGAGGGTCAGCACCCGGGACTGGGCGCCGGTCACCCGCGGCGAGGCGTACGACAGCACCAGGCCGGCCACCACCACGGCCAGCACCCCGCTGGCGTGCACCACCTCGGCCAGCAGGAACGCCGAGAACGGGGTCAGGAAGCTGAGCACGCCCTCCCGGAGCGGATCCTCCAGGCGCCGCCGGATCAGCACCACGACCCCGGCCACGACCAGGCCGGCGGCCACCCCGCCGAGGAACGAGCCGGCGAACCGGCCGAGGTACCCGAGCGGGCCCGGGCTCGCCCCGCCGGCGATCAGGCCCACCGACACGGCGAACAGGGTCAACGCCGTACCGTCGTTGATCAAACTCTCCGCCCGCAGGACGGTGAGGAACCGGCGCGGCAGCCGCTTCGCCAGGCCGGCCACGGCCGCGGCGTCGGTGGGCGCCAGCACCGCGCCCAGCACCTGCGCCGCCGCCGGCGGGACGCCGAAGGCGTGGGCGGTGAGCGCCACCGTGATCATCGTCAGGATCACCAGGGCCACCGCCAACCCGCCGATGATGGGCAGATTGGCGCGGACCTCCCGCAGGCTGACGTACAGCGCCTCCCGGTAGAGGATGGCCGGCAGGAACAGCAGCAGCACCACGTTCGGTTCGAGCACCACGTGCGACAGGGTCGGCGTCAGGGCCAGCAGCGCGCCCATGGTGATGAGCAGGACCGGCGGCGCGACCCGGTACCGTCCGCCGATCGTGGTACCCACCAGCACGGTCGTCGCCAGCACGACCACCAGCACGAGCCCCTGCACCGCCCACCTCCGGTCCCAGGATGGGCCATCGGGCGGGCCGACAAGCGCGGTTGGCCCGCATCGGCAGTGATGTTCTCAGCGGCAGGCGCGGATGGCGGCCAGGGTGGTGTGCACGTCGAACGCGTCGCCGTCGTCGCTGCTCCAGCCACCGTCGCTGCGTTGCGTCCCGGCCAGCCGGCGGCGGGCCGCGACGATCAACGCGTCATCGGCCGGGGTGTCCACCCGGCGCAGCGCCGAGGCCATCCAGGCTACGTCGGCGGGGGACATCTCCGGCAGCCGCTCGGCCAGCACCGCCCGGATCCGCGCCGCCTCGTAGTACAACTGCTGACGCTGCAGCACCGCGGCGCTGAGCCAGCCTGCGGGCAGGAAGGACGGCCAGGTGCCGTCCGACTTGAGCCGTCCGGCGACGGCCTGCGCCGCGCCGTGCACCACCCCGGCGTAGACGCCGCCCACCCGGTGGTCCAGCGGCCCGGCGGACCGGGCGTCCAGCCCGGCCACGGTCAGCCAGAACCCGGCGTACGCGGTCAGGTAGAAGCCCGCCTCCGGGTCACCCGGCTTCGCCCACGGCGGAGCCTGGTTCGCCAGCGAGGCGTCCTCCTCCCAGCCGCCGTCCGGCAACTGCCGGCTGGCCAGCCAGTCCAACGCGCTCCGGGCCGCCGGCCGGCCCAGGGCGCCGAGGTCGTCCAGCTCGGCCAGCCGGAAGCAGGTCGCGTCGACCGACGCCACGTCGCCGCCCCAGAACGCCGGCCAGCCGCCGCCGGGCGCCGATCCGACCTCGGCCTCGTCGACGATCGCCGGCGCGGGTGGCGTACCGGTCCGGAGGAAGGACATCCGGGCCCGGTCCACGGCGTCGCCGTGCGCCACCACGAAACCGATCGCTGCGTCCAGGTCAATCACGGCCGAAAGGCTACTCACCAGGTAGAAATCACGCCTCGGTAGGTCGGCCGGATCGGCACTGGCCGATCCGGCCGGCCCCGCGGGGCGCTCAGTAGGCCGGCAGCGACGGATCGACCTGTTTGATCCAGGAGAGCACCCCGCCCTGTACGTGCACCGCGTCCCGGAAACCGGCCGACTTGAGCGCGGCGAGCGCCTCGGCCGAACGCACCCCGGACTTGCAGTGCAGCACGATCTGCCGGTCCTGCGGGAGCGTGGCCAGCGCCTGACCGGAGAGGATGTCGCCCTTGGGGATCAGGGTCGACCCGGGGATCCGGACGATCTCGTACTCGGCCGGCTCCCGCACGTCCACCAGGAAGATGTCCTTGCCGGCGTCCTGCCACTCCTTCAGCTCCCGGGCGGTGATGGTGGCGCCCAGGGTCGCCTCCTGCGCCTCCGTCGAGACCGCGCCGCAGAAGTCCTCGTAGTCCTCCAGCAGATCGGTCACCGTCGGGTTCTCCCCGCACAGCACGCAGGCCGGGTCCTTCCGGACCTTGATCTTCCGGTACGTCATCTCCAGCGCGTCGTAGACCATCAGCCCGCCGACCAGCGGCTCGCCGATGCCGGCGAGCAGCTTGATCGCCTCGTTGACCTGGATCGAGCCGATCGACGCGCAGAGCACCCCGAGGACCCCGCCCTCGGCGCAGGACGGCACCATGCCGGGCGGCGGCGGCTCCGGGTAGAGGCACCGGTAGCAGGGGCCGTGCTCGGCCCAGAACACCGACGCCTGCCCGTCGAACCGGTAGATCGACCCCCAGACGTACGGCTTGCCGAGCAGGACCGCCGCGTCGTTGACCATGTACCGGGTGGCGAAGTTGTCGGTGCCGTCGATGATCAGGTCGTAGCCGGAGAAGATCTCTCGGACGTTCTCCCGGTCCAGCACGGTGTTGTGGATGACCACCTCGACCAGCGGGTTGATCTCGCGGACGGTGGCGGCGGCCGACTCGGCCTTGGGCCTGCCGATGTCCGACTGGCCGTGGATGACCTGCCGTTGCAGGTTCGACTCGTCGACGGTGTCGAAGTCGATGATGCCGAGCGTGCCGACCCCCGCCGCGGCCAGGTACAACAGTGCGGGCGAGCCGAGACCGCCCGCGCCGACACAGAGCACCCGGGCGTTCTTCAGCCGCTTCTGACCCTCGACCCCGACGTCCGGGATGATCAGGTGGCGGCTGTAGCGGCGGATCTCGTCAATGGTCAGCTCGGCTGCGGGCTCGACGAGCGGGGGCAGCGACACGGTGGACTCCCCGGGATCGGCAACAGTGGGTCGCGCAATTGTCGCTCGCTGATCCGGCCGACGGCCATGAGGTGGAACACCCGCCCGGCATCCGGGACCGGGAATAATCCACCGGGCCGGTCAGGGCACCTCTTCCCCGCCGTACCGGCGACCGGCCAGGTACGGCCAGGCGTTGGCCACGCAGCCCCGCAGCCCGTACGTCTGCTGTTGCATCACCGGCGCCGGGCGGCCCGGACCCGGACACGCCTCGTGTCCGTACCCGAGTTGGTGGCCGACCTCGTGGTTGACGGCGTACGCCCGGTACACCGCCAGCGGCGCGCCGTAGCCCGGCACGGCCGTCAGCCAGCGCTGCAGATTGATGATCACCTGACCGGGCAGCCGGCAGGAGGTGAACTTCTCGGTCTCCAGCCCGCCGGCCGCGCACATCCGCTCGGAGGTGGCCGGCGTGGCCAGGTAGATGGTGAACTCGGCCCGGACCGTCGGCGGCACCCGCTGGAACCGGAGCGCACCGGAGGCCACCCAGCTGCGCGGGTCACCCAGCACGGTGTCCACGGCCGCCGCGAACGGCACCGGTTCCTGCCCCACGTTCTGCTCGACCGCGACGTGGAAGCGGTGCCTCGGGCCGGACCGGCCGAGGACCGGACCGGCCGCGGTGGCGTACCGGAAGGTGCCGGGACCGGTGAGCGGGGTCGGCTCGGGCGGGACCGGCTCGTTCGACGCCGGCGGGGCCGGGGTGACCGGCACCGCCGGCACCTGGTCCGGGTCGTCGTCGGCCCGGTGTCGGCCCGGCACGGTCCCGGTCGCGCCGTCGGTGGGTCCGGCACCGGTGCCACCGAACGGGACCGACCCGCCCGCCGGCTGCCGCAGGCCCACCAGCGGCAGGATCCGTCCGGCCTGCCACCAGCCGGCCAGCGCCACCGCGACCAGCAGGACCGTCACCGCCGCCACCGCGACCCGCCGCCGGCGGCGCCGCCGCCGGGCCCGGCTCACCCGGCTCGCCGGGGCAGCCACCGCGGGCTCCGACGCGGCCGGCGCGGCTCCCGGGGTGACCGGCACGGGCTCCGGGGCAGCCAGCACGTTCTCCGGGGCGGCCCGCACGGGCTCCGGGGCGACCGGCGCGGGCCACGGGGTGACCGGCGCGGCTCCCGGGGTGACCGGCGCGGGCTCCGGGACGTTCGGGACGTTCTCCGGAACGGCCGGCGCGCTCCGCGCCGGCCCGGCGGGCGGGGTCGGGCCGGGTTCGGGAGCGGGAGCGGGGCTGCTGCGCATGGCAGCACCAGCCTGGCAGGCCGCCCGGCCCGACCTCCGGCCGTTACCCGCCGCGTCGCGGCAACGTAACAGTTGTTACGGCAGCCTCAGGACCCCGCGATCGGCGGGCCGGCCAGTCGCTTCCCGTTGACGTACGGCCACGAGTTGGGCCGGCACCCGTTCAGGTAGAGCGTCTGCTGCTGCATCACCGGCGCCGGACTCCCCTTGCCCGGGCAGGACTCGTGCCCGCGGCCCAACTGGTGCCCCACCTCGTGGTTGACCACGTACAGCCGGTACGCGTCCAGGGTCATCCCGGCCGCGATCAGGTCATCGGTGGACAACCGCCACCGGTCCAGGTTGATGATCACCTTGCCCGGCGCCCGGCAGGACGTGTACGGCTTGCCCCGCACCCGGATGTCCACCCCGCCGGTCATGCACAACTGCCAGGCGGTCTGGGCCGTGGCCAGATAGATCGTGAAGTCGGCGGTGGCGTCCCGGGCGACCCGTTGCATCCGGAGCTGCCCGCTGGCGATCCAGCTGCGCGGGTCGCCCAGCGTCTGGTCCACCGCCGCCGCGAACTGGTCGACGTTCTCGCCGGAGCCGCGCTCCACCGCCACCCGGTAGCGGTGCAGGGTCCCGGCCCGGCCGAGCAGCTGGCCGGTGCCGGCCGGGTAGTCGAAGGCGCCCGAGCCGGCCGACGGCACCGGTCCGGGCATCCGGAACAGGGGTGCCCGGCTCGGGACGCCGGTCGCGGCCGGGCCGGCGGAGGCGCTCCCGGTCGGCACCGGGCTCGACGGCGACGGCGGCGTACGGACCGCGCCGTCGGCCGTCGACCGCAGGGCCGGCAGCCGGAACGCCGCCGTGACCAGGCCCACCCCACCGGCCATCACCAGCAACAGCACCGCCAGCGCCCGGGGCCAGGGCGAACGACGCCGACGACGACCGCGCCGCCGCTCCGGCTGCCCGGAAGAGGCAGCGGAGGGCGGTGGTACCGGATGGACGGGAGTGCGGGATGAGGTGGGCATCGCCCCCTACCGTGCCACGTCACGCCCCGACCCGGGGCACCGCCGTCCCGGTCTGCTGCTCGTCCAGGAGCGCGACGGCCGCCCGGGCCACCGTCCGTGGCACCTCCATCTGCGCCACGTGACCGACGTCCTCCAACATCAACAGGCGGCTGTCCGGGATGGTCCGGGCCACCTGCGGCGCCACCCGGACGTCCACCAGCCGGTCCCGCAGCCCGCCGACCACCAGCGTCGGGGCCGCCACCATACGGGCCATCCGCCACAGCGAGCCGGATCCGGGCAGGTACGCGCGCAGGAAGCTGGTCACCAGCCCGCGCAGCGTCCGGACGTACGCGTGCGCGTAGTGCGCGGCCTCGTAGCGGACCCGGATCTCCTCGATCGCCTCCCGCCGGCGCTGCTCGACGATCCGGGTGGTGTCCGCCACACACGCCTCCATGATCTGCCGGGCCATCTCCTCCGGGGCGGCCTGGGTGAGGAATCGGGCGGCCAGCCGCTCGGCGCGCGGCAGCGCCAGCAGCGGCACCACCCGGCCCTGCAGGGACCGCCGCGGGTCCAGGAACGGCATCGCGGGCGAGATCAACGTCAGGGTGCGGACCAGGTCCGGCCGCAGGCCGGCGACGCGTACCGCGATCGCCCCGCCGAGCGAGTTGCCGAACAGGTGCACCGGGCCGCGGTCGCTCCACTCGATGTAGCGGATCATCCGCTCGGCGAACGCCGGGATGGAGTAGCTGCGCCCCGGCTCGCTGCGGCCGAAGCCGGGCAGGTCGATCGCCTGCCCGTCGAGCCGGTGGGCGAGCAGCCCGGCCAGGTCGGTCCAGTTCTGCGCCGACCCGCCGAGGCCGTGCACGTACAGCGCCGGCTCGGCGTCGGGCCGGGTGGCCGGGGTGTCCCGGACGTACGACATCAGCCCGTCGAGCAGCACCTCGCGGCCCGGCCACGGCGGCGGGACCACACCCGTCGGGAACAGCCCGTCCGGGCCGAGGGTCGCACGTTTCATGTTCTCCAGTGTGCCCGGCGCCCGAGCGGGAGGCGGCGCGCTCAGGCGAGCAGCGCCTCCAACCGACGGTTGACCGCCGCCAGCGTGGCGCGGACCACAGCCTGCCGCGGGTCGCCGGAGACCAGCGCCGACCCGGCCAACTGCTCGACCCACCCGTCGCAGACCAGCAGGACGACCACGGTGGCGACCTCACAGTTGCCGAACGGCACCACCGCGGCGTGCTCGACGAAGCAGCGGCCCTGCTCGGACGGCCGGTCGGCCGACTGGAGCAGGGCGTCGACGGCGATCGCGGCCGACGCCGCGCACAGCCGCAGCACGTACCCGTCGACCGCCGGACCGGTGGACACCCCGGTGGTCCGCCGGTCCCCGGCGCCGAGCTGCACCTCGACGGTCGCGTCGAGCCCGATGGTGCTCACCTGGACGTGGTCGATGACCACCCGCGGGCCCGGCGGCCCGCCCGGGTTGAGCGGCCGGGACGGCGCCGACTCGGTGTTGCTGAGCTGCTGCCCGCCCGAGTAGGTGGAGGCGGTGACCGGTCCACCGGTCTCCGACCCGGCCAGCCCCGGTGCGGTCCTGGTCAGTCGGGCGAGACCGGACGGCCCGTCGGCCCCGGTCCCGGACCCCGACCCGGCGCCCTGGTCGTCGGTCCGCTCCGCCACGGCGGCCCGGCCCTGGTGTGCCGTGGCCTGCCGGCGCCGGCCCGGTACGTCCCCCGGGGCGGCCGGCTCGGCGGACCGGCGGCCCTCGGACCGGGCGTCCGGCTGGGCCTGCCGCGGGATGTGCGGTACGGCGGCGGCCTCGGCCGCCGGGGTTGTGGTCGACGCCGCTTCGGACAGGTTCTGCGGTGCCGCGGCAAGCCCCATCTGCTCCTGCAGCACCCGGGCCACCACCCGGCTCACCTCGGCCGGGTCGGCTCCGTCGGCCAGGTCGAGGCGCAGGCTGTGCGCCCCGGCCGGCGTGGTCCGCAGGGCCGCGTCGCGTACCCCGGCGACGCCGCGCACGGCCGTCAGGATGGCGTTGACGTCGAAGCCCTCCCGGTCCTGGGTCGCGGCGTCCTCCCGGCGTAGGTGGGTGGCGATCCGGGCAAGCTCGGGCGTCTCGGCCGGCGGGTCGACGGCGGGCGGCTCGGGCACCGTCGGCACGTCGGGTTCGGCCGGCACCCGCTGCGGCAGCGCCTCGGGCACCGGATCCGCCCAGCGCGCCGACGAGCGGCTGCTCTCCGGACGGGCGTACCGGTCGTCCGGGTCGGTGCGGTATCCGCCCGAACCGTACTGCGGCTGCCGGGAGTAGCGGTCGTCGGCCTGGTAGGCCGGGTCGTCCCGGTCGTCCCGGTAGGCGGACTGCTCGACCTCCGGCCGGTAGACCGGCGGCTCGCCCACCGGGGCGAGCCGCGGCCGGTCCACGGGCCGGGGATAGCCCGGTCGACCGCCACGGTCGGCGGCCGGCTCGGCACCGCCGGACCGGCCGGGTTCCACCGGGTAGCCGTCGCTCTCGGATCCGGTCGACGCCGGCTGGTACGGCTCGGGCTGCGAGTACCGCGCCTCCGCGCCGGCGGGCGTGAAACCGGGCGGCGCCGTCACCGGTCGCGGCCCGGACCCCGGCCGGCCGGCCGGCGACCCGGGTTGCGGTTCACCACCGGGTACGGGCGGGTAGCCCGCCCCGGACGTCGGCTCCACCCGGGGACGCGCCGGACCACCGGGCGACGGCGGCGAATAACCACCGTACGGTGCGGGGTCGGCCGTGGCCGGACCACCCGCGGCCACCGGCCCACCCGGCTCCGGCTGCCCCGCCGCGCCGGGCCGCCCGGCCATCCAGTCCTCCCGGCCCGGTTGGCTCCACGGGTCGGCGGCGCCGGCGGACCAGCTCGAAGCCCAACCGTTCGGCCATTCCTGGTCGTCCACGACCGTTGGTTCGTCGTCCGGTTCGGCGGCCCGCCGGCCGCGGGAGCGCGGTTCGCGGGCCTCCGGGCCGCTCCCGGCCATCCCGCTCCCGGCCGGAGCTTCCGCCGCCGGCGCGCTCACCTGGTCGGGGGCCGGGCCGTAACGCGGTTCGGTCGGGTAACCCGCCGGCGTGGGGTAGCCCCCCGAGTCGTGCGACGCCGTCGGTACGGCCGAGACCGGGCGGTAACCGCCGGGCGTCGGCCACTGCGGTGCCGGCGACCCGGGCCGGTCCGGTCCGACCTCGTCGTAGGCGTGCCGGGCCGGCTCGGTGGGGTCGCCCGGGAGCGGCCCGCCCGCCCGCTGCCCGGCGCCCGGCCGGTTGGCCGGCGACTCCGGTCGACCGCCGGCCGCCCCGGCCGGGTCGTCCTCTGCTGGGTAACGCGACGGATCCATCGGATCACGCAGGGCAACCATGGGTGACGTAGCGCGCCGGTCGGTCCGGCCGTACCCGTTGGTCGGCCGCTCCGACCCGGAGCCGGCGGCGCGGCCGGCCGCGCCCGACGGACCGACCGGGAACGGCGGTGCGAGATCCGGATACCGCGGTCCCGGATCGGCCCAGCCGGTCGACCCGGACGACTCGCCCGGCGTACGCCAACCGTGTTGCTCACGCGGGTCGCCCGAGCCGCTCACCGGTTCGACGGACGACCAGCTCGGGTCGGCGGGCGCCCAGCCGTTGGCCGGCCCGCCGCGATCCTCCCGCGAACCCGTTCCGTTGCTGTTCTCCCCCGGTGCGGCGGCCCCGGGTTGCCCTGATTCTTCCACCGTGCGCTCCTTGGTCGCCTGCGCTGAGGCTACCGCGTGGCGACAGTGGCGATAAGTTACAGCTGCCGGCTAATTCGGCGATCGCGTCCGCGGCCGGTGGGTATCCAACGAAGTGTGCCCGTCGGTGGGACAGTACAAGGTAGGGCGTCCACTGTCGCGAGTCGGCGGGGGTGGTGACGATCCACCGCGGTAGGACGCTGTCATTCGGTCCACCGCGGCAAGCTGAAATTCGGAGGTGCCCAGATGACTGCGGGCAGCGGCGCACAGACGGCCGGACGACCCACCCGGCTGCCCCGTTCGGCTCGGCGCAAGCAACTGCTAACCGCCGCGCAGGAGGTGTTCGTCGCGCAGGGTTACCACTCAGCCGCGATGGACGACATCGCCGAACGGGCGGGAGTGTCGAAACCGGTTCTCTACCAGCACTTCCCCGGCAAGCTCGAACTGTATCTGGCCTTGCTGGACACCCACTGTGACGCCATCGTCGCCAATGTCCGCCGGGCCATGGAGGGCACCAACGACAACCGGGAGCGGGTGGACGGCGCGGTCCGGGCGTACTTCGATTTCGTCGACCACGAGAGCGAGGCGTTCCGACTGGTCTTCGAGTCGGACCTGCGCAACGATCCGGCGGTGCGGGAGCGGGTCGAGCGGGTGGAGAAGGGCTGCATCGCCGCGATCACCGACACGATCATGGCGGACACCGGGGTGAGTCAGGCCCGGGCCGAACTGCTCGCCTCGGGTCTGGTCGGCGCCGCCGAGACGGCGGCCCAGTTCTGGCTGGCCGGTGGTCGGCAGGTGCCCAAGGCGGAGGCCGAGGCCCTGGTCGCCAGCCTCAACTGGCGCGGCATCGCCAGCTTTCCGCTGCACGGTGAGTCGGCCTGACCGTCACCCCCGGCGCCGATCGGATAGCCTTCTGATCGGCGTGTTTTCGCCCTGAACGAGGAGGCTGTGAGTGGAGGTCAAGATCGGCGTGCAGTACGCGCCGCGCGAGCTGGTGCTGGAGAGCGCGCAGACCCCGGCCGAGATCGAGCGGATCGTCGCCGACGCGCTCGGCGGCGAGGGCACGCTGTCGCTGACCGACGAGAAGGGCCGCCGGGTCATCGTCCCGGTCAGCAAGGTCGCCTACGTCGAGATCGCCGAGGCGTCGCCCCGTTCCGTCGGGTTCGTGGCGCGCTGAACCGCCGGCCGGCGGTCGGGTGACCGACCGCCGGTTCAGTGAACCTTTTCAACCTGGACCGCGCGCCGCCCGCACCTCGGCCGACGGTCCGCACGGGGAGGTTGAAAAGGTTCAGTTGTTCAACCCGACCTCGGCCATCCGCGCGGTGTGCGCGGTCGTCAGCCGCTCGAACAGCTCCGGCACCCCGGCCCGGTCGCCCGGGCCGCCCATGATCAGGCCGGCCAGCGCGGGCCGTTCCGCGGCGAGCCGACCGGCCTGGGAGATCCCCTCGCCGACCAGCCGGCGGGCCCACATCGACAACCGGTTGGCCACCTTCGGATCGGCCGCGATGGCGTCCCGGATCTCCCGCCGGGCGAACTCGTCGTAGTGCGAGTCGTGCAGCACCTCCAGCACCAACCGGCGGTCCGGCTCGGCCAGGTGGTCGGCGACCGTCCGGAAGAAGTCGTCGGCGACCGCGTCACCCAGGTACGCCTTGGTCAGCGCCTCCAGCCAGTCCTTCGGCTCGGTGGAGTCGTGGTAGCCCTGCAGCGCCTCGACGTAGGGCGCCATGGCGACCTCGGGGGGCGTACCCAGCTCGGTCAGCCGGTCGGCGAGCCGGCGGTAGCAGTCGATCTCCCGGGCCGCCATCTCGCTCAGCACGGCCCGACGCGGCAGGTCGGGCGCGAGCCGGGCATCGGCGGCCATCCGGTCGAAGGCCAGCAGCTCGCCGTACGCGACCAGGCCGAGCAGGTCGACCACGGCCGGATCGACGGGGGAATCCGGAAGGGCGGGCACGCCCGGGAGGCTACCGCTCATCGTGGCGGAAATCACCCGCGGATCTTTCCCGCCCGCGACCGTCCCGGAGTAACGGATGTCACTCCCGAACACCCCGGGTGGCGGTCGGATCACGCCACTGTCGGCGACAACGGCCCGGCTCAGGTAGCATGAATCAGTTGCCGCGGGCATCGAGATCGTCGAAATCCCTGCCTGCGGTGCGCGTGCGGCCCGGTCCGACCCTGGCGATCCGCCTCGGACCGTGTGGCCCGCGCCCATACCGATACCGCGCCCTTCGCCACCTGACGGGGCGCACCACGAGAGGGCACCCCCACAACCAGATGAGCGACAACATCGAGACAATCACCGGCGGCACGGAGCTCGCCGCCACCAAGCCGGTCCGGCCCGAGGCACCGACCTTCGCCGAGCTGGGCGCGCGTCAGGAAACCGTCGACGCGCTGGCCGAGGGCGGCATCCTCCGCGCCTTCGCCATCCAGGAGTACGCCATCCCGATCGCGCTGCGCGGCGGTGACCTGATCGGCCAGGCGCCGACCGGCACCGGAAAGACGCTCGGCTTCGGCATCCCGCTGCTGGAGCGGGTCCTCACTCCCGCCGAGGGCAGCGACGGCGTGCCGCAGGCCCTGGTCGTCGTACCGACCCGGGAGCTGGGTCTGCAGGTCGCCAAGGACCTGGCCGCCGCCGGCCGGACCCGCGGCGTACGCGTCCTGCCGATCTACGGCGGGGTGGCCTACGAGCCGCAGATCGAGGCGCTGCGCCGCGGCGTCGAGATCCTGGTCGGCACGCCGGGCCGGCTGATGGACCTGGCCAAGCAGAAGCACCTGCGGCTGGACCGGATCCGCGCGCTGGTCCTCGACGAGGCCGACCGGATGCTCGACCTGGGCTTCCTGGACGACGTCGAGAAGATCCTGGCGATGCTGCCGGAGGACCGGCAGACCATGCTGTTCTCGGCGACCATGCCCGATCCGATCGTCACCCTGTCCCGGCGCTTCCTGCGCCAGCCGATGACGATCCACGCCGGGCACACCGCCGAGACCGGCCCGTCCCCGCAGACCGTGCAGCTGGTCTACCGGACCCACTCGCTGAACAAGGTCGAGATCGTGGCCCGGATCCTGCAGGCCGAGGGCCGGGGCCTGACGATGATCTTCACTCGGACCAAGCGGGCCGCCGACCGGGTCGCCGAGGACCTCGACTTCCGCGGCTTCGCCGTGGCCGCGGTGCACGGTGACCTCGGCCAGGGGGCCCGGGAACGGGCGCTGCGGGCGTTCCGCACCGGCAAGATCGATATTCTGGTCGCCACCGACGTGGCGGCCCGGGGCCTGGACGTCACCGGCGTCACCCACGTCATCAACTACGACTGCCCGGAGGACCAGGACACCTACACGCACCGGATCGGTCGTACCGGCCGGGCCGGCGCCACCGGTGTCGCGGTGACCTTCGTCGACTGGGACGACGTACCCCGCTGGCGCATCATCGACAAGACGCTCGGGCTGGACATGCCGGAGCCGCCGGAGACGTACCACACCTCGGCGCACCTCTACACCGACCTGTCGATCCCGACCGACATCTCCGGCACCCTGCCGACCGCCGAGCGCACCCGCGCCGGCCTGTCCGCCGAGGTCGAGGAGGACCTGGGCGGCGGTCGGCCGCGCGGTCAGCGGCGTACCGGTGGTGCCGGTGGCGGCCGGGGCGAGCACGGTCGGGGCGAGCGCGGTCGGGGCGAGCGTGACCGTGACCGCGGTCGGCGCCGGTCCGACTCCGCGCCCGACGCGGCCGTTCCCGAGCAGGCCGGCGACGACGAGGCGGGCCGCAGCCCGCGTCGCCGGCGACGTCGCCGGGCCGGCGAGGTCGTCTCCGGCGACGCCGGCACGGCGGAGGCCACCGCAACCGCCACCACCGGCGGCGGCGAGACCTCGACCCTGGTCGAGGCCCGCGGCGAGTCGACCGGCACCGACGAGGCCGGCCGCGGCCGGCCGTCCCGGCGGCGGCGCCGTCGCGGTGGGCGCGGTTCGCGCGGCGAGTCCGCCGCGTCGACCGGCTCGACCGACGCCGACCCGACCACCGCCTGACCGCGATCTCCCGCACCACCGCCCCTCCGTCGGCGCCGACCGCGCCGCCGGAGGGGCTTTCCGCGCCGACCGGGGCCCGTCGGGCGCCCGCGGCGACGCAGACAGGATGATGAACCGATGCCCCAACCGCTGGACACCGCCCTGGCCGAGGTCCGCTCGCTGCTGCTGGGCCCGGGTCTGACCCGCGCCGTCGCCGCCGGGCGCCGCCGTGGGCAGGCCCCCTCGGTGGTACGCGCCGAGTTGCGCCCGGTCACCCTCAAGTCCGGTGTCCGGCTGCAGATCGCCACCTTCGACGGAGCCCGACCGCACACCCGCAACGTGCCGTCCGGGCCGGAGGCCGACGCCGCCGTCGACGCGCTGCTGGCCGAGCCGTTCGGCAACTGGCACGTGGAGACCGCCACGGCCACCGTCCAGCTCCGGGTGACCAAGAAGGGCGACGCGCAACTGCACCGGGCCACGACCGAGCCGCGCCCGACCGTCGCGGCGGGCCACGACCGGACCAGGGAGCACCTGCTCGACCCGGGTGATCCGCTGTTCGCCGTAATCGGCGGCACCGCCGCCAAGCGCCGCCAGGTCGACGCGTTCCTGCGGGCGTTGGCGGCCACCCTGCCCGACCAACTGCCCGACCGGCTGCGGGTGGTCGACCTCGGCTGCGGCAACGCGTACCTCACCTTCGCGGCCTACCGTTACCTGTCCGGCCGGGGTCTGGACGTCGAGATCGTCGGCGTGGACGTCCGGGACGACCAGCGGCGGCGCAACACCGAACTCGCCGAGCGGCTGGGCTGCGCCGACCGGGTCGGTTTCGTGGCCGGTACGAACCTGGACGCGCCGGTGCGGCCCCCCGTCGACCTGGTACTGGCCCTGCACGCCTGCGACACCGCCACCGACGAGGCGCTCGCCCGGGCGGTGCGGTGGAACGCGCGCTGGGTGCTCGCCGCCCCGTGCTGCCACCACGACCTGGCGGCACAGTTGCGGGACCGGCCCGCCCCGGAGCCGTACGAGCTGCTCACCCGGCAGGGCATCCTGCGCGAGCGGTTCGCCGACGTGCTCACCGACTCGCTGCGGGCGGCGCTGCTGCGGTTGCGCGGCTACCGGGTCGACGTGGTGGAGTTCGTCGACTCCGCGCACACGCCACGCAACCTGTTGCTGCGGGCCCGGCTGACCGGTGCCGAGCCGACCGCGCGGCAGCACGAGGAGTACCGCGAACTGGTCCGGCAGTGGCAGGTCACCCCGCGCCTGGCGACCCTGCTGGCCGAGAGCTGAGCCGACGGCGGTCCGCCGCCGCTCAGTTCCGTCGCTCGCCGCCGTTGTCCGATCCCCGGCGACCGCCGCCCGCCGAGTCGTAGGCCATCGTCGGGAACGGCACGACGTTCGCCGGGCTGTCGGAGTTGCCGGCCGCCGCGAACGCGTTCCAGGAGATGTCCAAACGATCACGCTCGGTACGTCCGCATCCTCGTTTGCGCCCGCCCCTGGGGGCACTACCCTCAAGGAAGCTGGATCCCGCCCGAGGGGCCAGGGCAGAGAGGGACCGGTCGGGTATGGGCGCCGCACAGGAGTCGCCGCAGCAGGCCTTCGCCCGGTTCGTCCGGCGGGCGATCGACGACGCGCGGGACGAACGCGGCTGGACGGTCAGCGACCTGGCCGCGCACACCGGCGTCGGCCGGTCCACCGTGTTCCGCTGGCTGGCCGGCGACTGGCAGGACTACCCCGAGTTGGCCAAGGTGCGTGGCTTCTGCGCCGCGCTGGACGTACCGGTGGCCGCCGCGTTCCGGGCCCTCGGCGTACCCGACGGAGCGCCCGTCGCCGGGCGGCAGCGCGGTCCGGACACCGCCGACGCGGACATCCGGGCCATCCAGCGCCGGTTGGCCGACCCACGCGTGTCGGCCGACGAGAAGAAGACGATCCGCGACCTGCTCCGCTATTTGGCCCGCCCCGCCGACCGCCGGGCCGCCGGCTGAGCGCCCCGCCGGGCGCTCCCCGGCGGCGACCTCGGGCGTTACGGCACGACCAGGGTGAACGCGGCGGTCCGGACCACCCCGCCGAGCCGGAAGTCGAAGAACAGCCGGTACCGCCCGGGGCTCGGCGCGGCGAGCCAGAACTTCACCGCGCCGCCGGCCGGTTGCGGCTCCGGGTGCACGTGCAGATAGCCGAGATCACCCTCGCGCAGCGCCACCAGGTGCCCGTACGCGCCGAGGTACGGCTCCAGGGCGGTGACCGGGGTCCCGTCGGCGAAGACCCGGAACAGCAGCGGCTGGATCGCGCCGACCTGCGGGGTGCCCTGGTACGTGACCGGGTAGCCGTCGACGGTGGCCTCGCGGGCCGCCGCCGGCAGCGGCCGCGGTCGGTAGTCGCCGGCGACGACCAGGTCCACCCCGAGGGTGGCCGCCGTCTGCCGGCCCGCGTCGTCCACCGCGGTGAAGTCCGCGTACGCCCGCCAGACCCCCGGCTCGGGCAGCCGCAGCGGAACCTGCCAGGTGCCGTCCGGTGCCATCGTCGGGTGCAGGTGCTGGTAGCCGGACAGGTCCCGACGGGCGACCACCAGGTGCATCGGCTTGTCGTGCACGACCGCGTACCCGGTGACCGGTCGCCGGTCGGCCCCCAGCACCCGGAACCGGAACTCCTGCCCCGCGCCGACGCCGGTCGGGGCGCTCACCGGCGCCAGGGTCAGCCCGGCGGCACTGAGCGACAGCCCGCCCACCTCGGCCCCGGCCTGCCCGGTTCCCGGGCCGCCGTCGCCGTCGCCGGTGCCGGTGCCGGAATGGTCGTGCGGCCCGATGCCGGGCGCGTGCGTATGGCTGGGAACACCGGGGTTACCCGGCGCGGCGGCACCGTTGGCACCGATCCGGCCCAGACCGAACCCGACCAGCAGCGCGAGCACCAGCCCGCCGACGGTCAGCCCGAGGCGCAGGGTGCTCCGGTCCACCGGTCCCGCCGATCCGCCGGCGCCTGCGGCCCGGGTCCCGTCCGGCACGGTCGGCATCTCTTCCTCGTGGTCCACTGTTCAAGATTCTCTCAAAACGGTGGGTGGCGGGTGGTGTTGCCGGTGACGGCGGGACAGCCAGTGGGTTCACCCGGCGACCGCGAGGGCCAGCGGCAGCACCCCCGTGGCTCCGGCCCGGCGCAGCAGCCGGGCCACCATCGTCATCGTCCACCCCGAGTCGACCAGGTCGTCCACCAGCAGCACCGGGCCGGTCAGCCCGGCCAGCGCGCCGGCCAGGTCGGCCGGCACGGTGAAGGCGTCGTGCAGGGCGCGTACCCGTTGGGCGCTGTTGCCCCGCGCGCCGCCACCGGCCGGCGCGGCCGGGTCCGGTGTTACCTCCCCCAGCAGCGGCAGCCGGCCGACGGTGGCGATCCGGTCGGCCAGGCCGCGCACCAACCGCGGCCGGCCGCGCGAGCCGACCGCGACCACCCCGACCGGCCGCGCCGGCCACGGATCATCACCGTGCGCCCACGCCTTGAGCACCTCGACCACCGCGCCCGCGACGTCGTCCGGCAGGTCCGCGTCCGGCGCGTCCGGGCCGACCAGACCGCGCAGCCGACCACCCCAGCCGAGGTCGGAGAGCCGGCCCACGGCCCGCCCCGGCAGCGCCTGCTCGTCCGGGCCGAGCTTGCCCTTCAGCGGTACGCCGACCGCGGCCAGCCCGGTCGGCCACATCTTCTTCGGCGGGATCTCCACCCCCGGCCGGCCCAGGTACGCCTGCGCGGCGGACAGCGCCGGTGCGGAGACGTCGGTACCGAACCTGGCTCCCGCGCACCGGTCGCAGCGTCCGCAGGGCGCCGCTCCCGGGTCGTCCAGGCACCGGCGGAGGAACTCCATCCGGCAGCCGGTGCCGTTGACGTACTCCCGCATCGCCCGCTGCTCGGCGGTGCGCGCCTCGGCGACGCGGCGCAACCGGGCCTCGTCGTAGACCCACGGCTCGCCGGTGGCCAGCCACCCGCCGCGCACCCGGCGGACCGCGCCGTCGACGTCGAGCACCTTGAGCATCAGTTCGAGCCGGGTACGCCGCAGGTCGACGATCGGTTCCAGGGCCTGGGTGGACATCGGGCGGTCCTGGCTCAACGCGCCGAGCACGCCGCGCACCTGCTCCTCGGGCGGGAACGCCAGCGAGGCGAAGTACCGCCAGATGGCCTGGTCCTCGGGGCCGGGCAGGAGCAGCACCTCGGCGTGCTCGACGGCCCGGCCGGCCCGGCCCACCTGCTGGTAGTAGGCGATCGGCGACGGTGGTGACCCGAGGTGCACGACGAACCCGAGATCCGGCTTGTCGAAACCCATCCCCAGGGCCGACGTCGCCACCAGGGCCTTGATCTTGTTGTCCAGCAGGTCCTGTTCCGCCGCGCGCCGGTCCGCGTCCTCGGCCTGGCCGGTGTACGAGGCCACCGACCAGCCCCGCGCGCGCAGGAACTCCGCCGTCTCGCCGGCGGCCGCCACGGTGAGGGTGTAGACGATCCCCGAGCCGGGCAGCTCGTCGAGGTGGTCGGCAAGCCAGCCGAGCCGGTGCGCCGCACTGGGCAGCTCGATCACGCCGAGCCGCAGCGACTCGCGGTCCAGCGGCCCGCGCAGCACCAGCGCGTCACTGAGCTGCTCGGCGACGTCGTCGGTCACCCGGGCGTTGGCGGTGGCGGTGGTGGCCAGCACCGGGGTCCGCTCCGGCAGCCCGGCCAGGAAGGTCCGCAGTCTGCGGTAGTCCGGCCGGAAGTCGTGGCCCCAGTCGGAGACGCAGTGCGCCTCGTCCACCACCAGCAGCCCGGTGGTGGCGGCGAGCCGGGGCAGGACGTTGTCCCGGAAGTCCGGGTTGTTGAGTCGCTCCGGGCTGATCAGCAGGACGTCGACCGTACCGGCGTGCACCTCGGCCGCGATCTCGTCCCATTCCTCCAGGTTGGCGGAGTTGATCGTCCGGGCGTGGATTCCGGCCCGGGCGGCCGCCTCCACCTGGTTGCGCATCAACGCCAGCAGCGGCGAGACGATCACCGTCGGCCCGGCCGCGCTCCCCCGGTCGGTCGCGGTGCCAGTGCCGGTGTCCGTGCCTGTGTCCGTGCCGGCGCCGGTCGCCGGGCCGGCGGCGCCGACGCCCGCGCGCAGCAGGGCGGTGGCGACGAAGTAGACGGCGGACTTGCCCCAGCCGGTGCGCTGGACGCAGAGCACCCGACGCTTCTCCACGACCAGCGCCTCGATCGCCCGCCACTGGTCCTCGCGCAGCCGGGCCCGCTCACCGGCGAGCCGGCGCAGCACCGCCTCGGCCCGCTCCCGTACCGCCGCCCGGTCGTTACCCATCCGGCCTTTCTACCAGCGCACCACGACATCGACCCGACCGCCCGGCGCGGCGACGGTCCGGCGTTGCGGCGGTGGTCAGCCCTCCACGATCCCGGTGACCGGTGCGGGCCACCCGGTCGGCTCGCCCGGCGGCGCCTGCCCGTCCGGAACCGGCTGCCCGACGGGCGGCGGCTGCGCGGCCGGCGGGCGGGGCAGGAAGATCAGGAACTCGCGGAGCGGCTCGGTGGAAACGGGTGGGAGCAGACAGTGCGCCGCGAGATCCTCCATCGACAGGAAACCGCCCCGCAGCCGCCGGACCACGGCGATCTGGCGACACTGGTCCGCCGGCAGGCCCGGCAACCGGTGGATCACCTCCTCCGGTACGGCGTTGATGTCGATCAGCCCGCCGTCGTCGTAGTCGCGAGGCAGGTCCGGGCGACCGATCCGCAGCTCGGTACGAGCGGTCGGGTAGTGGTACAGCAGGTATCTGGCCCGTTCCCGCAGCACCCGTCGGGCGGACCGCTCCGCGTCCTCGGAGTCGTCCCGTCGGCGGTGGCCCGGTCCCCGGAGCAGCCGGTTGAGCAGGAGGACGTGGACCGCACCGATCAGCCAGGCCACAACCACCTGAGCGGAGACCAGGGCGTCGTCGAGGCCGACCGGTTCCGCGTCCACCGGATCCGGCCCGACCGCGACGATCACCGCCATGGTCAGCGCGAAGTATCCGGCCGCCGCCGCACCCAGCCAGCGGCTGCGTCGACGGATGGCGTAGCCGAGCAGCACGGCCCAGGTCAGGTAGCCGAGGCTGGCCAGGACGAGCAGCACGGCGAGAAAGTTGACCAGCACCGACAGCCAACGCGGCCACCCGGCCCGCGCCGGTGCGGCACCGACCGCCGGGAGGGCCGGCCCCGGCCACGGCAACCCGGCCGGTACGACCGCCCCCGGAGTCGCCGGCCAAACCGGCTGCCCCGGCACGGTCGGCTGCCCCGGCACGGTCGGCTGTTCCGGCACGGTCGGCTGTTCCGGCACGGTCGGCTGCCCCGGCACCGGCCCCCTCGCCGTCGGCGGCGCCGTCGCCGCCAGCGCATCCGGTCCGGCCACCGGTGTCGGCGCGGCCAGCGCCGGGTCGGAGCGCAGGATCTGCTGGTGCAGGTCCTGCAGCTCCCGGCCGGGCTCCAGACCGTACTCGTCGGCGAGCAGGGTCCGGATCTCGCGAAACGCGCCGAGCGCGTCCGCCTGCCGCCCGGACCGGTACAGGGCCAGCATCAGCAGGCCGCGCAGTCGCTCCCGGACCGGGAACTCGGCGACCGGGCGGGCGAGTTCGGCGATCAGCTCGTGGTGCCGGCCGAGGGCGAGTTCGGTCTCGGCCAGCGACTCCACCGCCGTGGCCCGGGCCTCGGTCAGCCGCACCCGGGTCGCCTCGAAGAACGAGCCGGACAGTCCGGCCAGCGGCTCCGCCCGCCACATTTCCAGGACGGCCCGGAAACCGGCCACCGCCTCCGCCGGCCGACCGGCGGCAAAAGCCGCCCGGGCCCGCTGGACGCCTCGCTCGAACCGCTCGGCGTCGACGGCCTCCGGGTCGATCCGGAGCAGATATCCCGCGTCGGTGAGGGTCAGTAGCTGGCCGGGTGTTCGGGGAGAGCGGTCCGGCTCCAGCACCCGGCGCAGCCCGGCGACGTACTTCTGCACGACGTTCGGGCCGTTCGCCGGCGGGTCGTCCGGCCACACCGCGTCGATGATCTGACCCGTGCCGACCGGTCGACCGGGGTTCAGCAGCAGCACCGCGAGCACCGCCCGCTGCTTACCCGGCCCGAGATCCAGCTCGTACCCGTCCCGCCAGGCGCGCAGCGACCCGAGGATCTCGAACCGCATCCCGGCCATGCCCCCGCTCCGCCTTCCCGCCGGCGCGAATCCGGTCCGCGTCAGCCGGACGGCAGCATATCGGCAGTGATTCGGCAGTGTCCGTCCGCAGACTTACCACCTGCAAGGAACCGGACACCCCGAAGAAAGAGACAGGCATGAGACGACACACCGGCGCGACGGCTCTGATCCGGCGCGGAACCGTGACCCTGACGGCCCTGGCGGTGACGGTCGCCGGCGTGAGCGGTTGCGGCGCGGTCGAACGGGCCGGATCGGCGGGGTCGGCGTCCCCGGCACCGAGCGCGTCGAAGTCACCGAAGGAGATCCTGCTCGCCTCGGTGCCGGACGACGCCAAGGGCCCGGTCCGCTTCTCCGGCAAGGACGCCACGAACGACATCACCGGCTCGGTTGACCCGGCGGCGAAGGCAATCCAGCTGAACACCTCCATCGAGGATCCGGAGCACCGCTTCACCATGCAGATGGGGTACCTGATCATCGGCCAACAGGTGTGGATGAAGGTGAGCTTCAAGGCCGCGAAGGGGGTCACCGGCCTGCCGAAGCTGCCGAACAAGTGGTTGAAGCTCGACCCGGCCAAGGTCACGGACAAGGACGCCACCCCCGCGTACGACGGCGCCGACCAGGGCAACGCCGGCCACCTGTTCAACGCGGCCACCACGGTGCAGGACAAGGGCAACGGTGAGTACGCGGGCGTCATCGACCTCACTGACGGGACCGCCGCCCAGGTGCTGGACGCCGACCAGATGAAGGCGTTGGGCCAGCAGGCGAAGTCGATCCCGTTCCGCGCCACGCTCGGGCCGGACCACAACCTCGCCTCGCTCACCATGGACGTCCCGGCCGCGGGCAAGAACAAGGCCTTCACGTACGTCGTGAAGTACAGCGAATACGGTCACGCGCCGAAGCTCGGCGCGCCCGCGGCCGACCAGGCACAGGACGCGCCCGCGGCGGCGTACGACCTGCTCAACGGCTGATCCGACCGGCGCGCACCGGTACGGGCGGCGACCACACGGGGGGTCGCCGCCCGTACCGACTGCCCGGGGGACCTTCCGGGTCACCGGTCCGATCGGCGCGGGCGCAGGTTCCGCAGCGGTCCCAGCCGGCCGGCCAGCGCGGCCAGCCCGCCCGGGAAGAAGTACACGGCCAGCACGAACACGGTGCCCAGGACGAACAGCGGCTGGGACAACGGGCCGCGCAGCACCCCGGGCAGCGACCGCACCGCCTCCGACGAACCGAACGCGGTCAACCGATGGTCGAGGTACATGTAGAGCATCCCGCCCAGGACCGGCCCCCAGCGGGTCCCCGGGCCGCCCAGCACCACCATCACCAACAGCGACAGGGTCAACTCCGACGAGGTGACGTGCGGTGAGGCGCCGCCGACCAGCAGGCAGTAGACCACCCCGCCGGCCACCGCCAGCGCGCCGGAGACGGTGAACGCCACCAGCTTGAACCGGTACGGGTCCAGCCCGAGCACCCCGATCCGCCGTTCGTCGTCGCGCAGCCCGGCCAGCACCCGGCCGGTCGGCGACCCGGAGATCCGGTGCACCAGGAGCACCACCAGGACCAGGTACGCCAGCGCCAGCCAGTACAGGTTGACCGTGTTGGCCACCCCGACCAGCGGGGCCGGCAGGCCGGACACGTCCAGCGGCAGTCCCTCCTCGCCGCCGGTCAGCCCGCCGAAGTCGCGGGCCACTCCGAGCGCCGCCACCTGGGCGAACGCCAACGTCACCATGGCGAAGGCGATCCCGACCGTACGCAGCGCCACCGCGCCCAGCAGCGCCGCCAGGACAGTCCCACCGACCAGGGTGAACAGGGTCGCCTGCCACAGCGGCAGGCCGGCCCGGGTGACCAGGACGTCAGTGCCGTAGACGCCGGCCGCGAAGTACAGCGCGTGCCCGAACGAGAGCATGCCGGTCCGCCCGAACAGCAGGTCGTAACCGGCCGCCAGACCGCCGAACACCAGGCAGATGGCCAGCAGTTGCAGGGTGCCCGGCGAGTTGAGCGGCCCCTCGAACGCCCCCGGCACCACCACCGTCGAGTACGGCAGCAGGGCGAACAGCAGCAACACCAACAGCGGCAACCAGACCCGCGGCGCGACCCGGCGCCGCCGGCCGGGGGTCACCTCGTCCGGCACCACGGCCGGCGGCGTCTCCTCGACGGTGGAGGTCATGGGGTAACCACCTTTCCGGCGATGCCCTGCGGGCGCAGCAACAGCACCAGCGCCAGCAGCGCGACGACGCAGACGTCACCCAGCCCCGAGGTGCCGTAGTAGTTGACGAACTGTTGCAGCAGGCCCACCGCGACGGCCGCGTACGCCGAGCCGACCACCGAACCCATCCCGCCGATCACCACCACGATGAAGGCGAAGATGAGCAGCGACCCGCCCTGCCCCGGGGACACGGACCCGAAGTAGACCCCGCCGAGCCCGCCGGCCAGCGCCGCCGCCGCCCCGCCGATCGCGAAGACCAGGGTGAACGCCTTCCGCACGTCGATGCCGAGCGCGGTGACCATCTCCCGGTTCTCCACCCCGGCCCGGATCACCAGGCCGTACCGGGTGTAGCGGAGCAGGCCGAGCAGCGCGGCGAGCACCACCACCGCGGCGACGATCAGCAGCAGCCCCGAGTTCGGCACCTTCGCGCCGAGCACCGAGGTGACCCGCTGGGTCCAGGCCGGTCGGGGGAAGCTGCGCGGGTCGGCGCCCCAGGTGGCCTGCAACAGCGCCACCCCGGCCAGAGACAGGCCCACGGTCACCAGCACCTGCTCGATCGGCCGGGCGTACAGCGGCCGGATCATCACCAGCTCGACCAGCATCGCCACCACCGCGCCGGCCAGCACGCCGAAGGCGACCGCCAGCACGAAGCCGAACCCGTCGGCACCGGCGCCGGGCAGGTTGCCGGCCGCCCACCAGGTGGCGTACGCCCCGACGGACAGGAACAGCCCGTGCGCGAAGTTGAGCACGTCGGCCAGCCCGAACACCAGCGACAGCCCGGAGGCGACCAGGAAGTACAGCGCGGCCAGCCCCAACCCGGTCACCGTCAGCAGCACCAGCGTGCTCATGAGGTGGCCACCTCGCTCGATCCGACGCCCAGCAGCGACCGGGTCAGCGCCGTCTCCCGCAGCAGCTCCCGGGCGTCGCCGGCCCAGGCGACCCGGCCGGCGGCCAGCACGACCGCGTCCCGCGCCAACCGGCGTACCACCGCGAGGTTCTGCTCGACGAGCAGCACCGGCACCACCTCCGCGACCCGTTCCAACACCTCGGCCACCTCGGTGACCACCTTCGGCGCGAGACCCTTGGTCGGCTCGTCGACCAGCAGCAGCCGGTTGTCCCGCAGCAACACCCGGCCGATGGCCAGCATCTGCTGCTGCCCGCCGGACAGCGACCCGGCCCGCTGCCGGCCGCGCCGGCGCAGCTCCGGGAACAGGTCATAGACCCGGTCGTACGCGGCGGTCAGCTCGCCGCCGGCGGACCGCGCCCCGCGCGGCTCGGCCAGCCGCAGGTTCTCCGCGACGGTGAGCCCGGCGAACACGCACCGGTCCTCCGGCACGTAGCCGAACCCCTCGCGGACCAGCCGGTACGTCGGCTGGTTCAGCAGCCCCCGCGCCCCGGTGCGGATCGTCCCGCGCACCTCACCACCGCGCGGCGTCAGCCCGACGATCGCCCGCAGGGTGGTGGTCTTGCCGACCCCGTTGCGGCCGAGCAACACGGTCACCCCGGTCGGCGCCACCGTGAAGGACACCCCCTGCAGGATGTGCAGCCCGGCGATCCGCACCGACAGGTCGGTGACGGTCAGCACCGGTTCGCCGCCCGCGGCACCCTCCAGCCTCGCAGGGCCGCCTTCCGTTCGCGACTGCAGGGCTCGCAAACCCGGCTCACTCCTCGCGCTCACAGAGCCGCCTTCCGTTCGCGACTGCGGGGCTCGCAAACCCGGCTCACTCCTCGCGCTCACAGAGCCTCCCCCAGGTATGCCTGTTGGACGGTCGGGTTGGCCATCACCGTCTCCGGGGTGTCGCAGGCGAGCAGCGCGCCGTGGTGCATGACCGCGATCCGGTCGGCCAGCCGCAGGATGACGTCCATGTGGTGCTCCACCATCAGCACCGACCGACCGGCCTCCCCGGTCAGCGACCTGATCACCTCGACCAGTTCCGGCACGTCCTCGGCGCTGACCCCGGCCATCGGCTCGTCCAGCAGCATCACCGACGGTTCGCCGGCCAGCAGCAGGGCGATCTCCAGCTTGCGCTTCTCGCCGTGCGCCAGGGTGCCGGCCGGCGCGTCCCGCCGGCCGGCCAGCCCCACCCGGTCCAGCGCCGCGTCCGCGGCGACCAGCACGTCCCGGTCGGCCGCCGCCCGCCGCCACAGCCGCATCGACCCACCACGATGAGCCTGTACGGCGAGCCGGACGTTCTCCCGTACGCTCAGCGACCCGAACACCGACGAGGACTGGAAGGTGCGGCCCAGCCCGAGCCGGGCGCGCCGGTGCGGAGGCAAATGCCCGACGTCCCGGCCGTGCAGCAGCAGCCGCCCCTCGGTGGCCGGGCGCAGCCCGGAGACCAGGTTGAACAGCGAGGTCTTGCCGGCGCCGTTCGGCCCGATCACGCCGAGGAACTCCCCCGGCGCCAGGTCCAGGTGGACGTTGTCGACGATGGCGACCTCACCGATCCGCCAGGTCAGTCCCCGAACCGCGAGCACAGTCACTCCGGTCAGCCCTTCATGCTCACGACCGGGGGCGCGCACTCCTGCGGCGCCAGGGTCTTCTGCGCCTCGGCCTTCATCGCCGTACCGGTGCCGGTGAGCTTGGCCTGGAACATCGGCTGCAGCAGCGCATGGTCCTCGGCCCGGACGGTCATCGGGCCCTTGACCCCGTCGAAGCTCCAGCCCTCCAGGCCCTTGACCATCTTGTCCACGTCGTCGCCGCCCTGCTCGATCGCCCGGACCACCAGCTGCGCGGCGGCGAAGCCGTCCGGGTGGAACAGGTCGAGCACGCCGCCGGGCACCGCGGCCTTGGCGGCCTTGGCCGCGTCGTTGTCGCTGGCACCGTCGAAGTAGTGCGACAGGAACGAGATCTTCGTCCCGCCGGCGCCGAAGGTGGCCCAGGACGCCCGGATGTCCAACCCGGTGACCACCGTGGTCGAGCCGAGTACGCCCTGCTGGTCGAGGCTCTGCCACATGGCCGGGGCGGAGGTGCCGGCCCAGGCGACGAAGAGCAGGTCCGGCTTGGCCGCCTTGAGCTGACTGGCGAACGGGGTGAAGTCGGTGGCGCTGGCCGGCGCGAGAACGCTGCTGACGGTGGCGCCCGCGCCGCCGAGGACCGCCTTCACCGCCGTCTCGTTGCTCTTGCCGAAGGCGCTGTCCTGGCCGAACACCACCACCTTCTTGCCGGTCGGCTCGCCGATGAACGACTTGGCCGTGAGGACGTCCTGGTAGGACTGCCGGCCGGACCGGAAGGTGTACTTGTTGACCCCGGTGACGCCGTCGGTGGCCGCCGGCCCGGAGATGAACAGCACCTTGTTCTGCGCGGCGATCGGGGCGACCTGCAACGCCACGCCGGAGGCCGTCGAACCGGCGATAATCTTCGTGCCCTTGCCGATCAGGTCCTTGGCCGCCGACACCGCCTTGGCCGGGTCACCCGCGTCGTCCACCTCGGTCACCTCGACCGTACGGTTGCCGACCTTGTTGCTGCCCTTGGTGGCGTACGACAACCCGGCCTTGAAACCCTCGATGTACTGCTTTCCGTAGCTGGCCAACGCGCCCGACTGCGAGTAGACCAGGCCGACCTTCACCGGCGCGTCACCACCGCCGCCGTTCGCGGTGCTCTGCGGGCTGCCGCAGGCCGTGGCGGCCAGCGCCACCGTCATCATGCCGGCGGCGGTGACCAGTGCCCGCCGCGTCGTCCGGACCGTCATGTGTGCGCTCCAGGTGGGGGAGGTGGTCGCTCCGGGTCGGTCGACCCGGAGGACACGGGGAAGGGAGCTTGTTGTCGGCACACGCTAGAAGTGACGTCACACACGAGCTATGTGGCGGAAACCCACAAGTAACACCGATCGGATGGCCCCACCACACAGTCCACACTTGGTCACAGCCAGATAACGGCCACGGGCCGATGCCGCGCCCCCAACCCACCGCCCATCCTGTGTCGATCCACCCCACCCAGGCGCGAGGCGCCCGCCCCAACCGGCTCCCGTCCCGACAATGTCGGGGACTTTGCTGTTATTCGGCGCGCGGATGCAGCAATGTCCCCGACATTGCTGGTATCTCCGCCCGCCTCGTGGCGGGTGACGGGTGGGGGCTCGGTGGGTGGGGGTAGAGGGTCGGGGTAAGTCAGGATGGGGGTTCGGGGACGCAGCGACCGGGGTGGGCGGCGGGCAGGAGGCAGCGCAGCGGGCCGGTCGGGACCCGGTCGCAGAAGGCCCGGTAGCGCAGGTTCTGCCGGTTCGCCGCCGACACCGTGGTCTCGATCGCGTCGATCTCCGGCAGGGTCGCGGCACCTACGTCGCGGACCCGTCAGCGAAGTAACCACACCCACCGAGCCACGCACCCGCCGACCCGGGCGACCGCCGGTTCGTGCGCATCTAGTGCTGCGGGAGTGACACCAGACGTTCACAAACCGGCGGGTGAATGCCCACCCACCGCACCATGCGACGCTCGCCCCTCCGACACGCGGATGGAGAAGCCCTCACCGCCCGCAGCGCGGACGCACCAACGCAGACCGGCCCGGTGTCAGCTACCCGACAACTCATCCCCCTCAGCGCATTATCGCTGGTCACGCTGCAGACATCACGGGACATCCACCCTGCCCGAGACGTCAAGACCCACAGAACTCCATGCCGAGCGCTACCGTGTCGTCACCAAAAGTGAATGACGTCCGATGCGCGATGTCTGCCAACGAGGAGTTCTTCCGGTCCAGGAAATCCGCCGCCGTGCTCAAGCACGGCATCCTCAAGCGGTACCCGGTGGTCTTCGCGTCGATGACCGGACAGAGCAACCCGGTCGTCTTCCTGGACGGCTACGCGGGCCGGGGCGAATACGAGGACGGCGAGCCCGGGTCTCCCCTGCTGCTCACCCGGTGCGCCGAGTTCGTCAGCGGCTTCCGCGACGTTCGCGGCTTCTTTGTCGAACAGGACGACGACAACTTCGCCAACCTGCGACAGGTTCTCCACGCCAAGGGCGGCACGGTCCGTCGCGAGTTGCGGCACGGCACCCTCGACGAACACCTGCCGGAACTCCTGGTCCTGGCGAAGGATGCCTCCCTCTTCGCGTTTCTCGATCCGTTCGGGCCAGCGCTCGCGTTCGACACGATCCGGCATCACCTGCTCGGCCGGCCTGGCCACCCACCGAGGTCTTGCTGCACTTCAGCGTCTCGGCGGTGGCCCGGGTGGGACGCGCGGTCCACCTGGCGCGGACCAGACCCGGGGCCTGTCCGATGCGGACAGAAAGACCGCCCGCCTGCTCGACCGCTTCCTCGGTGCCGACTGGTGGCAGGAACATTTCGCCACGGTGGGCGACGTGCGCACGGACGAGCGGGCCACCGACGTCGCGCTCCGGGTGGGCTTAGAGTACGAACGCCGGCTGACCGAGGGAACGCATTACCGGGCGATCCGGATGCCGGTACGCAAGCGACCTGACCTCGCACCGCAATACGTCCTCGTCCTGTTCACGACGCATCGCGAGGGCGCCTGGCATTTCGCCGACGCGCTCGGCAAGGCCGGCGTCGAGTGGGAACAGGCATGGTTCGAAGAACAGGTACGGCGAGGAGACCTAGTCGTACCCACCCTCTTCGGCGAGACGCCCGTATTCGACGCCGAGGCATACAGGAAGCAGAACGGACCACGGTGGACGGCCATCATCGAACAGAACATTCACGGGCTACTGGAACAGCACCCACGACTCACCTTGGCCGAGGTCGTGCCGGAGGTCTACGGGAAGACGCTCGGCCAAGCATGGATCCCGCACGTACGCGCCGCGGTCAAGAGCTTGCACGCCCGGGGATACATCCCCCGGACGGGCCACGGCGACTTCTGGAAACAGGTCCTCTACCGCTCCTGACCACCCCGCGGTCGCGGAAGACGGCGACCAACGGCACGGCCGTCAGTCGCACAATGGCGATTCCGACTCGGCGGCCGCAGGCACGGCGACGCTTCGCTCGTCGTTGTCACCCGGCGACAGTGACCGTCCGCCGCACCGGCATCTCGTCCCAGGTCCGGCCGTCCAACGCCCGGCCACCGGCCTTCGGCGTACGACCGCCCCACTGCTTGAAAAAGAACGCCGTCCCGGCCACCTGGCACTGATCCCGCAGGTCACGCACCCAGTCGGCGGACATGTTCCGACATCCGGCTCCCGATTCGCCCCCCGCGATGAGCCAGTCGACGCCGTCGAGGTCGAGTCCTGGCAGCGGTCCGAGCAGCGGCTCGGCCGAGACGAACCGGACGGCGGCCGGCACCGTCCGCAGGTGGTCGACCCGAGCCGTCTGGCTCGCGTCCTCGACGCTGACACCCATCCAAACGTTGGCCGGCCAGTCGATCTCCGGGGCAAGCCTGGCCAGCCGGGCGGCCCGCTTGGTGAGCACCTGATAGGTGTGCCGGGGCGTCTTGCGCATCACCTCGAACACCCGCCGCACGTAGGCCAGTGGTACCCGAGCGTGAAAAAGGTCCGACATTGAATTGACGAACACCGTCCGTGGTTCCCGCCAACGGTACGGAACGTCCAGCGCGTCGGCGTGAATGGCGACGCCGAACCCGGGCCCGGACGTTCGCGGGTCACCGTCCACCTGGTACTTCGGTGATCCCATCGCCTTGAGCCGTTTGGCGAGCGTGAGCGCGTAACAGTGGTCGCAGCCGCTCGAGATTCGGTCACAACCAGTGGTCGGATTCCAGGTCGCCTCGGTCCATTCGATGGCGCTCTTGTCGGCCATTGCCGCTCCTCCCACTCGGAGAGCCAATGATGTCGAACACCCGTACGCATATGAAGCACCCGTCCCGGCATTTCCCGGCCAAAATATTGGCGGCGCCTCTGGGCGCGCAGATGTCAGCGCGGATTGCCCCCGAGGGGCGACTCCCGCCAAGCTCTGGCGCTCCACCTCAGCTCAGACGCCACACCTGGAAGGTGGGGCCGTCGGCGGGAAGTTCGACCGTGCCGTCGGAGGCGGGGCGGAGGGCCGCGCCGCCGTACAGGTTGGTGGCGTCGCCGGTGCCGGGGAGGCCGGCCAGGCGGACCGGGCGGCCGGGGGCGCGGCGGGCCAGCACCAGCAGCGCGTCGTCCGCCGTCTCGCGCAGGAAGACGACGGTGTCCGCGTCCGCGTGCGCGAAGCGCAGGCCGCCGTACCGCAGCGCCGGCTCCGCCCGGTGCAACCCCAGCAACGACCGGTACGCCGCGAACGTCGCCGCGTCCCGCCGCTCCGGCCGGTCCCACGGCATCGGGGTACGCGAGTCCTCGCCGTTGACGCCGGTCAGGCCCCACTCGTCGCCGGCGTACACCATCGGGATGCCCGGCATGGTGGCCAGCATCCCGGCGGCCACCTCCTGCCGGGCCGCGTCCCCGACGACGGTACGGCTCCGGGCCGAGTCGTGCGAGCCGAGCAACTGCCACGAGTGCGCGCACGCCCGCCAGGACACCAGCGACCGGTACGCCGCCATGGTGGCCAGCATCGCGTCGGCGCCCTGCCGGCGGATCCCGCCCGGGGTGCCGAGGAAGGTCGGCAGCGGCCGGTCACCGGCCCGCAACCAGCGCAGCAGCGGATCGGTGAAACCGGTGTAGTTCATGGTGCCGTGCCAGCCGCCCCGGTCCAGGTCACCGGTGTGGTCGTGGCCGTGCTCGGCCATCAGCAGCGCGTCCGCCCGGACCTCGGTCACCACTGCCCGCAGCAGCGCGGCCACCTCGTGGGTGTACGCGTCCGCGCCGCGCCGGCCGGTCATGTTGGCCACGTCCACCCGCCAGCCGTCCAACCCGTACGGCGGGCGCAGCCAGCGCCGGACCACGGAGTCGGCGGCCCCGGCGAACCGACGGCGCAGCTCGGCGCTGGCCCAGTTCAGCTTGGGTAGCGTCTTGACCCCGTTCCAGGATTCGTAGTCGCCGCCGGCCGGGTCGAAGTAGTACAACTCCCGTTCCGGCGCGGACCCGTCGGCGGTGGCGGCGACGAACCAGTCGTGCCCGTCGCCGGTGTGGTTGCTGGTCACGTCGCCGAGCAACCGCCAACCCCGGGCGTGCACCGCGTCGGCCAGCCGGGCCAGCGCCGCGTCGCCGCCGAGCAGCGGGTCGACCCGGTCGAAGGCGCTCGCGTCGTACCGGTGGTAGGTGGTGACCGGGTTGCGCACGCCCACCCGCGCCCGCCACCACGTCTCGTCGCCGACCCGCCGGTCCGGCCGCACCTCGACGAACCTCGGCTCGCCGTCCGGGGTGGTCCGCACGTGCACCCGGTCCACCCCGGCCGTCGCCGGCACCCGGACGAACACGTCGACCGTGTCGCCCAGCCCCGGCGCCTGGTCCGGGACGTAGAGCCCGGACCCGTCGTGATGCGGCAGCATCGAACCCGCCTTTCGCGCGGCTCACGTCCGTCCGGAGCGGCACCTCTCGGGCCGCGGGTGGTCGCACCGCGCACACCCCTCCGGTTTCACCCTTTCACCGATCCTGCGGTCAGACCCGAGACGATGTAGCGCTGCAGGAACTGGAAGACCGCCACCGTGGGGATCGCGGTGAGCAGGGTGCCGGCGGCGAACACGCCGAAGTTGGCGTTCCGCTGGTCGCCGTTGAGCAGGCTCCACATGCCGACCGCCACCGTCTTGGACTGCCCGCTGGTCAGGAAGACGTTGGCGAGCAGGAACTCGTTGATGGTGGTGATGAAGGCCAGCAGCCCGGTGACCGCCAGGATCGGCGTCACCAGCGGCAGCATGATCCGGAAGAACACCTGCGAGTGGGTGGCGCCGTCCATGGTGGCCGACTCGTCCAACTCCCGGGGCAGCGTGTCGAAGAAGCCCTTGACCAGCCAGGTGTTCACCCCCAGCGCGCCGCCGAGGTAGAGCAGGATCAGCCCCCACGGCGTGTTGAAGCCGATCGCCGGCCACAACTCGGTGATCCTCGAGAAGATCAGGAAGATCGCCACCACCGCCAGGAACTGCGGGAACATCTGGATCAGCAGCAGCGACAGCAGACCCACCCGGCGGCCGCGGAACCGCATCCGGGAGAACGCGTACGCGGCCAGCACCGACAGGAGCAGCGACGCGGCGGACGCCAGCACGGCGATCAGGACCGAGTTGAGGAACCACCGGCCGAAGTCGGTCCGCTGGAACAGCTTGCCGAAGTTCTCCACCGACACGCCGCCGGTGGGCACCAGGTCGGTGGAGCTGAGCGTGCCCTGCGGGTTCACCGCCGCGGAGAGCACGAACAGGATCGGGAACAGGCTGAACGCGATCGCGAGCAGGCCGACCAGATGCCGCCAGCCGACCTGGGAGAACCACCGGGTCACGAGTACACCTCCTCCTGTCGGCGGGTACGCCGGAAGCTCACCGCGGAGATCACCGCGACGATGGTGAAGATGAAGATCGAGATGGCCGCCGCGAAGCCGTACTCGGCGCCCTGCCCGCCGAAGGCGAGCCGGTACGTGTACGTGATCAGCAGGTCGGTGGCCCCGATCATCGAGTTCTCGGCCGGGAACGGGCCGCCCTCGGTGGTCAGGTAGATCGCGTTGAAGTTGTTGAAGTTGAACGCGAACGACGAGATCAGCAGTGGCGAGAGCGCGACCAGCAGCAGCGGCAGGGTGATCCGCCGGAACGACTGCCAGGGGCTCGCCCCGTCGACCGAACCGGCCTCGGACAGCTCCCGCGGGATGGCCTGCAGCGCCCCGGTGGAGACCAGGAACATGTACGGGTAGCCGAGCCACAGCTGCACGAGCAGCACCGCCAGCCGGGCCGACCAGTTCTGCCCGAACCAGTCGACGTGCGTGCCGAACAGGTTGTTCAGCAGCCCGAAGTCGGTGTTGAACATGTCCCGCCAGACCAGCAACATCGCGAACGACGGCATGGCGTACGGCAGGATCATCAGCACCCGGTAGACGTTCTTGCCGCGTACCCGGGGCGAGTTGAGCGCCAACGCGCAGAACAGGCCGAGCAGGAAGGTGCCGCCGGTCGAGCCGATGGCGAAGGCGAAGTTCCAGACCAGCGTGCCGAGGAACGGTCCGGAGATGTTCGGGTCGGTGACCACCCGGGTGAAGTTCGTCAACCCGACCGTGACCTGCCAGCCCTGGGCCAGCCGGTCACCGTCGTCGGCCACGAACGTTCCGGTCGCCGGGTCGGCCGTCCAGGTCTTCCCGGTGTCCGCGGCCCGGACGCAGTCGCACCCCGCGTCGTACGCCCGGACGGCCTTGCCCTCGTACGCCCGGGACAGGCCGCTGGACCGGATGGCGCCACCGGGGGTCGGCACCGCGAAGTCGGTGATCTCCTTGCTCCGCGCGCTGGCCTGGCCGAAGTTCAGCACGGTGTAGCCCTTGGCGGCGGTGACCTTGCCGGTGCCACCCACCGTGACGTCGGCGGCGTCGAGCTTCGTCAGCCCGCCCGCGTCGCCGGCCTGGACCGTCCCGGTGGCCGGGTCGGTGACCAGGAAGACCAGCGGTCCGCTGGCCGGGTCGCCGGTGGTGGCTACCGAGAGCTGGTACTCGGTCGAGCCGGGCACCTGGGTCACCGAGGCGGTCTGGATCGCGGTGATCGCGTCCTGCTTGCTGCCCCGGTGGCCGTCGCCGAAGTTGGTGAACGCGGTGCTCGCCGTGTAGAGCACCGGCGCGACCTGGAAGGCGATCAGGAACAGCGTCCCGGGGATCAGGTACTTCGCCGGGATGTGCCGGCGGGTCAGGTAGAGGTAGAACAGTCCGGCGGTGGTGCCCGCGAGGATCGCCAGCCCGATCCACGCGCCGGCCTCGACCAGCGGGAAGGCCGCCCAGATCGCGATCCCGGCGGTCAGGCCGAGGAGCACCACCTTCACGGCCAGGCCGGATGCGGTGACCGGCGCGTCGTTACGCGCGACGCGGCGCTGCGGTTCGGGCCGGCGACCGTCGGCCGGCCCCCGGCCCGGGGCCCGCAGCGCGGACCCCGGGCCGGAGAGCTCGGTGCTCATCGGTTACTTGATCTGTCCGGCGATGGTCTTGCCGGCCGCGGTGACCGTGGCGGTCGGGTCGGCGCCGCCGACGACCGCGGACTCCGCCTTGCCGAACGGGTCCCAGATGGCGGCCATGGCCGGGATGGCGGGCAGCACCTGGCCGTTCTTGCCGGCCTCCTGGAACTTGGCCAGGTCCGGGTCGCTGCCCTTGACCTGGTCCAGCGCCGCGGTCAGCGCCGGCGGGCGCGGCTCGGCCTGGTAGAGCGCCACGGCGAGGTCGGTCCGGGTGGTGTAGTTCGCGACGAACTCCTGCGCCAGGGCCTTGTTCTTGCTCTTGGCCGCCACGTAGAACGCCTGCACCCCGACGAACGGCGCGGCCTCCTTGCCGCCCGCGAACGGCGGGACGGCGGAGATGTCGTACGTGATGCCGGCCTTCTTCGCGTCGGTCACGGCCCACGGTCCGGAGACCAGGTACGCGCACTTCTTGCCGGTGAAGGTGGAGATCGAGTTGGTGTCGTCGATGGACCGCTTCAGCGCCCCGGCGCCCTTCTCGCCCAGCGCGCCGATCTTCTTGAACGCCGCGATCGACTCGGGCTTGCCGACGCCCAGGTCCTTCGGGTCGTAGTCGCCGTTCGCGGTGGTGCCGAAGAGCGAGCCGCCGGCCGACGCGTACAGCGGGTAGATGTGGTACGCGTCACCCTTCTGGCCGACCTGCAGGCAGAGGATCTCGCTGACCTTCTTCTCCTGCTGGAGCTTCTTGCCCGAGGCGACCAGGTCCTCGATAGTCTTCGGCGCCTCGGGGGCCAGCGCGGTGTTCCGGATCAGCGCCAGGTTCTCCATGGCGTACGGCACGCCGTAGGTCTGGCCGTTGAAGGTGACCGCCTTGACCGCGGTCGGGTTGAACGCGCTCTTCATGTCGCCGGAGAGCTGCACCGGGTCGATCGCGCCGTTCTGGACCATGTTGCCGATCCAGTCGTGCGCGCCGACCACCACGTCCGGACCGCTGCCCTGCTGCGAGGCGGTGACGAAGGTGGTCTGCAGTTCCTTGGAGACGGCCTGGACCTCGACGGTCACGCCGTTCTCCTGGCCGAACTTCTCGGCGAACGGCTTGAGGGCGGCGGTGCGCTTGTCGTCGGCCCAGATGACCAACTTGCCACCGGCCGCCTTGGCGGACTCCTTGGCGGCCGGCTTGCCGTCGCCGCCACAGCCCGCGGCGGCGAGCGCCAGGGCGAGGGCGGCGACCACACCCGCGGTACGGATGCGCATCGGTACTCCTGTCGATCATGGCCGGGCGGGCTCGGGTGGCGCCGTCCGACCGAGGGGGTTATCGACCGCACCGCGGACCGTCGTACCGGCGCGGGGCCGGTGCAGGTCACGGGCAGGTCGGTGTAAGTTCTTTCAACCGGCGCCGGGATCTCGCGCCGCAGGTGTGGCGTGTTTCCGGGACCGTAGCAAGAGCTTTCAGATTATGGAAGTCCTTGCAGTCGTCGGCGCAAGAACTTGCCCATGGGCTAAGGTGCCGCCATGCGCGCTCGACTGTCCGACATCGCCCAACAGGCCGAAGTCAGCGAGGCCACGGTGTCGCGGGTGCTCAACGACCGCCCCGGGGTCGCGCCGGAGACCCGGCAGGCCGTGCTCACCGCCCTGGACGTGCTCGGCTACGAGCGGCCGGCCCGGCTGCGCAAGCGCAGCGCCGGCCTGGTCGGCCTGGTGGTGCCGGAGCTGGAGAACCCCATCTTCCCGGCCTTCGCGCAGATGATCGAGACAGCCCTCGCGCAGACCGGTTTCACCCCGGTGCTGTGCACCCAGACCCCCGGCGGGGTGACCGAGGACGAGTACGTCGAGATGCTGCTCGACCGACAGGTCTCCGGCATCGTCTTCGTCTCCGGCCTGCACGCCGACACCGCGGCCAACCACGACCGGTACCGCGCGCTGGTGGCCCGCCCGCTGCCGATCGTCCTGATCAACGGGTACGCCGACGGCATCCCGGCGCCCTTCGTCTCCTGCGACGACCGGGAGTCCGGCGAACTCGCGGTGGCCCACCTGGTCGCCCTGGGCCACCGCCGGATCGGGCTGATCACCGGACCGGACCGGTTCGTACCGGTGCAGCGCAAGGTGGCCGGCTACAAGGCGGCCATGCGGCGGCTGCTCGGGGTGACCGACGCCGACCTGGCCGAGCTGACCGAGCTGTCGCTGTTCGGCGTGGAGGGTGGCGAGGCGGCCGCCGGCCGGCTGCTGGACCGCGGCGTGACCGGGGTGGTCTGCGGCTCGGACCTGATGGCGCTCGGCGCGATCCGGGCCGGCCGGCACCGCGGCCTGGCGGTGCCGGGCGAGTTGTCCGTGGTGGGCTTCGACGACTCGCCGCTGATGGCCTTCACCGAGCCGCCGCTGACCACCATGCGGCAGCCGGTCATCTCGATGGCGGTGGCCGCCGTCCGGGCCTTGGTCGACGAGATCCACGGCCACCCCGCCCCGCACTCGGAGTACGTCTTCCGGCCGGAACTGGTGGTGCGCGGCTCGACCGCGGTCGCCCCGCCGGCACGGCCGACCACGCCGACCCAGCCGGGCCCGGTCGCGGCGCCGCCGCCCGACCAGTCGCCGGCCGGTACCGCGCTCGCCGGTCGGAGCTGACGGCCGGCTTCTTGCGCAAGGCTTGCTTGACTCTTGCAGGGTTGGCCGGCATTCTGCACTGATCCTCTCGCGCGGCCCGGTGCGGCCGCGGACCCAGACGCCACGTCACGATCGGACGGCCAGTGCCCCCCTCCACCGACAGCAGCACCGCGCCCGCGCCCACCACCGACGACACCTGGTGGCGCTCGGCCGTGGTCTACCAGGTCTACGTCCGCAGCTTCGCCGACTCGAACGGCGACGGCACCGGCGACCTGCTGGGCGTCCGGGACCGACTGCCGTACCTGCGTGACCTCGGCGTGGACGCGCTCTGGCTCACCCCGTTCTACCGCTCCCCCATGGTCGACGGCGGCTACGACGTGGCCGACTACCGGGACGTGGACCCGATGTTCGGCGACCTCGCCGACTTCGACGTCATGATCGCCGAGGCGCACCGGCTCGGCCTGCGGATCATCGTGGACCTGGTGCCCAACCACACCTCCGACGCGCACGCCTGGTTCGCCGAGGCGCTCGCCGCCGCCCCCGGCTCGGCCGCCCGCGAGCGGTACCTGTTCCGCGACGGTCGGGGCACCGACGGCGAACTGCCGCCCAACGACTGGGAGTCGATCTTCGGCGGGTCGGCCTGGACCCGGGTGCCGGACGGCCAGTGGTACCTGCACCTGTTCGACCCCGCCCAGCCCGACCTGAACTGGCAGCACCCCGAGGTGCGCGCCGAGTTCGAGGACATCCTGCGGTTCTGGCTGGACCGCGGCGTCGACGGTTTCCGGGTCGACGTGGCGCACGGCATGGTCAAGCAGGACGGCCTGCCCGACGTGGGGTACTCGTCGGCCACCGGCCAGCGCCAGGTGGAGTTGCTCGGCAAGGCCCGGTTGCCGTACTTCGACCAGGACGGCGTACACGAGATCTACCGGTCCTGGCGGCCGATCCTGGACAGCTACCCGGGCGGACGGATGGCGGTCGCCGAGGCGTGGGCCGAGACGCCGCAGCGGCTGGCCCGCTACGTCGGCCCGGACGAGCTGCACCAGGCGTTCAACTTCGACTTCATGGACGCCGTCTGGTCGGTCGACTCGTTCCGCAAGGTGGTCGACACGGCGCTGGCCGAGGCCGCCGTCGTGGGCGCGCCGACCACCTGGGTGCTGTCCAACCACGACCGCCAGCGGCACGTCACCCGGTACGGCGACGGCGAGGTCGGCCTGCGCCGGGCCCGGGCCGCCGCGCTGCTGATGTTCGCCCTGCCCGGCTGCGTCTACCTGTACCAGGGCGAGGAGTTGGGCCTGCCGGAGGTGCTCGACCTGCCGGCCGAGGTACGCCAGGACCCGTCGTTCCGGCGTACCGGCGAGAGCCGGGACGGTTGCCGGGTGCCGCTGCCGTGGCACGGCGACACCCCGCCGTACGGCTTCGGGCCGGACGGCTCCACCCGGTCCTGGCTGCCGGCGCCGACGACCTGGGGCCCGCTGTCGGTGGCTGCCCAGACCGGCGATCCCGCCTCGACGCTGGAGCTGTACCGCGCCGCGCTGCGCGCCCGCCGGGCCCACCCTGCACTGACCGCCGCGCCGGCCGACGCCGAGCCGGCCACCATGACCTGGCTCGACCTGGGACCCGGCGTGCTGGCCTTCGCCCGGACCGGCCCGGCCGGCGCCGCGGCCCTGGTCTGCGCGGTCAACCTCAGCGGCGCCGAGGTGCACCTGTCCGGCCACGGCGAGCCACTGCTGGCCAGCGCCCCGCTCACCGCCCGCGACGGCGGGTACGTCCTCCCGGTCGACGCCGCCGTCTGGTTCGAACGGCGCTGACCGACCTGCCGGCTCAGCCGGCTTGGCCGACGAGCTTGCCGGCGATCCGCCGCCAGCCGGCGCGGATCTCCTGCTCGCTGGGCGGTTCGGCGGGTGGCGCCGACGCTCCGCCGCCGGCCGCCGCGTCGAGTTCCTCGTCCACGACGGTGTCCTCGTAGACGCCGTACAGGTCCTCGTCGTCCAGCTCGACCCGGCCCTCCTCGGCGCCGGCCATCGCGGCGGCGATCTCGCCGCGGATCTCGTCGATGGAGACCGCCGTGGACAACGGCTCCACCACCGCCATCAGCTCCTCGTCGGCCACCACCGCCTCGGCGAGCGCCAAGGCGTGCGCCCGCTCGTACGGACCGCAGACGACCGGTTCCCAGTCGTCCCCGCCGCCGAGCGGGCCGAACGTGATGATCCACGGCTGTTCGGCGACCGGAGAGTCCTGCGCCAGCTCCAACGTCACAAGTGCGCCCACGCGCCCCATCATGTCCATCCAGCACCAGCCATCAGCACGTTTTGCCCGAATTGCCCACTCTCACTCTTCCGGCTCATCGGGCGGGGGCGTGCGGTCGGGTGGGGGCGGGGGGTCGACGGGTGCGTCGGTGGTCGCGGCCTCGCCGCCGGCCAGGTCGACCACGCGGCCGAAGCCGCTGGTCGCCGCGACGGCCGCGCCGAACAACAGCAGTTGGTTGAGCAGGTAGAGGTACAGCAGCAGGCCCACCGCGCCGGCCACCACCGTGTACGCCGGATTCCGCTCGGTGCGGACCACGTAGTAGCGCCCCACCGTGTTCAACAGCGTGATGCCGATCGCGAGGAACATGATCGACGGTCGCAACCGCCGTCGACTGATCTTCAACCGGGGTACGGCGATCATCAACATCGCCGCCAGCACCGCGTTCACCAGCACGCTGAGCACGCCACTGACCACCGCCAGCCCGACCGAGCCGGTGCTGCGCAGCAGCCAGCTCAGCAGCGACTCCAGCGCGTCGATCGCCGCGATCGACACACCCAGCAGCACGAACACGCCGAACAGCACCGCCAGATCGACCAACCATCGGATCACCACGTTGCCCGGTTGCTGCTCCAGCCCGTAGATCAGCCGCTGCGATGACCGGATCGCCTCCACCCACCCGACGCCGGTGAACAGCAGGATCACCAGGCCGATCACGCCGATCGTGCTGCTGCTCTCGCGGATCTGGTCCAGGCCGACGAACGGCAGGTTCCGGATCAGGAACTGGTCCACGGCGATCTGCACCGCGTGGCTGCTCCGGACCACGAAACCGAAGATCGAGTACGCGACCAGGCCCAGCGCGAACACCGCGAAGAACCCGTAGTAGGCGATCGCCGCGGCGAGCCGGGGACCGAGCAGGTTGTAGTAGTGGTCCTGGGCCCGCCAGAAGTGGTCGAACCGCCGCGACCTGCGGCGACCGGCCGCCACCCGGCGATCGAAGCCAGCCTCGATCCGGTCGAAGACGTTCACGACCGTCATTTTGGCCGATCGGTGGCCGGACATCCGCATCCAGGGTCGGCGCGCCCGCCGCGGCGCCGTCCCGGCCGAGACCACCGACGGCTCAGCCGCCCAGCCGAAAGTCCCGGCGGGGCTGCCAGCGGGCGGTGCCGCCGTGCGAGAACAGGGTGAACGACTCGACCTCGAACAACGCCGAGAAGTCGGCCAGGTCCTCGTACACCTTGTCCAGGGCCTCCGGGGCGACGTCGTGCGCGACCGTGACGTGCGGGTGGTACGGGAACCGCGCGTCCCGGCGCAGCTCGGGCGCCGATCCGATCGCGGCGGCCAGCAGCTCGCACTCGCTGATCCCGGCGGCCACCGCCACGAAGACCACCTCGGTGATCGGCCGGAACGTGCCGGTCCCGCGCAGGTGCAGGGTGAACGGCAGGTGCTCGGCGGCCACCGCGGCGAGGTGCTCCTCCACCCGGGGCAGGCTGGCCGTCGGGATCACCGTGGGCCCGAGCAGGGTCACGTGCGCCGGTACGTCCGAGGCCTGCGGATCGCCCGCCTCGGCCCGTCGACGGGTCAGGTAGCCGCCCCACGGCTCCGGGATGTCCACGGCGACACCGATCTGCGTCGTCGGGACATCAGCGTCCTGCGTACCGTCCGTGCGAACCACGCTCCGCTCCACCCCAACCCGGTCGCCCTCGCCGCCGACCGCATCCAATCACACCCGTCGGCGGCCGGCCCCGGACAGTCCGTGCGGCGCGGCCGGCGTGCCGGTCAGCTGCTGCGCGGCGCGACGAAGCCCACCCGGTCGTACGTGGTGCGCAGCGTCGCCGCGGCCACCGCCCGCGCCTTCTCCGCCCCGATCGTGAGCAGCTTGTCCAGTTGGGCCGGATCGTCGAGATAGGTACGGGTGCGTTCCTGGACCGGTCCGACGAACTCCCGGACCACCTCGGCAAGGTCCTTCTTCAGGTCGCCGTAGCCCTTGCCGGCGTACGTCTCGACCAGGTCGTCGACGGTCCGGTCGGCCAGCGCGGAGTAGATGGTCAGCAGGTTGGCGATGCCCGGCTTGTTCGCCTGGTCGAAGATGATCTCGCGCCCGGTGTCGGTGACGGCGGAGCGGATCTTCTTGGCCGACCGGGCCGGATCCTCCAGCAGGTCGATGATGCCGGCCGGCGAGGACGCCGACTTCGACATCTTCGCCGTCGGGTCCTGCAGGTCGGTGATCTTCGCGGTGTCCTTGACGATGTGCGGCGCGGGCACCGTGAAGGTCCGCCCGAACAGCCCGTTGAACCGCTGCGCCAGGTCCCGGGTCAGTTCCAGGTGCTGCCGCTGGTCCTCGCCCACCGGCACCGCGTCGGCCTGGTAGAGCAGGATGTCCGCGGCCTGCAGGATCGGGTACGTGAACAGCCCGACGCTGGCCCGGTCGGCGCCCTGCCGGGTGGACTTGTCCTTGAACTGGGTCATCCGGCTCGCCTCGCCGAAGCCGGTCAGGCAGCTCAACACCCAGGCCAGCTGTGGGTGCTCCGGCACCTGGGACTGGACGAACAGGGTGCACCGCTCCGGGTCCAGCCCCACCGCCAGCAACTGGGCGGCGGCGATCCGGGTCCGCCGGCGCAGCACCCTCGGATCGTGCCCCGCCGTGATCGCGTGCAGGTCGACCACGCAGTAGAACGCGTCGTGAGTGTCCTGCAGGGTGACCCAGTACCGCACCGCGCCGAGGTAGTTGCCGAGGTGGAACGAGTCGGCGGTCGGCTGGATGCCGGAGAGAACCCTGGGCCGGGCGGCGGGTGCGTCGGACATGCCGGCAATTCTGACAGCCCGGCCGCCGGGCCGCGATGTCACCCCGGCCCGGCCGCCGGCCGCCGTCCCCGCCGCCGAGGCCGGCCCTCGTCCCGGTCGCGGTCGCCACGACGTCGTCCCGGTCGTTTACCGTCGTCTCTCCCCGGTCATCGGAAATCTCTCCCCGGTCATCGGAAATCTCGGGAACCTGGGACGCGTCCCGGGGCTCGTACCCTGACAGCTCGTACCCTGACAGACAGCGAACCGGAGGGGCGGCGATCGGTGCGGCCGGAGCACGGACCAATCGACACCGACCAGGCGTGGGGAGAGCTCTACCACGCCTGCTACCGACGGCTGGTCACCCAGCTCTACGCCTTCACCGCCGACCTGACCGAGGCACAGGACGTGGTGCAGGAGGCGTTCGCCCGGGCGTTGGCCCGCCCGCGCGGGCTGGCCGGCGTGGACAACCCGGAGGCATGGCTGCGCACGGTCGCGGTCAACGTCGTACGCCGACGGTGGCGCCGCCGCCGGCTGCTCGACACGATCCTGCTCCGCGACCGGCCGGTGAGCCGGCTGGTCGAGGCCGCCCCCGGGCCGGAACGGACCGACCTGCGGGACGCGATCGCCACCCTGCCGGCCGGTCACCGGCAGGCCATCGTGCTGCACTACCTGGCCGACCTGCCGGTGGAGGAGATCGCCCGGCTGCTCGACGTACCCGTGGGCACGGTCAAGTCCCGATTGTCCCGCGGCCGTACGGCGCTCGCCGCCCGGCTGGCCGACTACCGCGCCGCGGCGCCGGGCGATCCCGCCACCGGGCCGACGGAGGTGACCCATGCCTGACCTGGACATCCGGCTACGCCGGGAGCGGGCCGACCTGCTCGCGACGATCGACCAGCCCGCGCTGGACCGGATCCGGGACCGGGCCCGTGGCCTGCGGCGTCGGCGCGCCGCCCGGACCGGTGCCGGCCTGCTCGCCACGCTGGTCACGGTCGCCCTGGCGGTGGGCCCGTGGCGGGCCGCCGACCCGCCGCCCGCGGACCGGGCGGCTTCGCCGCCGCCCACCGTGCCGGTGTACGGCGACGCCGGTATCACCATCACCGGGCTCACCGGTGACTCGGTGCTGCGGCTGTCCGGACCGGTCACCGACGTCGAGTTCGCCGACGCCGACATCGGCTTCCTGGCGTACACCTGCGCCTGCCCGCTGCGCCTGCTTCGCACCGCCGACGGCGGGCGTACCTGGCATGCGGCCGCCCTCCCCGCGGAACTGGGCAACCACGCCGACGTCGACCTGATGGCCTTCGCCGACGGCCGGCTGGCCGCCGCTCCCGCCACCCCCGGCTCCAGCGCCCCCGACGCCACCGGTTCCGCCGCCCCGGGTTCCGGCGGCACCGTGCGGCCCGGCGGGCCGGTCGGATACCGCACCTCGGACGGCGCCGACACCTGGCAACCGGCGGTCGCCGGCAGCGCGCCGGCCCCGTTCGCCCGGCCGGACGACCGGCTGCGGCTGCGCCCCGGCGCCGGACGGTGCGACGGGTCGGTGGAGGTCTGGCCGGACGGGCTGCCACAGGTCGCCCCGCTGCTCGTCCAACCCGGCATCGGGGTGTGCTCGGTGGCGCCGGTCCCGGCCGGCGACGGCACCCGCTGGGTCGGCGGTACGTCCGGCGACCGGGCCGCGCTGGCGGCCACCCGGGACGGCGGCCGCAGCTGGCGGACGGTGCTGCTCGACGCGCCGGCCCGGGACGTCGCCACGGTCGAGGTGGCGACCCTGGGCAGCCACGTCTACGCGGCGGTGCTCGACCGGAACAGGTCCGTCCCGGCGCTGCTTCACTCGTCGGACGGCGGCCGGTCGTTCAGCCGGACCGGGTCCGGCCCGCCGACCGGACTGCCGGGCCTGGCCGGCGCGATGGTGCCGCTGCTCGACGGTCGGCTGCTGGTGGCCGGCACGGACCAGCGGTGGTACCTCAGCGCCGACGACGGCGCCACCTTCGCCCGCGCCGGCGGCAGCCTGCCGGCGGTCGGCCGACTGGCCCGCACCCCGGCCGGCTACGTCGCCTACGACCTGTTCGGCGGCGGCTGGGTCGCCTTCTCCCGCAACGGCCTGACCTGGCACAAGCTGCAGGTCAACTGACCGTCCGGCCACCCGCCCGCGACCCGTGCGGAGCCGGCACGGCAGCCGCGGCGGCCGATTCCGGCCGGGTGTCCGGTGCCGGCACGACGGCCGAGTCCGATGCCGGCACGGCAGCCGGATCCGGGGCCGGCCGGACAACCGGACCCGGCGCGGGCCGGGCGGCCGAATCCGGGGCGAGCCGGGCGGTCGGCATGGTGACCGGTTCGGGGTGGTCCGGCGCGATGCCCAGCCGGGACACCCGCCGGCCGTCCAGCGCCACCACCCGCAACACCCACCCCGTCGTCCGCCGCGCCGGCTCCCGGTCGGCCGCCGGGTCGTCCCCCACCGGCGACCTGCCGGTACGCGGACCACCCGGCTCGGTGCCGTCGCCGGGCACCCGTACCTCGTCGCCGATTTCCGGGAGCCGGCCCAGGGCGGCCATCACGAACCCGCCCACCGTCTCGTACGGGCCGGCGGGCAGGGCGAAGCCGGCGCGTTCCGCGAAGTCGGACAGGTTGAGCCGACCGTCCACCACCGTGGCCCGGGCGCCCGGCGCCGGATCCGGGTCGGTGTCGTACTCGTCGTGGATCTCGCCGATCAGCTCCTCGATCAGGTCCTCCAGCGTGACGATGCCGGCGGTGCCGCCGTACTCGTCGACCACCACCGCGAGGTGGTGCCGCTCGCGGCGCATCTCGGTCAGTGCCGCGATCACCCGCTTGCTGCCGGGTAGCCGTTTCACCTCCCGGGTCAGCTCGCCGATGGTGCGGCACCCGTCGTCGTCCGGACGCAGCAGCAGGTCCCGCAGGTGTACGAAGCCGACCACGTCGTCGTGGGTGCCGTCGACCACCGGATACCGGGTGTGCGTCTCGGCCCGGACCAGTTGCGCCGCCTCGGTCAGGGTCAGCCCGGCGGCGAGGAAGGTCACCTCGGTCCGCGGCATCATCACCTCGCGGACCAGGCTGGCACCGGCGACGAGGACCTCGTCGATGATCCGCCGCTCGTCCGGGTCGAGCACCGTGTTCGCGGCGACCAGGTCGCGCAGTTCGGCCTCGCTGATCCGCTCCCGGCCCGAGGTGGGGCTGGCCCCGAGCAACGCGGTGACCAGGCGGATCGCCCCGTCCGCGCCGCGGACCACCAGCCGGGCCAGGCCGCGCGCGACCGGCCCGGGCTCCCGTCGGGCCACCGGCCCGGGTTCCCGTCTGAACCGCCCCGGCGATCGTCGCCGGGGCCCGGTACTGCCCGATCCCCGCATGCCAGAAATGGTAGACAGCGCGGCCCACCGGCGGACCGGGACGCGGCGCATTCACCGGGACCGGGCGGTGGTCGGGGCGGATCGGGGACGACCCCTGACGGCGGTTCACCGGTCGCCTCTAGGCTGATGGGCAGGCGCGTTCACGTTTCCGCCCGGTGCACCGCGTACGACGGCCACACCGGGCGGCCAGGCTGGAGGGCACATCCGTGAAACTGCTCGTCACCGGAGGCGCCGGCTACATCGGCGGCATCGTCACCCGGATGCTTGTCGACGCCGGCCACGAGGTGGTCGTCCTCGACGATCTGAGCACCGGGCACACCGAGGCGCTCGCCCCGGAGGCGACGTTCGTCAACGCCCGCGTGCACGACGCGGCCCAGGTGCTCACCCCGGCGGCCGGTTTCGACGGCGTCCTGCACTTCGCCGCGTTCATCGCCGCCGGCGAGTCGATGACCAGGCCCGAGCTGTACTGGGAGAACAACACCGTCGGGTCGCTCGCGCTGATCGACGCGGCCCGCGCGGCCGGGGTACGCCGGTTCGTCTTCTCCTCCACCGCCGCCGTCTACGGCAACCCGACCGAGCTGCCGATCCCGGAGTCCGCGGTCAAGGCGCCGACCAACACGTACGGCGCGACCAAGCTCGCCGTGGACATGGCGCTGACCTCCGAGGCGATCGGGCACGACCTCGGCGCGGTCTCGCTGCGCTACTTCAACGTGGCCGGCGCGTACCTGCGCGACGGTGTCCAGCTCGGCGAGCGGCACGACCCGGAGACCCACCTCATCCCGATCGCCCTGCAGGTCGCCGCCGGCAGGCGGGAGAAGCTGCAGATCTTCGGCGACGACTACCCCACCGCCGACGGCACCTGCGTGCGCGACTACATCCACATCGAGGACCTGGCCCGGGCGCACCTGCTGGCGTTGGAGGCCGCCCGGCCCGGCGAGCACCGGATCTACAACCTGGGCAACGGCAACGGCTTCTCCAACCGGGCCGTCGCCGAGGTGGTCCGCGAGGTGACCGGCCGGCCGGTGCCGGTGGAGATCGCGCCGCGCCGCGAGGGCGACCCGGCCGAACTGGTCGCCTCCTCCGACCGGGCCCGTACCGAGCTGGGCTGGACCCCGGCCAAGCCGACCCTGCACGACATGGTCGGCGACGCCTGGGCCTTCTACCGCTCCCAGATCCTGGAGAAGGCATGACCGAACGCACCGAGCGCAGCGAGGGCCATGAGGCCATGCCAAACCAGCCCAGCATGACCGAACGCACCGAGCGCAGCGAGGGCCATGAGGCCATGCCAGACCAGCCCAGCATGACCGAACGCACCGAGCGCAGCGAGGGCCATGAGGCCATGCCAGACCGGCCTTCCGTGGCCGATCCCGTCGCCGACCGCGCCACCGCCGGCTTCGTCGCCCGGTACGCCGCCACCCCCGACGGCCGGTGGGCCGCCCCGGGCCGGGTCAACCTGATCGGCGAGCACACCGACTACAACGACGGGTTCGTGCTGCCGTTCGCCCTGCCGCAGCACACCGTCGTCGCGGCGTCCCGGGTCGATCGACCGCACTGGACGATCTGGTCGGAGCACACCGACGCGGTGGTCACCTTCGACGAGGCGGGACTCGCCCCGGGCGCCGTCACCGGCTGGGCGGCGTACGTGGCCGGGGTGGTCTGGGCGCTGCGCGAGGCGGGACACGACGTGCCCGGTGCCCGACTGGCGATCGCCTCGGACGTACCGCTGGGTGCGGGGCTGTCCTCGTCGGCGGCGCTGGAGTCGGCGGTGCTCACCGCGCTCGCCGACCTCGGCGGCCTGGACCTGCCGGTCGACGACCGGCCCCGGCTGGCGCAGCGCGCCGAGAACGAGTACGTCGGCGCGCCCACCGGCATCATGGACCAGTCCGCGTCGATCCGCTGCCGTCCCGGGCACGCCCTGTTCCTGGACTGCCGGTCGTTGGACGTGGAGCAGATCCCGTTCGACCTGGCCGCCGAGGGACTCGCCGTGGTGGTCATCGACACCCGGGCCGAGCACCGGCACGTGGACGGCGAGTACGCCGCCCGCCGGAAGTCCTGCGAGTCGGCCGCCGGAGCGTTGGGCGTGGCCGCCCTACGTGACATCAGTCCGGAAGGCCTCGACGCCGCGCTGGACCGGTTACCGGACGAGGTGACCCGCCGCCGGGTCCGGCACGTGGTCACCGAGAACCAGCGGGTGCTGGACACTGTGGAGTTGCTCCGGTCGGGCCGGATCCGCGAGATCGGTCCGCTGCTGACCGCCTCGCACGCCTCGATGCGGGACGACTTCGAGATCACCGTGGCCGAGGTCGACACCGCCGTCGAGGCGGCGCTGACCGCCGGGGCGTACGGTGCCCGGATGACCGGCGGCGGCTTCGGCGGCTGCGTACTGGCCCTGGCCGACGCCGGTTTCGCCGACGCGGTCGCGGCGGCGGTCACCCGCGCGTACGGCGAACGCGGTTTCACCCGCCCCCGCTCGTTCACCGTCCTGCCGGCCGCCGGCGCGAACCGGCTGTCCTGACTCGACCCTCTGATGTAGACCGGCTTGACCCGCTGCGGTAGACCGGAGACATGCGGCAGAACGACGACGACCCGGACGCCCGCGCGGCGGGCCGGTTCGGACTGCGCCGGTTCCCGGTGCTGACCCTGATCGTCTTCGGGATCACGGCGGTCGGCAACGCACTGCAGTACGTGTTGCCCGGCTGGCTGCCGGCGCTGCAACGCACCCCGGCGGGCCTGCACGGGCAGTGGTGGCGCAGCGGCACGACCCTGCTGGTCCAGGACGGCGGGCTGCTCGGGGTGCTGGGCACGCTCGCCTTCCTGCTGGTCCTCGGCGCCCTGGCCGAGCAGGTCGTCAGCCGGTCGGCCTGGCTGCTCTGCTTCCTCGGCGCGGCGGCGGCCGGTGAGATCGCCGGGTACGCCTGGCAGCCGTACGGTGCGGGCAAGTCGGTGGGGGTGTGCGGCCTGGCGGCGGCGCTGCTGGTGGCGGCGCTGCGCGGCGCCGAACGGCTGCCGGTGATGACCGTGCCGGCCGTCCTGTACTGGTGCGCAGCGCTGCTGGCCGGTGTTTCGGTCGTCGGTGCGGTCGTCGCGGCGCTGGCCGGTGCGGCGACCGGGGCGGCGCTCGGGCGCGGCCTGCCGGTTGCCCGACCGGGCGCCGCGCTGGGCGTGGTCACGGCGGTGGTACTGACCGCGGTCACCGACCTCCACGGCGCCGCGATGCTCGCCGGCCTGGTCATCGCCGTCCTGCTCGCCGTTGCCGCCCGGCCGGACGACACCGGCCGGGCGGGGAGCACCGACCCGGTGCCCGGCAGTGGTGCGGCGGCCAAGGGATAGACCTGACCCCTGGTGATACGCCTGGCGCCCATAGGTAGCCACGGTTCCCAAGGAATAGGCGCGATCCTGTGGTGGCAGCTACGGTCGTCAAGGATGGGGGCGGCCGCCAGGATGTGCGTGACCCGCAGGATGCGCGCGACGGTCAGGATGCGTGGCCGTCAGAGTGGGTGCCCGTCAGGATGCGTGGCCGTCCGAATGCGCGTGGCCGTCCGAATGCGCGCGGCCGCCAGGTGCAGCCGTGATCGCCGAGGGTCGGACCGTCCCCGGGGCATGGGGACGGTTCCGTTTCATTGGCCCGCATCGCCGGCAACCGCGCTCGGAGCCGAGCCACGAGTCCGACGACGGCGGTCGGTGGGATCGTGGGTCAGCGAGCGCACCGGAGCGATCTCCTCGCGGGCGCGTTTCTCCGGTCTGCCCGGCCGGGTCAGCCGAGCAGGTTCTTCGGCGGGTGTTCGGCGTACAGCGCGCTGCGGACGGCGCCGAAGCACACCGAAGGCGCCCGCTCGCACCGGTCGGTGTTCTGGACGATGCGCGAGATGATCGTCAGCCGCGCGTGGCTCTCGAGGACCTCCCGCCGGCTGGCCGCCAACGCGTGTTCCAGCCTGTTCACCCGCTCCCGCAACCGACCCAACTCGTCCTGTTCATCCATCCGTGCTCCTCCTTCGTCCTCCGGGAGGCGTTTACGTACCGGACGCGCCCCGTCTGGGCACCGCCCGACCTTCAACTGCCCCCTACCTATATTGGCGGGTCAATTATGGCGCGCCTGAATATGCGCGCACGATCGGGTATGCCAGCGTGTGCCTACCTTTCTTTGCATGACCGAGGGACCGGGTGAGTTGGTCGGGCCTGGCGAGCTGCTGGCGCTGCTGGGTGTCGGCAGGTCCCGATTGCGGCAGATCGTCGCTCATCCCAACTTCCCCAAGCCCTACGCCCGACTGACCGGGATGAACGTCTGGCTGCGGGCTGACGTCGAGCGCTACATCGCCGAGTACCGCCGCCCTCGGCCCCCTGCGGACGACGACGAGCCCAGCTGACCGGCGCCTGCGCGCGTCCCATCGCCGGTTCGCTCGGTCCGGTTGGGCTCCGACCGGTGCTGGCGTCGCCCGTCGGGCGACGGCGTCCACACCTGTCGCCAGTCGCGCCACCACCACCTCCATGGCAGCGCCACCACCACCGCAGCGCCACCACCACCGCAGCGCCACCACCTCTGTTGCGGCGGCGTTGCCGCGCGGCACGGCCGCGACCGGCGCAGCCGAGAGCGGAGCCGCGTCTCCTCGGGGGATCCGAGGAGCGGCTGGAGCGGAAGTGGTGGTGGTCCCGGGGGTCAGCATCGTCGGTGGTAGTGGTTGCGGCGGGGTTGGCCGGTCGGGTCGAGCCAGGCCGGTGGGAGGAACTCGGATAGCCCGTCGGCGGCCAGGCGTACCTGCCAGCCGTCGTGGTGCACGACCCGGTGGTGATACCGGCACAACAGCACCGCGTTGGCCAGGCAGGTCTGGCCACCGTCGGCCCAGTGCACGATGTGATGCCCGTCGCTCCAGCGGGGCGGCCGGTCACAGCCGGAGAACGCGCACCCGCCGTCGCGCAACACCAACGCCCGCCGCAACGGCCCGGTGAACAACCGCCGCTGCCGACCCAGATCCAGCACCTGACCCGCGCCGTCGAGCACGGCGGGCAGGACCTGCGCATCGCACGCCACCCGCCGCACCGTCTCCGGCGTCAGGCGTTCCCCGCCGTCCAGGGTGGCGGTGCCGACCCGCTCGCGCAGAGTGTCCAGGTCGACGGTGACCACGACCTGCGGCCGGTCACCACCGTTGTCGGGAAGGACACCGGTGTGCAGGGCGAGGCGGCACACGTCGGTCAACGCGTCGGCCCGCCGCTGACCCGGCGACCGGTCATCCCCCAACCCCGACGGTCCACTGATCGGGTCGAGCGCGGCCCGAACCACCGCCGCGCTCTCCGCATCCAGCCGGCCGGTCAACCGCACCTGCCCGTCGGCATGCGGCGAGGAGAAGGTGACATGCCGACGGTCATGCGCCCGCGCCTCCGCCCGACGCAGCGCAGCCGCCTCGGCCTCGTCGGCCAACTCCGGGGCGACGTGCCCGAGGATCCGCCGCCCCAACTGGCGTAACGCCTTGGGTTCGAACCGGGTGGCGTAGTCGACCAGCAGACCCGCGGCCTTGTCCACCACCTCCGCACCGACCTCGGCCGGCAGATCACCCAGGATGTCGGTGATGACCTTCGCCTGCTCGACCGTGACCACACCCCGCCCCAACGCCTGTCGCACCACGACCGGTCCGGCCTCCAACGCGGCCGCCAGGTCGACCTGATGACGGGCCGCACCCGCGGAGACCCGCAACCGGTCCCGCAACCACACCACCGTCGACGACGCACCGTGCCCACCCGCGACCGCCCGCCCGTCGACCTCCCGCACCAACGCCAACCGCACGGCCGCCAACCGCTGCTCCACCACCTGCACCGCGTCCAACGCCGCGAGCAGATCCGCCTCCGACAACGCCCACACGGACGTGTCAGCACAAGACGAGATCACCTCGCCGACCCGCGCCAACACCTCCATCACGACCGCAGATTAGAACACCAGTACGACAAAAATCGGTCCCACGAAGATCGACAGCAAAAAATCTTCAAAATGGCGGCGATCCATCCCGCTGGTCGCCTTCGCACGGCCTCGCGCCTACCATTCCGGAATGGTTCTTCACGTCCACCGGTTCGGCCCGGTGGAGGGCCGATCACTGGTGGTACTGCACGGCCTGACGGGACATGGTCGGCGCTGGCGAACGCTGGCCAGCGAGGAGCTGCCCACCCGTCGGGTCGTTGCACCGGATCTGCGCGGGCACGGCCGATCGGCGCACGAACCGCCCTGGTCCTTGGAACAGCACGCGACCGATGTGCTGTCCATGATGGACGCGCTTGATCTGGAAACGGTGCCCGTCGTCGGCCACTCGCTGGGCGCCGCCGTGGCTGTCCACTTGGCCCGGCGGGCACCGCGGCGGATAGACCGGCTCGTCCTGCTCGATCCCGCCATGGGAATACCGTCCCGGGTCGCCGGCCAGTTGGCACACGATGCGTTGACGGTGCCGGAGTTCGACGATCCGACCCAGGCTGGGCTGGAACGCACGCGATCGTGGCCGGTCCAGGCGCGACGGTTGATCGGTGACGAGGTCGACGCACATCTCGCGCGCGGAGATGACGGGCGCTGGCGCTGGCGCTACCGCGCGCCTGCCTGTGTCACCGCGTACTCCGAACTGGCCCGCTCGGCCACCATGCGGTCGAGGAAGCAACAGCTACGCGCCCGGTTCGCGGCCGGAACCGCCGTACGGCGCTACACCAGGCTCGGGCGTACGGTGGTCCACGAGACCGCCGATCCCGAGGTGGTCATCGTCGAATTCGAGCTGCACGGGGGATGGTCCCGACCGGCCACGCCGAACGGACCGGGGAAAACCAGGGCTGACGGCGGGTGGCCGCCGCCGCTGACGAGCCGGTCGGCGTGGCGGCCGGGGCCGGAACAGCCGGCGCCGGTTAACCAGCCTCCACGATCATGCCGGCGCCGACCGTACGGTTGGTGCTCTCGTCGATCAGGATGAAACCGCCGGTGGTGCGGTTGCGCCGGTACTCGTCGGCGAGCAGTGGAACGGTGGTCCGCAGCCGCAGCCGGCCGATCTCGTTGAGCGCCAGTCCGGTGGCCGACTCGTCCCGGTGCAGCGAGTTGACATCCAGCCGGTAGTGCAGGGCCCGGACCACCGCCCGGGCCGACCGGGTGGTGTGCTTGAGCGCGTACTTGCCGCCCACCCGCAGCGGTTGGCTCTCGTCCAGCCAGCAGACCATCGCCTCGATGTCCTGGGCCACCGTCGGCGCGTTGTTCGGCCGGCAGATCATGTCGCCGCGGGACACGTCGAGTTCGTCGGTCAGCCGGACGGTGACCGACATCGGCGGGAACGCCTCCGCCACCGGGCCGTCCGCGGTGTCGATCGCCGCGATCCGGGTGGTGAAGCCGGACGGCAGCACCATCACCTCGTCACCGGGCTTGAGGACGCCGGAGGCCACCTGACCGGCGTACCCCCGGTAGTCGGTCACCGTGGTCGACTGCGGGCGGATGACGTACTGCACCGGGAACCGGACGTCGACCAGGTTGCGGTCCGAGGCGATGTGCACCCGTTCCAGGTGGTGCAGCAACGACGGTCCCTCGTACCAGGGCATGTTGGCCGACCGGCCGACGATGTTGTCACCGCGCAGGGCGGAGATCGGCAGGACCGTGAGGTCCGGCACCTCCAGCTTGGCGGCGAACGCGGTGAACTCGTCGGCGATCCGCTCGAAGACCTCCTGCGACCAGTCGACCAGGTCCATCTTGTTGACGCAGAGCACCAGGTGCGGCACCCGCAGCAGCGAGCACAGGAAGGCGTGCCGGCGGGACTGTTCGACCAGCCCCTTGCGGGCGTCCACCAGGATCAGGGCCAGGTCGGCCGTGGACGCGCCGGTGACCATGTTGCGGGTGTACTGGATGTGCCCGGGGGTGTCCGCGATGATGAACTTGCGCCGCGGCGTGGCGAAGTAGCGGTACGCCACGTCGATGGTGATGCCCTGTTCCCGTTCGGCCCGTAGCCCGTCGGTGAGCAGGGCCAGGTTGGTGTACTCGTCGCCCCGGGCCGCGCTGACCGCCTCGACCGCGGCGAGCTGGTCGGTGAACAGCGACTTGGTGTCGTAGAGCAGCCGACCGATCAGCGTCGACTTGCCATCGTCCACGCTGCCCGCGGTGGCGAACCGGAGCAGGTCCATGGCGCGGGCCTCCGGCCCGGCAGCGGTTGTCGTCGTCGGAGCCGACATCAGAAGTAGCCCTCCCGCTTGCGGTCTTCCATCGCCGCCTCGCTGACCCGGTCGTCGCCGCGGGTCGCGCCGCGTTCGGTGATCCGGGTGGCCGCGACCTCGGCGATCACCTTCTCGACGGTGTCCGCGTCGGACCGGACGGCGGCCGTGCAGGACGCGTCGCCGACCGTGCGGTAGCGCACCCGGGCCTTGACCTGTTCCTCGCCGGCCCGGGGGTGGATGAACTCGTTGACCGCGTACAACATGCCGTCCCGCTCGACCACCTCCCGCTCGTGGGCGTAGTAGATGGCCGGCAACGGCAGCCGTTCCCGGGCGATGTAGTGCCAGACGTCCAGCTCGGTCCAGTTGGACAGCGGGAAGACCCGGATCGACTCGCCCGGGTGGTGCCGGCCGTTGTACAGCGACCACAGCTCGGGTCGCTGGTTCTTCGGATCCCACTGGCCGAAGTCGTCCCGGAAACTGAAGATCCGTTCCTTGGCCCGGGCCTTCTCCTCGTCCCGGCGGGCGCCGCCGAACAGCGCGTCGAGGCGGTGCCGCTCCACCGCGTCCAGCAGCACCGGCGTCTGGATCCGGTTGCGGATGCCGTCCGGCGGCTCGGTGACCAGGCCGTCCCGCAACGCGTCGGGGACGCTGCCGATCAGCAGTTGCAGCCCGAGTTCGGCCACCCGCCGGTCCCGGTACTCCAGCACCTCGGGGAAGTTGTGGCCGGTGTCGACGTGCAGGACCGGGAACGGGATGTTCGCCGGCGCGAACGCCTTCTCGGCCAGCCGGAGCATGACGATCGAGTCCTTGCCGCCGGAGAACAGCAGGGCCGGTCGCTCCAGCTCGGCGACCACCTCGCGGATGACGAAGATGCTCTCGGCCTCCAGCGCGTCGAGCTGGGAGACCCGGTACCCGGGCGTCGCGGCGGCGGTCATCGGCTTCCCCATCTTTCCGGTAGGTCAAGTCGACTTTGTCGATCGGCCCCCAACTTACCCGGAATGACGCTGCAACGCCGCAAGTAACCGAGGAGCGAGATCCTTCCGGCAGACCAACAGGTCAGGCAGCCGCGGATCGGCCTCGTTGTAGCTCAACTCCGACCCGTCGATCCGGGACGCGTGCAGTCCGGTGCAGGCCGCCACCGCCACCGGCGCCGCCGAATCCCACTCGTACTGGCCACCGGCGTGCACGTACGCGTCGACGTCACCGCTGATCACCGCCGCGATCTTGGCACCCGCCGACCCCATCGGCACCAGTTGGGCGCCGACCTCCTCCGCCACGTCCGACACGAAGACCGGCGGCCGGCTACGACTGGCCGCCAGCCGGATCGCCGCACCCGAGGCGCCGGTCGCCGAGTCGAGACGCATCGGCGGGTACGCCGGCGGGAAGTCCGTACCGAGCACCCGGTGCTGGGCGGGCAGCGCCACCGCGCCACCGGCCAGCCGGTGCGGGCGGGACGACCGCCGGTCCCAGAGCGCGACGTGCACCGCCCAGTCGGTACGCCCCTCCTCGGCGTACTCCCCGGTCCCGTCGAGCGGATCGACGATCCACACCCGGTCGGCCGACAGCCGCGGCAGCGCGGCCCGGCCGAGCTCGGCCGTCCAGGCCAGCCGGGCGCCCTCGTCCTCCTCCGACAACACCGCGTCCGCCGGCCGCCAGCGGGCCAGTTCCGTGCGGATCAGATCATGCGCGACCTTGTCACCGGCCGCCTTCAGCGCACCCGGGTCGCCGAAGCCCAACTCGGCCCGCGTCTGGAGCAACACCTGGCCGGCCCGCTCGGCGAGCCACCGGGCGAACGCGCCGTCGATCACCGGTGGCGTCGTGGCCATCAGCACCCACCCCCGGGTACGAGGACCGCCGGTGCCATCCGCGTCATCCCGACCGCCTCCCTCACACCGTACGACTCGGCAACCCGACCAGCGACTCCCTCGCGCCACACTACCGGTCATGTCCGGCGCGAGCCCTCCGGCGTCACCCTCCGTGATACGTGTTCTGCGCCCATTCCACCCCGCGGGTGATCACCGCCTCGACCACGTCCGCCGTCCGGTCGACGAGAAACTCCAGCTCCTTGCGCTCGACGGCGGAGAAGTCGGAGAGCACGTAGTCGGCCGGATCCTGCCGACCCGGCGGCCGGCCGATGCCGAACCGGACCCGGACGTAGTCCTTGCCACCGAGCGACTTCGACATCGACCGCAGTCCGTTGTGACCGCCCTCGCCGCCGCCGCACTTCACCCGCACCTGCCCGTACGGGATGTCCAGCTCGTCGTGCACGGCGACCACCTGACCGACCGGCACCTTGTAGAACTGCGCCAACGCCGCCACCGGACCACCGGACAGGTTCATGTACGTCAACGGCTTGGCGAGGATCACCTTCGGCCCGCCGAACCCCAGCCGCCCCTCGGCGACGTCGGCCACCGCCCGACGGTGCCGGCCGGACCGGGCCCCGATCCGCCCGGCGAGCAGGTCGGCGACCATGAACCCGACGTTGTGCCGGTTCGCGGCGTACTCCCGGCCCGGGTTGCCGAGCCCCACCACCAACCACGGGTGAGCGTCGTCCGTCACCGTCGCCTCCTTCGCCCGAACCAGGCTCCAAAAGAATCAGGCGCCCCCGAGGTGTCGGGGGCGCCTGATGTCACGGAATCGATCAGGCCTCGGCCTGCGCCGGAGCTTCCTCGGCGGCGGGGGCCTCGGCACCCTCGGCGGCTTCCGCACCCTCGGCGGCCTCCTCGGCCTCCTCGGTCTCGCCCAGCTCGGCGGCGAGCTGCTCGACGGTCGGCGCCGCGGTGATCGCGGCCACGATGGACTCCGGGTCGGCCGCCAGCTCGGTACCCGACGGCAGCTTCACGTCCTTGGCGAGGATCTGCGAACCGGCCTCGAGACCCTCGATGGAGACCTCCAGCGACTCCGGCAGCCGGGTCGCGTCGGCGACCACCGACAGCGTGTCGTGCTCGTGCACGATCAGCGTGTTCTTGGCGGCCTCGCCGGTCAGCAGCACCGGCACGTCGACCGTGACCTTCTCGCCCCGCCGGACGATCAGCAGGTCGATGTGGTCGAAGGAGTCCTTGATCGGGTCACGCTGGATCGCCTTGGGCAGCGCCAGCGCCTGGGTGCCGTCACTGATCTCGATCGTGAACAACTGGTTGGCGCCGCCGCGCCGGATCGCGGCGGCGAACTCCCGCGCGGGAAGCGCGATGTGCTTGGGCTTCTCGCCGTGGCCGTACAGCACGGCGGGCACCTTGCCGGCCCGGCGGGTACGACGGGCACCACCCTTGCCGAACTCGGTACGGGGCTCGGCGCTGATCTTTACCTCGGACACGGGGAAACTCCTGATACGTTCGCTGCGGCGGTGTGTCGTCTCGTTAACGTCGTCTCGGTGCCGGGCGAGGGAGGCGCTCGCTGGGGCCCATGCGTCCGCATGCCCGGAGCACCGCGTCGATGACGGTGCCTCCGTGCGGCGCTCCTTCGTCAGCGTCCCGCAGGGCTCCCTCGCCGTGGCAACCGGACCAGTCTACCCGAGCCGGAAAGCAGCCCTCCGTCGGCACCCACCCCGCGGCACCCGCGCCGACCGGACGACGGGCACGGTCAGCTCAGCCCACCGAACAACGTGGTCACCGAGCCGTCGTCGAACACCTCGCGGATGGCCCGGGCCAGCAGCGGCGCGATCGACAGTACGGTGATCTTGTCGAGCTGCTTCTCCGGCGGCAGCGGCAGCGTGTTGGTCACCACCACCTCGCTGATCCGGCCGTTCTTCAGCCGCTCGGTGGCCGGGTCCGACAGCAGGGCGTGGGTCGAGGCGACGATCACCTCGGCGGCACCGGAGGAGTCCAGGATCTCGGCGGCCTTGCAGATGGTGCCACCAGTGTCGATCATGTCGTCGACGATCAGGCAGACCCGGCCCTCGACGTCACCGACCACCCGGTTGGCCACCACCTGGTTGGGCTTCAACGGATCCCGGGTCTTGTGGATGAACGCCAGCGGGCAGCCGCCCATCCGGTCGGTCCACCGCTCCGCGACCCGGACTCGACCCGAGTCCGGCGCCACCACGGTCATCGGCCGGCCGGCGTACTTGCGCTCGACGTACTCGGCCAGCACGTCCATCGCGAACAGGTGGTCCACCGGCCCGTCGAAGAAACCCTGGATCTGCGCGGTGTGCAGGTCGACGGTGAGGATCCGGTTGGCCCCCGCCGTCTTCAGCAGGTCGGCCACCAGCCGGGCCGAGATCGGCTCCCGGCCACGGTGCTTCTTGTCCTGCCGGGCGTACGGGTAGAACGGCAAAACCACCGTGATCCGCTTCGCCGATCCGCGCTTCAGCGCGTCGACCATGATCAAGGTTTCCATCACCCACCGGTTCACCCCGTGGGTGATGGACTGCACCACGAAGGCGTCCGAACCGCGGACCGACTCCTTGAACCGTACGAAGATCTCGCCGTTGGCGAAATCATAGGCGTCCGACGGGGTCGGCGCGACGCCGAGCACCTCGCCGATCTCCTGGGCCAACTCCGGAAAACCCCGTCCGGAGAAGAGCATGAGGCTCTTGCGATTTTCGGCGACGATGCTGCCCATCGGCTCGTCCGCTCCCGTTGACTCGATGGTGTCCCGGCGTTCCAGCCCAGGGTCGTTCACCTGGAGTATCTCTCGGCTATGAATCCCGGCCACCGGACCCGGTGTCCGGGTGGGCTGACTCACCCCCGGCCGCGCCGGTCGGGCCGGCACCGGCAGCGTCGCCGGACTCCGGCCGTCCGGTCGCGAGCGCCGCCCGGGCCGCCTCGGCCGACCGGGTGCCGGCCCGACGCCGCAACACCCAGTTGTCGATGGCCCGCTGCGGTGCCCGGGTGACCCCGAGCGCTCCCGGCGGGACGTCCTGCGTGATCGCGCTGCCGGCCGCGACGTACGCGCCCGCGCCCACCTCGACCGGGGCGATCAGGCTGGTGTCGCAGCCGACGAAGGCGGCCTCACCCACGGTGGTGTGGTGCTTGGCCACCCCGTCGTAGTTCACGAAGATCGTCGCGGCACCGATGTTCGCCCGGGCGCCGATGGTGGCGTCCCCCACGTACGACAGGTGCGGCACCTTCGCGCCCGCGCCGATCTCCGACTTCTTCACCTCGACGAACGTGCCGACCTTGGCCTTCTCCCGCAGCGTGGCCTCCGGCCGCAGGTAGGCGTACGGACCGACGCTGGCGCCGGGACCGATCTCGGCACCCACGGCATGCGCGCGCAGCACCGTCGCGCCGGCGCCGACCACGGTGTCGACCAACGTCACGTCCGGGCCCACGGTCGCCTCCGCGCCGACCGTGGTCGAGCCCTGCAGCTGGGTGTTCTGGTCCACCACCGCGTCCCGTTCCAGGGTCACGGTCACGTCGATCCAGGTCGATGCCGGATCGAGGATGGTCACCCCGGAGCGCATCCAACCGTCGTTGATCCGGTCGGCCAGCAACCGGCGCAGCCCCGCCAGCTCGACCCGGTCGTTGCAGCCCAGCGTCTCGGTGGCGTCCGCCGCCACGTGCACCGCCACCGGCTCGCCGGCACCGACCAGCAGGCCGAAGACGTCGGTGAGGTACTCCTCGCCCTGGTCGTTGTCGGTGGACAGCTTGCCCAGCGCGGCCCGCAACCGGCCGGCGTCGAAGGCGTAGATCCCGGCGTTGATCTCCCGTACCGCGCGCTGGACGGGGGTGGCGTCGCGCTCCTCGACGATCTGTTCGAGCCGGCCCGCCTCGTCCCGGACGATCCGGCCCAGGCCCGTCGGGTCGGCCACCTCGGCGGCCAGCACGGTGCCGGCGGCGCCGGCCGCCTCGTGCGCCTCGACCAGCGCGCGTACCGTGTCGGCCCGCAGCAGCGGCACGTCGCCGTTGATCACGACGACCGTGCCGGCGCGCTCCGGGACACTCTCCAACGCCACCCGTACGGCGTGGCCGGTGCCGAGCTGCTCGGCCTGCAGCACCGTGCCCGCGCTCGGGGCGACCTCGGCCAGGTGCGCGGTGACCCGGTCGGCGCCGTGCCCGACCACGACCACGGTCTGCTCCGCGGCGAGCGGCTCGGCGGCGGCGAGTACGTGCCCGACGAGGGTCCGGCCGAGCAGCGGGTGGAGCACCTTGGGCAGTGCCGACTTCATCCGCTTGCCCTCGCCGGCGGCGAGAACGACCACGGTACGGGCGCGGGGCTGGGACACGAGGGAGCTCCCGTCGAAGGGATGGGCAGTCTGCGGCCTCATGCTAACCACGCAGCAGCCGGCCACGGGTCCAGCTCCCGGGAGAGGATTCGAACCCCTACAATCAGGACCAAAACCTGACGTCCTGCCATTAGACGACCCGGGACGGTCTAAAACGGGCAAAGCGTACTTTGGCCCGAGGCATCTACACCCTACCGCCCCACCCCCGAATCCTCACCGGCCATTCCCCTCATGATCCCCTCGATTCGCCAGTACAGCTCCCGCGACCGGGGAACGTCAATGATCAGGCACCCTCGGTAGTCGTCGCCGACATTGCGTCGCCGGGTGGACAGGGCGTGCTTCTTGATGTTCGGCCGCTGAAACGCCTCAGCCGCCACCCCGACCAGTTCCGCCCACCACCGAGTGGCCGCCTCCACCTGGGCCGTTTCATGGATGCTCACCCGGAAGTCGGTGGGCCGCCACGGCTTCGCCTTGCAGCCCTCGCACCAATAGATCGCGGCACCGACCAGCATCACCTCGCGGTCGTCGATCGAGCCGACCCACCGTGCCGCCGCGGTCACGGCGGCCCCGTGCGCCGCGTCCCGGGTCTGGCGATGCTCGCCCCAGAGCGCGTCCGTCATCCGCCGTGAGTGCGCCTGCCGGCGGGCCCGCTCCGCGTCGACGTCGCGGTCGAGCGGCAGGTGCCGGACCCACTGGTACGCCGTCAACCTGGCCACGCCCAGCACCGCCGCGATGTCGACCACCGACCGCCCCTGGGCGCGCAGCTCGACGGCCCGGGCCCGCAGATCGTCCTTGGCGTTGGGTCGTTTGGTCCAGTCCGGGGCGGGAACCCCGCGCAGCATCCGGCGCAGCCGGTCCTTGCCGACACCCAGCCGGTCCTGGATCTGGCGCACGGAGAGCCGTTCGACGACGCGCAGCCGGCGCGCCTCGGCGACGAGCGCCGAGTCCCCGGCCGGCCAGTCGGGATCACCTCCGCCGAGGGCCGGCGGATCGACGGAGGACGGTCGAGCTGGCGGCATCTGCTTGGTCATGACGTGCAGATTAGAACACCCGTACGATAAGTTCAGGGAACTACCAGAAACTCGCCCGCTGCAATCTACGGCTCCGTAAGTTACGGTGACGTAGGCGTAAGTTAGTGATCATCCACCCCTGTGAGGTGCCATGTCGACCACACTCCTTGAATCCCCCGGTCCGCGCAGCGGTCCCAAGCCACTGACCGAGGGCAAGCAACCGCCGGGCATCATGATCGGCCTATGGGCGTTCGTGACCGTCCCGTTCGTCGCCCTGCTCGTCGCCGTACCGGTGGCCTGGGGTGGCTGGTTGCACTGGAGCGACATCGGGATCGGCGCCTTCTGGTATCTGGTCTCGGGGTTGGGCATCACCGTCGGCTTCCACCGGTACTTCACGCATGGTTCGTTCAAGGCCAAGCGGTGGCTGCGGGTGGCACTGGCCGTCGCCGGCTCACTCGCGGTGCAGGGCAGCATCATCCAGTGGGTGGCCGACCACCGGCGGCACCACGCGTACTCCGACCAGGAGGGCGACCCGCACTCGCCGTGGCGGTTCGGCGAGAGCCTGTGGGGTCTGACCAAAGGTCTGTTCCACGCGCACGTCGGCTGGCTGTTCCACCGCGAGCTGTCCAACCGGGAACGGTTCGCCCCGGACCTGCTCGCCGACCGGGACATCCGGCGGGTGGACGACTTCTTCCCCGGGCTGGTGGTGGTCTCCGCCCTCGGACCGGCGCTGATGGGCGGCCTGTTCACGATGTCCTGGCAGGGCGCGCTCAGCGCGTTCTTCTGGGCCGGCCTGGTCCGGATCGCGCTGCTGCACCACGTCACCTGGGCGATCAATTCGGTGTGCCACGTCTACGGCGAGCGTCCGTTCGAGATGCGCCAGGGCGACAAGGCCGCCAACTTCTGGCCGCTGGCCATCCTGTCGATGGGCGAGAGCTGGCACAACCTGCACCATGCCGACCCGACCAGCGCCCGGCACGGCGTCCTGCGCGGGCAGATCGACATCTCGGCCCGGGTCATCTGGCTGCTGGAGAAGGCCGGCGCGGCCTCGAACGTCCGGTGGCCGAAGCCCGAGCGGATCGCGGCGAAACTGGTGGATCCGACCAGTCAACGGTGAGTGGCGCCGTCGGCGGGACCGCCGCGCCGGGCGTCACCTGGCAGGATGGCCGGGTGACGGAGCGCAGTGATGGTGTGAACAGCCACGGTGTCCGCCGGGCGCACCGGCGGGGCGAACCAATGCCGGACGACACCGGCGGCGCCGGTCGGCCGCCGCCGGTCCCGGCGAAGCCCGGTTCCCGGGTACGCATGTCGGCGGCACAGCGCCGCGAGCAGCTGATCTCGATCGGTCGGCAGATCTTCGCCGAGCGTGGCTTCGACGCGACCTCCATCGAGGAGGTGGCGGCCCGGGCGAAGGTGTCCAAGCCGGTGGTGTACGAGCACTTCGGCGGCAAGGAGGGCCTCTACGCCGTCGTGGTGGACCGCGAGGTGCGTGCCCTGCTGGACCGGATCACCACGGCGCTGACCGCGGGGCATCCCCGTGAGCTGCTGGAACAGGCCGCGCTGGCGCTGCTCGGTTACATCGAGGAGGAGAACAGCGGGTTCCGGGTGCTGGTGCGGGAGTCGCCGGTGATGTCCGCCACCGGCAACTTCAGCAGCGTGCTCAACGACGTCGCGCACCAGGTGGAGCACATCCTCGGCGCCGAGTTCAAGAGCCGGGGGTACGACCCGAAGCTTGCCGAACTGTACGCCCAGGCCCTGGTGGGGATGGTGGCGTTGACCGGCCGGTGGTGGCTGGAGGTGCGCAAGCCGCGCAAGGAGGCGGTGGCCGCGCATCTGGTCAATCTCGCCTGGAACGGCCTGTCCCATCTGGAGTCCAAGCCGACCCTGATGACCCGCCGGCTGCGCTGAACCCGGCCGAGCCGGTCAGCGGTGCCGGCCGAGCGGGTCAGCGGTGCCGGCCCGGCGAGGGGCGGGCGCCGTGCCGGTAGGCGTTTTCGGCCCGGGCGTGGTCGTGCGGGCCGACCTTGTCGTACAGGCCGGTGGCCAGAAAGAGCAGGCCGAACAGCAGCGAGACCAGGACCGTCGACATGGAGAAGTTGAGGAAGTTGGCGCTGGTCTGCAGGACGGTCATCATGGCCAGGCCGGTCACCATGAACACCACCCCGGCGGTGAGGTTCATGAAGTGGCCGAGGTTGCCCCGGCGGGACGCGCCGATCAGCAGGCCGATCCCGAAGACCACGGAGATCAGCGAAAAGGCCAGGTTGGTGCGCAGGCCGAGGACCCAGACGTTGTTCCGGGAGAACAGTCCCTCTCCCCAGGTGGCCCAGACGCCGAGGATCCCGAAGACCAGGATGTAGAGCCCGACGAGGCCGGCGATGATCCGGTAGAGCGGACGTGCCGGGTGGTTGACCGGAATGTGCGCCATGCCACTTCTCCCTCCGTACGACCGATGGGTCGTACTTGGGATTGTCGCCCAGCGGTGGGGCGATTCGCCGGAAATCCGGCGTCGGCGCGGTCCGGCGGAGCGGGCGGGTCGCCCGCGCCGGGGCCGGACCGCGCCGGGGTCACCCGAACAGCCGGGACTGCTCCCAGGCGTGCACGTCCTTGTCCGAGCCGACCCGGCCGTACATGGCGGCCATCAGCAGGACCATGCTGAGCGTCATGAGCACGATGCAGGTGACCACGCTGACGTTCAGGATGTTGGCCCCGGTATGGGACACCGCGAGGCTGGCCAGGGCGATGGCCGCGAGCAGGTAGGCGAGGGCCCGGTTGACCCTCGTGTCGACGTTCCGGCCGATCACGGCCGCCGCCAGGGCGATCAGTCCGAGCACCGCCAGGACCAGCCCGCCGCCGGGGTTGATGCCCTGGCCGAGCACCTTGACGCCGGGGTCCTGGCCGAAGAACTCACCGCCGTTGATCAGGGCAAGCCCGCCGAAGATCACCAGGTACAGGCCGGTCAGCGCGGCCAGCGCCCGGTAGACGGGGCGCGCGGGATGGTTGACGGGGTTGTGGTCCATGACAGTCTCCAACGCCGAGCCGGGGGGTGGTCGCGAAGGATTCTCGCGCATCACCCCACGTGACGCAGCACACGCCCACCCGGCGGTCGGCCGAGCCGCCGGTCAGCCCTCCGGAACCTGTTCGGCGAGGGCCAGCCAGGCCTCCTCGACCCTTTCCCGCTCGCCGCGTACGGTTCGCAGTTGCCCGTCCAACTCGGCGACCTTGGCGTAGTCGGTGGCGTGCGCGGCGAGTTGCTCGTGCAGGGCCGCCTCGCGCTGCTCCAGCTTGCCGACCTGCCGTTCCAGCCGGCTCAGTTCCTTCTTGGCGGTGCGCACCTCGGCGGCGCTGAGCCGCGGCACCCCGGCGGGACCGGTCCCGACCTGCGCCGCGGCGGCGGCCGGCCGGGTCGATTCCGGCGCGGCCGGCCGGCCCTCGCCGTCGCCGGCCCGGGCCAGGTACTCGTCCACACCGCCGGGCAGGTGCACCAGCCGGCCGTCGCCGAACATGCCGTAGACCACGTCGGTGACCCGTTCGATCAGGTACCGGTCGTGGCTGGCCACCACCAGCGTGCCGGGCCAGGAGTCGAGCAGGTCCTCCAGCGCGGCCAGTGTGTCGGTGTCCAGATCGTTGGTGGGCTCGTCGAACAGCAGCACGTTGGGTTCGGCGGCGAGCAGCCGGAGCAGCTGCAGCCGGCGCCGCTCACCGCCGGACAGGTCGCTCACCGGGGTCCACAGCCGCCGGTCGTCGAAGCCGAACATCTCGGCGAGCTGGCTGGCGGCGAGTTCCCGGTCGCCGAGCACCACCCGGCGGGCCACCTCCTCGACCGCCTCCAGCACCCGCAGCTCACCGGGCAGTTCGGCCAGCTCCTGGGACAGGAACGCCGGTCGTACCGTCGAACCGGTGCGGACGGTGCCGGCCTCCGGCTCGCGGACCCCGGCCAGCAGGCGCAGCAGGGTGGTCTTGCCGGCGCCGTTGGCGCCGACGACGGCGATCCGGTCGCCCGGACCGACCTGCCAGGTCAGGTCGTCGAGGATCAGCTTCGGGCCGGCGTACAGGGTGACCGATTCCAGGTCGTAGACCTGCTTGCCGAGCCGGGCGGTGGCCAGCCGTTGCAGGCTCACGCTGTCGCGCGGCGGCGGGACGTCCGCGATCAGCGCGTTGGCCGCCTCGATCCGGAACCGGGGCTTGGAGGTACGGGCCGGCGGGCCACGGCGCAGCCAGGCAATCTCCTTGCGCAGCAGGTTCTGCCGACGGGCCTCGGTCGCCGCGGCGACCCGCTCGCGCTCGGCGCGGGCCAGCGTCCAGGCGGCGAAGCCGCCCTCGTAGGCGCGGACGGTCTGGTCGGCGACCTCCCAGGTGGTGGTGCAGACGGCGTCCAGGAACCACCGGTCGTGGGTGACCACCACCAGCGCACCCCGCCGCTGTACGAGGTGGCGGGCCAGCCAGTCGACGCCGGCCACGTCCAGATGGTTGGTGGGTTCGTCGAGGATGAGCAGGTCGGCCGGGCGGACCAGCAGGGCGGCCAGGGCGACCCGGCGGCGCTCGCCGCCGGACATCGGCCCGACCGGCTGGTCCAGCCCCAGGTACGGCATGCCCAGCCCGTCGAGGATGCGGCGGACCCCCGCGTCGCCGGCCCACTCGTGTTCGGCGCCCATGCTCTCGTCCAGCCAGGCGGTGCCGAGCACCACGTCCCGGACGGTCGCCTCGGCGGCCAGCCGCAGGGTCTGCGGCAGCCAAGCCACCCGCAGGTCCCGCCGGTGGGTGACCCGGCCGGCATCCGGCTCCTCGGTCTTGGTCAACAGCCGCAGCAGGGTCGACTTGCCGGCGCCGTTGAGCCCCACCACGCCGATCCGGTCGGTGTCGTCCAGGCCCAGGGACACGTCGGTCAGCAGCGGCCCCGCGGCGCCATAGCCCTTGGACACCCGGTCCAGGTTGACGATGTTGGCCACTGCCCCGCCCTTCAACATCATTTTCGTTCGTCGGGCCGGTCGCCCGAGGTCGCCAAGGTTAACGCCGTGGCCCGTGGCGGGCTTCCCCGCGCACGCCACCGCCCCGGGGCGGCTCAGCTGGTCCGGGCGCCGGGAACCGGGCCGTGCGCCGGGTGGGCCGCCCGGCACACGCCGGCGGCGGTGAGGCCGGCCGCCAGCCGCTCGGCGTCCTCGCCGTCGGCGGCGAGGAACACGCAGGTGGGCCCGGAACCGGAGACGATACCGGCCAGCGCTCCCTCGGCCCGGCCGGCCTTGAGCACCTCGGCCAGCTCCGGCCGCAGCGACACCGCCGCCGGTTGCAGGTCGTTGCCGAGCGCCTCGGCCAGCACCCGGGGGTCGCGCTGGCGCAGCGCCGCCAGCAACGCGTCCGCGCTGCCCCGGGGCGTCGGCGCGGTCGCCGTGCCGCGGAGCCGGTCGAGTTCGGCGTAGACCTGCGGGGTGGACAGGCCGCCGTCGGCGACGGCCACCACCCAGTGCCAGGTGGTGGGCCGGGCCAGCACCGGGCTGACCACCTCGCCCCGACCGGTGCCCAGGGCGGTGCCGCCGTGCACCAGGAACGGGACGTCGGAGCCGAGGGTGGCGGCGATGGCTGCCAGTTCGTCGCGGGACAGTCCGGTGCCCCAGAGCGCGTCGCAGGCGACCAGGGCGGCGGCCGCGTCGGCGCTGCCGCCGGCCAGCCCGGCGGCCAGCGGGATCCGCTTGCGCAGGTGCAGCCGCGCGTGCGCGGGGACCCCGGCGTGGCCGGCCAGGGCGCGGGCCGCCCGGATCACCAGGTTGCTGTCGTCCAGGGCGAGTTGACCGGCTCCCTCGCCCTCCATGGTCAGGGTGAGCGTGTCACCCCGTCGGGCGGTCAGCTCGTCGTGGATCGAGATCGCGTGGTAAACGGTGTTCAGCTCGTGGAAACCGTCCGGCCGCACCGGGCCGACCCCGAGATGAAGATTGATCTTCGCGGGCGCCTTGACCCGGACCGGTCCGAGGGAGCCTCTGGGCCGGTCGTCGTCCGGCCGCCATGCCTCGGTCACCGACCGGCGTCCAGCGCCGACCCGGCCCGTTCCCGCTGCGGCTGCGTCCTCATCCGGTCCCTTCCGTCACAGTTCGGCGTCAGCCTACTCGGCGCCCGTCGTACCCGTCGGGGCCGACGCGGCGATGGCGGCGAACTGCGCCACGGTCAGCGCCTCGCCCCGGGCGCCGGGGTCGACACCGGCCGCGACCAGCGCCGCCGCCGCGCGGTCCGGGCCGCCGGCCCAGCCGGCCAGCGCGGCGCGCAGCGTCTTGCGACGCTGGGCGAAGGCCGCATCCACCACCGCGAAGACCCGTTCCCGGGGTACGTCGGTCCGGGGCGGCTCGCGGCGGGTGAAGGCGACCAGCCCGGAGTCGACGTTGGGGACCGGCCAGAAGACGTTGGGCGGGACCTTCCCGGCGCCGCGGGCCGCGGCGTACCAGGCGAGCTTCACCGACGGGACGCCGTAGACCTTGGAGCCGGGCCCGGCCACCAGCCGGTCGGCGACCTCCTTCTGCACCATGACCAGCCCGCGCCGCAGCGTGGGCAGTGCGGCCAGCAGGTGCAGCACCACCGGAACCGCGACGTTGTAGGGCAGGTTGGCGACCAGCGCCGTGGGCGGCGGCTCGGTCAGCTCGGCCGCGCCGATCCGCAGCGCGTCGGCGTGGTGCACGGTGAGCCGGCCGGCCGGCCCGGCGCCGGCCCGGTCGGCCACGGTGGCCGGCAGGGCCGCGGCCAGCGCCGGGTCCAGTTCCACCGCGTGTACGTGGGCCGCGACCGGCAGCAGGCCCAGGGTGAGCGAGCCGAGTCCCGGGCCGACCTCCAGCGCCACGTCGTCCGGGGCGAGGCCGGCGGCGGCGACGATCCGGCGCACCGTGTTCGGGTCGTGCACGAAGTTCTGCCCGAGCCGTTTGGTCGGTGCCACCCCCAGCCGGCCCGCCAGCTCCCGAATCTCGACCGGGCCGAGCAGCCCGGTGGCCAGGGCGGATCCCCGGCCGTCACCCCCGGCGCCGGACGGGCCCCCCGCCGGCAACTGGGAACCCGGATCGGGGCGCTGGTCGGTCATGGTGGCAAGCCTACGGTCGGTACCGGCACGGGGATCCGTCCGGGCGGAGCGACCGGCTATCGCCAGGGGCCGAACAGCCGGTCGCCGGTCGCGGAGATCGCCCGGCACAGCTCGTCCAGGTCGGTGCCGGTGGTGTCGGCCAGCGCCCGGACGGTCAGCGGGATCAGGTACGACGCGTTGGGCCGCCCCCGGTGCGGCGTCGGCGTCAGGTACGGGGCGTCGGTCTCCACCAGCAGTTGGTCGATCGGGGTGACCCGGGCCGCCGCGCGCAGCGCGCCGGCGCTGGCGAAGGTGACCGTGCCGGCGAAACTGAGCACGTACCCGCGCCGGACGCACTCGGCGGCGAACTCCGCGTCCCCGGAGAAGCAGTGCAGCACCACCGCGTCCGGCGCGCCCTCGTCGTCGAGGATCCGCAGCACGTCGGCGTGCGCGTCCCGGTCGTGGATGACCAGCGGCTTGCCGTACCGCTTGGCGATGGCGACGTGCGCCCGGAAGCTGGCCTCCTGCGCGGCCCGCCCGTCGTCGCCGGTGCGGAAGAAGTCCATCCCGGTCTCGCCGACGCCGCGGACCCGGTCCTGGCCGGCCAGCGCCTCGATCTCGCGCAGCGCGGCGTCCAGGTCGGCCAGTCGGGGCGCCTCGTTGGGGTGCAGGGCGACGGTGGCCAGCACCGCGTCGTACCGGGTGGCCAGGTCGGCGCCCCAGCGGGACGACTCGACGTCCACCCCGACCTGGACCAGCCGGTCGACGCCCACGCCCGCGGCGACGGCGATGGCGGCGTCGACCGGGTCCGCGCCGGCCCGGCCGGCGAGCGGCCCGGTCGCCGTCGGGCCGGTCCCGGTCGGGTCCGGGGCGCCCGGTACGCCGGCCTCGGCGAGGGTGATGTCCAGGTGGGTGTGGCTGTCCAGGACGGGGCTGGGCAGCGGCTCGGGGGCCGGCGGGAACTCCCCGGCCCGGCGCGCCGCCCGCTGACGTCGGGACTCGGCTGGCTCAGTCATCGCCGCCAGCATCACACATCACCCGACACCGCTCACCACCACCGCCGGCCGATGAAGGGCCCCGGCCGGGTGGCGGCGCGGGCGGCGGGTGGCGGCGCGGGTGGCGGCGCGGGCGTCGGGTGCGATCGGTGCGGGTACCACGGCCGGTAACCGTCCGTTCATCCGGCCGGTACCCAACGCACCTAGCCTGGTCGCCGTGACCGTTCTTCCCCAGCCGCGCGGGCCGGCCCAGGCGCCGCCCGGGGTGCGGGTGGCGTACGCCGGAGCCGTGCACCCGGCCGAGGAGATCGCCCGGGGCGCGGCGTACGAGGTGTTCAGCGTCGATCCGCGGGACGGCTTTCTCCGCGACGCGCGCCCGGATGCCCGGTGGCCGTGGCACCGCTTCGTGCACGCCAGCGAGGTCGAGGTCGTCCAGGGCGGCCGAACCGACCGGACCGAGCTGGACCAGCCGCTGATGGCGCCGGTCAGCCGGGTCCGGACCTGGGCCGACCTCCACCGGCTCAGCCAACGGCCGGACGGCGACGACCCGGTCCTGGCCGCCGTCCGCGAATCGGCGGTGATCCGCCGGGGCACGACCATGGTCAAGGTGCTCTCCGCCCGGCAGTTGTCCGGCTACGTCCGCGGCCGGCTACCGTTCGGGTTCTGCCACCGCGAGTACGACATCGCCCACCTGCGCACCCCGGCCGACCTGTCGCTGTTGCGCACCGACCCGGACGGCACGCCGGGCGACCCCGACGTCGCCTTCGTGCTGCGCTGGCGGGCCGTCGACCCGGTCGACTTCGAGGCGCCGGTGACGGGCGGCCACGACGGGCTGACCCGGATGCCCCCGCACGACCGGATCGGCCCGCCGGTACTGGGCACCGGGTTCACGCCCAGCAGCCGGCACCTCGTCCCGGAGTTCGTCACCCGCGACCTCGCCGACCTGCCGATGCCGGCCAACGCGGCCCTGGTGGCGTACCTGCCGGACGGCGACGAGGTGGTGCTCTACACGTACCAGCCGGAGCAGCGCGGCTGGCTGCGGCTGGTCGGACCGCGCGGCCGGCACCTGCTGGCGGCCGTGCCGGGCGTTCCCCCCGACCAGGAGTACCTGCCGGTCCCGCAGGAGGACCGGTCGACCCGCCTGGTGGGCACCCACCGGGGACAGGAGTACGAGGCGGTGGCCGACCTGCCCGGCGGGTTCCGGGTGCTGGCGATGACCCGCGCGGCCCGCTACCCGGTGGACTCGGTGAGCCGCCGGGTCCGCTACGTCACCTGGCGGGACACCACCTGCCTGGCGCTGCGGGCGGAGTCCGGCTGGCTCCGGCTGCGGTTGTGCCGACCGGATCCGGAGAACGTCGCCGCGCTCGGCGCCCAGTGCCTCGAGCGCGGCGTGTACGAGACGTGGGCCCCGGCCGTCGAGATCAGCGACGACCGGTCGGTGGACGTCCCGTACCCGCTCGGTCAGCCGGCCAGCCGGGCCAGCTCCTCCTCCACGATGGACGGGTCGAGCTTGCGGAACACCGGTTTCGGCGCCGCCAGCGGACGACCCGCCTCGATCGGGCTGGACGCCCACCGCACACCGCCGGTGTAGTCGCCGGTGAGCACCGGGTACGCCGGCCCGCCGTCCAGGTCCTCGACCTCCACGACGGACGGCATCGGGGTGTGTACGCCGGTGCCGCCGAGCAGCTCGTGGATCTTCTGCGCGGAGTGCGGCAGGAACGGGGAGAGCAGGGTGTTGGCGTCGCTGACCACCTGCAGGGCGACGTGCAGGATGGTGCCCATCCGGGGCTTGTCCTCGTCGGTCTTGAGCTTCCACGGGGCCTGCTCCGACAGGTAGCGGTTGGCCTCGGCGACCACCCGCATCGCCTCGCCGACGGCCTGCTTCTGCCGGTGCCGCTCGATCAGGGCGCCGACGGTGTCGAAGCCGGCCCGGGCGGTGGCCAGCAGCGCCTCGTCGGCCTCGGTGAGACCGGCCGGGTCGACCGGCGGCACGGCCCCGAAGTTCTTCGCCGCCATCGAGATCGACCGGTTGACCAGATTGCCCCAGCCGGCGACCAGTTCGTCGTTGTTGCGGCGGAGGAACTCGGCCCAGGTGAAGTCGGTGTCCTGGCTCTCCGGACCGGCGACGGCGATGAAGTAGCGCAGCGCGTCCGCGTCGTACCGGGCCAGGAAGTCGCGTACGTAGATGACGACCTGGCGGGACGAGGAGAACTTGCGGCCCTCCATGGTGAGGAACTCGCTGGAGACCACCTCGGTGGGCAGGTTCAGCCGACCCAGGGCGCCCGGCTCGCCGTCCCGGGCGCCCTGGCCCGAGTAGCCGAGCAGCAGCGCCGGCCAGATCACCGAGTGGAAGACGATGTTGTCCTTGCCCATGAAGTAGTAGCCGCGGGCGTCCTTGCCCTGCCCGTCGGCCGACCACCAGCGCCGCCAGGCGTCCGGGTCGCCGCTGCGGCGGGCCCACTCGACGGACGCGGAGAGATAACCGATCACGGCGTCGAACCAGACGTAGATCCGCTTGTCGGTGCGGTCCCGCCAGTCGTCGAGCGGGATCGGTACGCCCCACTCCAGGTCCCGGGTGATCGCCCGGGGCTGGAGGTCGTCGAGCAGGTTCCGGGAGAACCGGAGCACGTTGGGACGCCAGCCCTCGCGGCTGTCCAACCAGCCGGCCAGCGCGTCGGCCAAAGCCGGCAGGTCGAGGAAGAAGTGTTCGGTCTCGACGAACTCCGGGGTCTCCCCGTTGATCTTCGAACGGGGGTTGATCAGGTCGACCGGGTCGAGCTGGTTGCCGCAGTTGTCACACTGGTCACCCCGCGCGCTGTCGTACCCGCAGATCGGGCAGGTGCCCTCGATGTAGCGGTCGGGCAGGGTCCGGCCGGTGGACGGCGAGATCGCCCCCATGGTGACCTTGGGGACGATGTAGCCGTTGCGGTGCAGCCCGTCGAAGAGCTCCTGCACCACCGCGTAGTGGTTGCGGGTGGTGGTCCGGGTGAACAGGTCGTAGGAGAGGCCGAGGCCGTGCAGATCCTCGACGATGACCCGGTTGTACCGGTCGGCGAGTTCGCGCGGGGTGACCCCCTCGTTGTCCGCCTGCACCTGGATCGGGGTGCCGTGCTCGTCGGTGCCGGAGACCATGAGCACGTCGTGCCCGGCCATCCGCATGTACCGGCTGAACACGTCGGAGGGCACCCCGAAGCCGGAGACGTGGCCGATGTGACGCGGGCCGTTGGCGTACGGCCAGGCGACCGCGGCGAGAACGTGACTCATGGTCAGCAAGCCTAGTGACCTGCGTCGGCCGGGCGGCAGGCAACCGTCACCGTCCGGGGGAAGCATCCGGACGTGAGAAAGATTGGCGTGATTTGCCGTTTCGCCCCCTCGACACTCGCCGTCACCTACCCGTCTCCGACGGTGACCCGTTGTCCAATGAGGGCGTGACTGGCAACCCAGCGCCGCAGCAACCGGGCGAACGGCGGCCGACCGGTCCGGCGTCCCCCGCCGGGACCGAGCCGACCGGCCCCGACCAGGGCGGTTCCGCGGTCCGGGCGGGCACCGGCGGGACCGGGACGGGCGTACCGGCGGCCGTCGGCCGGGCCGCGGCGGTCGGTCCGCCGGCGACCGGCTCGTGGGCCGGCGGGCCGTTCGGCACCCCGCCGCTGCGGGCCCGCGGCCGGGCCCGGGTGGTACCGCGGCCGACGGATCCCGAACGGTCGACCGACCCGGTCGGTCCACCACCGCCACCGACCGGCCCCGGCGAGCCGGCGGGCGGCGGCCCGGGCGGGCCGGCGGCGGCCGACCCGCGAGAACCGGACGCGGCCGAGCCGGACGAAGCCACCGAGCCACACGGACCGGACGCGACCGGGCCGAACGGGCCGGAAGCAGCCGAGCCGGAAGCAGCCGAGCCGGAAGCAGCCGAGCCGGAAGCAGCCGAGCCGGAAGCGGCCGAGCCGGACGAGCCGGAAGCGGCCGAGCCGAACGAGCCGGAGGCCGGAGCGGCGGGCGCGCCGGAGGCCGACGGGGCGTGGGAGCCGGACCGCGGCGGGCCGGGCGGGTCGGTACGCGGTGAGGGGCCGTCCGAGATCTCGACGAGCATCGAGGTGACCACCGGGGCCCGGCGGCGGGACCTGCCGCGCCGGGTGCCGCTGCGCTCGGCGATGGAGCGGCTGGCGAGCGCCCGGTCGGAGTGGGATCCCGGCGCGGACCCGTCGGGCGAGCCGACCGCCGACGAGCCGGCCTTCTGGCTACCGATCGAGGAGGTGCACTGGGACGGCCGGCCGGTGCAGCGGGAGACCCGCTCGTGGTTCGAGCGTCGCCGGGCCGACCGGGCCGACCGGCGGCGGGCGGCCCGACCGAAGGGCCCCCGCGACCCGCGGTACGGATTGCCCGGCCTGCTCGCGGTGACCCTGGTGGCCGGCTTCTTCGCCTGGGTCAGTGCCGAGCCGCTCTGGCTGGCCGTCGGGCACGGTGACCGCGGCACCGCCACGGTGACCTGGTGCACCGGGCACGGGCTGAACCTGAGTTGTCGGGGCGACTTCACTCCGGCGGACCGGACGTTCACCGCCCGGGGCGTACCGCTGTCCGGGCTGGGGCCGGCTCAGCGCGGCCCTGGCGCGCAGGTCGGTGCCCGGATGGTCGGCGCCGACGGCGCCCGGGCGTACGCGGACACCGGGTTCGGCCGGCAGTTGCGCTGGCTGCTCGGGCTGCTGGTGACCCTGGCCTGCGGTCCGGTCATCGTCTGGGTCACCGGGGCGCTGCGGTTGCCGGAGCTGGGGACCCGGCGCGGTGCGGCGGCGGCCGGGCTGGCCGGGCCGGTGTTGATCACCGCGGGTTTCCTGGCCGCGACCTACTGACGGCCACCGGTGCCGGTGGTCAGCCGGCGTGTACCAGGGCGTACACCTCGCGGCGGCGCAGTCCGTGGCGTTCGGCCACGGCGGTGATCGCGTCCCGGCGGGAGGCGCCGGCCGCCTCCCGCTCGGCGACCGCGGCCCGCAGCTCGTCGTCCGTGGGTCGCTCGGCCGCCGCGGCCGGCGCGCCCGCGACGACCAGGGTGATCTCGCCGCGGGGTTCGGTCCGCGCGGCCCAGTCGGCCAGTTCGCCGAGCGGGCGGCGCAGCACCTCCTCGTACGTCTTGGTCAGCTCGCGGCACAGGGCGGCCGGCCGGTCCGGGCCGAACGCCTCGGCCAGGTCGGTCAGGGCGGCGCCGACCCGGTGCGGCGCCTCGAACAGCACCAGGGTGCGTTCCTCGCCGGCCAGCGACCGCAGCCGGGTCCGCCGGGCCCCGCCCGAGCGGGGCAGGAAACCCTCGAAGCAGAACCGGTCGCAGGGCAGCCCGGACAGGGCCAGCGCGGTGGTGACCGCGCTGGGGCCGGGGGCCGCGGTGACCGGCACTCCGGCGTCCAGGGCGGCCCGGACCAGCCGGTATCCCGGGTCCGAGACGCTCGGCATCCCGCCGTCGGTGACCAGCGCGACCAACGCGCCGTCGCGCAGGGCGTCGACCAGGTCGGGGGTACGCCGCTCCTCGTTCCCCTCGAAGTAGGAGACGATCCGGCCGGCGACGGTGACGTCCAGATCGCGGGCCAGCCGGGTGAGCCGCCGGGTGTCCTCGGCGGCCACCACGTCGGCGCTGGCGAGCACGTCGCGCAGTCGGGAGGAGGCGTCGCCGGGGTTGCCGAGCGGGGCGCCCAACAGCACCAGGCGGCCAGTATCGGACATTTCACCCATCGCACGACTCCCTTGCCGTCCCATGTACCGGCCCGCCGGGTCCCGCAACACCCGTTCGCAGCCTACGATCGCGGGGTGACCCAGGCGTCGACAGCGCAGCCTACGAGCCCGGACAACGCCACCGACCAGCCGAGCGGTGGCGCGGACAGTCGATCCGGCGACCCGAAGGACAGACCCGGCGAGCCTACGGAGCTGCCCGGCGGGCCGGGCGACCGCCCCGCCGGTGGGGTCGCCGACATCGTGCGCCGCCGGCTGGCCCCGCTGGAGCGGCGGCTCGACCCGTGGTCCTGGGTCGCCACGCTGGTGGTCACCGCGATCGCGGCGGTGCTGCGGCTGATCGGGCTGAGCCACCCCAAGGGCAAGATCTTCGACGAGGTCTACTACGCCACCGACGCGCACAGCCTGCTGGTGCACGGCTTCGAGTGGGACGAGAAGTCCAACACCGCCGCGTACGTGGTGCACCCGCCGCTGGGCAAGTGGATGATCGCGATCGGCGAGCGGCTGTTCGGCTACAACGAGCTGGGCTGGCGGTTCTCGGCCGCGGTGGTGGGCACGCTCGCCGTCCTGCTGACGGTACGGATCGGGCGCCGGATGTTCCGGTCCACCATGCTCGGCTGCGCGGCCGGCCTGTTGATGGCGCTGGACGGCTTCCAGCTGGTGCTGTCCCGGACCGCCCTGCTGGACATCTTCCTGTTGTTCTTCGTGCTGGCCGCGTTCGGCGCGCTGGTGGTGGACCGGGACGCCCGCCGGGGTCGCTGGCTGCGGGCGCTGGAGGGCGGCCTCGACCCGACGAAACCGGGGCGGGAGGGCCGGCTGCCGCTGCGTTTCCCGGCCTCGGTGCCGTGGTGGCGGCTGCTGTCCGCGGTGCTGCTCGGCTGCGCCGTCTCGGTGAAGTGGAGCGCGCTGTACTTCCTTCCGGCGTTCCTGCTGCTGATGCTGTTCTGGGAGGTCGGCGCCCGGCGGGCGGTCGGGGTGCGGCGCCCGTGGCGGGACACGCTGATCGCCGAGACCGGCTGGTTCTTCGCGTTCGGTGTGCTGGTGGCGGCGGCGTACGTGGCCTCGTGGTCGGGCTGGCTGCTGACCGACGGCGGTTACTTCCGGCACTGGCTGGCCGCCAACGGAAAGCCGGAACCGCCGGTGATCGGGGCGCTGCAGAATCTCGCCCACTACCACATCGAGGCGTACAAGTTCCACACCACATTGGAGGCCACCCACCCGTACCAGTCCTGGCCGTGGCAGTGGTTGCTGCTCGGCCGGCCGGTGGCGTTCTACTGGTCCAACGCCGGGGCGTGTGGCGCGTCGAGTTGCGCGGCCGAGACGTTGTTGCTGGGCACGCCGGTGCTGTGGTGGTCGTTCCTGCCGGCGCTGGCCGGCCTGGCCTGGCTGGGTATCGCCCGGCGGGACTGGCGGGCCGGGGCGATCCTGCTCTGCGTGGCCGCCGGGCTGCTGCCCTGGTTCAAGTACGCCCTGGACGGGCGGACGATGTTCTTCTTCTACGCGGCGCCGGCCGAGCCGTTCCTGATCCTCGCGGTGGTGTTCGTGCTCGGCGCGTTGATGTCACCGGTGCCGGCCCGGTCGCCGACGACCGGTGTCCCGGTGCTCGAACCGACGCCGGAACGGTCGGACCGCCGGCTGGTCGGTGCCGTGGTGGCCGGCGCGTACGTGTTGCTCGTCGCGATCTGCTTCGCCTACTTCTGGCCGATCTTCATCGGACAGGATCTGTCCTACGCGGACTGGTCGGCGCGGATGTGGCTGGGCGGGCGGTGGATCTGAGCCGGCGTCGACGCCGGGCCGTGTTTGGTACCGGGGCGGTCGAGCGCCGCCCGCGACCTTGTCGACGGGTTCCGCGGCTGCCGAGGCGGAGTCCAGAGGGCGGCCCGGCAAAGTCCTGAGACCCGGCCCGGCGGCGGTACCCGACGCCGGGCCGCGCGTGGCGGCGTGGCGTCCGCGTGACGCTGCCCGGGTGGGATCACGTCGTCCGTGCGGATCACCCCGCCCGGGTGGGGGTCGGAAGTCCGACGGTGGCCGGGATCGGGCGTGAAAGATGAGGAAGATGCCCGTCAGGAGTGACAGGACGAGCACATAGGGGCGCGCCCCGATCGCCTGCCACGGGGGAAGCGGGCGATTGGGGCGCGCACAATGAGCTTAACGAGCCGGGATCACCGACACAACGGGTGACCCGGGGTCAGATTTCTGACCGAAGCGGTGCCGGCCGGACCGGACAACCGGGGGCCGGCGGTCGCGGCGGCCGACCGGCCATCCTCCGACGGCCGGGCCGACCTGGGCCGAATGGCGGAACCGGCGACTTCGGGAGCGTTCCCACGGGCCGACCTGGACATCGACCACATGGTGCCGCTGGCCGAGGCGTGGGACTCCGGGGCGCGCGGCTGGACCCGGAGCCGCCGGCCCGGGCCGCCGGCTGCTTCGCCGACACCGGGCGGTCCGGGTCGACGCGGACAGGGTGATCCCCTAGAAGGGGGATGATCTACCATGAATAGGATCGGCGGCCGTGATGATCAAACGACGGCTGCCGGCGATCCTATTGGGACTGCTGGCCGCCTCCCTGACCCTGGGTCCCGTGCCGGCGTGGGCCGACGAGCCGACCAGCGGCGAGCCGCCCAAAGTGGAGCTGGTGCTCGACGTGAGCGGCTCGATGCGGGCCACCGACATCGGCGGGCGCAGCCGGATCTCGGTGGCGCAGCAGGCCTTCAACGAGGTGGTCGACGCGCTCCCGGACGCCACCCAGCTCGGCATCCGGGTGCTCGGAGCGACGTACAAGGGCGACGACAAGAAGGTGGGCTGCCAGGACAGCCAGCAGCTCGTACCGGTCGGGCCGGTGGACCGGGCCGCCGCCAAGTCGGCGATCGCCACCCTGCGGCCCACCGGGTTCACCCCGGTCGGGCTGGCGCTGCGCGGCGCGGCGCGGGACCTCGGCACCGGCGAGACGACGCGGCGAATCGTGCTGATCACCGACGGCGAGGACACCTGCGCCCCACCGGACCCGTGCGACGTGGCCCGCGAGCTGGCCGCTCAGGGCATCCACCTGGTGGTCGACACGCTCGGCCTGGCCCCGGACGAGAAGGTACGCCGGCAGTTGGTCTGCATCGCCAACGCCACCGGCGGCACCTACACCTCGGCGACCACCCCGGAGCAGCTCACCAGCCGGATCAAGCAACTGGTGGACCGGGCCAAGGACAGCAACGCGCCCGCCCCCGCGATCGTCGCGGGCGGCGCCGACTGCGCCAAGGCCCCGCTGCTGACCCCGGGCGTCTACACCGACCGGGAACGCTTCGAGGAGCACCGATGGTACCGGGTGCCGGTACGGCCGGGGCAGGAACTGCGGGCCTCGGTCAGCGTCGGCCTGGACCGGCCGGTGAACCGGGACTACGGCGTACTGCTCAGGGCCACCGCAGCCGACGGCCGGGAACTGGTCCGTGGCACGGACGCCGGCAGCGGCCGGACCGACGTGCTGTCCAGCGGGCTGCGCTGGTCGCCCGCCGACGCGGCGGAACCGGACCCGTCGCCGAGCGACCCGACCGCGGCGGCGCCGCCACCGGTCTGCCTGGTGATCAGCAACTCGTTCGCCGGCAAGGGTGCCGCGGCGGCGCAGTCGCCCGGCCTGCCGGTCGAGTTGACCGTCGACGTGGTCGAGGCGTCGCCGGCGCCGGACAGTCCGGGCCTCGGCCGGGGCTGGTTGCTGCTCGCCCTGTTGACCGTCGCCGGCCTGGTCACCGGGCTGCTCGCCGGCTGGCTGACCCGCTGGTGGGTCCGTACCTGGAGGACGAACTGACCATGCGGACGAACACCTGGCGCCTCGCCGCGGCGATGCTGGCCGCCGCCGCGTTCGGCGCGCTGCCGGCCGGCGCGGCCCGCGCGGCCGACCCGACGCCCACCCCGGACAGCACTCTCACGCCCTCACCCGGTGCCGCCGTCGTCAACCGGGCCGGCACCACGTTCCTCACCGCCACCGCGGTCGCCCCGGGCCAACCGGTAAGCGTCGCCGGGTCCACCGGCGACTACCTGTACTGGTCGTTCACCGCGACGGCCGGGCAGACCGACCGGGTGGCGATCACGGTGACCCTGCCGCCGAAGGGGCGCACCGGCGGGTCCACCTGGACGGTGGACGTCTTCGACGGACTGCGCCGCCGGCAGGCGTGCACCGACGGGGCGCAGACCCCGACCGTCAACGCAACGGCCGGCACGGTGTCGCTCGGCTGCACGCTGCGGCAGATCCGCGGCTGGGCCGAGCCGTGGTCCGGCGACCCGCTGCCCGGGACGTACTACGTCCGGTTGTCGGTGACCGACCTGCCGGAGGCGGACCTGGGCCTGCCGGTCCGGGTGGACATGCTGATCAACGCCGAGGACGGCGACGACCCGGGTGTCGAGGGCGGCCGGTTGCGGGCCCCGCTGGCCCCGCCGGCCCGGCCCGGTTCGGCGCTGACGGTCGCGCCGACGCCGGATCCCAGCGCCACCCCCGAGGCGGGAGACGGCACGTCGTTCGTCAGCCTGGACTGGCTGCCGGACCTGTCGTCCCGATGGATCTGGACCACGGTCGGCGGGGTGCTGGCCGCGATCGCCGGGGTGGTCGGCTTCTCGCTGACCTGGCGACGCCGGTAGCGATCCCCGGGGAGAGCCCTTTTCCGCGTCCCGTGCCGGACGAGGGCTCTCCCCGGCCGCGCCGCACCCCTTCCTCGCGGTCCCCGCCGCCAGCAGCGGACCCAGCCACGGATCCCGACACAAGCGGTAGCAGCGTCGAAACCCGACGTAGCGGCCAACCGGGACCCCACGTTAAGGTGTGACGCGAGTCAGCCCATGGCAACGGCGCGAAGGGTGAAACGTGCCCGGACGTGGCTCCACTGTGTCTCTGGCCGCTCAGACACGCTCCGGGCGCCGGACGACGGCAACTCCCGGCACGACGCCCGCGACACGGGGGAGTTATCCATGGTGGAGCAACCATTGTTCGGCCACCGACTGCGCCAGCTCCGGCGGGCGCGTGGCCTGTCCCAGGCCCAGGTGGCCGGCGGCCGGATGTCGGCGAGCTACATCTCACTGGTCGAGAGTGGACGGCGGACGCCCAACGCCGACTTCGCCCGGTTGATCGCCGGTCAGCTCGGCGTACCGCTGACCGAGCTGGTCGGCGTCGCGGAACACCGGCCGTCGGAACGGGCGTATCGGGTCGACCTGATCGGCCGGCTGATGTCCGCCCGGTCGGCCCGGTCCGGCGGCGACCACCGGCACGCCGCCGAGCAACTGCGCGGGATCGTCGCCGACGCCAGCGACACCGAGGACCGGGATGTCGCCTGGGAGGCCCGCTGGGAGTTCGCCGAGGCCCTCGGCCGGCTCGGTGAGCTGGACGAGCGGGAGGCGGTGCTGGACGCGCTGCTCGACGACCGGCTCACGGCGGAGACGGCGGCCCTGCAGACCCGGGTCCTGCGCGCGCTGGCCGAGGTGAGCCGCCACCGCGGCCGGCTGCGGGACAGCACCCGGATCGCCGAACGCGCGCGGTGCGCCGGCAGCACGCTGCCGGCCACCGCCCCGGAACGGGTGCACGCGTCGGTGGACCTGCTCCGCGGGTACGTCGCGTCCGGCGAATGGGAACAGGGCATCGCGCTGGCCGAGGAGCTGCTGGCGGTGGTCGACGAGGTGCCGGTGCCCACCCTGCGCGGCCTGGTGCACTGGACCGCCGGGGCGATGGACTTCCTGCACGGCAAGCCCGACGCGGGCGCCCGCTTCGACCGGGCGCTGGCGGAGATCGGGCCGGACAACGACGTACGGCTGTGGGCCCGGCTGTTGCGGGCGGCGGCCGCGCACCGGGTGGCGGCCCGGGAACTCGACGCGGCGCGGCCGTTGCTGGCGCGGGCCCGGCAGGCCATCGACCTGCTCGGCCGCCCCGGGGACCGGTTCCGGCTGGCGGTGGTGGAGATCGCGGCGGCCCTGGCCGGCGGCGATCGGACGGCCAGCCTGTCGGCCGCCGACGAGCTGGCCGCCCAGGTGCCGGACCGGCCGCCGTACGACCGGGCCCGCGCCCTGGTAGTGCTGGCCCGGGTGGCCCGGCGGTACGGCGAACCGGACGACGCGGCGCGGCACTACCAGGAGGCCGCCTCCCGCTACGAGGAATGCGGCGCGTACCGGCTGGCGGCCCGGGCCTGGCGCGAGTCCACCGCCGAGCCGGCCGCCGACGACCCCGGCCCCGAACCGGACCCGCACGCCCTGATCCTGCCGTGACGGTGGACAGGCCGGCCGCGGGTCGGCGGGGCGGCCTGCCGTGGGTTGACGGCGGCCTGGCGTGGGCGGGTCGTCCGTCGGCGTGCTGTTGGATGGGCACATGACTGACGCGGTGCCGCGGTCGGCGGACGAGGTGCTGGACATCGTCGACGAACAGGATCGGGTGATGGGCCGGGCGCCGCGCGGCGAGGCGTACGCCCGCCGGTTGCGGCACCGCTGCGCGTTCGTCCTGGTCCGGGACGCCGCCGACCGGATCTTCGTCCACCGGCGCACCGCCGGAAAGGCGATCTTCCCGTCCCGGTACGACATGTTCGTCGGCGGGGTGGTCGGCGCCGGCGAGTCGTACGACGAGGCGGCGCTGCGCGAGGCCGAGGAGGAGTTGGGCGTGTCGGGACTGCCCGCGCCGGCGCCGCTGTTCCGGTTCCTGTACGACACGCCCGAGCACAGCTGGTGGTCCGGCGTGTACGAGGTGCGCTGCGAACTGCCGGTGCGACCGCAGGTGGAGGAGATCGCCTGGCACGCGTTCCTCACCGAGGAGCAGGTGCGGGAGCGGCTGGACGAGTGGCCCTGGACGCCGGACGGGCTGGCCGCGTACCACCGGCTGCTGGCCTGGCGCCGGGAGCGAGGTTCGTCGGACTGACCGGCCGGTCCGGCAAGGCAAGGAGCGTCACGGGTAGGCGGCGACGATGGGTGGCGGTCACCGAGACGCCGTTCCGCGCGCCGGGCGCCGGCGCTTCGGCGGTTCGAAGACGAGGTGTTGCCGCTGGTGCTGCCGCACCTGCTCGTCCCAGAGCGCCTGGTCGTAGTCGGGATCGGGCGGGATCCACTTGTGCGAGGCGTCGCTGTAGTGGAACTTCTCGTCGCCGGGCCGCAGGATACTCATCGAGTCCAGCCGAGGAATCGGTAATGCAGGTGGCCGGCGGGAACGGGGGCCAGGTCCTGGGCGGCATCGACGAGTTGAGCGGCTAGGTAGAGGGCCAGTGCTACCGGGGCGTGGTCGTACTCGGCTCGCAGCTCCCGCCGCCGGCTCTGGCAGGGCCACTCGCCCGCACAGCCGTCACACGTCCAAGCCGGCTTGATCGGATGGTGAGTGCTCATCGCGGGCCGTCCTGGCTGGGCCAGTGGCCGCGATTGATCGGGATGCGGTGACGGCTCCGGCACGGCAGGGTCGCGCCGCAGCGGCAGATGCGCCGCCAGTGCCGCCATGACCAGACCGGCCGGTGCCGGCGGGCCAAGGTCAGGGCGACAGCGGACAGGTACTCCTCGTACGAGACGCGCGGCACTGGACCCCCTCAAGCATGAATCGATGGCAGGCGTTCGGCCCCTGGGGGCCGGCTGCTGGAGATCAAAGGTCACTGTAACGACGTAGGACTGTAGATACAATAAGATGTAGAGCTGTTGGACACGTAGCGTCACAGCCGTGATCGACCCGAGCGCAGACCGCGCCGTGTTCCGGCAGCTCGCAGACCTTCTGCGAGACCGGATCACGTCTGGCGACCTTGCGCCGGGCGCATCGCTGCCAAGTGAACTGCGGCTAGCTCAGGAGTACGGGTTGAGCCGCACGAGCGTCCGACAGGCGATAGCGCTACTTCGGTCGGAAGGGCTCGTGATCGTGGAACCACCGCGCGGCACCTTCGTCCGCGCCAACGAGCCGACCGAGACAGTCACTCTCCTGAAGGGCGACACTGCGTCTGCCCGGATGCCGACCCCGGCGGAGCGACGCGAACTTGAGATCAGCGAGGGCGTCCCAGTCGTCGTGATCTTCCGCGGCGACGGTTCCCGGGAGACGTACGCCGCCGATCGTGTCCGCGTCGGCCGCTAGCTTCCCTCGGCCCGCGCCAACTGATCCTAGGCGCAGCCACATGGTCCGAAAGTGGCAGAGTACTTCTGCTGTACAAGATCGGAAAAGGCCGTCTCCCAGCACGGGAAACGGCCTTCGAACTGAGTGGAGCTGAGGGGATTTGAACCCCTGACCCCCTCGATGCGAACTGTCGGCGAGCGGGTCGGACCGGGCGGTGCCCGACGGGAACGTGGGCTAGATCCTGGGCGGCGTCGACGAGTTGGGCGGCCAGGTAGAGGGCTACGTAGCGACACCGGGGCGCGGTCGCACTCCGCTCGCAGCTCCCGCCGCCGGGTCTGGCACGGCCACTCCCACCCGCCGAGATTCCGACCTATTGCCGGTCGCTCTGACCTCGACGGCAAGACGGTACGCCACTACCCGCACGCGGCGGCAGCCGACGAACTGCTCGCCGAGACCGTTCCGAGAGCGCGTGAAGGCGCCCTCTGTGCCGGATGGCTGAGACCCTTACAGATCTCACCCTTCCAGCCCAGAGGGCATTTGCCGTTCTCGCCAGCCACTGCCGCCAGCCTTCAGGGAAGGCGCGAGGCCGATGACGATTCAGTTATTGGTGAATTTCCACAGCCATTCACGGGGCATACTGTCGAAGTTCGCGAGGTAGCCGCCCCCAACCCACTTGTAACCTGATTCGGACCAGTTGAAGTTGCACTTGGCCCAGGTACCGCTCCCATAGGGATTGCGACAGTGCCGCTTGATGACGTTGCCGTTGTCGGATTCGATAACGCCAATCGCCGAGTGCCCGTCGGCTTGGCCGTCCCTGACGTAGACGTAGTCACCGTCGTACTTGACGCAGACTTGCGTACTGTGCCCGTAGAGGCCCCCGGACGCCGTCATGCACTGGTCGGCGTCCACCAGTCCGGCCTTGACGCCGGTCTGGCAACTAGCGAACTCGTATCCGCACATGCGGTGCCAATTGTCGGCGGCCATGGCCGGCGCCGGCGCGGCAAACACCACGAACACTGCGGTCACGAGGGCGAGGATGCCACTAACCGCGCGCCGAGATCGCACGAGTCCCTTCAAAACCGTCGTCATGTGTCTCATCGACCGCATCTCCCTGTGTCATCAAGATCGAAAGATAGCGGCCATCGTGGCATCAATCCGCTTCGGCGTCAACATAGGACAATGCGAAAGAGCGTGCCGATCTCATTCGGACACGCGGTGGTGACCGGCCGGCCACACAATGTGTGCCCGAGCCAGTTTCCAGGCGGAGCCGGCAGCGAGATCACGGGTCCCCGAATCCGCTGAGCGGCCCAGCACGGCCTTGGCCTGCCGTCCACGATGGCCCGGATTCGCACACCTCCACGGGTGGGGGCAGCCTGCGGCAACCCGCCGGAAGCCGACATCCCATCACCGTCGACGACCTGGAAGAAGCGGTCCGCGTCGCCTCCTCCCAGATCACCGTCATGACACCCCGCATCTCGACCGGCCGAAGGGCTGGGTGGTCGCCTGGGGCGAGCAGGTCGACGTCCGCCGTGTCAACAGCGCTGGCGGCGAGCTGACTGATGGGAAGGTCGCTGCCTACCTGGCCAAGTACGCCACCAGGGCCACCGAAGCCACCGGCCGCTGCGGGCCGGGCTGGACCAGCAAGAAATCATCGCCGCCTTCGGCGAGCCGCGCCGGCACGACGATCAGTTGCTGTACTTCGCTGCTGTACAAGATCGAAAAAGGCCGCCTCCGACTGGCGGAAACGGCCTTTGAGCTGGGGTGGAGCTGAGGGGATTTGAACCCCTGACCCCCTCGATGCGAACGAGGTGCGCTACCGGTCTGCGCCACAGCCCCTCGTCGGACCGGAGCCCGACGACCGACCAGACGCCGTCCACCGGACGCGCCCAGTCGTGGATCAGGCTAACAGGTTCCCTCCCCCCGATGCGAATCCACCCCGCCGCCCGGCCGCCGCCACCGAAGGTTGGCGCGTTCCGGCCCCGCCGAGGGCCGGCTCACGCCAAGATCCGGAGCGCCACGACTTACGCCGAGCGGCCGCCGCGGCCGGCCTCGTACGGGCGGCCGCGCAGGCCACCGGCGCGGCGGTAGGAGACCGAGGCGGACCGGCCACCGGCCGCGGCGGCGGGGGGTAGGTCGGCCGGGCGGTCCAGGCCCATCGCGGCTCGGCGTACCGCTTCGCGTTGGGCCGCCAGGCGGCGCTGCGCCTCCCGGCGGGCCGCCGCCCGGCGGGCCTGTTCGCGGCGGACCTCGGCCTGGCGGGCGGCCAGCCAGGCCGCCTCGCGGGCGGCCTCGCGCCGGCGCCGGCGGTCGGCGACGGCCCGGTTGCGCAGGTGTACGACGTAGGCGGCCAGCAGGGTGCCGGTGACCGAGAAGCTGATCCAGAAGCCCGGGCTGACCACCGCCACGCCGACCAGCTCGACCAGGTTGAGCAGCAGCAGGGCGGCGAACACCCGACGCCGGCGGTAGACGGCCGGGGTGTGCCGGCCGGCCGGGGGGCGGCGGCGCGGCCGGGTGGCGGTGCGGGGTACCGCGCGCAGCCGGCCGGAGCGGCGGTTGCCGGCCGGTACGACCGTGGCCGCGGCGCCGGCGGAGACCGGAGCGCCGCCGGAGACGGGCTTGACGACCAGCAGCCGGGACGGGTTGACCGGGCGCCGGCCCGGGACAGTGCGCATCCGCCGGCGGCGCGGCAGGACCCGCGCCGTCGACTGCGCCCGCTCCGCCACCAGCCGCTCGGTGGCGTCGTACCGGCGGACCAGCGCCGGAGCGAGGGCGAGCAGACCGGCCGCGGCGAGGACGGCGAGGAGCACCGACGTCGGCACCCGCTCCCCCTCCCGTCAGCCTTCCCGGGCAACCGACCGTACCCGGGAAGATCTCCGCGCAGTGGTCGCCGATCACGCAGATCATTGAGGCTTGGTACGAGGTTGCCGCACGTCCAGTTACTTCAGGTTACGGGCGTGGCACCGGTACGGCCGTACGGCGCGCCGATCACAACGGACCGAAAAGATCAAGAGGCGGCGGCGCGATTGCGGTGCCAACGGGCCAGCAGGCCGCCCTCGGCGGCGACCTCCTCGCTGGTCAGCGCGTAGCCGATGTGGTCGCGCCAGGCGCCGTCGATGTGCATGTAGCGGGCGTGGTACGCCTCCTCGCGGAAGCCCAGCTTCTCCACCACCCGCCGGGACGGACCGTTCTCGGGCCGGATGTTGACCTCGATCCGGTGCAGGCCACCCGGGCCGAAGGCGTGGTCCACGGCCAGCGCCATCGCGGTCGGCATCACGCCGCGGCCGGCCACCCGACCGTCCACCCAGTAGCCGGCGTACGCGGAGCAGAACGCCCGGCGCACGACGTTGCCCAGGTTCAGGTGCCCGACCAGGCGTTCCCGGCCGTCCTCGACGAGGCACACGGCGAACGGCATGCCCTCGCCCAGGCGGGCCGAGCGGCGCTGGTCCTTGTGCACGTAGCGGAACGCGGCCGGCGAGTTGAGGTCCACCCAGCGGCCGGGCGGCGAGGACTCCCAGGGTGCCAGCCACCGCTGGTTGGCCAGCCGGATCTCCGACCAGGCGGCCGCGTCCGAGCGCCGGTACGGGCGCAGCAGGACCGCGCCGTCCCGCAGCACGACGGGCCAGCCGGGCAGTCCGCCGATCATCGCCGCCGGTCCAGCAGCAACACGTCAACGGTGGAACCGGCGGCGGCGGTGGTCACCCGTTCGCCGAGCACCAGCAGCCCGTTGGCGTGCGACAGCCCGGACAGGGTGTGCGGACCGCCGCGCAGCGGTTGCACGGTGTAGCCGCCGCCGCGCCGCTCGGCCACCTGGGCGGGACGGAACTCGCGCAGCCCGGCCGGGGACGAGACGGTCTCCAGCAGGTGCGCCCGGACGCTGGGCCGGAACACCGGCTCGGCGCCGGCCAGCAGCTGGATGGCCGGGCGGGCCAGGACTTCGAAGCCGATCAACGCGGCACCGGGGTCACCAGGAAGACACACGACCGGCACCTCCTCGGCTCCGACCGTACCGAACCCGAGCGAGGTACCGGGATAGAGGGCGACATCGGTGAAGGAGACCGGGCCGGCGCGGCCGCCCTCGCGCCGGGACATGATCCGGCGGACCATGTCGCCCGGGCCGGTGCCGGTGCCGCCGGTCGTGATGATCAGGTCGGCCCGCAGCGTCTGATCCTCAAGGAGCCCCCGCAGACCCTCCGGATCGTCGTCGCAGATGCCCACCCGGTACGCCAGCGCGCCGACCTCGGCGGCGGCCGCCGTCAACGCGTGCGAGTTGGTGTCCACCACCTGGCCGGGCTGGCTGGCCCGGCCCACGTCGACCAGCTCGTCGCCGGTGGCCACGATGACCACCCGCGGGCTGGGCCGGACCACCACGTGCCCGATGCCGGTCGCGGCGAAGAGCGCCACCAGGGCCGGCGAGACGTACGTGCCGGCCCGGGCCAGCAGGGTGCCGGCGGCCACCTCCTCACCGGCCCGGCGCAGGCCGTAGCCGCGCTTGGGGGTACGGAAGATCTCCACCGCGGCCATGCCCTGGTCGGTCCACTCCACCGGGACCACCACGTCGGCGGCGATCGGCAACGGCGAACCGGCGGCCACCGAGAAGCACGAGCCGGGGGTCAGCCGCACCGGTCGCCAACTGGCCGCGCCGAGGTCACCGACCACGTTGAGGCGTACCGCGCGGTGGTCGCCCGCACGGGCGCCGGGCACGACGGAGCCGGCCGGGGCGGACGAGACGCCCCAGCCGGCACCCGACAGGTCTTCCCAACGCGCGGCGTAACCGTCGACGGCGGCCTGGTCGAACGCCGGGAAGGCGTGCGGCGCCACGACGTCCTCGGCCAGCGTGTTGCCGTACGCCTGGGTCAGGTCGAGGTCGAGCGGGGGCAGCGCGCGGAGCCTGCGCAGCACGCTGCCCAGGTATTCGGCGAGCGGCGTCAGCTCGTTGGCGGCCGCCTCGGCGTCGGCCGTCGCGGTCATGTACTAGGCCCGCCCGACGCGCCCGCCCGGACGAACTCGCCCAGCCACTGGCGGAACTCGGCGCCCAGGTCCTCCCGCTCGCAGGCGATCTGCACCACGGTCTGCAGGTAGCCCAGCGGCATCCCGGTGTCGTAGCGGGTGCCGCGGTAGACGATCGCGTGCACCGGTACGCCCTCCTTGATCAGCAGTCCCATCGCGTCGGTCAGTTGGATCTCGCCACCGCTGCCCGGCTCGGTCCGCCGGATCGCGTCGAAGATCCGGCCCGGCAGCACGTACCGGCCGAGGATCGCCAGGTTGCTCGGCGCGTCCTCCGGCTTCGGCTTCTCCACCAGGGCGGTCACCCGGACCACCTCGCCCAGGTCGGTGAGGTGGTCCTCGGCCGGCTCGACCGAGGCGATGCCGTACCGCTTGGTGTCGGCCGGCGGCACCTCGAAGAAGGCCAGCACGATGCCACCGGTACGGGCCTGCAGATCGAGCATGGCCGGCAGCAGCGGCTCGGAGAGCTTGACGAACTCGTCGCCCAGCAGCACCGCGAACGGGGCGTCCCCGACGTGCGCCTCGGCGTACCCGACGGCGTGGCCGAGGCCGAGCTGCTCGGGCTGCCGACAGGTGTAGATGTCGGCCAACTCGCTGGGCCGGCGGACCGCGGCCAGCCGCTCCTGGTCGCCCTTCTCCGCCAGCCGGGTCTCCAGGTCGGGCCGGCGGTCGAAGTGGTCGACCATGGATGTCTTGCCCCGGCCGGTGATGAGCAGGACGTCACCGATGCCGGCCGCGGTGGCCTCCTCGACGATGTACTGCAGCACCGGCCGGTCCACGACCGGCAGGAGTTCCTTGGGCACCGCCTTGGTCGCCGGCAGGAACCGGGTGGCGAGACCGGCGGCCGGAATGACCGCCTTGACCGCCCGAGGCCCCGCGGTCGAGGTGGAGGCCGTGGCTGGGGACGCTGAATGCTCCGACATGCCGCGAGACTATCCGCCACGGCTCTGCCGCGGCGGGTGTGGCCCGCAAGACGCGCCGCCGGAGGGGTCGACCTGCCGGTTGCCGACCCACGGCGGACCGTCCTCGGGTGATCCGGCGCCGGTCGCCACCACCATTTCCCCCGGCATTTCCCCCGACGCGACCCGGTAGGTGTCCTTGCCGGCGGCCTTGGCCGCGTACAGGGCGTCGTCGGCGGCGGCGAGCACCCGCTGGCCGGTGCCCCCGTGGTCCGGGTAGACGGCGATGCCGACGGAGACGGTCATCTCGATCAGCGCGGGCGGGACCGCCGAGCCGGGCGCCGCCGCGACCACCACCGGCTTGTTGCGGATCGCCGCGCCGAGCCGCTCGGCGACGGTGGCCGCGCCCCGGGCGTCGGTCTCGGGCAGCAGCAGCACGAACTCCTCCCCGCCCTGCCGGAACGCCAGGTCGACCTCGCGGATCACGCCGCGGATCCGGCGGGCGAACTCGGCCAGCACCACGTCGCCCGCGGCGTGCCCGTACGTGTCGTTGACGTCCTTGAACCGGTCCAGGTCCAGCGCCAGCACGCTGAGCATCCGGCCGAACCGGCTGGCCCGTTCCACCTCGCGACGGATCGAGTCCTTCAGATAGCGGTAGTTCCACAAGCCGGTCAGCGGGTCGGTCAGGGACAGCCGCTGGACCTCCTCGTGCACCCGGACGTTGTCCACGGCCACCGCCGCCCGTTCGGCGAAGGTGCGCAGGGTGGCCAGGTCGGCGTCGTCGAACTCGTCGGAGCCGAGCCGGTCGTACAGGGCGAGCACGCCCAACGCCGGCGGCGCCGCCACCCCCGGCGCGAACGGTGCCCGGGTGACCGGGCCGCCGGGCGGGCCGTCGCCGGCGGGCGCCGGGGCGGCGAAGGGCACCGCGACGTACGTGCCGCGGCGCGGTTCGCCGGCGGCGAGCCGCGGCCGGTCCCGGTCGACCCGGCCACGGCACGGCTCGCCGGTGGCCGCGACCCGGCCGAGCAGCCCGCTGCCCAGCGGGATCCGGAGCGCGGTCGGGTCGTCCAGCCCTTCGGCGCACTGCCCGACCAGGGTGGCCGCACGCGGGTCCACCAGCAGCACCAGGCCGGCCCGGGCGCCGGTGGTGGCCAGCGCCGACCGCAGGATCACCCGCAGGATCCCGGGCAGGTCGTGCGTGCTGGCCAGCGTGTCGCCGAGCACCGCCAGGTGGCCCCGCAGCTGGTCCCGGCTGGTGGTGAGGGCCTGCACGTAGGACTGGGTCTCCCGGGTCATCCGGTTGAACGCGCCGGCCAGCCGACCCACCTCGTCGCAGGTGCGGACCGGCACCCGGGCCTCCAGGTCGCCGTCGGCGACCCGGTCGACCGCCCGGGCCAGTTCGGCCAGCGGCCGGGTGGTCGAACCGGCCAGCCGCCGGGCGGCGACCACCGCGCAGCCCCCGGCCAACAGCACCGCCCCGATCAGTACGGCGTACAGGGCGGCCGGGTCGTCCGGAGCCACCGACAGCACCAGCGGCAGCGGCTGGCCGGGCGACGGGCCGACCCGCCGGACGTACCGGCCGCCGCCGTCGGTGCGGGCCGTCCCGTCGCCGGTGAGCCGCGCCGCGGTGGCCAGCACCGCCTCCCGGGAGCGCAGGTTCTCGGTGCTCGGGGTGCCGGCGGTCCGGCCACCGCCGGCCCCGCCGAGCAGGGTGACCTCGGTGCCGATGGTGGCCGCCAGTCGGGACAGGAAGGCGAGGTCCAGCACCTGGGTCGCGGTGACCGCGCCGATCGGTCGGCCGTCGGGGTCGCGCAGCTCGACCCGGACCGCCAGGGCGCGGGCCGGCGCGTCGGCGGGGGCGGCGGCGGAGCAGTCGGCCCACGGCCCGGCGGGCTGCCGCGGGGTACCCGCCTGGACGGCGCCGTCCGCGCCGGTGACCAGCACCGCGTCGGCCAGGCCGTGGGCCACCAACTGGCCGGCGGCGCCGGGTCGCAGGGTCGGGTCGGTCACGGCGACGGCGTCCGCCGCGGCGTGCAGTTGGCGGCACAACGCGCCGACCGAGGTGCGTACCGTGTTCGCGGCGATGGTGAGGCGTTCCGCGGACCGGTGGGCGCCGACCGTCGCCAGGGTCCCGCCGACGAACACCGCGCCGAGCAGCACCGGACCGAGCACGACCGCGAGGAACGCGGTGGTCAACCGGCCCCGCAACGTCACTCTTCCCCCCGGCGGTCGCGCGAGCGGCGACTGCGATGCTGACTGCACAGCCCTATCGGTTAACCCGGATTCCCGCTGGAGAGTTGCGTGCCGAATTTTTCGGATGAAGCGGAAGCCTCGGCCGGCGCCAAGATCGACCTGCGGCGCGCCGTGCTCACCCGCCGTCGGTCGCTGCCGGCGAAGCGGCGGGCGGCGGCCGCCCGGCGCGTCCAGGCCACCCTCACCGACCTGGTACGCGACCTGCGGCCGGCCACCGTCACCGGGTACGTCCCGATCGGCGCCGAGCCGGGCGGCGCCGAGCTGCCCGAGGTGCTGCGAACCGCGCTGCCGCCCGACGCCCGGCTGCTGCTGCCGGTGCTACTGCCGGATCTAAACCTGGACTGGGCCGGCTACGCCGGGCCGGGGACGCTGCGGGTCGCCGGCCGGGGCATCCGCGAGCCGATGACCGACCGGCTCGGCGCCGGGGCGGTCGGCACCGCCGAGCTGATCGTGGTCCCGGCACTGGCCGTGGACCGGACCGGCGTCCGGCTGGGCCGCGGCGGCGGCTCGTACGACCGGGCACTGGCCCGGTGCGGCCCCGCCGCCCTCACCGTGGCCCTGGTGTACGACGAGGAGTTGATCGAGCACGTCCCCGCGCAACCACACGACCGCCGGGTACGGGCGGTGGTCACGCCGAGCGGGGGCCTACGACGGCTCTCGGCGTGACTGAGTGTCACGCACCACACTTCCGCTGGACGATCGAGGGTGCGATGCCGCACCATTGGCACTCGGATACGTCGAGTGCCAGACAAGTCGCAAGATCCGGAGGAACCCGTGCCCACGTACCAGTACGCCTGCACCGCGTGCGGCCACCAGCTGGAGGCGGTCCAGTCGTTCAGCGACGAGCCGCTGACCCAGTGCCCGTCGTGCGAGGGACGACTGCGGAAGCTGTTCAACTCGGTGGGGATCGTCTTCAAGGGGTCCGGCTTCTACCGCACCGACTCCCGGGCCAACGGCTCCGAATCGCCGACCGCCGGCAAGCCGGCGGCCAAGTCCGAGTCGTCCTCGTCGTCGGGCGGCGACTCGGCGACCAAGAGCGACGGCGGATCGGGATCGAGCGACCCGGCGAAGTCGACCTCGACCTCGACGTCTTCGTCGTCGACGACCAAGAGCAGCAGCGCACCCGCCGCGAGCGGCGCTTCCTGACCCGGCGCGGGGCGAGACGTCCGTTTCGGCGACCGACAGCCCGGGGCGGATCACCAGTGCGGCGGGCGGTCGGCCAGCAGTCGGTCGTCGTTGGAGTCGGAGCGCTCGCCCCAGCCGTGATCGGTGTCGTCGGCCGACCGCTCGGGCAGCACCGGAGCGTCGTCCGCGCGGCGCTCGGGCCGGGTCGGCCGGGCCGCCGACGCCGGTCGGCGCGGTTCGTCAAGCCTGTCCACGCCGGCAAGCCTACCCGCGCGCGGCGGGTCCGGCCGCTGGCCGGGATCACCCGCCGGGCCGGGCCGGCCGCCGCGACGGGCACGTCGGGCGGGTTCGTCGGCCGCCGACGTTGGTAGCGTCGGACAGCGTGACGGACTTCAGCGGCGACCCGGCCGGCCACGACGTCTGGCGCCGGCCGGTCGAACCCGAGCCCGGCGGTCCGATGGCGCCTCCGGCGCCGCTACCGGCGGCCCCGCCACCGGCGCAGGTCGGCTACGCCGGGCCGCCACCGACTCCGGTGCCGGCCGGGGACTGGCGTCCGCCGGTGCACATCCGGCCCGCCCCGCCGCGTCAACTCCCGCCGCAGGACGTCCTCGCCGTGGAGGCGGAGGAACAACGCGCCCGGACGGTGACCGGCACCGTCGCCGTGGTCGCCGGCGTGGTGCTGCTGGTGCTGTTCTGCCTGCTCTGCGGCCGGGTCGTGCTCTGACCCGGCGTCCTGCTCCGACCCGGCCGCCACCCGAGCGACGGTGCTAGACGACGCCCTTCCAGACCGCCTGGGCTCCGGAGTCGCCGGTCAGGTAGACGTAGATCACCGCGAGCACGCCCAGCACGACGACCAGGCCGGTCAGCACCGTGCCGACCCAGCCGGGCAGCGCCGCGGCCCGCGGGTGCCGGCTGGTGGCGAACAGCAGCAGGGCGGTGGCCACCGCCAGACCCACCGTCCACCAGAACAGCTGGTCGGCGTACCCACTGTGGACCTCGACCTGCTTCAGGATCTCGGCGCCGTAGTTCTTCTCCGCCAGGATGTGCTCGAGTTCCTCGCCGGACTCCTTGGCGACGAAGACGGTCACCGGGGCGAGTACGGCGAGGATCGCCGCCGCCCAGCCGAGCCGGCCGCGCCAGGCCGGCAGGACGCCGTACCCGATGGCGAGCACCGCGAGCAGCGGGACGAAGACCACCGCGGCATGGATCACCAACGCATGCGCCGGAAGGCCCATGACTTCTCTGAACATCGACAACCTCCGGTACGGATCGGGAGCGACCGAGGCCAGCGTAGGCCACCTCGTCCGATTCCCCGGTTGTCGGTCCCGACTGGTCATGCTGTGATTACGGCATGTCAGGTGAGGAGTTGCTCCGCTCCCGGGGGCTTCGGGTCACCCGGCCGCGCCTCGCCGTGCTCGACGTCCTCGCCGGCGGCGGCCACCTGGAGGTCGACGAGATCACCCGGCGGGTCCGCGAACGGCTCGACTCGGTCTCCATCCAGGCGATCTACGACGTGCTCGGTGCGCTGTCCCGGGCCGGCCTGTCCCGGCGGATCGAGCCGGCCGGCAGCCCGGCCCGCTACGAGGCCCGGGTCGGCGACAACCACCATCACGTCGTCTGCCGTGGCTGCGGCGAGATCGCCGACATCGACTGCTCACGCGGCAGCGCCCCGTGCCTCGATCCGGACACCGCGCACGGGTTCGATGTGGACGAGGCCGAGGTGACCTTCTGGGGGCTGTGCCCGAACTGCCAGACCCGTCGCGCCGCGGACACCGACGAGACCGCGGACACCAGCGAGACCACGGACGCCTGACGCCGCGGCCAGCCCGGCGACGCGGCGAGGCGTGCCGGCGGTCCGGCCCACGTGGCAGGCTTGACCGATGGACCCCGACGACGATCTCGGGCTGTTCGGGCCCGGCTCGGTCACCTGGAAGGTGCACGAGGAACCGATCCTGTTCCTGGCCGGCCTGCGGGCGCTCTACCTGCAGGCCCTGCATCCGCGGGCGATGGCCGGGGTGGCGCAGAACAGCGACTTCAAGGCCGACGCGTGGGGACGGCTCATGCGCACCACGACGTACGTGGCCACCACCATCTACGGCACCACCGCCGAGGCCGAGGCCGCCGGGCGCCGGTTGCGGCGGATGCACGCCCGGATGACCGCCCGGGACCCGTTCACCGCGGAGGAGTTCCGGGTCGACGAACCGGACCTGCTGCGCTGGGTGCACGTCACCGAGGTCGAGTCGTTCGTCACCACCGCCCAGCGGGCCGGCGTACCGCTGACCGGGGCGGAGGTGGACGGTTACTTCGCCGAACAGCGCCGGGCCGCCGCCCTGGCCGGGTTGGACCCGCAATCGGTGCCGGGCAGCGCGGCCGAGGTGGCGGAGTACTACCGCCGGATCCGGCCGGAGTTGCGGCTGACCAGGGAGGCCGCCGAGACGGCGCTGTTCCTCACCGCGCCACCGGTACCCCGGAAGATCAGCCTTCCGTTGCGGGTCGGCCTGAGCCTCGGTCCGACCCGACTGCTCTACTTCGGGCTGGCCGGCACCGCGTTCGGCCTGTTGCCGCAGTGGGCCCGGCGCCGGTACGGCGGACTGGGCCTGCCCACCACCGATCTGTCGGCCGAACTCGGCGTCCGGGCGCTGCGCCTGGCCCTGAACGCGGTCCCCCGCCGGTTCATCGAGGGCGAGATCTACCAGGCCGCGCAGGCCAGGGCCACCCGGCTCGCCCCGACCGGCTGACCAGGCCGCCGGCGGCCGGGCCGGGCTCAGTCCGCGTCGGTGACCGGGTCCGGGTCGGCCGGCGGGATCACCGGCAGCAGGACCCGGTCGACCGCGGCCCAGGGCTCGACGGCCGGTGCCTCGGCACCGGCCGGGCAGACCCGCCGGTAGTCGCACCAGGTGCAGAGGCTGCCCGGACTGGTCGGGAAGGCCTCGTCGGGGTCGGCGCCGTCGGTCACCGCCCGTTCGGCCTCGACGATGTCCCGGGCGGTCGCCTCGGCCCGGTGCAGCTGCCGGGCCAGCGAGTCCTCGGTGTGGTCGTGGCCGACCACCGTGCCGGTCGGCAGGTGGTGCAGCTCCACCCGCCGGCACGGGCGCCGGAAGACCCGCTCGGCCGCGTACGCGTAGAGGGCCAGCGCCTGCGAGCCGCGCGCGTCGTCCCGGTCCTGCCCGGCGCGGCCGGTCTTGTAGTCGACGATCACCAACTCCGGGCCGTCCGGTCCGGGACGGGAGTCGATCCGGTCGGCGCGCCCGTTGAACGCCAGCACCGAGGTCTTCACCGCGACCACCCGCTCCACGCCGAGCGGTTCGTCGGCCGGGTCGAGCGTCCCGACGTAGGTCTCCAGCCACTCCAGCGCGCGCCGGAAGGCCGTGCGTTCCTGGTCGTCGTCGCGGTAGCCCTCGCCGACCCAGGTGCCCTTGAGCAGGGTGGGCAGCGCCTGCGGATGCCGCTTGCCGGGCGGCAGCGCGTACCAGCCGCGCAACGCGTTGTGCACGCTGGCGCCGAGCGAGTTGTGCGCCCAAGGCCCACCGCGCGGCGGCGCCGGTCGGTCGACATAGGAGTAGCGGTAACGCCGGGGGCAGTCCGCGTAGGCGGCGAGTTTGCTCGGTGTGCAGACGAACAACCGCTCCGGCATGCCCTCGAAGCCGAGCTGCTCCGGCTGGTCGGCCCGGGGGCGCGGGGTCCGGCCGCCGGTCGGGGCGGAGCGTCCGGCGGTGGGCGGGCGGCCGCCCGCTGGTGGTCGTCGCACGCCCAGATCCTGCCATCCCGGTCCGACACCGGCGCGCCGGCCGCGCGGGATCAGGCCCGGTGGGCGTAGACGTTGACGAAGGCCGCCAGCGCGTCCGCGATGAGCTGGACCGCGATCGCGGCGAGCAGCAGACCCGCGATCCGGGTCAGCACCTCGATGCCGCCCGGCCGCAGGATCCGCACGATGGCGCCGGAGAACCGCAGCACGATCCAGACGGCGATCATCACGGCGACGATCGCGGCGGCGATCTGCGCGTAGGCGCCGGACGTGTGCGCGCGCTGCACGAAGAGCATGGTCGCGACGATGGCACCGGGGCCGGCCAGCAGCGGCGTACCGAGCGGCACCAGGGCGATGTTGGCGGTGGCCTGCTGGTCGGGGTCGTCCGCCTTGCCGGTCAGCAGTTCCAGGGCGACCAGGATCAGCAGCAGGCCACCGGCCGCCTGCAGCGCCGGCAGGGTCACGTGCAGGTATGCCAGCAGGGTCTGGCCGGCGACCGCGAAGACCACGATCACCCCGAGGGCGAGCGCCACGGCCTGCCAGGCGGCCCGGTTCCGTTCCCGGGCCGGCAGCGGACCGGTCAGGGCGAGGAAGATCGGCATCATGCCGGGAGGATCGGTGATGACCAACAGGGTCACGAAGACCTCGCCGAACAGTGTCAGATCCACCCGGTCACGGTAGCGGCGAGGCGGATCCGGTTCACGCCGAAGCGACCGGCGTCACCCCGCTGGCCAGGCCGATCAGCCGCTCGTACACCTCCGGCGCGGTGCCGAACGCGCCCAGCCGGACCCGTTTGTTGCCGCCGTGGAAGTCCGACGATCCGGTGACCAGCAGCCCCAGCTCGGCGGCCAACGCCCGGACGTGCGCGCGTTCGGCCGGCGAGTGGTCCTCGTGATCGGCCTCCAGACCGGCCAGCCCGGCGGCGGCCAGCTCGACGATCAGGCGGTCCGGGACGACCGGACCCCGCCGGCTGGCCCGCGGATGCGCGAAGACCGGCACGCCGCCCGCGCGGCGGACCAGCTCGACCGCCCGGAAGACGTCGATGTCCTCCTTGGGCAGCCGGTACCGCTCCCCCAGCCAGCGGGCGGTGAACGCCTCGGCGGTGCTGGTCACCAGCCCGGCGCGGATCAACGCCTGGGCGATGTGCGGCCGGCCGACCGTGCCACCGGCCGCCCGGGCCCGGATGTCCGCCCAGTCGACGTCGACGCCGTCGGCGCGCAGCAGCTCGACGATCCGTTCCCCGCGCACCTCCCGGGCCGCCCGGACCCGGGCCAGTTCGGCCCGCAGCTCCGCCTCGTCCGGGTCGAACAGGTACGCCAGCAGGTGCAACGCGACGGCCGGTTGCCCGCCGTACCAGCGGCAGGACAGTTCGGCGCCGCGGATCAACGTGAGGCCGGGTGGCAGCGCCGCCACCGCGGGTGCCCAGCCGGACGTGGTGTCGTGATCGGTGATCGCCAGCACGTCGAGGCCGGTACCGGCCGCGGCGCGGACCAGTTCGGCCGGGCTGAGTGTGCCGTCGCTGGCGGTCGAGTGGGTGTGCAGGTCGATCCCGGCGGCCGGCGGACCGCCGTCGTCCGGGTCGTGCCGGAGAGGGCTCACCGGCCGACGGTACCCGGCCCGACCCGCCGCCACCGTGCCGGATCCCGCCGCCGGCGGCCGGGCGGGACGGGACCGGCGGTCAGCGGGTGTCGGCGACCAGCACCACCGGGTCCCCGGCCCGGGCGTTCGGGACCGGGAACCGCTCGACGCCCTCGCCGCCGGCGGCGATCCGGTCGGCCGCCACCCGGACCAGCTCCGCCGGCCCGCCGAGGTAGGTCAGCGAGCCCGCGTCGGTCCAGACCGGATCCCCGGTCAGCGCCGGTCCGGCCGGCCGCGCGCCGGTCGGCCGGTCGAAGACGGTGGCCAGGTCGACCACCAGGCAGGAGCCGGGCCCGGCCGTCGGGGTGCCGGCCGGGTGCTCGGCGTCGGCGACCAGCCACCTGCCGTCCGGGGAGATCGCGCCGCGGGCGTCCCCGCCCAGCGGGGCGCCGCAGGCGGTACGCAACGGGGCCAGTGCCCGGTTGACGTCCAGCACCGCCAGGCAGGGGCGGGCCGGCTGCCCGGCCGAGACCAGCCCGAGCAGGCCCCGGTTCTCCGGCAGTTGGCCGTACACGCCGAGCGCGTCGGGGTTCCACGACCAGGTCGGCGGGGTGGGCTCGGCGGGCCACCACAGGCCGTAGCCGCCGCCCTGGGCCTCGGCCCGGCGCAACAGGACCGCGACACCGACGAAGCCGGCCGGTTCGGCCCCGGGCGGCGCGGGGACGTCCGTACTGCTGCTGAACGTGCCGCCGGAGAGGGTGCCGACCGACAACGTACCGCCGGCCCGCCAGCTGACCCGCTGCCCGTCGGACGCCACGGTGACCGCGTCGATGTCGGTGAGGACCGGCACCGGGCGGGCGGTCGCGGTGACGTACCAGAGGCCGGCGGTGCCGGGTCGCGGCCGGGTGATCACCAGCCACCCGACCGGCGCCCGCCGGACGGTGGCGACCGGACCCACGGCGGACAGGTCGACCCGGCCGCCGGCCGTGGTGTGCAGGGTGGCGCCGACCACCACGTCGACCGCCGGGGGTCCGTCCGGCGCGGTCGGCCCCGGGGTGGGTCCGTCCGGCACGGGTACGTCGGCGGAGGCGGTCGGGTCGACGAACGGGTCGCCGATGACGGGGATCCCCGGGCCGGTGAGCTGCCCGGCGAACACGCTCACCACGGCCGTCGCCACGGCGGCCAGGGCGACCCCGGTGCCGGTACGCAGCCGCTGGGCGCGCCGACCCCGGGAGATCACGGCACCGGCCCGGTCCGCGGCCGGCGCGGGCGGCGCGGCCACCTGCCGGGACATCGAGTCCCGCAGCGCGCGCTGCAGCTCTTCCGGGGTCACGGTCTAGTAACGCGCGGGCGTGGCCTACGGGTTGTCATCGTCTCAGCCTCCGTCCCCGCGGTCGGGCACCGGCAGCCGGGACGGGCCCCCGGCAGGTGGTGCGGACACCGCGGCCGCCACCGGTACGCCACGGCCGGTCGAGCGGTCGGCACCGGGCACCGGTCCCGGGGCGGCCGGACGCAGGCTACCGTCCGGCGCCGCGGTCCCCCCGGCCGGCGCGACCACGATCGGGTCGGGGGTGGCGGGCGGGCGCGCGGCCGGCGCGGCCACGATCGGGTCGGGGGTGGCGGGCGGGCGCGCGCCGCGCCCGGACCCGCCGGGGGACCGGCCCGGCGGGCCCGCGGTGCGGGGCGAGGACGCCGCCTCGGCGGTCGACTCGACGCCCATCCGGCGCCGCAGCGTTTGCAAGGCGCGGGAGGTCTGGCTCTTCACCGTGCCGGTCGAGATGCCGAGCAGGTCGGCCGTCTGCGCCTCGGACAGGTCCTCGTAGAAGCGCAGCACCAGCACGGCCCGCTGGCGCAGCGGGAGGGTCTGGACGTGCCGCCAGAGCGCGTCCCGCTCCAACTGCTCCTCGATCTGGTCCGGGGCGCTGCGCTCGGGCAACACCTCGGTCGGGCGTTCGCCGTGCCAGCGGCGACGCCACCAGCTCGTGGCCGTGTTGACCAGCACCCGCCGGGCGTACGGCTCGACCGCCTCGATGCCACCGAGCCGCTTCCAGGCCAGGTACGTCTTGGTGAGGGCGGTCTGCAACAGGTCCTCGGCGGTGGCCCAGTCCCCGGCGAGCAGGTAGGCGGTGCGCAGCAGGGCGGCGGAGCGGGCCGCGACGAACTCGCGGAACTCCTCCTCCAGGCTGTCCCTGGCCGCCAACCGCCGCCTCCCCGTAGCCGTGTCACCGTCACGGGCGTCTCCGCCCGTCCCCGACACTTCATGGCGACAAGCTTCCCGGCCATCCGATGTTCGGTCAGAAAGCGTCAGGCTCCGTCGTCGGCCTTGGCCTCGTCGGCCTCCTTGCCCAGCCGGGCCTCGACGGCCTGCGGCTCGTACATCTCCTCGACGACCCGCAGGTAGAGCTCGTTGGGGTTGGGCAGGTGCTTGACCTCGCGGAGTGCCTGCTCCTGACCGGCCGACTCCAGGACGAAGGTGCCGTAGTTCAGGGTCCGGCCGAGCGGCGACTGCTCGTACTTCATGTCGGTCACCCGAAGCAGGGGCATCATCGCCACCTGCCGGGTGATGATGCCGTTGACCACCATCACCCGCTTGTTCGTGAGGATGAACCGGTCGTAATACCAGTCCGCGACCCGCCAGGCCACCCAGCCGATGACGGCGAACCAGAGGATCACGGCGACCGTGGTCAGCGCGCCGACGTTCTGGCCGGCCAGGAAGCCGGCCAGGTAACCGAGCACGAAGGTGGCCAGGATGCCGACCAGCAGCGGGGTGGCCAGGTGGATCCAGTGCCGCTTCCACTCGCCCCGGTAACGCTCGGTCGGGAAGAGGTAGCGGGCCACCAGCGGGGTCGGCTCGTCCTCCAGCGGCAGCACCCGGCGGGTGCCGAGCGGCATCCCGGACGCGTCCACCCGCAGGCCGGCCAGCTCGTCCTCGGAGAACTCGGGCTGCCGGTAGCCCTCCGGGTCGTCCGCCCACGGCCGCCGAGGCTCCTCCCGGCCGAAGCCGGCGCTCTCGGCGTAGGACGGACCGTCCGAATAGGCGGGACCGGTGCCGAAGGCGGGACCGTCGTCAGGACGGTCCCGCGGAATCGGCTCGGTGTCCCGCTCCCGGCGACGCCATTCGTCGTCGTCGGGATCGGGCGGCGGACCGGGCGGGCTGCTCATCGGTCAGGCGACGAGGCTGCTGAAGAAGTCGCCGAAGCCCGAGGCGATGTCCATCAGGCCACCACCGAGTGACTTGAAGACGTCCGCGGCGGAGTTGGGTCGGAACGCGATGAAGAAAATGAGAAAGGCGATCCCGAGCCAGGTGAGAACCTTTTTGACCATGGCGGGCCTTCCCTCCGCGCGGCGCCGGAGCCCGTGCCGCGTCACTACCGAGAGTGTCAGTCGGACTTCTATGGGTGAACAGAGTATGTGTCCACTCCGGCTACATGGCAAGCCCGTTCAGGCCATGCCGTGCAGGTATGGAGATGGCGCGCCGTACACGAGCTCGGGCGGCAACCACTCGGTCAGGTCGTGCAGCACGACGTCTTCCGCGAGGAGGTAGCCCGCACTCGCCGGCCAGGTTATCGCATAGAGCCACATTCCCCGAGCTTCGCCGACGTACGCGCTGCGGTCTGTCGGTGATTTTACCGACCACAGTGGAGTGGGGTGGCCGCCGGCGCGGACCTTGGCGTGCGGTGCGTGCTCGGCGTGTCCGGACGGTGCCTCGGACATCGCGTCGGAGAGCAGGTCACCCGGGTCGGGACCGGGGATGCCGGCGAACCGGGTGCCGAGTCCGACCCCCGGCTCCTCGGCGACCAGAACCAGGTCGGCCGGTCCCCCGCCGAGCGGCGCGGGACCACTGCACGCCACCGCTGTCGCCCGGACCCCGGAGCGGTCGTCGCCGGCCCGGGCCACGCCGGTCATCGTCCAACCGGGCGGCAGCGGCCACGGGCACCACAACGGCACCGGCGGCCGGTCGACCGCGGCGATCCGGGCCGCGACGCTCTCCACGATCTCGGGTCCGACATGCCCGGCGACGTGCAGCGGCGGCACCGGACCGCACTGCTCGCACCGCCACTGCGCGTGCATCAGGTCCGGCGCTCGCACCGACCCGCCGCACCGCGGACAGGTCACCTCGACGCTCACAGACATACAGTCCACGGGTCGTCCGGCACAGTCAAGCGAACCGGCCTTTTCGGTCAACTTCCGGCGCGTCCGGTCATCCTCCGGGTGACGGCGGCGGCCCGTCCGGCGGCGCCGGGACGGCGTGGGCGCGGATCCAGGCGTGCATCGCTATCCCGCTCGCCACGCCGGCGTTGATGGATCGGGTCGAGCCGTACTGGGCGATCGAGAAGACCTGGTCGCAGGCGGCCCGGGCCGGTTCGGACAGGCCCGGGCCCTCCTGGCCGAAGAGCAGGACGCAGCGCCGCGGCAGGGTCGCCGTCTCCATCGGCCGGGAGCCGGGGAGATTGTCGATGCCGACGATCGGCAACTGCCCGGCGCGCGCCCAACCGACGAAGTCCTCGATCGTCTCGTGGTGCCGGACGTGCTGGTACCGGTCGGTCACCATCGCACCCCGGCGGTTCCACCGGCGCCGGCCGACGATGTGTACCTCGGCCGCGAGGAACGCGTTGGCGTTGCGGACCACCGTGCCGATGTTCAGGTCGTGCTGCCAGTTCTCGATCGCCACGTGGAATCCGTGCCGCCGGCGGTCCAGATCGGCGACGATCGCCTCCCGGCGCCAGTAGCGGTACCGGTCGACGACGTTGCGCCGGTCGCCCTGGGCGAGCAGTTCCGGGTCGAACCGCGGATCGCCGGGCGGTTCCCCGGGCCAGGGTCCGACGCCCACCTCGACCTGCTCACCGTCCACGAACTGGCAGGGTACGGGTCCGCACCGGCCGGCGGCGACCGAGGCCCCGGGGTGGGTGGTCCGGGGGTTCAGCCGAGGCGCAGGGCGCGGCCGAGCTCGCGGAGGAACCGCCGCTGCTCGGCACCCGTACCGTCCGGGTCGGGTCCGTCGCCGGCGGCCCGGCAGACCCGCGCGGCCACGGTCTGCACCCACTGCCGGTAGGCGGCCGAATCGGCCGGGTCGACCCGGCCCGCCAGGATCCGGGTCGCCGACCGGCAGGCCACCAGGACCTCGGTACGGCGGGTGGTCGGATCGTCGTCACCGGCCGGGACCCACCCGTCGTCGGACTCGGCGTAGATCGCGGCCACCACCGAGCGGACGAGGTCGCAGTCGTTGGCCCGGCCGGCGGCGATGCCGTCCAGGCCCGCCAGTCCCTCGATCACGGTACGGCCGGGGTCACCGGGTGCCACCGAGGTCGTCGCGACGATCACCCGGCCGGGTAGCCGGACCAGCAGTCGCCACTGCGGCGGTGACCAGGTGGCCGCGGTCAGCGCGCCGGAACGGCGGGCAGAAGGCGAGGGCTCTGCGGGCACGGACCGGCGCATGGTGACCTCCCGGGGCCAGCATATGCCCGCGGGCGCCGGGCGCACCGGCTCGCGGCGGTACGGGGGGTGTGGCCCGCGACCGGGGGTGTGGGCCGCACCGGAAAAACGGGGCCGGACGCAATGAGCGGCGGGGCCCTCCCCGGCACCCGCCGCCCACGCTCTGATGGGAAGGATTCTGCCGCACGCCTGACCCCGCCGGAAGGGACGGATCAGAGACAGAGGTCACAGTTATCAATTCGTTACACTACTGAACGTGAAGTAATGATCTCGTTGTAACTGATCGTGACAGCATTGTTTGCCCTAGTCGCGGGCTAAGTTACCGACTGGTAGCCGCCTCTCGCCCAGGTCACGATGGGATCGCTCCCATCACGGATGGTATCGACGATTACGTCGCGTTGCGTAACCACTCGGCAGCATTCGGCAGGGACCACCATCAATTCCGCGCGCCCGGCCGACGACTGTCGGCGTGGCGTTTGCCGCCTCCCCCGTCGGGAATTCCCCGGAATAGGGAAGAGTTCTTCCTGACGTACGCACAACACCGGTGATCGGAGAGATCGATGGCAACGGTTGAGCTGACCACGGCCAACTTTGACGAGGTGACCGGCCGGGACGGCATCGTTCTGGTGGACTTCTGGGCCAGTTGGTGCGGCCCGTGCCTGAAGTTCGCTCCGACCTACGAGCGTTCGTCGGAGAAGCACCAGGACATCGTCTTCGGCAAGGTCGACACCGAGGCCCAGCAGGAGATCGCGGCGAAGTTCGACATCCGGTCGATCCCGACCATCATGGCGGTGCGGGACGGCGTGATCGTCTTCGCCCAGCCGGGCGCCCTGCCCGAGTCCGCCCTGGAGTCGCTCATCGAGCAGGTCCAGGCGCTGGACATGAACGACGTACGGCAGCAGTTGGCCGGCCACCAGCACTGAGCCCGCCGCCGCCCGTTGGCCCGGCGCCCGACCTGGGTGCCGGGGCCGAAGCGCGTACCGGCGGGTCGACTTGCCAGCGGGTCGTACGTGTGTTCGAATGACCCGCATGCGCTGGGAGAGACTGTCGGCTCCCCCCGACGGGATCGTCCCGGACGGGCCAGCGCCAGCGGCACCACCCCTGCCGCTGGCGCTGCCCGACGCGGTGGTGCGCACCTTCGACACGCCCGGCTTCGCCGGGATGACGTTCTACGAGGTGCGCGCCAAATCGATCATCAACAAGGTGCCCGGCACGTCGCGGGTCCCGTTCCAGTGGACGATCAACCCGTACCGCGGCTGCACTCATGCATGCCAATATTGCTACGCAAGAAAGAGTCACACCTACCTGGACCTGGACGCCGGGCGGGACTTCGACAGCAAGGTGGTCGTCAAGGTCAACGCCGGTGAGCTGGTCCGCCGGGAGCTGGCCGCGCCGAGGTGGCGGGGCGCGCACATCGCCATGGGCACCAACGTGGACTGCTACCAGCGGGCCGAGGGTCGATATCGCCTGATGCCGCAGATCATCGCGGCGCTGCGGGACTTCGCCAACCCGTTCTCGATCCTGACCAAGGGCACCCTGATCCTGCGCGACCTCGACCTGCTCCGCGCGGCCGCCCGGGTCACCCGGGTCGGGGTGTCGTTCTCGGTCGGCTTCGTCGACGAGGCGGTCTGGCGTGGCGTCGAGTCCGGCGCGCCGAGCCCGCGTCGCCGGCTGGACGCGGTCCGGGCCTTCGCCGACGCGGGTTTCGAGGTCGGCGTGCTGATGGCGCCGATCCTGCCCGGTCTCACCGACACCGAGGAGTCGATCGACCGGACGGTCGCCGCGATCGCCGCCGCCGGGGCGGCCGGTGTGACGCCGCTGCCCCTGCACCTGCGGCCGGGCGCCCGGGAGTGGTACGCGGCCTGGCTGGCCCGCGAGCACCCCCGCCTCGTGCCGCGCCACCGGGAACTGTTCCGGTCCGGTTCGTACTCGCCGAAGGAGTACCAGCGCGAGGTCACCGCCCGGGTCCGGCTGGCCGCCCGACGGTACGGCCTGCACCGGGCCGAGTCGGGCGAGGCCCGCCAGGTGCCGGATGCGCCGCCGGAGCCACAACAGTTGACGCTGCTCTGAGCCAGGGTCCGCCCGTTCCGGATACCGCTGCGAGCCGACCCGGCCGCGATAGGGTCGGGTGATGCGAGACGCCCGTCAGATCCTCGCCGAGTCCGCCGTCATCGCCGTGGTCGGTGCCTCCCGTGATCCCGGCAAGGCCGCGCACTCCGTACCGGCGCAGATGCAGCGACACGGCTGGCGGATCGTCCCGGTCAACCCGGTGGCCGACGAGTTGTTCGGCGAGCCGGTCTACCGGTCGCTCGCCGACATCCCGCACCCGGTCGACCTGGTCGACGTGTTCCGGCCGGCGGAGGACGCCGTGGCGGTGGTCCGGGAGGCGATCGCGATCGGCGCGCCGGCGGTCTGGCTGCAACTGGGGATCGTGTCGCCCGAGGCCCGGCGACTGGCCGAGGAGGCCGGCATCGACTACGTCGAGAACCGCTGCCTGGTGATCGAGCGGGCCGCCGCCGACCTGACCCGCCGCGGACGCTGAGGCCGGTCGTTCAGAGCTTGTACCGCTTGAGCAGGTGCGGGTCGACGATGCCGCGCCAGGTCCCGGCTCCGGAAAGTCGATTCCGGGTTCTGCCTACCGACGAGTAACTGAACGTTCGGTAAGTAGCGGTCCGCCCGGCCGGCCAAGGCGACGTGTGCACCGATCCGCTGTGAAAAGGTTCACCGGCCGGTAGCGTCCGAACCATGAGCCACGGGCCGACGGGCGAACCGCAGGATCCCCACCAGCCGCCGCCCCCGCACGGGTCGTCCGCTGGCGGCGGACCGGGCGAGCCCGGGTACGGCCAGCCGCCCGGCGATCCGGCCAACCCGTACGGTCAGTACGGCCAGCACAATCCCTCCGGCCAGTACGGCGATCAGAGCCCGTACGGCCAACCGGGCCCGTACGGCCAGCCCGGCCCACACGCCCAGCCCGGCCAACCGGGGCAGCCCGGCCCGTACGGGTCGTACCCGCCGGGCGGTCCCGGCCAGCAGCAGCCGAGCACGAACGTGCTGGCGATCCTGTCCCTGGTCTTCGCGTTCGTCTTCGCCCCGGCCGGGATCGTGCTCGGCCACCTGGCCAAGAAGCAGATCCGGGAGCGGCACGAGCCGGGTGAGCAGGTGGCCCAGTGGGGGCTGGTGCTCAGCTACATCTTCACCGCGCTCTACCTGATCGGTTGCTGCGCCTGGATCGGCATCGTGGTGTGGGCCGGCAACAACAACACGTACTGACGAGGGCCGGGGCGTCAGCGGAACTCGGCCTCCCGGACGCTGTTGCCGCCGTCCACCACCAGCATCTGCCCGGTGATGTACGAGGCCGCCGGCGAGCAGAGGAAGCTGATCGCGGCGGCCACCTCGTCCGGCGTACCGGGGCGGCCGACCGGCGTGCCGAGGCCCTGCTTGAGTTCGGCCATGGTGGACGCCGCCGTGTAGATCGTGCCCGGCGCCACCGCGTTCACCGTCACGCCGTCGGCGACCATCTCCATCGCCAGCGCCCGGGTCAGACCGATCACGCCGGCCTTGGCCGCGGCGTAGGCCGCCTCGGTCGGCAGGGCGTTGACCGGCCCCGCGGTGGCCGACAGGTTGACGATCCGGCCCCAGCCGCGCTCGGCCATCCCGCCGATGAACGCCCGGCTGCACAGGAAGGCCGTGGTGAGGTTGCGGTCGATCTCGGACCGCCACTCGTCGTACGACAACTGGGCCACCGGGCGGAGCACCTCGGGACTGGCCCGGCTGGCCAGTCCGGCGTTGTTGACCAGCACCTCGACCTCGTCCAGCTGCTCGGCGACGGCGTCGGCCAACGCGCCGACCTCCGACTCGTCGGTCAGGTCGGCGACGAAGCCGGTCACGCCGAGTTCGCTCGCCCGTTCGTGGATCCGGCGGGTGGTGGAGACGATGGCCACCCGGGCGCCCAGGTCACGCAACCGGCGGGCGGTGGCGTAGCCGATCCCGTCCGGACTGCCCGCGCCGGTGACCAGCGCGACCCGGCCGTCCAGCCGCAGGGTGACCGGCTCGGTCATCGGCATCGGCTGGTCCACGTCGGTGGAGTCCGCGCTCATCGGGGTGCTCCGGCTGCGCCGAGCCAGGCCGGGCCGACTGATGTCCCGTCGGCTCCGGCCACCAGACCGGTCCGAAGCACGCGAATCGAATACCATGCCGCGATCCTGCCCGGTCAGCCTCGCCGGGGCAACGCGGCGCCCGGCGGCCGGGGTCACGGCGTTGGCCCCCGATGGCTACCCTGGCGGCGCGCCCTCGACGGATCAGTACGGAGTGAACCCGATGACCAGTCCGCACCAGCCCGGCGGTTGGACCGACCCCTCGTGGTCCACCGAGCCGCCCACCACCCCCTTGTCCAACCCCGGCCAGGCCAGCGGCGTGCCCGGCCAGGCCGGCGGCGTTCCCGGCCAGCCCGGCAGCGGGGCGGGTTACCCGAGCAGTGGTGCCGGTTACCCCGGCGGCGGCGCCGGGCAGCCGGTGAGCGGCCAGCCGTTCCCGGCCGCCCCGCCGCCGGCCGCCCCGCCGGCTCCGACGCAGAGCTACCCGGCACCGGGCTACGCCGAGCCGGCCTACCCGGGCGCGGAACAGCCGGCCTACCCGGTGACGGGACAACCCACCTACCCGGGGGACGAGCAGCCGGCGTACCCCGGGGGCGGGCAGCCGGCGTACCCGGGGGTGGGTTATCCCGGCTACGGGTACGCCCCGGCGCCGCAGACCAACGGCCTGGCGATCGCCGCGATGGTGGTCGCCATCATCGGCGCCGTCGGTCTGTGCGGCTACGGCCTCGGCGGGTACCTCGGTGCGATCGGCGCGATCCTCGGACACGTCGCCCAGCGCAAGATCCGGGAATCCGGCGAGCAGGGTGAGGGAATGGCCAAGGCCGGCATCATCGTCGGCTGGATCGCCACCGGCCTCGCCGTGCTGGCCACCCTCGTCATCGTCGGTCTGATCGTCTGGGCGGCCACCTCGTCCTCGTCGAACAGCGGCTACTGACCGGGCCGCACCCACCCGTCCCGGCCGAAGGAGAGCATCCGGTGGACACCCCGGAAACCAACACACCACCCGGCGGCGAGCTGGTCCCCCCGCCGCCCGGCTGGCAGCAGCCCGGGTACGGCTATCCGCCGTACCCGGTCCGCCGGACCAACGGCATGGCGATCGCCGCCCTGGTGGTCGGGGTGGTCAGCCTGTTCAGCTGTCAACTGATCGGCATCGTGGCGATCGTCCTGGGCAACAAGGCCCGGGCCGAGATCCGCGCCAGCGGTGAGGACGGCGACGGTCTGGCGCAGGCCGGGGTGATCGTGGGTTGGTGCGCGGTCGGCCTGGCCGCCCTGTTCATCCTGCTGTTCGTCGGCTACTTCGGGTTCCTCGCGGTGATGTTCGGGACCGTCGCGTCGACCGGGGCGGGTGCGAACTGACCTCAGCCGGCCGGCGGGGTGCAGCCAGCATCTTGACGCTGGAACCCGGCACCGCGAGGCAGGACCTGCGGGGCGACGACGACCACGCGCGGTCGCAGTGACGCCACGGTAACCTCACGTCATGACCGCGGAGAACCGAGCTGTGGAGGATGTCACCGCCCCCCGCCAGGTGGTGGTCACCGGCGCCAGTTCCGGCATCGGCCTGGCCGCGGCAGTCGAGCTGGCCCGGGGTGGCGACCGGGTCGCCCTGGTCGGGCGGGACCCGGCCCGACTCACGGCGGCCGGCGATCGGGTACGCGAGGCGAGCGGCCGGGCTCCCGAGCTGTTCCGGGCTGACTTCGCGGTGCTCGACGACGTACGCCGGCTCGCCGAACACCTGCGCGACCGGTACGAGCGGATCGACGTACTGGCCAACAACGCGGGCGCCCTGGTGCTGCACCCGGTCACCACGGTGGACGGCTTCGAGCTGACCATGCAGGCCAACCACCTGGCTCCGTTCCTGCTGACGAACCTGCTGGCCGACCGCCTGGGGCGGGTGGTCAACACCGCGTCGGCGGCGCACCGGTCCGGCGCCCTCGACCCGGACGACCTGTCCGGGCAGTTGTCCGCCTACCGGCCCTTCCGGGCGTACGGGACCAGCAAGCAGGCCAACATCCTGTTCACCGCCGAGGCGGCGCGCCGGTGGCCCGAACTGCCGTCGTACTGCTTCCATCCGGGCGTGGTGCGGACCCGGTTCGCCAACGAGAGCCGGTTCATCGCGGTCGGGATGAAGGTGGGCCTGCTGTTCATGCGTACCCCGGAACGTGGTGCGCGGACGCTGGTGTGGTTGGCCCGGCAGGACCCCGCGACGCTGACCAGCGGCGGTTACCACATCGACTGCCGGCTCCGGCGAGCGTTGCCGAAGGCCACCGACGCCGGGGTCGCGGCCCGGTTGTGGAAGACCAGCGCCGAGGCCGTCGGCCTCGGCTGACCGGGGCCGGCCTGGCGGGCGTGGCTCAGTCCGGCAGCGGGCCGGCTTCGGGCGGAGCGGCGACCGGCTGCGCGCGCCGGGCGGCCCGGCCACCGGCGAGGATGACGACGGCCACCCCGACCAGCAGCAGGGCCAACCCGGGCAGCGCCGCCGGGCGGGGCAGCTGGCCGAGCCAGGCCCAGGCGATCAGGGCGGCGCCGGGCGCCTCCAGCAGGATCAGCACGCTGACCGTGGTCGCCGAGATCCGGTGCAGCGCGTAGTTGAGCAGCGAGTGCCCGAGCAGTTGGGCACCCACCACCAGGCCGCCGATGGCGAGCCAGGTGGTCGGTGGGAACCCGGTCAGCCGTACCCCGCCCAGCAGGCAGACCAGCAGCAGCAGCAGCGCGCAGACGCCGTAGCAGATCGTCGTGTACGAGACGGTGCTGACCGCGCTGCGGGCCCGTTCACCGAACGACGTGTAGACCGCCGCGGCCATCGCGCCGAGCACGGCGAGCAGGTCGCCGAGCACCGCCCGACCGGACCCGCCGAAGTCCGCCCCGGTGGCCAGCACCGCCCCGACGACCGCGACGCCGATGCCGAGCCAGACCGGGCCGGGCAGCCGACGGCCCTGACCGAGCACGATCAGCCCCTGCCACACCGGCTGGGTGGCGACCAACGCGGTGGCGGTGGCCACCGAGGTCAGCTTGGTGCTGGGCATCCAGGTGGCGAAGTGCACCGCGAGCGCGACGCCGGCCAGCAGGCAGTACCCGCCTTCCCGGCGGCCCGCGCCGCGGACCAGGTGCCGCAGTTCGGTCCGGCGGCGCAGCACCGAGACCGGGCCGAGCAGGACCACCGCCAGGGCGTTGCGCCAGAACGCCACCGCCAGCGCCGACGCGGCGGCGAAGGCGACCAGTGGCCCGGACGAGGAGACCGCCACGAGGGCCAGCGCGACCGCCCCGGTGGTCAGCGGGTCGACTGGGGAAGACTGGCCCGGAATGGAGTAGCGGCGCGACACGGGAGAGTATCCTTCCAGCCCGTTCCGAGCGGTTTGGGAGCGCGGCTGGATTTAAGATCATCCGACCCCGTCCCGGGGCCATCCCACCCCTTTTCGGAAGGCCACTGCGCCATGCCCGCCTACCGCGCGGTCCTGTTCGACTTCTTCGGCACCCTCACCCGGGCGGTCCGCCGTGGGCCCGGCCACCGGGCCGTCGCCGAGGCGCTCGGCTGTGACCCGGCCGTCCTGGTCGACGTCCTGGACCGGTCGTACTACCCGCGGGCCGGCGGCGCCCTCGGCGACGCGGAGGCGACCCTGCGCTGGGTCGCCGGCCAGGCCGGGACCCGGCCGTCCGAGGCCGGGGTGCGGGCCGCCCGGCTGGCCCGGGAGCGGGCGGTGGCGGCCGACATCCGGCTGCGCCCGGACGCCGTCGCGGTGCTGCGCCGGCTGCGCCACCTCGGCGTACGCACCGCCGTGGTCAGCGACTGCACGCACGAGTTGCCGCTGCTGCTGCCGACCCTGCCGATCGCGCCCCTGCTGGACGCCCGGGTGTTCTCGGTCGAGGTACGCCGCTGCAAGCCGGATCCGGAGATCTTCCTGACCGCCTGCCGGCGCCTCGACGTCGACCCGGCCGACTGCCTGTACGTCGGGGACGGCGGCAGCCGGGAACTTTCCGGCGCCGCGGGCGCCGGCCTGCACCCGGTCCGGCTGGCGGCCGCCGACCTCGCCGGGCACCTGGTCTTCGACCCCGAACCGGACTGGTCCGGACCGGTCGTGAAAACCCTGGCCGAGGTGCCGGCGCTGGTCGCGGGCGGCGGATCGGGTGCCCCGGCACCTGCTGCCGGACGCCCCGGTACGGCAGGATGGGCACGTGACCGAGCAGCCCACCGACCGGACCACCACCCCGCTGCTGGACGAGGCCCTGAAGAAGGCCGCCGTGGCCTGGGTGAGCGTCGCCGACGGGCCGGCGTACGCGGTGTGGTGCCTGTCCCACGGCGACGCGCTGTACGTGGTGAGCGGCCCGGGTGAGCAGTCCGCCCCGGGACTGGCCGACGCCCGCACCGCCCGGGTGACGCTGCGCGGCGACCACGGCGGCCGGATCATCACCTGGTCGGCGGAGGTGACCCGGCTGGACCCCGACGGCCCGGAGTGGACCGAGGTCGCGCCGCTGGTGGCGGCCAAGCGGTTGAACGCCCCCGGCACGGCCGCCGAACTGGTCGGGCGCTGGGCCACCGGGTGCGCCGTCAACCGGCTGGTCCCGGCCGCCGGGCCGGCCACGCACGGGACGGCCCTGCCCGACGGGTCGCTCGCCGAACCGCCCCGGGAGACGCCGGCCACCCGGCGGACCCGGCGCCCGTTCCGGCTGCACCGGGTCCGCCGCCGCTGAGCGGGACGCTCCACGTCCACGGGCCGGAGCCCGGTCGGCCCACCGGGACCGGAGCGCGGCCGGTCAGCCGACGAACGGGGGCACGGCGATCTCGCCCCGGGCGACCGGCACCACCTTGCCGGTCACGGTCGCCCCGACGGCGGTTCCGCCGTTCGCGGTGACGGTGCACTCCAGCAACGACGGGCGGTGGATCTCGGCACCCTGCCGGACCGTGTAGCCGGCCGTACCGTCGGCCGGCAGTAGGCCGGTGGCCACCAGCCACACGCCCAGGCCGAGCGCCGCCGAGCCGGTCGCCGGGTCCTCCGGCACCCCCATGCCCACGCAGAACACCCGGGCGTGGGCGATCCGTCCGGTGGGCTGCCAGGACAGCACGACGACCTGGTCGACCCCGAATCGGCGGGCCGCCGCGACGTCGGGCACCGCGCGGGCCACCGCGTCCGGGCGCACCGACAGGTACGGGAACTCCAGTCCGCACCCGGCGGTCCGGGGCGCCGGACCGGCGAGGTCGTCCGCCGTCAGGCCGGCCGCCGCCAGCAGCGGTCCCGGGTCCAGTTCGGCGCCGAGGGTGGGCGTACCGCCGGTGAGCGTGGCCTGCCCGTCGCCGACGACGATCGGCAACAGGCCCGCGCCGCACTCCTGGACGACCCCCTCCGGCGGGAACAGGCCGCGGCCCACGGCGGTCACCGCCGCGCCGACGCTGGGATGGCCGGCGAACGGCAACTCGCCGTCCACCGTGAAGATCCGGGCCCGGTAGCTGGCACCGGGGCGGGTCGGCGGCAACACGAAAACCGTTTCGGAGAGATTGAACTCCCTGGTCAGGGCCTGCAACTGGGCGGTGCCCAGGGCCTGCGCGCCGAAGACCACGGCGAGCGGGTTGCCGGCGAACGGGCGGTCGGTGAAGACGTCGACGATCTCGTACGACAGGCTCGACATGCTCACCGAGCCTAGGCGCATAGGCTGTCCGCGTGACCACGCCGATCCGGGTGTACATCGCCCGCCTCGCCGGGCTCGCCGTCTTCGACCCGAACGGAGACCTGGTGGGTCGGGTTCGGGACGCCGTGGTCCGGCTGCGGACCACCGGCCTGCCGCCGCAGGTGGTCGGGCTGGTCGCCGAGATGCCGATGCGTCGGCGGATCTTCCTGCCGATCACCCGGGTCACCTCGTTCGACCCGGAGGCGGTGGCGCTCGGCACCGGCACGCTGAACCTGCGACGGTTCTCCAAACGTCCCAACGAGCTACTGGTGCTGGAGGATCTGCTCGACCGGCGGGTCGTCGTCGAACCGGCCGGCGTGTCCGGCGCCGTGGTGGACGTCGCGATGGAGTGCAGCCGTACCGGCGAGTGGTCGTTGAGCCGGGTCGCCGTACGGGAGCACACCCGGCGGCTCACCCGCCGTGGCCACCTGTACCAGGTGGAGTGGGAGAACGTCCGCGGCCTGATCGGCGCGGCGGACATCCGGGGCACGGCGAACCTGCTCGCGGTGCTGCAGGATTTGCGCCCGGCCGATCTGGCCAACGCCCTGCAGGACCTGCCCGACCGGCGGCGGGACGAGGTCGCCGCCGCGCTGGACGACGAACGCCTCGCCGACGTGCTGAGCGAACTGCCGGGACGGGACCAGGTGGAGATCCTCTCCGCGCTGGGCCGGGAACGGGCCGCCGTCGTGCTGGAGGAGATGGACCCGGACGACGCGGCCGACCTGCTCAACGAGTTGCCGCCGCCGGAGCAGGACGTCCTGCTCGACCTGATGGAGCCGGACGAGGCCGATCCGGTCCGACAGCTGATGAAGTACACGCCGGGCACCGCCGGCAGCGTGATGACCTCCGAGCCGATCATCCTGCCGCCGGACGCCACGGTGGCCGAGGCGCTGGCCCGGATCCGGGAACCGCAGCTCTCGCCCGCGGTCGCGGCCCAGGTCTTCGTGGCCCGTGCCCCGCTGGCCACCCCCACCGGTCGCTACCTGGGCATGGTGCACTTCCAGCGGTTGCTGCGGGAGCCACCGGCCGAGCTGCTCGGCGCGGTGGTGGCCAACGACATCGATCCGCTGCAGGCGGCCACCCCGCTGCCGGAGATCACCCGTCGGATGGCCACGTACGACCTGGTCGGCATGCCGGTGGTGGACGCGACGAACCGGCTGGTCGGCGCGGTCACCGTGGACGACGTGCTCGACCAGACCCTGCCCCGGGACTGGCGGGACCGGAACGCGGCCACCGGGAGCACGGCGGGTGGCCCGGCCAGCCCGCGGGACGGGGTGACCGGTGGTTGAGCAGCGCCGGGGTGAGCGCCTCGACCAGCCACAGCAGCCGCACCGGGTGAAGCTGCCCCGATTCGACCCGGAGACGTTCGGTCGCTGGTCGGAGGGGACCGCGCGGTACATGGGCACGGCCAACTTCATCGTCTGGATGACGTTGGTGATCTCGGCCTGGCTGCTGTGGAACACGCTGGCGCCGGCGAGCCTGCGGTTCGACCCGTACACCTTCACGTTCCTGACGCTGCTCCTGTCGCTGCAGGCCTCGTACGCCGCGCCGCTGATCCTGTTGGCGCAGAACCGGCAGGCCGACCGGGACCGGCTCGCCATGGAGGAGGACCGGCGGCGGGCCGCCATGCAGAAGGCGGACACCGAGTACCTGGCCCGGGAGATCGCCGCGCTGCGGATCGCCCTGGGCGAGGTGACGACCCGGGACTTCGTCCGGTCGGAGCTGGCCCGGCTGGCCGAGGAGTTGGACGAGCAGAACCGACGCCGGCAACGCTTGGAGGAACGCCGCCAGCAGGGCCGGAACCGGGTCTCCGACCGGGTCGGCCGGGACGGACCCGGCGGGGAACGGAGCGGCGGGCCGATTCGCGGCGGGGGCGGGCCGGGCGGCGGCGACCCCACCGAGCCGCGCGACGACGTGGACAACGGCTGACCCGACACCGCAGGCGCCTGTACCGTCCGGTCCGGGGACGCGAAAGCGCCGCGCGCCTCAAGGGGCCAGGCGCGCGGCGCTGATAACGATGCTCGCATCCCGACAGGTACGGCGTCCAGCGGCAAATCCGGAATTCCCGGGCTTTCAACTTTGACCCGGCCATCTCGGGCAGGGCATCGGTTGGCTCACATCCGCACCCGGCAGCGGCGGCCCGGTCCCGGGCGCGACGTAGCATGGCGGACATGTCAGCACCCGTCAGCACCATCGAGGACGCGGTACAGGCCGCCCTGGCCACCGTCGACGACCCGGAGATCCGCCGACCCATCACGGACCTGGGGATGGTGCGCTCGGCCGTGGTCGGGCCGGACGGGCTGGTCACGGTCGAACTCCTGCTCACCGTGGCCGGCTGCCCGCTGCGGGACAAGCTACGGACCGACATCACCGCCGCCGTGGCGGCGGTGCCCGGGGTCACCGGCGTCGAGATCGAGTTCGGCGTGATGTCACCGGAGCAGCGGCAGTCGCTGCAGGCCCGGCTGCGCGGCGGCGGGGCCACCGAGGAACCGGTCATTCCGTTCGCCCAGCCCGGCTCGCGGACCCGGGTCTACGCGGTGGCCAGCGGCAAGGGCGGGGTCGGCAAGTCCAGCGTGACGGTCAACCTGGCCGCCGCGCTGGCCGCCAAGGGGCTCTCGGTCGGCGTGGTCGACGCGGACATCTACGGACACTCGGTGCCCCGGATGCTCGGCACCGGCGCCCGGCCGACCCGGGTGGAAGACATGATCATGCCGCCGCAGGCGCACGGCGTGAAGATAATCTCGATCGGCATGTTCACCGACGGGAACGCGGCGGTGGTCTGGCGGGGTCCGATGCTGCACCGCGCGTTGCAGCAATTCCTCGCCGACGTCTACTGGGGCGACCTGGACGTGCTGCTGCTCGACCTGCCGCCGGGCACCGGTGACGTGGCGATCTCGCTGGCCCAGCTGCTGCCCAACGCGGAGATCCTGGTGGTGACGACGCCGCAGCAGGCCGCCGCCGAGGTCGCCGAGCGGGCCGGTGCGATCGCCCTGCAGACCCACCAGCGGCTGGTCGGCGTGGTCGAGAACATGTCCTGGCTGGAGTTGCCCGACGGCTCCCGGATGGAGGTCTTCGGGTCCGGTGGCGGCGCCACGGTGGCCGAGTCGCTGACCCGGGTGGTCGGCGCGCAGGTGCCGCTGCTCGGCCAGATCCCGCTCGACACCCGGGTCCGCGAGGCCGGCGACAGCGGGACGCCGGTGGTCCTGGCCGAGCCCGCCGCACCTGCGGCGGTGGCGCTCAACGCGGTCGCCGACCGGCTGGCCGTCCGTCGGGAGTCCCTGCTCGGCAAGCCGCTCGGCCTGCGACCGGCCGGCCGCTGAGGCTCAGCGGGCCGACACCGGAACGCGGCCGCGGAGGCTCAGCCGGCCGCTGAGGCTCAGGTCGCGTCGAGGTCGAAGCGGGCCGGACGCGGGCTCGGCGCCACCTGGCCGCCGCCGGTGGTCGAGCCGTTGGTGGTCGAGCTGCTGCCCGTGTCGCGGCCGAACGACTTGATGTCGGCGTTCTTGGCGACGTCCTTCAGGTCGTCGTGCACCGAGGTGGCGGTCGACCGCAAGTCGTCGTAGACGCTCTGCAACGGCTTGCGCAGCGCCGCCTCGTCCTCCTCGCTGAGCAGGTGCTTGCGGATGAACGCCTTCGGGTGCAGATCCTCCAGCTGGATGTCGGTGCCCAGCTCCCGGCTCAGGTCGCCGGTCGCGTTCTGGGCCATCCGCCGCAGGTTGCGGATCATCCGTAGACCGTCGCTGATCACCGTGGGCAGCCGGTCGCCAAAGATCAACAGCGCGAGCAGCAGGAGCGCACCGATCTCCCACCAGTTCAGATTCTCGAACATCGGCGCCTCCTCGTCCGTCCCCGGCAAGAGTACGCAGCCGACGGGACGGTCAGGGAGGGGGTGCGCGCGGCTACTTCACGTCCGCGGCGAGGGTCACCGAGGCGGTCTGCTTCGCGTTGCCCCGGCGGTACTCCACCGCGACCACCGAGCCCGGGGCGTACTTGCGCACCAGGGCGATCAGGTCGCTCGGCTCCTCCAGCGGATGCCCGCCCAGCTTGAGGATCACGTCGCCGGCCTTCAGCCCGGCCCCGGCCGCGGGCCCGCCGGCGTCGACCGTGCCGAGCCGTACGCCGGCCGCGGAGCCGGAACCGGGCCCGCCCACCTGGGCGCCGATGACGGTCCGGCGGGCTCGGCCGGTGTCGATGATGTCCTGGGTGATGCGCTTTGCCTGGTTGATCGGGATGGCGAAGGCCAGGCCGATATTGCCCGCCTGCTGCTCGTCCACGGCCAGCGACTTGATCACCGAGTTGACCCCGATCACCCGGCCGGCGCCGTCCACCAGCGGACCGCCGGAGTTGCCCTGGTTGACCGCGGCGTCGGTCTGGATGGCCGCGTAGTAGCGCATCTGACCGCCCGGTTCGCCGGCCCGGATGGTCCGGTCCAGGGCGCTGACGATGCCCGCGGTCACGGTGTTGGACAGCGCCAGCGGCGAGCCGAAGGCCAGCACCGGATCGCCGACCGCGATCGCCTCCGAGTCACCGAACTCGACCGGCGACACCCCGGTACGGGACACCTTGAGCACCGCGATGTCGGACTCGGGATCCTGCCCGACGACCGAGCCGGTGGCGGTCGACCCGTCGTTGAAGGTCACCGTCGCCGCGCCCTTGCCGCCCTCGACCACGTGCTGATTGGTGATCACGTAGCCGTCCCGGCTGGCCACGAAGCCGGAGCCGACGCTGACCCCGGTGCCGCTGTTCATCCGGACCGTGACGACGCTGGGCAGCAGCCGCTCGGCGACACCGGCCAGGGAATCCGGCTTGCGCTGGGCCAGCCCCGGCGGCTGACCCGAGCCGACACCGAGCGTGGTCGTCCCGGCCACCCCGTTGCCGACCGCCAGGAAGTAGCCCAACGAGGCCCCCAGCGCGCCGGCCAGCAGGGCGGTGATCAACGAGACCAGGAAGACCAGCCGGAGACCGGGGCGGCGGGGCAGGTCGGGATCGGTGACCGGCTCCGGCTCGCTGTCCGGACCGCCGCCGGGGGCCTGCACCACCACGGCGGAGGGGCTGTTCGGGTCCCGCCACGGGTCGTGTAGCGCGTCCGACCACCAGGGCGAGGACGCCGATCCGGCCGTACCGCCAGGTGCCGCCGGGGGTCCGGGCACGGGGCCGGCCGGTAGCGGCCGGTCCACCGCTGCCGGCGTCCCGTCGGGCTGGCGCCAGTTCCAGCCGTCGGTCACGTTGCGTGCCTCCAAGTCCGTCCCGGAATCCGGCCGAGCGGGCGACCCAGCCGGGTCGCGGCGTCCGGTTTCCGCCCTCCAGGATTACATGAATCGCGCAGTGGCAGTCGAGAGTCGGCGCCCCGATGTCGCTCGGCCCGGTCTGGACTGCAGATCATGGCGAGCCGGCTCTAGGCTCGTGTTCGCATCCGCCGCCCCGACGCGTACCGCCCGGAGGTCCCCCATCGCCACGGTCGCCCGGTCAGTGAGCACGCTGACCCCGCAGGCAGTCCAGTTCACCGAGGCGTACGTCGCCGAGGACCTGGTGCTGCGTACCGCCCGCAACCTCGCCATCGAGGTCGGGCTCGACGCCGTGACCCCGGCCGCCGGCGCCGCGTTGCGGCTGTTGGCCGCCGCCGGCAACGCCCGGGCGGTGGTGGAGATCGGCACCGGCACCGGGGTCAGTGGTGTCTGGCTGCTGCGCGGCATGCGCCCGGACGGCGTGCTGACCACGATCGACGTGGAGGCCGAGCACCAGCGGATCGCCCGGCGGATCTTCGTCGAGGCGGGCTTCCCGCCGGGGCGTACCCGGATCATCACCGGCCGGGCGCTGGACGTCCTGCCGCGGCTCGCCGACGGGGTGTACGACCTGGTCTTCGTCGACGCCGACGTGACGGAGTACAGCGCGAGCATCGACGCCGCGTTGCGGCTGCTCCGCCCCGGCGGCGTGCTGGCGATCAACGGCGCGCTGGCCGGCGGGCGGATCGGCGATCCGGCCGCCCGGGACCGGGAGACCGTCACCGTCCGCGAGGTGGTCAAGTCGGTCCGCGAGTCCGAGGACTGGGTACCGGCGCTGCTGCCGGTCGGCGACGGCCTGCTCGTCGCCGTCAAACGGGCCCGCTGAGTCGCGATCCGCACCCGCACGCGCCGGTCAGCCGAGCGTGGCCAGCCAGCGCAGCAGGGTGCGGACACCCCAGCCGGTGGCGCCCTTGACCAGTTCGACCTCGTCCCGCTCGGCCCAGGACGGCGCGGACATGTCGATGTGCAGCCAGCGGTCCCGCAGCTGGCCGGTGAACTCCCGCAGGTAGAGCGCGGAGGTCACCGACTTCGCCGGGTCGGGCGCGCTGTACAGGTCGGCCAGGTCACTGCCCAGGTACTCGACGTAGTCGGCGACCAGCGGCATCCGCCAGGCCCGCTCGCCGGCCTCGTCGGCCGCCGCCAGCACGGCGCCGGCCAGCTCGTCGTTGTCGCTGTACAGCGCGCCGGTGCGCTTGCCGAGGGCCACCGCGTTCGCCCCGGTCAGGGTGGCCAGGTCGACCAGCAGGTCGGGGGCCAGCCGGTCCACCGCGTACGCCAGCGCGTCGGCGAGCACCAGTCGCCCCTCGGCGTCCGAGTTGGTCGATTCGCTGGTCAGCCCGCCGTAGTGCCGGATCACGTCACCGGGACGGAACGCCGAGGCGCCGATCGCGTTCTCCGCCAGCGGCGCGAGCGCGGTGATCCGGACCGGAAGTTCGAGCCTCGCCGCGGCCAGGGTGGCGGCGACCACCGCCGCCGCGCCGCCCATGTCCTTGCGCATCAGCTTCATCCCCTCGCGGGGCTTGATGGAAAGGCCGCCGGTGTCGAAGGTGATGCCCTTGCCGACCAGGACGACGTGCCGGGTGGCCCCGGCCGGTGCCCACTCCAGCTCCAGCAGGCGCGGTCCGCTGACCGATGCGCCACCGACCGCGAGGATGCCGCCGAAGCCCTCGGCGGCGAGCCGGTCCGGCTCGCGCACCTCGACCCGTACCCCGGGCCGGTCGGCCGCGGCGGAGCTGACCTGCCCGGCGAACCAGGCCGGGTTCTTCACCGAGGACGGGGTGTTGGTCAGGTCGCGGGCGAACCGGGTGGCCTCGGCGGTGACCCGGGCGGTGGCCAGTGCGGCGGCGTAGCGGTCGACGTCGGCCACCGCGAGCACCACCTCGTCCAGCGTCGGCCGGTCGTCCCCGGCGGGCTCGACACCCGGCAGCCGGAACCGGTACGACGCCAGCCACAGCCCCTCGGCCAGACCCCGGACCGCGGTGGGGTCCAGGTCGGCGGGGAGCGCCAGTGTGATCGATCTCTCTCGGCGCCCGGTACGGGCCAGGGCCGCGCCGGCCGCCCGCCAACCGGCCTCGTCGCCGGCGCCCACCCCGATCAGGACGAGCCGGCCGGGGGTACGCGACGGCCGGACGGTCAGTTGTCCGGCGCCGGCCGCCCCGGTGTGGTCCAGCTCGTCGAGCAGGACCGTGGCCTCGGCGGTCAACTCGTCAGGCAGCCTCGACGCGGTGCGGAGCAGCTCGGCGGCCGGGCCGTCGCCGGTCGGCTCGGCCGGTCGGACCGGGAGGGCGAGCGCGGCGTACCCGTCGGGGTCGACCGCGAGACGGATGGTCAGCACGCCGACCGTACCTCCGAAAGATCGTGAACGATGAACCTTTTTCAACCTGAACCGCGCGGCACGCACGCGCCGCCTTCGACCTCGGCCAACGGCGGCCCGCAAGGGGAGGTTGAAAGAGGTTCAATGTCGCCCGCCGGTCGCCGGTGACCGGGCGACCGGCGGGCGCCGGGCGGCCGTGAAGCGACGAACGGCCCGGGCGCTCGCGCGACCCGGACCGTTCGTCGTCTGCTCAGCCGGCGGCAGCCTTCAGCGCGTCGCCGAGCGCGTTGGCCTCGTCCGGTGTCATCTCAACGACGAGCCGGCCACCACCCTCCAGCGGCACCCGCATGACGATGCCCCGGCCCTCCTTGGTGACCTCCAGCGGACCGTCGCCCGTCCGCGGCTTCATCGCCGCCATGTCGTCTCCCCTCAGACCTTCACCAGGGTCCGTGGGTTGCCCCACAGCCTCTTCAACCAGCCGGCACCGCGCGCACGCCGCGGTGTCGACCAACGATTTTCCCTGATGAACACCGCCGGACCCAAACCGAACCAGTATTGATGTAACAGCACCTAGCATATCCCGCCCAGGGCTGTCACAATATGCGGTCATGCAGGCACGGTCGGCACTCTTCGACCTCTACGGCGACTATCTCCGACCGCGAGGTGGTCGAGCACCGGTTGCTGCCCTGGTCAGACTACTTACCCCGCTCGGGATAGCGGCGCCCGCAGTGCGCACCGCCGTCTCCCGGATGGTCCGGCAGGGTTGGCTGCACCCGCTCCGACTGTCCGCCGGACCCGGCTATCTGATCACTCCGAAAGCGGCCCGCCGATTGGACGAGGCGGCCGCTCGCATCTACCGGACCTCCAAGATCAGCTGGGACGGCCGGTTCGATCTGATCACGCTCGAGGCCCCCGCTGCCCGCCGGGACCGCCAGCGGCTCGGCGCCAACCTGACCTTCCTCGGCTACGGCATGCTGGACGAACAGACCTGGGTGGCCACCCGGCCGGGCGAGGACGTCGACGAGCTGCTCGCCGAGGCCGGCATCCGCTACGAGCGGTTCACCGCGACCCACTCCGCCGGCACCCCGGGGGCCGCTGCCGTGGTCGGCCGCGCCTGGAACCTCACCGAGATCGGCGAGGCGTACGAGCGGTTCGTCGAGGAGCAGCGCCCGCTGCTCGCCGCGATCACCGCGCGCAGCGACGACGAGGACGCCTACGCCACCCGGTTCCGGCTGGTGCACGCCTGGCGGACGTTCCTGTTCCGGGATCCGCAACTGCCGCCCGCCCTGCTGCCACCCCGCTGGCCGGGCACCAGCGCGGCGGCCTTCTTCGACCGGCACGCGGCGCGGCTGCGGCCCGCCGCCGACCGGTTCGTGGAGCAGTGCTTGGATGCCAGCAACCGCACCGCCGGCACCCGGGCCAAGGACACCCGGGTCGCCCGCGCCAGGATCCCCGACGCCCGGGCGGCCGGCGGTGACCAGGCCGTCGGCCGGACCGCCGAGGGCCGGGCCAGCAGAGGAAGGGGCCGTAACCCGTGACCGAGCCGCTGCTCGTCGACCGCACCGACGCCGTGGTCACCCTGACCCTCAACCGCCCGTCGGCGATGAACTCGCTCGACGTGGCGCTCAAGGAGGCGCTCCGGGACACCCTGGCCGAGTTGGAGTCCGACCGGTCCTGCCGGGCCGTGGTGCTGACCGGCGCCGGCAGGTCGTTCTGCACCGGTCAGGACCTCCGGGAGCACGTCGAGACGTTGAACTCCGGCACGAAGGACACCCTGCAGACGGTCCGGGTGCACTACAACCCGATCGCCGCCCGGCTGGCCGACCTGCCGAAGCCGGTGGTGGCCGCCGTCCGCGGGATGGCCGCCGGCGCGGGCGCCTCGCTGGCCTTCCTGTCCGACTTCCGGATCGGCGGCCCGGGAACGACGTTCCTGATGGCGTTCGCCCGGGTCGGACTGGCCGGGGACACCGGCGCCGCCTGGTCGCTGCCCCGGCTGGTGGGGCACGCCAAGGCGGTCGAACTGCTGATGCTGGCCGAACCGGTGGACGCCCGGGAGGCCGACCGGTTGGGCCTGCTCACCCGGCTGGTGGACGACGACGAGCAGGTGCTCCCGGCCGCGCAGGAACTGGCCGCCCGGCTCGCCGCCGGCCCCACCGTGGCGTACGGGGCGATCAAGCGGCAGCTCTCCGTCGGCGACGCGGGCACCCTCTCCGAGGCGCTCGCCGCGGAGGCACAGGCGCAGGCCATCTGCGGCGCCACCGCCGACCACCGGGCCGCCACCTTCGCCTTCGTGAACAAGGAGAAACCCACGTTCGAGGGACGGTGAACCCGACTCGGACCCTACATTGACCTGATTCGTACACCGCTGACCTATGGTCGGCGGATGGCCAACCGGGAAGCTGTCGCCCACCTGCTGCGCCGGGCCACCTTCGGCCCCACCGCCGACGAGGTCGACGCCGCCGAGCGGGCCGGCCCGGCCGCCACCCTCTCCGGCCTGCTGACCCCGGGCGGCGACGACCCGGGCGCGGTGGCCACCCCGCCGCCCCGGCTGGACGTCGACCCGTACGCCGGGATCGGCAAGGAATCCGACCGGGACGACCGGCAGCGGGCCAACAAGATCCGCGTCGAACAGGTGCAGCAGGTGCAGCACTGGTGGCTGGACCGGATGGTGGCGGCCCGGCACCAGCTCACCGAGAAGCTGATCTTCTTCTGGCACGGGCACTGGGCGACCGACGTGCAGAAGGTCAAGTTCGCCCGACCCATGCTCGGCCAGCTCGACACCTTCCGCCGGTACGGCGCGGGTGACTTCGGCGCCCTGGTCCGGGCGATGGTCCGGGACCCGGCCCTGATCGTCTGGTTGGACGGGCAGAAGAACACCCGCAAGGCACCCAACGAGAACCTGGCCCGCGAGCTGATGGAGCTGTTCACCCTCGGCATCGGCCACTACGGCGAGGCGGACGTGAAGGCGGGTGCCCGCGCGCTGACCGGGTGGACCGTGGCCCGCGGCGCCGACGTCGCCACCTTCGAGGCGAAGCGGCACGACCCCGGCGACAAGACCATCCTCGGCCGGACCGCGGCCTTCGACGCGGACGGGTACGCCCGGCTGCTCGCCGCCCAGCCCCGGGCCGCCGACTTCCTGGCCGAACGGCTCTGGTTCCGGTTCGCCGGCGACTCCGTACCGGTGCCCGCCGGGGTGGCCCGGCCCGACGTGACCGGCACGCTACGGGCGATCTTCACCGATCCCGGATTCGGACGGACCCGGGGCCAGTTGGTCAAGCAACCGGTCGAGTGGCTGGTCGGCGCGCTGCGCCAGCTCGACATCCGGCCGTCGGCGCTGGCCGACCCGCTGCGCAAGCAGCTGCAGTCCGGGCTGGACGGGATGGACCAGGTGCCGCTGCGCCCGCCCAGCGTCGGCGGGTGGCCGGCCGGCACCGCCTGGCTGACCACGTCGTCGCTGCAGGCCCGGCTCCGGCTGGCCGAACTGCTCGCGCAGAACGCGGCCCCGGCGGTCGGGCAGCGGCTGGCCGCCGCCCCGGCGGCCGGCCGGGTCGACGCGCTGGCCCGGCTGCTCGTGGTGGACCGGTGGACCGACCGCACCCGGGCCGCGCTCACCCCGCTGGCCGACGAGCCGAAGCGGCTGCTCGCCGCCGGACTGGTCAGCCCCGAATACACCGTCAGCTGAGCGGAGGCGACACCCGTGGACACCGTGACCCGGCGCAAGTTCCTGATCGCCAGCGGAGTGGTCGGTGGTGGCGCACTGGCGGCCGGCCTGGGCACCTGGGCCCTCACCGACATCCTGGACACGGCCGGCGACCGGGCCGGCGACAGCGGTCGCACCCTGGTCGTGGTCACCCTGTACGGGGGCAACGACGGGCTCAACACCGTGATCCCGTACGCCGACCCGGCCTACCACGACGCCCGGGCGGAGCTGGCGTACCGGCCCGAGGAGGTGAAGCGGCTCGACGACCACACCGGCCTGAACCCGGCCCTGGGCGGCCTGCACACGCTGTTCGGTCAGGGTCGGCTCGCCGTGCTGCGCGGGGTCGGCTACCCGAAGCCGGACCGCAGCCACTTCCGGTCGATGGACATCTGGCAGACCGGCCAGCCGGACCGTCCGGGCAGCACCGGCTGGCTGGGCCGGTGGCTGGACGGGGCCGGCGGGGACCCGCGGCTGGCCGTGTCGTTCGAACCGGCGCTGCCGCCGTTGCTGGCCGGGGAGCGGAGCGCCGGGGCGGCCGTACCGGTGGCCGGCCGGAAGGCGCGGCGCGGCCTGCCGGACGGAACCGTCACGGCGCTGGCCGCACCGGCCGCCGGCGAGCCGCCGGCCCAGGCCCGGGCCGCCGCCTGCTTCGCCGACCTGCGCGCGGTCGACACGATGATCACCGAGGTACGGGACGCCGCCCAGGCGCAGTCCGGTGCCGAGTCCGACCAGGCGCCGGCCACCGGCACCGGCGGAGCACGGACCCCGCTGGCCGCGCAGCTCGACCTGGTGGCGCAGTGCGTCGAGGCCCGGGTCGCCAGCCGGGTCTTCTCGGTCTCGCTCGGCGGGTTCGACACGCACGCCGACGAGAAGCAACTGCAGGCGGTCCTGCTCGGCCAGCTGGACAAGGCGCTGGCCGGCTTCGTCGAGCGGATGGCGCGGACCGAGGCGGGCCGCAAGGTGGTCGTGCTGGTCTACTCGGAGTTCGGCCGGCGGGTGCGAGCCAACGCCTCGGACGGCACCGACCACGGCACCGCCTCGAACGTCCTGCTCCTCGGCTCCGGGGTACGCGGTGGCCTGCACGGCGAACAGCCCAGCCTGACCGACCTGGACGACGGCGACCTCAAGTTCGGCATCGACTTCCGGGACGTCTACGCCACCCTGCTGGAACGGGTGCTGGACACCGATCCGGGACGGGTGCTGGGCGGCTGGTCCGGCCGGCTGGGCGGGGTGTTCGACCCGAACTGACGGCGGACCCGGCGGGGGGCCTGCGCCCCGGACTCAGTCGTCCTCCTCCGGGTCCTGGTTGGCCTCGGCCCCCAGCACGAACGCCTGCATGGCCAACTCGTCGCCGGCCGGCGAGACGAACGCCGGCAACTCCCGCGGGCCCAGCTCCATCACGTACGACCAGAACAGCCGGGCCGCCTCGGCCGGCGAGGACGCCTCGATCGGCAGGTCGAGGCTGACCAGCCAGGTGCTCCGGTCGACCGGGGGACCGAGCCGGTCGGCCAGGGAGCGCCAGGTGGCCGGGTCGACCGGGACCACCGGCCCGTCCAGGTCGAGCTGGTCGGCCGGCACCGGGTCGTCGAAGACCCGCCGGGTGTACGTCACCACCAGCGGCCCCGGCTCCTCCGTCCCCGCCTGCGGGTCGTCCGGATCCCCCTCCCGCCCGTCCGGGGTGGCCCGCACCCGGCCCAGTGCCACCACCCGCGGCGGGCCGTCCCGGTGCACCACCAGTACCTCGTCGCCGATCGCCGGCCGGTGCCGGTCGTCCCGCCCGGCGAGTTCCAACGTGTCGTGGTGGAAGAGCCGCTCCGCCTCGTACCGCTCGTCCGGGATGACGACCGCCCACGCGGTCATGCCGGCACGCCCGTGTCGTACATGGCCTCCATCCCATCACGGCCCGACGCCGGTCGTACGTGGCAGCCCGTCAGATGGTCGTCGACCATGCCGGTGGCCTGCATCAGCGCGTACGACGTGGTGGGCCCGACGAACCGGAAGCCGCGCTTGCGCAGCGTCTTGGCCAGCGCCGTCGACTCGGCGGTGACGGCCGGCACCTCGGCGAAGGACGCCGGCCGGCCGGCCCGCGGCGGCGGGGCGAACGACCACAGCAGCGCCGCCAGGCCGTCCGGCAGGTCGAGGGCGGCCCGGGCGTTGGCGACGGCTGCCTCGATCTTGGCCCGGTTGCGGACGATGCCGGCGTCGGCCAGCAGCCGTTGGACGTCCCGCTCGTCGTAGCCGGCCACGGTCTCGATCCGGAACCCGGCGAAGGCGGCCCGGAACGCCGCCCGCTTGCGCAGGATGGTCAGCCAGGACAGGCCGGACTGGAACGCCTCCAGGGTGAGCCGTTCGTAGAGGGCGTCGTCACCGCGCACCGGTCGGCCCCACTCCGTGTCGTGGTAGACCGCGTAGTCCGGGGTGCTCGCACCCCAACCACAGCGGGCCAGGCCGTCCGCACCGATCACCAGGTCAGTCACGGCACTCACGGTAGGCCACCGGTCCGACACCGCCGCCGCTACCGCCGTTACCGGCGCTGCGGCTGCCGGGCGGCGCGGCCGCCGGACGGCGCCGGGACGCATCACGGCAGCCGACCGGTCTCCACCAGCCGGGCGAACTTCTTCAGTGCCTGGGTGAGCGCCACCTTCGAGCCGGGCCACAGCACCGGCCACGCCACCCGCCCGGTGGCGCCGCCGGGCAGGTGGAACCACTCGTGCCAGACCACCTGGGTCCGGTCGGCGTCCATCTGCGTGCAGCGCAGCACCCCCGGCCCGCGCAGCAGCTTGCCGCAGTGCACCACCCGCAACTCGTACGGCGCGTCGACCCGGGTCACCCGCATCTCGTCGCGCAGCACCGCCGGGCCGACCGTGGTCAGCGCCTCCACCAGGCTGCCCTCGCCACCGTCCCCCTCGACCACCCGGACCCGGGTGAACGGGATCCACTCCCCCTGTCGTTCCCAGGCGGTGAACCCGGCGAAGACCCGCTCCGCCGACGCGTTGACGATGACCGTCGCGGTGACCTCGCCCGAGCCGGGCTTCGCGGCGGCCCGGAGTTCCCCGGCCGGCCCGGTCCCACTCGGGTCGGTCACGCCCGCTCCGTACGGCCCACGGCATCGGCGGGCTCGGTCCGGTCGTCCCGGAGGTCGGCCGGCTCGTCCGGTCCTGCCGCGGTCGGGTCCGTCGGCTCGCCGGTGACCGGCTCGACCGGCTCGGTGGTCTTACCGCCGACCGGCTCGACCGGCTCGGTGGTCTTACCGCCGACCGGCTCGGTGTCCGTGACGGTTACCGGGCCGTCGTCGGTCACGGTGACCGAGTCGGTGCCCGTCGCGGTGCCCGGGTCGGCGTCGGTCGGGGTCGGCGCGGCCGTCTGGGCCACCGCCGCGAGCCGGGCCTGGCGCAGTGCCTCGGCGTCCGCGGTACGCCCCTCGCGCAACGCGGTCACCTCCGCCTCCAACACACCGATCAACTCGCCCTTGTAGCCGATGTCGTAGGCCGCCCGGCGCAACGCCTGGTCGACCTGGGCCATCCGGTACCCCCGGACGGCGGTGTCGAAACGGACATCGGTGACGTCCCGCTCCAGCAGCGGGCGGTGGCCGGGCAGCGGGACGGACCGGTCGTCCGGCTCGGCGGCGGCCAGGCCGCCGTCGCCACCGGTCGCCAGTACGGCCACGCCGAAGACGATCGCCGCGACGGTGAGCGCCGCGACCAGAACGAGCAAGAACTGACCCATGGCACCGATCGTGGCACGACCGGCCGGACATCGATAGCCCGCCACCCCGCGCGGTCCCGGGCAATCCCGACCCCGGCCGCGCGGCCGCAGGTCGCGGCCGTTTAGCGTCGGGCGGATCCGGGAGCGGTTTTCGGCCGCGGACGGTGTCGGAACGGATACGACGGTGAGGAGCTTCGATGGGGCGGGCGCTGCGACTGGGCGGGCAGACCTTCGGCCCGGACGAGTTGGTGGTGATGGCGATCGTGAACCGCACCCCGGACTCGTTCTTCGACCGGGGGGCCACGTACCACCCGGACGACGCGCTGCGGGCGGTCGAGCGGGCGGTCGCCGAGGGCGCCCGGATCGTGGACATCGGTGGGGTCAAGGCCGGCCCCGGTGCGGAGGTGGACGCGACCGAGGAGATCCGCCGTACGGTCGCCACCATCGCCGCCGTACGGGCCGAGTTCCCGGAGGTGGTGATCTCCATCGACACCTGGCGGGCCGTGGTGGCGGTCGAGGCCGTAGCGGCCGGCGCGGACCTGCTCAACGACGCCTGGGCCGGCGCGGACCCGGCGCTCGCCCAGGTCGCCGCCGAGACCGGCGCGGGTCTGGTCTGCTCGCACGCCGGCGGCCTGGCACCGCGTACCCGACCGCACCGGCCCGCCTTCGACGACGTGGTGGCGGACACGCTGGACACGGTCACCGGTCTCGCCGAGCGTGCGGTCGACCTCGGGGTACGCCCGGACGGCATCCTGATCGACCCGGCGCACGACTTCGGCAAGAACACCCGGCACTCGCTGGAACTCACCCGCCGGCTGGACCGGTTGGCGGCCACCGGCTGGCCGGTGCTGGTCGCGCTGTCGAACAAGGACTTCGTCGGCGAGACCCTGGACCTGCCGGTCGACCAGCGTCTGGAGGGGACGCTCGCGGCCACCGCCGTCTCGGCGTGGCTGGGCGCCCGGGTGTTCCGGGCCCATCAGGTACGGCAGACCCGGCGGGTGCTCGACATGGTCGCCTCGATCCGGGGCGACCGGCCGCCGGCGGTGTCCCGGCGCGGCCTGGCCTGAGCGGTGTCCCGACGGGCGGCCCGGCCGCGGCGGTGTCCCGGCGCGGCCCGGCCCGCGCGGTGCGGGTCGCTGAGCTGCGGCTCAGGAGCCGGTCCAGCGTAGGATGTTCTTCCGCCAGGCGTACAGGATGCCGAGTGCGAGGACGGCGACGAAGATCGCCATTTCGACGACCGTGGCCACGCCGAAGCCCGGCCGGTCGAACACCACCGCCCAGGGAAAGAGGAAGACCGCCTCGACAGCGAAGATCACGTACAGGTAGGCGTACACGTAGTAGCGGATCTGCATCTGCGCCCAGTCCTCGCCGACCGGGTCGAGGCCGCATTCGTACGTCGCCCGCTTGCCCGGCGGATCGGCCGGTCGGGCGGGCCGCAGGAGCCGGTTGGCGCCGAACGCGCCGACGAAGACCAGGACGCTGGCGAGCAGGAGAAGCCCGAGCGTCGCGTACGACCCCAGGTAGCCGGTCATGGCCGGAGCCTACTCCGGCCGGTCCCGGTAACGGCGCGAGGTCCGTCCGGCTCGTTACGGATCTGTTTCATCGCGAACTAGTGTTCAACGGCAACCACCCCCGAATAATGGACTCCCCATGATCCGTACCCGGAGGAACGCGATGGCATGCGACGAGCTCAGGCCGATCGGCCGGGCCCTGCCGCGTGCCCGGTTCGCGGGCGTGCTGTCCGCCTTCTGCGCAGCGGTCGTGTTGACCGTCGACGCCGCGGCCGGCGGCCCGGCCGCGGCGGCCGGAGCGCCGCGGACCGACCCGGTCGTCCGGCTCGCCGCCTCCCCGGACGACGGGTCGGCCGAGGACCCGGATCCGGGTACCTCGCCGACGGACCCGGCACCGGGCACCCCGACGGTCGACCCGGCCCCCACCGGCACGGCACCGGCGCCACCGACGTCCGGCCCGCCGGCGCCGCCCACCACCTCGCCGCCGGCCGCGAAGACGTCGGCGCCACCGCCGCCACCCGGCCCGGGCAGCGGGTCCTCGCCGCAGGATGCCGCGCTGGGGGTCGGCGTGACCACCGACGACCTGGTGCTCACACCGGCCTACTGGAACGCCGCCGACACGCTGGTCGACCTGCCGGTCACGGTGACCAACACCAGCCGGCGCGCGGAGGCGGTCGCGCTGCGATACACGCTGCCGGAGGGACTCGCCGACGCCGGCACCCCCGGCTGCGCGCCGACCGGTGACCGGTCGTACGGCTGCGCGGCGTGGACCGTGGCGGCGGGCGCGCGGTTCGCCACCCAGATCCGGGTCCGGGTCGCCGGTACGGCGTGGCAGCGCCTGCCGCTCAGCGGCTCGGTACAGGTCACCGCGAGCCCGCTCGGGTCCGAATCGGGGACGCCGGTCAGCGACACCGAGGGCTTCGCCGTGCTGTTCCCGCCGGGACCACCGGTGCCGGGCGTCTCGCTCTCGGCGAGCGAGGTCGCCTTCGACGTGACCGGTCGGGCCGGTGACCTCGTCGTCCGGCTCGGCAACACCGGCCGGACCGACACGACGGGGGCGATCGAGGTTCTGCTGCCGGCCGGCGTCAGCGTGCCCGCCCCGCCGGCCGGCTGTGTTTCCGGCGGCCCCGGACACACTCGCTGCGATCTCGGCGCGCTCGCCGCCGGGCAGGCCGGCACCGTCCGCCTGCCCGTCGCGGCGTCCCCCGAGGCGCAGCGGGCGGCACCGCTGTCCGGCGGGGTGATCGGCACGCTCACGCCGCGAGCCGGCAACGCGAAACGGCTGCAGATGAGCTTCCGGATCACCGCGGTCGCGTCCGCCGGACCGGCCGTGCCGGAGGGCGTCGGGCCCACCGGGTCGCAGGGCGCGCTGCCGCCGGCCGGCCGGGTCGCCGAGGCGAAGGGCGGGCTGTCCCGCACGCAGCAGGCGGCCGTGGCGCTGATCGTGCTCTCCGTGCTGCTGGTGCTGATCGCGTTGGCCCTGGCCACCACCTCGCTGCGGCGCCGGATGAGCAACCCGCCCACCGTCCCGCCCACCGCCGGGACGGTCCGGTCGGGCGAGTAATCCGGTGATCTGAGTTACCGTCCCTCCCCCCGGAGCCACCGAAAAGGGGGCAAAATCCCTGGCCGGTTGATGTCTGACTGTTCACCTTGACGAAGGATGGTGGACCCGTTCGACGTAGGCTCAAGGGGAATACGGAAGGGGGGCGGCAGGGCGGTCGACGCCGATCGCGCCCGCCGCCCACCGGTACGTCAAGGAGGTCACGTGACCGGGCAGCGAAGTGAGGTAAGACGGTGACGAAGCAGCTCCGTCAACTGGACCGGGTGGTCATCCGGTTCGCCGGTGACTCGGGCGACGGGATGCAGCTCACCGGCGACCGTTTCACCTCGGAGACCGCGCAGCTCGGCAACGACATCTCGACGTTGCCGAACTTCCCCGCGGAAATCCGGGCCCCCGCCGGCACTCTCCCCGGGGTCTCCAGCTTCCAGGTGCACTTCGCGGACTACGACATCCTCACCCCCGGCGACTCGCCGAACGTGCTGGTCGCGATGAACCCCGCCGCGCTGAAGGCCAACCTCGGTGACCTGCCCCGGGGTGCCGACATCATCGTCAACACCGACGAATTCACCCGGCGCAACCTGGCCAAGGTGGGCTACCAGACCAGCCCGCTGGAGGACGGCTCGCTGGACGGGTACGCCCTGCACCCGGTCGCGCTGACCTCGATGACGGTCGGCGCCCTGGCCGAGCAGGACGTGTCCAAGAAGGACGCCGAGCGGGCCAAGAACATGTTCGCGCTGGGCCTGCTCTCCTGGATGTACTCCCGGCCGTACGAGTCGACGCTCCGGTTCCTGGAGCGGAAGTTCGCCGCCCGGCCGGAGCTGGTCGCGGCCAACATCGCGGCCTTCAAGGCGGGCTGGAACTTCGGCGAGACCACCGAGGACTTCGGCGTCCGTTACCAGGTCAAGCCGGCCCGGATGGCCGCCGGGACGTACCGGAACATCACCGGCAACGCGGCCCTGTCGCTGGGCCTGGTCGCCGCCGGGGTCCGGTCGAACCTGCCGGTCTTCCTGGGCGCGTACCCGATCACCCCGGCCTCGGACATCCTGCACGAGCTGAGCAAGCACAAGCGCTTCGGCGTGGTGACCATGCAGGCCGAGGACGAGATCGCCGCGATCGGCGCCGCCCTCGGCGCCTCGTACGGCGGCGCGCTGGGGGTCACCAGCACCAGCGGGCCGGGGGTCGCCCTCAAGGGCGAGACCATCTCCCTCGCGGTCGCGCTGGAGCTTCCGCTGGTCATCGTCGACGTGCAGCGGGCCGGGCCGTCGACCGGCATGCCGACCAAGACCGAGCAGGCCGACCTCAACATGGCCCTCTTCGGCCGGCACGGTGAGGCGCCGGTGGCGGTGATCGCGCCGCGGTCGCCGTCGGACTGCTTCCACGCCGCGCTGGACGCGGCCCGGATCGCGTTGACCTACCGCACCCCGGTGATCCTGCTGTCGGACAACTACGTGGCGAACGGCTCCGAGCCGTGGCTGCTGCCCGACGTCGAGTCGCTGCCCGACCTGCGGGTGGACTTCGCCACCGAGCCGAACGGCGAGGACGGCAGCACCTTCCTGCCGTACCTGCGCGATCCGGTCACCCTGGCCCGGCCGTGGGCCATCCCCGGCACGCCCGGGCTGGAGCACCGGATCGGCGGCCTGGAGAAGGCCGACAAGACCGGCGACATCTCGTACGACCCGGCCAACCACGACTTCATGGTGCGTACCCGGGCGGCCCGGATCGAGGCCATCGAGGTGCCGGACGTCGAGGTGGAGGACCCGGACGCGGACGCCCGGGTGCTGGTCCTCGGCTGGGGATCGACGTACGGACCGATCGGTGCGGCCTGCCGCGGGCTGCGCCAGCGCGGCCTGCCGGTGGCCCAGGCGCACCTGCGGCACCTGTCGCCGATGCCGGCCAACCTCGGCGACGTGCTCCGCCGGTACGAGCGGGTGGTGATCCCGGAGATGAACCTCGGCCAGCTCGCCCACGTGATCCGGGCGCGATACCTGGTCGACGCGATCAGCTACAACCACGTACGCGGTCTGCCGTTCACCGCCGTGGAGCTGGAGACCATGCTGGAAGAGGTAGTCAAGAATGCCTGAGGCACGCAACGCGGCCGGACCCGCACCCGCGCGGGCGGTCCCGGTCAAGCTGACCACGAAGGACTTCAAGTCCGACCAGGAGGTGCGCTGGTGCCCGGGCTGCGGTGACTACGCCATCCTGGCGGCGGTCCAGCAGTTCATGCCCGAGCTGGGCATCCCGCGTGAGCGGATCGTCTTCGTCTCGGGGATCGGCTGCTCCTCGCGGTTCCCGTACTACATGAACACCTACGGGATGCACTCCATCCACGGTCGCGCCCCGGCGATCGCCACCGGCCTGTCGGCCACCCGGCCGGACCTGTCGATCTGGGTGGTGACCGGTGACGGCGACGCGCTGTCGATCGGCGGCAACCATCTCATCCACGCGCTGCGCCGCAACGTGAACCTCAAGATCCTGCTGTTCAACAACCGGATCTACGGCCTGACCAAGGGGCAGTACTCGCCGACCTCGGAGATCGGGAAGATCACCAAGTCCACCCCGGTCGGTTCCGCGGACTCCCCGTTCAACCCGTTGTCCCTGGCGCTGGGCGCCGAGGCGACGTTCGTGGCCCGGACCATCGACTCGGACCGCAAGCACCTGCAGTCCGTGCTGCGCGCCGCGGCCGAGCACCAGGGTTCGGCGTTCGTGGAGATCTACCAGAACTGCAACATCTTCAACGACGGCGCCTTCGAGGAGCTCAAGGAGCCGGCCACCCGGGACGACTACCTGATCCGGCTGGAGCACGGGCAGCCGATCACGTTCGGCGGGGACGGCCAGTTCTGCGTGGTGCACCCGCCGGGCGGGTTCGGTCTCGAGGTCCGCGAGACCGCGTCCGTCGCGGCCGAGGACATCGTGGTGCACGACGCGACCGTCGCCGAGCCGGCCTACGCCTTCGCACTGTCCCGGCTGCCCGGCTTCGACCTGCGGAACACTCCGATCGGGGTGTTCCGGAACGTCAGCCGGCCGGCGTACGACACCGTCGTCCAGGAGCAGGTGGCCACGGCGAGGGCCGGCAGCACCGGCACCCCGGCGGAACGGCTGACCGAGCTGCTGCACAGCGGCGACACCTGGACCATCCGGTAACGACGAAGCCACCCGTACACACGGGACGGGCCCCGCGAATGATTCGCGGGGCCCGTCGTCGTGGTGCTGTGGAGCCGGTGGTGCCGTTGACTCAGAAGACGGCGTTGAAGGCGTTCCAGCCGCCACCGATCGTCTGCCCGTTGCCACCGTTGAGCCACTTGCCGCGGCCGTCCGTCTTGTACAGCAGCAGGGTGCCCGCCGCGTTGACGCCGAGCAGGTCGACCTGCCGGTCGCCGCTCCAGTCACCGGGGCTCATGAAGACCCGGAAGGTCCCCCAGCCGGTGCCGATCTTCACACCGATACCGTTGTTGAGCCAGCCGCCGTTGCCGTCGCTCTTGTAGAGCAGCAGGTCGCCGGCCGAGTTGCGGCCGATCAGCGTCTGGTGGCCGTCGCCGTCCCAGGTGCCCGGGGTGAGCACGGTGTTGAAGTTGTTCCAGCCGACACCGATCTTGATGCCGATGCCGTTGTTGAGCCAGCCGCCCTTCCCGTCACTCGTGTAGAGGTACAGGTCGCCCTTGGCGTTGCGGCCCATCAGGTTGGGCCGGCCGTCGCCGGTCCAGTTGTTGGTGACCATGATGTCGGTGAACGAGTTCCAGCCGTTGCCGACCTGGATCGGGTCGTACATACCGGCCATCCCGTCCCCCTTGAACTGGTACAGCCGACCGGAACCGTCGCGGGCGAAGATGGCCGGGTTGCCGTCGCCGTTCCAGTTGCTCACCCGGAACATCTTGTTGTAGCCGCTCCAGCCCGTGCCCCAGGTGGCGACGTACGGGGCGAAGCCGCCGCTGCCGTCGCTGGCGAGCCCGCTGCCGTCGTACTCCAGCAGCTCACCCTGCGCGGTGCGGGCGAACAGGTCGCTGTGCCCGTCACCGGTCCAGTCGAGGTTGACCACGTCCGGCCGGGTGAAGTCCTGCTTGATCGCGTCGGCGTAGTAGCTGAGCCGCTCGTAGACACCGTAGTCACTGGCGCACGGGTCGTGACCCCAGTCGACGATCCCGGCCTGCAGGCCGTTCACGAAGATCGGTCCACCCGAGTCACCGTGGCAGCTGTCCACCGTGCCGGCGACGCCGGCGCAGATCATCCGGTTCTTGTCGTACGACGAACCGAAGGTGTTCGCGCAGGTGGTGTCGCTCTGCATCGGCACGGTGGCCTCGTAGAGCGTGCCGGCGTTGTTGACGGTGTTGCTGGTGACCCCGTAGCCGGCGATCTTCGCCTGGGTCCCGGCCACGTACGGCGACTGGTCGCCCTGCGCGGTCAGGGTGACCGGGGTGTACACCGCCGGCAGCGGGTCCTTCAGGGTGAGCACCGCGACGTCGTCGACCGGGGCGGCCCGCCCGGCGTTGGCGGCGGCGTAGTTGAAGCCCTGATGGGTCCAGACGGCCGAGACCCGGGCCACGAACCCGCTGCTCCTGTCGTCGAGGTTCTGCCGTCCGGCGATCACGAACGAGGTCGCGCCCGTGAAGCCGACCGTGCAGTGCCCGGCGGTCAGCACCTTGGTCGGGCTGAGCACCGTGCCGGTGCAGGTGGAGACCCAGTAGGTCCACCCACCGTCCGGAGTCCCCTCGGCGAAGTAGGTCTGGATGCCGACCACGCCGGGGTAGTTGCGCGGGTCCGCCAGCTGGCCGCCGATGATCCGCGGCGACGCCGCCGACCGGGTCGACGTCGGCCGCTGGAAGGCCGGTCCACTCGCACCGACGGTCGGCTTCTGGCCGCTCGTCAGCCGGCGTGCCCCGGCCGGAATCTTGACATCCTGCTTCGGTTTCGGCAGGACGTCGAACTTGCCCGCCGGTACGGGGGCGCTCGGCCTGCCGGAGGCTGAAGCCTGCGCCGCCGTCCCCGGAACGAGGGCGGCCGCACCAACGATCGCCAAGCCTGCCAACGCGCCGACGATCCGACGCCGACCGGCCGTTGTTACCACTGTGGACAAACCGTTCTCCTGTCGTCCAACACAAGGGATGGCCAAGGACAGCTTCACGCTGCTCGCAGCGGTGGATAGACAGGCGGAACCGAGGATGCCGGCCGGCAACCTGGCATCGTCACGACGAGATCGTCGCCTGGAACCCCCGTGTGAACCCAATCTGCGAATGGCTGGCCACTCGATCCGATACCCATTCGCATTCGAAGCTTTCGAACGTTAGCAAGGACCGAGCGATGAACGGAAGAACTTTTCGGGTGGTTTCCGACTGACCGGCTGACCGGGGTTTTCCAGCCGCCGGTCCGGGTCAGTTGGCGCTCGACGTGCCGGCACCGGCGCGGTCGTCCCGGACGTACACCAACATGTCACCGGTCTCCACCTTGACCCCGGCCGGATCCGTCAGCGAGACCACCTTGCCGCGCCGCACCAGGGCGATGACCAGCGGGGTCAACTCCCGCGGCGGCAGGCCCACCTCGTCCCGTTCGGCGGACCGCATCGCCAGCGCCATGCCCTGTCCGGGAGTGAGCAGGTCCTCCACCACGTCGATCAGGGGTGGCGCCGAGGTGGACAGACCGAGCAGCCGGCCGGCCGTGGCCGAGGAGACGATGACGTGGTGCGCGCCGCTCTGCTTGAGCAACGGTGCGTTCTCCGCCTCGCGTACCGCGGCGATGATCCGGACCTGTCCGGCGGTCAGCTGCCGCACGGTCAGCGACACCAGCACCGAGGCGTCGTCGCTGTCGGTCGCGATGATGACCGCCTTGGCGCCCCTGACGTGCGCCTCGTTGAGCACCGTCGACCGGGTCGCCGACCCCTCGACGGTGACCAGGCCGGCGGCCGTGGCCTGCCGGATGGCCGCGGGGTTGCGCTCCACCACGACGATCCGCTGCTTGTCGAAGCCGGTCTCCAGCAGGGCCGAGACCGCGCTGCGGCCCTTGGTGCCGTAGCCGCAGATGATGACGTGGCCCTTCACGCTTCTCCTCCACCGGGACAACCGGAGACCGGTCCGGTACTGCTCGGTCAGCACCTCGAGGGTGGTGCCGACCAGGATGATCAGGAAGAGCACCCGGGCGGGGGTGACGACTAGGACGTTCACCAGCCGGGCGCTGGCCGACATCGGGGTGATGTCCCCGTAGCCGGTGGTCGAGAGCGAGACGACCGCGTAGTAGAAGCAGTCGAGCAGGCTCACACCGTCTTCGTTGACGTCGCGGTAGCCGCCCCGGTCGAGGTAGACGATGCCGACGACGACCAGGACCAACAGGAGCGCGGCCAGCAGGCGGCTGCTCAGCGCCCGCAGGGGACCCCTGCGGACGGCGGGAAAATGGATCACGGTCGTTTCCGCCGCTCCGTCCGGCCCACTCGCACGGGCTCACCCTAGTCGGTCCGACCCCGGCGTTCCGGACCGCCGCCTCCGATCAACCCGTCCGGAGGGGTTGCGTTCGGCCCGCCGTTGTGAAAATTTTCTTCTAGTGGTAGATCGTCATCGGCGAATCTTGCCGTCGAGCCGCCACCTCCCCACCCCCGGGAGCCCGACGAAAGGGACACCGCATGAAGGCATACCGGCTCCGCGCCGCCGGCCTGGCCGTCGCGCTGCTCGGCGCACTCGCGACGGCGACACCCGCCGGCGCCACCCCGGCGACCGACCCCGGCCCCGCCGCCGGCAGCACGACGACGACCGACTGCACGCCGGCCCCGGCCACCCCCAAGCGCCAGTTCCGCGCCATGTGGATCGCCTCGGTGGTCAACATCGACTGGCCGACCAAGGCGTCCTACACCGCGCCGGACCGGATCGCCGCGCAGAAGGCCGAGTACTCGGGCTGGCTCGACCTGGCCCAACGGCTCAACCACAACGCCGTGATCGTCCAGGTCCGGCCCACCGCTGACGCGTTCTGGCCGTCGCCGTACGAGCCGTGGTCGGAGTACCTGACCGGGGTGCGCGGGCAGGACCCGGGCTGGGACCCGCTGGCCTGGCTGGTCAGCGAGTCGCACAGGCGCAACCTGGAGTTCCACGCCTGGTTCAACCCGTACCGGGTCTCCATGCCCGACGGCGCCGGACCGGACATCGGCAAGCTGGCGCCGGGCCACCCGGTGCGCCAGCACCCGGACTGGGCGGTGGCCTACCCGGTCAACGCCGCCGGCTCGCGGCTCTACTACAACCCCGGCATCCCGGCGGTACGCCAGTTCGTGCAGACCGCGATCATGGACGCCGTCAACCGGTACGACATCGACGGCGTGCACTTCGACGACTACTTCTACCCGTACCCGGCCGCCGGTCAGGACTTCGCCGACGACGCCACCTTCGCCACCTACGGCGCGGGCTTCGCCGACAAGGCGGACTGGCGCCGGCACAACATCGACCTGCTGATCCAGGAGATGAACCAGAAGATCAAGGCGGCCAAGCCCTGGGTCAAGTTCGGGGTCAGCCCGTTCGGCATCTGGCGGAACAAGGCCGCGGATCCGCAGGGCTCGGACACGGGCGGCTCCCAGTCGTACGACGCCAACTTCGCCGACACCCGCAAGTGGGTGAAGGAGCAGTGGCTCGACTACATCAACCCGCAGATCTACTGGAACATCGGCCTCGCGGTCGCCGACTACGCCAAGCTGGTCCCGTGGTGGGCCGACGTGGTGCAGGGCACCCACGTCCAGCTCTACATCGGGCAGGCCGACTACAAGATCGGTGAGCCCGCCCAGCCGGCGCCGTGGCAGGACCCGAACGAGATGTCCCGGCACCTCACGTTCAACCGGGACTACCCCCAGGTCGCCGGGAACGTCCACTTCAGCGCGGTCCAGGTCCGGGCTAACAAGCTCGGTGCCACCGACATCTACGCCGCCGAGCACTACTCCCGTCCGGCCCTGGTGCCCGCCATGCCGCACCTGCCGGCCAAGCCGCTGCTCTTCCCGGTGATCACCGGTGCGGGCCGGACCGCCGACGGGGTACGCCTCGCCTTCCGGCAGCCCGTCGACGGCGTGGGCCCGTTCGGCGCGGCCACCTCGTACGCGATCTACCGGTTCGACGGGGTGGGCCTGCCCGGTCGGTGCGGCTTCGCCGACGCGGCTCACCTGCTCGCCACCGTGCGCGGCAGCGGTCCCGGCGGCCAGTCCTTCGTGGACCGGACCGCCGAGCCCGGCAAGCGCTACACGTACGTGGTGAGCGCGGTCGACCGGCTCGCCAACGAGAGCGTGCCGAGCCTGCCCTGGTTCGTCCGCTGACGATCGGCACCCGAATGCCCCCGGAGCGGCACCGCTGCGGGGGCAGTCGACTGTTTCAACCGTTGTCGCCAAAAGTTCACAAAGGGTAATGATCGACGGATGGGAATTGCCGGAGACTGTGGTCCCGGTAACCGCCGGACCCCCCGCGACCGCCCGCACCACGGGCGACCGCCGCCTCGGAGGTGACCCCCACATGCCTCGTCGATTCCGCACCCTGCTCGTCGGCGGCGCACTGGCGCTGGCCGGCGTGCTCGGCCTCGGCTCCCCCGCGCTCGCCGTACCGGCCGACAAGCCGGCCGTGCTGTCCAGTTGGACACAGACCACCGCCAGCAGCTTCACCAGCTGGAACGCGGCCCGCGGCAACCAGTCGGCCTGGGCCGCCTACGCCTTCGACTGGTCCACCGACTACTGCTCGTCCAGCCCGGACAACCCGCTGGGCTTCAACTTCAAGCTGTCCTGTGCCCGGCACGACTTCGGCTATCGCAACTACAAGGCCGCCGGCCAGTTCGGCGGCGCCAAGGCCCGCCTGGACAGCGCGTTCTACGAGGACCTCAAGCGGGTCTGCGCCACCTACAACGCGGTGGTCCGACCGGCCTGTCTCTCGCTGGCCTGGACCTACTACCAGGCGGTGAAGAACTTCGGCAGCGTCGCGGTGAGGCAGGCCGACCTGGACCGGGCCGCCACGCTGAAGGCCGAGGCCGAGCGCCGGGCCGCACCGGCCGTCCGCTGACCGAGCGCACCCCGGCCGGGGGCGGACCTCCCCCGGCCGGGACCCGAACTCACTGCGGATCCATGCCGGCGAACCGGATCGAGCCGGCCGACAGGTCCGGGTGCTCGACGGCCAGCGCCACCGTCACCGCCTCCTCCAGGCGCAGCTCCGCGCCTTCCGCGTAGGCCCCGTCGAAGGCCTCGTCGCCGAGCACCGCGCGCAGCGCCGCCTGCTCCTCCGACCAGTACGGGCCGTAGATGCCGGGTGAGCAGCGCAGGGCCGACCGGGTCGCCTGCGCCGCCCCGAACAGCCGGGCGGCGAGCACCGGATCACCGCCCCAGGCGCACCGCACCGCGATGGCCTGGAGGGTGTCGCAGGCCCGGCCGTGGAAACCGTGGCTCATCCGGGACCGCAACGCCACCACCAGGTGATCGTGCGCGGCCACCAGGTCGCCCCGGGTCAGCGCGACCATGCCGAGCAGCATGTCGACCGAGCGGCGCCCCCGCTCGGCCGGTCGGGCCGCCTCGCTCGGCCGGGCCCGGCCGAGCAGCTCCGCCGCCTCGTCGAGGACGCCGCGCCGCCACAGCAGCTCGGCCAGCCGGTAGATGGCGAACAGGCCGTCGCCCGGCACGCCCGCCTCCTCGGCCCGGTCGATGACCTCCCGGCAGACCCGCTCGGCCTCGGCGAACTGGTCCATGTCCACCAACGACCCGGCCCGACCGGCCAGCACCCGGGCCAGCAGGCCGGCGTCGCCGGCCCGCCGAGCCGCCGCCTCCGCCCGTTGGGAGAACCGCATCTCCTCGGCGAACTCACCGTCGGCCCCCGCGTGCAACGAGTGCATGTGGTACGCCGCCGCCAGCTCGGCCTCCGGCACCCGCTCTCCGGTCTCGGCGATCCGGCCGTACAGCCGGAACAGCCAGAGCCGGCCCTCTCGGGCCAGGCCCCGCTCCCGCCACCACTGGTCCAGCCCGCCGGCGAGTTGCAGCCCGCTGCGGGCGCTGCCGCCGGTGACGGTCCACCGCAACGCCGCCCGCAGTTCGTCGGCGAGCGGGTCCAGCGCGTACAGCGACAGGGTCACCGGCCGGTCGTCCGGACCGAGGTAGGCCCGTCGCAGCGCGTGCAACGACCAGGCGAGGTGCCGGTCCCGGGCGGTCTGCTCCTCACCGGCCTCGACCAACCGCCGGGCGGCGTACGCGCGGATCGGGTCGAGCATCCGGTACGTGCTCCCGGACGCGTGCGGCTCCACCTGGAGCATCGACTTGTCGACCAGCACCGACAGCGGGTCCAGCGGATCGTCGTCGAGCAACCATTCGACGGTGGCCAGGTCGACCGGGCCGGAGAACACCGCCAGCCAGCGCAGCAGCCGGGACGCCCGGGGCCCGAGCGTGCGGTACGACCAGGTGACCGTCGCCTCCATGGTCACGTGCCGCTGGGTCGCCGAGCGCTGGACCGCCCGGGCGGCCGGCGGCGGCGCACCGCCCAGCGCGGCGGCCGCCAGGTCGACGGTGTCGTGCTGGTTGGCCACCCACCGCCGACCGGCCGCCGGAGCGGGCTGCGCGGCCTCCCGCCCGGCGTCCAACGCGCCGAGCACGTCGTCCAGCCGCTCGGCGAGTTGGCTGGCCGACAACACCCGCAGCCGGGCGGCGGCGAGTTCGATCGCCAGCGGCAGACCGTCCAGCCGGGCCACCACCCGTTGCAGGTCCGCGGTCTCGGTGGCACCGGCGTCCCGGCCGCCCCGGGCCGCGGCGGTACGGTCGAGCAGCAGGGCGATCGCGTCACTGGGACCACCGGCCGGATCCGGGTCGGCCGACAGCGGCGGGATCCGCCACACCACCTCGCCGGGCAGCCCGAAGGACTCCCGGCTGGTGGCCAGCACCCGTACCCCGCCGCCGCCGGTCAGCAGCCGCGCGATGAGTTCCGCCGAGGCGGCCGGCTGCGCGTCACAGGTGTCCAGGACGAAGAGCATCCGACGGGACGCCGCGTACTCGACCAGGGTGTCCACCATCGGCCGGCCGGGTTCCGGGCGCAGGCCGAGCACGGCGGCGACGGCGAAGGCGACCAGGCCGGGATCGGTCACCGGCGCGATGTCCACGAACCAGACCCCGTCCGGATACGACTCGACGACGCCGGACGCCAGCTCGACCGCCAGCCGGGTCTTGCCGGCACCCCCGGCGCCCACCACGGTGACCAGCCGGTGTGCCTTGACCAGCCGGTCCAGCGCGGTCCGTTCGGTACGCCGACCGACGAACGAGGTGATCTGGGTCGGCAGGTTGTGCGGAACGGCCTCGGCGGTACGCGGCCGGGGGAACTGCCGCTCCAGCCCCGGCGCGACGAGTTGGAACAGTCGTTCCCGGTCGTCGAAGCCGCGCAACCGGTGCAGCCCCAGGTCGAGCAGGGAGGCGCCGTCCGGCAGCGGGGCCGCGTGCCGGGCGGTCGCGCCCGAGCAGAGCACCTGACCGCCGTGCGCGGCGGCGGCGATCCGCGCCGCGCGGTGCACCTCGGCGCTGGCGTACTCGCCGGCGAGGGGTTCCGCGTGGCCGGTGTGCAGGCCCATCCGGACCCGGGGCACCGACTCCGGGGTGGGCCAGTCATGACCGGCCAGCGCCCGCTGGGCGGTCAGGCAAGCGTCCAGCGCGGCGGAGGCGTCGGCGAAGGCGACGAAGAACGAGTCCCCCTCGGTGAAGAGTTCGGTGCCGTCGCTCTCCGCCAGGGTGGCCCGCAGCAGCCGGCGGTGCTCGCTGAGCACCGGCCGGTAGCCGGAACCGAGCATCTGGGCGAGCCGGGTCGAGCCCTCGATGTCGGTGAACATGAAAGTGACCAACCCACTCGGCAAATGGATCCGTGCCGACATGCGTGGAACCTCCGCCCCTGGAAGTCGCGTTCATGCTGTCGCACAACCGCGGGCTGGCGCATCGTAGGAACGGATGGCGAGGGGCCGTCCCAAGGTGCCAATCGGTGATCGCGAGAAGATCTCGGCAGACCGGGTCATCCGCACTGATCAGGCTGGAAGCGACACCTTAGGAGAACACGGGCACCCCGCGATCAGCAACCACACCCGCCACCGCAGCAGCCGCCGCCCGCCGGAGCGGGCGGACCGGTCGGACCGGCCGAACCGGCACCGCGACCGGTGACCGCGACCGTGGAGAGGAGTTTGACGGTGTCGTCGTGCCCCTGTGGACAGGCGGCGGGTGACGACGCGTCGGCCATCGGCCGACTGACTTCGAAGGTGTCGCCGCAGGCGCGGCAACGGAATTCGTACCGGGGCATGGCACCAGGGTACGGCCCGCCGACGGGTCGATGTCGCACTCCGAGTCCTTCCGCCGGTCGGCCGTCGTGCCCGGGGCGCGCGGCCCGCGCCGTCGGAGTGGATGGGTAATACTCGACGCGTGGCGGACGGCGAGGAGACCCCGAAGACTCGGAAGTTGCGTCCGGCGGCGCCGGCGATGGAGGGACCGCTGGCCAGTTCCGGGGCGGCGCCCGACCGGTCGTCCACCGAGGACCGGCCGGTCGTACCGGCCCAGCGCAGCTACCCGCCCCGGCACGCGCGCCGGCCGGACCCGGCGGACGCTCCCGACCCGGCGAGTGCCGCCGAACCCGCGGACGGCCCCGAACTCGCACCGGGCCGGACCGGAACCGACCCGCGGCCCGACGAGGCGCCGACCGAATCCACCGATACCCCGACCGGCGGCTCGGACGCCGCCAGCACGACAACCCTTCCGGACGCCGACGGAACGGCGACCGGGCGGGACGGCGACAAGACGCCCACCGCGCCGGACGGCGACAAACTCGCGTCGGGGCCGGACGCCGACAGGACCGCCGTCGAACCGGCGGCCGGGGAGCCCACAACCGGGTCGGACGTACCGGCGGGGCGGAGGCGGCGGTTGGTCGGCACCGCGCGCCGGCTGGCTCCCACGCCGCGCAACCTGGCGGCCGGCGCGGGCGCGGTGCGTGCCTGGTCCGGTCGGCCGAGCGGCCGGCTCGCCCTGCCGGCCGCGATGTTGCTGGTGCTGGTGGTCGCCGCCGGCGCGGCCGGCGCCGTGCTGGTACCCACGGCCGTCCGGGCGCCCCGACCGGCCGCCGCCGGCACCGCCTCGCCCTCTCCCGACCTGCCGAGCCCGGCGCCGCCGACGCCGACGGCGCCGATCGGACCGGACGGACCGGTCGGCACCCCCACCCCCGGCCTGCCCGGTGCGGGCGCCGGGCGTCCCGCCGACGTGCTCGCCGACTGGGCCCGCCAGGTCGGGACCCGGGCCGGCATCCCACAGGTGGCGATGCAGGCGTACGGCTACGCCGAACTGGTCCTCGGTCAGACCAAGCCGCAGTGCCGGCTGACCTGGACCACGCTGGCGGCGATCGGGCAGGTCGAGTCCAATCACGGGGCCGTGCGGGGTGGCCGGTTGTCGCCGGACGGGCTGGCCGACCCGCCGATCATCGGGCTGCCGCTGGACGGTACGGGCGGCCGGCAGAAGGTGGCGGACACCGACCTGGGCGCGCTGGACGGCGATCCGACCTATGACCGGGCATTAGGGCCGATGCAGTTCATTCCGGGCACTTGGCGCACCAGCGGCGTTGACGCGGACAACGACGGGCAGAAGAACCCGCAGAACATCTACGATTCCGCACTCGCCGCCGGTAACTATCTGTGCAGCGGTGACCGAAATCTGTCGGTCGCACAGGACTGGTGGAACGCTATCCTGTCCTACAACGACGTGCAGACTTACGCCGAATCGGTGTATCAGTTCGCCAACGTGTACGGATCAAGGAGCCGCACTTAGCGTAACGGCGTCCACACATTGCCGAACTGGCCACTTTCGCCTGGCCAAAGATGGCGGCAAGCTGTACAGGTGATGGTGCGCGAGTGGGATTCCCGTACCGCGTCTTCCGCGGAGATTGATTCGCTGCTGGATACGCTCAACGCGGTCCTGGCGACGGATCTGCCGGGCGACCCGCCGTGGCACAACAGCTCCATGCGGGAGTACCTCTCCGAGGTGATGCCCGGTGAGCGCCGGATCTCCTGGATCGCGCAGGAGGAGCCAACGTCCCCGGACGGGACCGGCGAGGTGGCCGGCCACATCCAGGTCCTGCTGCTCGGCGACATCGGTGTGATGGAGGTCGTCGTGCACCCACGGGCCCGACGACGAGGGCTGGGCAGGCAGCTGGTCGCGACCGCCGCCCGACGGGTCTACCACGAGGGCTTCAGCTCGATCGGGGTCGAGGTCGTCGGCGGCACGCCAGCCGTCGGCTTCTACGAGTCGCTCGGTTTCGTCCGGGAGTTCGTCGAGACCCGCAGCGTGCTGCGGCTGTCCAAGGTGGACTGGGCCGCCGTCGGCGAGATGGCCGGAGGCATCGCCGCCGGCTACCACCTCGAATTCCACCCGGGCGGGCCGCCGGAGGAACTGCTCGAGGCGTACGCCCGGGCCAAGGCCGCGGTGCGTGACGTCGACGACGGCGACCTCGACCTGCGGCCCAGCTCGTACGATCCGCAGCGGTTGCGCGACAGCCTGGACTGCCTGCACCGCCGCGGCATGAAACCGTACATCGTGCTGGCCCTGCACGAGCGGTCCGGCGAGGTGGCCGGCCTGACCGAGGTCGTCGTGTCGGCGCAGCACCCCACCCGGGCCGACCAGTACGACACGATCGTCGCCCAGGAGCACCGCGGTTACGGCATCGACCGGGCGATCAAGGCGCGGATGCTGCTGGAACTCCGGTCGGCCGAGCCCGTGGTGTCCGCCGTGCAGACCTGGAACGCCCAGGCCAACGAGGCGATGATCAAAGTCAACGCCGACCTGGGCTACGAGCCCGACCGGGAGTGGTGCGAGTACGGCGTCGACGTGGCCGAACTGGTGCACCGCCTGGACACCGCCACCGGCTGACCGACCGAACCCGACCGCCCGCGGTCAGTAGTTCCGGCGCAGCAGGTGGGCGGCCTCGACGGCCCAGTAGGTCAGGGTGATCTGCGCACCGGCCCGCCGGATCGACGTCAACGTCTCCAGGATGACCCGTTCCCGGTCCAGCCAGCCGTTGGCGGCGGCGGCCTCGACCATCGCGTACTCGCCGGAGATCTGGTAGGCGGCGACCGGGACGTCCACCGCGGCCCGGACCGCGGCGACCACGTCCAGGTAGGGCAGCGCCGGCTTCACCATCACCATGTCGGCGCCCTCGGCGACGTCCAGCTCCACCTCACGCAGCGACTCCCGCAGGTTCGTCGGATCCTGCTGGTAGGTGCGCCGGTCGCCCTCCAGGCTCGACTCCACCGCCTCGCGGAACGGACCGTAGAAGCCGGAGGCGTACTTCACCGCGTACGCCAGGATCGAGGTGTCCTGGTGCCCGGCGGCGTCCAGCGCCCGGCGTACCACGCCGACCTGGCCGTCCATCATGCCGGACGGCCCGACCACGTGGACCCCGGCGGCGGCCTGGGCGACCGCCATCTCGGCGTACGCGGCCAGCGTCGCGTCGTTGTCCACCGTGCCGTCCTCGGCGAGCAGGCCGCAGTGCCCGTGCGAGGTGAACTCGTCCAGGCACAGGTCGCTCATCACCACCGTGGCGTCGCCGACCTCGCCGACCACGTCCCGGATCGCGACGTTCAGCACGCCGTTCGGGTCGATCCCACCCGAGCCGGTGGCGTCCTTGGCCGTCGGCACGCCGAACAGCATGATGCCGCCGACCCCGGCCTGCGCCGCCTCGGCCGCCGCCTTGCGCAGCGAGTCGCGGGAGTGCTGCAGCACCCCCGGCATGGACGCGATCGGCCGCGGCTCGGACAGCCCTTCCTTGACGAACATCGGCAGCACCAGCTCGGCGGGTGACAACCGGGTTTCCGCGACCAGCCGGCGCAGCGCCGGGTTGCGCCGCAGCCGGCGGGGCCGGATCTCGGGGTACGGCATGAGGGAAACCTCCGTGTGGACTACCGGAACCGGAGTGCGGTCGGCCCCTGCACCTTCGAGCCGCGACGCTGCTTCGCCGGCATGCTGGCGAGCTTCTCCCGCAGTTCCACCGCGTACGACGCGAGCGCCTCCACCAGGTCGGGTACCGACGCCTGGCTCGGCTCGACGTCGACCCGCAGGCCGAACTCGGTGGCGGTCTCCGCCGTCTTCGGGCCGATCACCGCTACCACGGTACGCGCGTGCGGCTTGCCGGCGATGCCGACCAGGTTCCGGACGGTCGAGGACGAGGTGAACAGCACCGCGTCGAAACCACCCGACTTGATGGCGTCCCGGATGTCGGCCGGCGGCGGCGCCGCGCGGACGGTCCGGTAGGCGGTCACGTCGTCGACCTCCCAGCCGCGCTCGGTGAGCCCGGCGGCGAGGGTCTCGGTGGCGATGTCGGCGCGCGGCAACAGCACCCGACCGACCGGGTCGAGGATCTCGTCGTGCGGGGAGAACTCGGCCAGCAGTCCCTCGGACGACTGCTCACCGGCGGGCACCAGCTCCGGCTGGATGCCGAAGGCGCGGACCGCCCCGGCCGTCGCCTCGCCGACACAGGCAATCTTGACGCCGCCGAAGTGCCGGGCGTCCAGGCCGTGCTCGGCGAACTTCTCCCAGACCGCGCGGACGGCGTTGACCGAGGTGAAGATGACCCAGGCGTACCGGCCGTCGACCAGGCCCTTGACCGCCCGTTCCATCTGCGCCGGGGTGCGCGGCGGCTCGACCGCGATGGTCGGCACCTCGCACGGGATCGCCCCGTACGCCCGCAGCCGGGCGCTCATCACGCCGGCCTGCTCCTTGGTGCGCGGGACCAGCACCTTCCAGCCGTACAGCGGGCGGTTCTCCCACCAGCTCAGCTTGTCCCGGGCGGTGACGCCGGCGCCGACGGTGAGCACGACCCGGCCGGTGAAACCCAGCGCCGCGGCGACGAAGCTGTCCACGCTCGACGTGGTGGTGTACTGCGTCTCGCCGGTGCCGTCGCCGGTCACGCCGACCGCCGTCGCGCCGTCGACCCCGGCGGCCAGCAGACCGTCCCGGACCGCCGCGAGGTCACCGGCGTCCACCGCCAGCGCCAGCGTACCGCGGGCCACCGCCGCGGCGAGGGCCTCGAAGTCCAGCGTGGCGACGTCGTCGACGTCGGCCGCGGTGCGCACCCCGGGCAGCGGCACGCCGGCGTAGCTGGCCACGCCCTCGGCCTGGCCGACCCCCGGGATCACCTCGAACGGCACGGCGGTGCGGGCCACCGCCTGCACCTCCTTGACCACCGTGTCGTGCCCGAACGGGTCCCCGGCGACCAGGTGCACCGCCGCCAGGCCCGAGCGGGCCGCCGACAGCAGCACCTTCGCCACGTCACCGGGGGCACCCTCGGCGGGGCTGAACTGGGCGTCGGAGCGGGCTTCGGCGCGGATGGCGTCGAGCAGCCCCTCGGGGACGCCCCGGTCGAAGACCACCTGGTCCGCGTCGACCAGGGCGTCGTGCGCCCGACGGGTCAGCAGGCCAGGGTCGCCGGGGCCGGCCCCGACGAACGCGATGTGGCCTGCGGGCTTACGGGTGCGGGTCATTCTGTGCTCCCAAATTGCTGGGTCCTCGTGCCGGGCCCACCGGGCGGGCCGAGGATCGAGTCGGCGCCGAGTTCGAGGAGTTCGGCGGCGAGTGCCTTGCCGATCTCCGCCGCGTCGGCGGGCGTACCGGTGCGGGACAGCCGGATGTCTCGCGAACCGTCCGGGCTGATCACCGCCCCGCGCAGGTAGATCTCTTCGCGGTCGTCGCCTTCGGCGAGTTCCGCGTAGGCGGCGACCGGGGCACTGCACCCGGCCTCCAGGGTGGCGAGCAACGCCCGTTCCGCGGTGACCGCGGCCCGGGTCGGTGCGTGGTCGAGCAACGCGAGCTGCTCGACCAGGTCCAGGGCGTCGATCCGGCACTCCACCGCGAGGGCACCCTGGGCGGGCGCGGGCAGCATCAGCATCGGATCGAGCGTCTCGGTGATCTCGGCGGTACGACCCAGCCGGGCCAGCCCGGCCCGGGCCAGCACCACCGCGTCGAGATCCGCGTCCGCACCCAGCGCGCGCCGGATGCGGCTGTCCACGTTGCCGCGGATGGGTTGGGCCGTCAACTGGAGCCCGAGCGCGTTCAGTTGGGCGATCCGGCGCAGCGCCCCGGTGCCGACCGTGGCACCGGGGGGCAGCTCCGCCAGGGTACGACCGTCGCGGGCGACAAGCGCGTCGCGCGGGTCCTCGCGGGGCGGTACCGCGGCGATGTGCAGCCCACCCTCACCGCCGGTGGGCAGGTCCTTGTAGGAGTGCACGGCGAAGTCGATCTCGCGGGCCAGCAGGGCGTCGCGCAGCGCGGAGACGAACACGCCGACACCCAGCCGCTGCACCGGCGCGCTGGACCGGTCGCCGGCGGTGATCACCTCGACCAGTTCGACCTCGCGGCCGGTGGCGGCCCGGACGGCGTCGGCCACGTGGCCGGACTGGGCCATCGCCAGGGCGCTGCCCCGGGTACCCAGTCGCAACGGGGCGCTCATCGGTCACCTCCAGAGGGCCGGTGCGACCCGGCCGGCGCGGAGAGGTCCGGGACGACGTCGGCCGCCCCCGCGGTCGGCGGCACGTCCAGGTCGAACAGCTCGCGCAGCAGCGCGGCGTACTGGTCGCCGCCGGGTTCGGCGGCGAGCTGCCGGACCCGTACGGTCGGCGAGTGCAGCAGTCGTTGCACCACCCGGTGCACGGTGCGGGCCACCTCGGCCCGCTGGTCGTCGGTCAGCTCGGGGCGCCGGTGGTTGAGCCGGCGCAGCTCGGCGGTGACCACGTCCTCGGCGCGGCTGCGCAGCGCCGCCACGGTCGGCGCCACGTCGGCGCCGCGCAGCCAGGTGGTGAACGCCTCGACCTCGGCCAGCACGATCTGCCGTACGGCAGCGGTGTCGGCGGCGGCCGGTCCGTCGGCGAGTCCGGCGGCCAGCCCGTCGATGTCGACGACCACGACGCCGGGCAGTTCGGCGACCGCCGGTTCGACGTCGCGCGGCACCGCCAGGTCGAGCAGGACCAACGGTCCGGACCGGTGACCGGACCGCTGCGCCAACGCCGGGCCGACCGTCTCCCGGGTGAGCACCGGCGTGGTGGACCCGGTGGCGGTGACCACCACGTCCACCTCGCGCAGCGCCGCCGGCAGTTCGGCGATCGGCAGCGCCGTCGCGCCGTACGTCTCGGCCAGCCGGACCGTCCGGTCGGCCCCCCGGCTGGTGACGGTCAGCGGCCCGACGCCGAGTCGGGACAGGGTGGCCACGGACAGCGCGCCCATCGCGCCGGCACCGATCACCAGCGCCGGCCGGCCGGGCAGCCCGTCCGGGAAGTGGCCGGCGGCGACGTCGACGGCCGCGCTGACCACGCTCTGGCCGGCCCGGTCGATACCGGTCTCGGCGTGCGCCCGCTTGCCGACCCGCAGCGCCTGCTGCATCAGCTCGTGCAGCAGCCGGCCGGCGGCGTCCACCTCGGTCGCCGCGTGGTACGCGTCGCGGAGCTGACCGAGGATCTGCGCCTCGCCGACCACCATCGAGTCGAGTCCGGCGGCCACCCGGAAGGCGTGCTCGACGGCGGCGCCGTCGTAGTGCACGTAGAAGTGGTTGGCCAGGCTGGCCGGCTGCTCCCCGGCGTGCGCGGCGAGCACCGCGCAGATGTCGCCGAGCCCGCCGTGGAAGCCGGAGACGGCGGCGTAGACCTCGACCCGGTTGCAGGTCGAGACCACCACCGCCTCCCCCACGTACGGCTGGGCGAGCAGCCGGTCCAGGATGCGTGACTGGTCGACGGGTGCCACCGCCAGCCGCTCCAGTACGGAAACCGGAGTGGTGCGGTGGGACGCGCCCACGACGATCAGGTTCACGAGCCGACCGCCTCCTGGGTGCCGGATGAGCCGAGCCCGCCCCCGCCGAGCCGGTTCGGGATCGCGGCGATGCCCGCTCCGGGGGTGTCGGGCAGTGCCGTCAGGGACGCCTTGCGGTGCTCGTGGAAGGACAGTATCTGCAGCTCGATCGCGAGGTCGACCTTGCGCACGTCGACCCCCTCCGGAACCGAGAGTACGCACGGGGCGAAGTTGAGGATGCTCGTCACACCGGCGGCGACCAACTGGTCGGCGACGGTCTGGGCGGCCCGGGCCGGGGTGGCGATCACGCCGATCGCGATCGATTCCTGTGCGGCACAGGCCGGCAGTTCGTCGATGTGCCGCACGGTCAGCCCGTTGATCTGCTCGCCCACCCGGCCCGGGTCGGCGTCGAACAGGGCCGCGATCCGGAAGCCCCGGGTGCCGAAGCCGGCGTAGCCGGCCAGAGCGTGACCGAGATTACCCACGCCGACCAGGGCGACCGCCCGCCGCTGGGTGAGCCCGAGCACGTATTCGATCTGCTCGACCAGCAGCGCGACGTCGTAGCCGACCCCCCGGGTGCCGTACGAGCCGAGGTGCGACAGGTCCTTGCGCAGTTTCGCCGAGTTCACCCCCGCCGCCGAGGCCAGGCCCTCGCTGGAGACGGTGTCGTGACCACTCTCCGCGAGGTGGTGCAGGGCGCGGAGGTACTCGGGGAGCCGGGCCACTGTCGCCTCCGGGAGGTCCGGAAGTGCCGGGACGACACCGGGGCTGCCGGACGCGCCTGCGGGGCGGTGCTGACTCATATGACTCCGTGCGATGCGATCCTCGACCAGCCAGACCGGCGGGCCGCTGTGGGACGCCCGCCGACAACCGCTGTGACCGGCTGTGCTAACGGGGCTCGTCGGAGTTACAGAGTAGGCGCTTGTGAAGGCGTGCACAAATCGCGATCTTGATAAATCGCTGCCCACTCCCACCAGGTGCTCCATTTCAAAGATCGTTTAGTCGGCCGTCCCGGGCCGCTGGCGATTATTGCTCAATTCCGACTTCTTCGGCCAACCCGGCGAGTCGTACCCGTCGATCTTGGTTCCGGTGCGGGCGGCCCGTGCAGCGCCGACCCGCCGGCCGCGGCCGTCCGATCCGGTGGTGCCAGCCCTACCCATAACATGCCGGCCGACCGGATGGGGATCTCCGGCGGCATTGCCTACCGTCGTCACCATGACCACCGTCACCACGCCGGACCCCGGCCCCCAGCACCCCGGCATGATGCGCCAACTCGGCGCCGATTCCGGGTACGTCCTGCTCGGCCTCCCGCTCGCCCTGGTCAGTTTCGTCGTCGTGGTCGTGGGCCTGGCGGTCGGCCTGGGGTTGGTGGTCACGGTCGTCGGCCTGCCGATCATCGCGGGCGTGCTGTACGTGGCCCGCGGCTTCGCCGACCTCGAGCGGCTCCGGTTGCCCGCGGTGCTGCGCCAGCCCCGGGTCCGCCCGCGGTACCTCGCCGCGCAACCGGGCGCCACCGCCTGGCGCCGGATCTTCGTCCCGATCACGGACTCCCAGTCGTGGCTGGACGTCGCGCACACCGTCCTGCGGCTGCCGATGGCGGCCATCGCCTTCGTGATCACCGTGGTCTGGTGGGCCGGCGCCGTCTGCGGCTGCCTCTACTGGGCGTACGACTGGGCGCTGCCGCACTCCCCCGGCAACGGCGAGTTGAGCGGGCTGCTGGGGTTGGGCGACTCGGCCGGCGCCCGGATCGGCCTGAACAGCGCGTTCGGGGTGTTCTTCCTGATCACCCTGCCGATCGTGGCCCGGGGCTGCGCCCTGTTCCAGGCCGCCGCCGGCCAGGCGCTGCTGACCGGCGTGGCCGAGATGCGCAACCGGATCACGGTCCTCGAGGAGCAGAAACGCGCCGCCCAGTCCGCCGAGGCCACCGCGTTGCGGCGACTCGAACGTGACATCCACGACGGACCGCAGCAGCGGCTGGTCCGGCTCGCCATGGATCTCGGCCGGGTCCGCCACCAGCTGACCAGCGACCCGGAGGCCGCCCGTCGCGCTCTGGACGAGGCGGTCACCCAGACCCGCGACACGCTCGCCGAGTTGCGCGCGCTGTCCCGCGGGATCGCGCCGCCGATCCTGGTCGACCGGGGCCTGCCCAGCGCGCTGGCCGCCCTGGCCGCCCGGGGGATCATCCCGATCGAACTCACCGTCGATCCGGAGTTGGGCACCTCGGCCGGCCGGTTGGAACCCGGCGTGGAGAGCGCGGCCTACTTCGTGGTGGCCGAGGCACTGACCAACGTCGCCAAGCACAGCCGGGCGACCGCCTGCGGACTCACCGTGCGGCGAGCGGTCGACCGGCTGGTCATCGAGGTGGCCGACGACGGTGAGGGCGGCGCGCACCTGGCCAAGGGCCACGGCCTGGCCGGCATCGCCGACCGGGTACGGGCGGCCGGCGGTACCCTCTCGGTGGACAGCCCGGTGGGCGGTCCGACCTTGATCCACGCCGACCTGCCCTGCTGACGAACCGACTGGACGACTGGTGGACCTACCAGCCATGCGCATAGTGATCGCCGACGACGCCGTCCTGCTGCGGGAGGGCCTGATCCGACTGGTGACCGAGCAGGGTCACCAGGTGGTCGCCGCGGTCGGTGACGGACCGGCCCTGGTCGAGGCCGTGGTGACGCACCGGCCCGACGTGTCCATCGTCGACGTCCGGATGCCCCCGTCGCACACCGACGAGGGGCTGCGCGCCGCGGTCGAGGCCCGCCGGCTGGTTCCCCGTTCGCCGATCCTGGTGCTCTCCCAGTACGTCGAGGTGTCGTACGCGGACGACCTGCTCGCCACGGTCCGGCCCAGCCGCGGCCAGAACGCGGCCGGCGGCATCGGCTATCTGCTCAAGGACCGGGTAGCCGACGTCGGCGAGTTCCTGGACGCGGTGGACCGGGTCGCCGCCGGCGGCACGGTGCTCGATCCGGAGGTGGTCGGCCAGTTGTTGGTCCGGCGCCGCCGGGACGACCCGTTGCAGCAGCTCACCCCGCGCGAGCGGGAGGTGCTCGGGCTGATGGCCGAGGGCCGGTCGAACACGGCGATCGCCCGCGCCCTGGTGGTCAGCGACGGTGCGGTCGAGAAGCACGTCCGCAACATCTTCACCAAGCTCCAACTGCCACCCGACGACGAGCAGCACCGCCGGGTGCTGGCCGTCCTGGCCTACCTGCGGGCCTGAGCCGGGTCGGTCGACCCGCCCGACCCCCGCCGGGTGCGCCGGCCGCTGGCCGCGCGGTCGCTACCGGAATGCGGGCCAGTGCTCCGGCCTTCAGGCCGGGGTGAAGGCCCGCGCTGGGAGGGCCGCCAAGGCCCGAGCAGTGCCGTTGACCGTGGTACGGTCGAAACGGATCCGGGCGATAACCAAGCCCGGGTCCAAGCACGAAACGTCGCCGCTGGGCTTGCGGAGACGGAAAACGCCTGTGGAGCGCGGGTAAGACCGAGACTCGTCCCGGCACCGCGCGGTGAAACAGGAACCCGCCCGGACGCTGCGCGTTCCATGCGCAGCGTGGAGGGAATCCCCGCCATTCATGGCGTTGGAGGAAGTCAACGCAGGGTGGCGGCCAACCGGACGGCCTCGGTCAGGGTGTCGGCGACCGGGTGTCCGGCCGCGCGCAGCCGGTCCGGATCGGTGAACCCGCCGGTGTAGAGCACGCACCGGGCACCCGCCGCCGTGGCGGCGTCGGCGTCGTCGATCGAGTCGCCGATCAGCACGGTCGACGCGCCGTCCACCCCGATCGCCGCAAGGTGCTCGGCCAGATGCTCGGCCTTCGGGCCGCCGCCGAGGCTGGCCCGCAGGCCGTCCACCCGGACGAACTGTTCGGTCAGTCCGTAGCCCGCCACCGTCGGCACCAGTTCGTCATGGAACCACATGGACAGCAGCGACTGGGTGCCGGTCCAGGCGCGCATCGCGGTGACGGCGTCGTCGGCCAGTTCGCAGTTGGTCAGGCCGATCCGGTACGCGTCATGGAAGATCTTGTCGAGCCGGCCGAACTCCTCGGCGTCCACCGCCCGGCCCAGCACCTCGGCGTAGTAGTCGGAGACCGGCCGGCGGAACCGTACCCGGTGCTCCTGTGCCGAGACGGTGACCGACCCGACGCTGGCGAACGCGGCGTTGGTCGAGGTCACCACCAGGCTGAGGTCGTTGAGCAGGGTGCCGTTCCAGTCCCAGACGAGGTGGTCGCGCGCGGAGGTCACCCGGGCACCCTACGCCCGTCCGGCCGGGCGGCGGGAACCGGTCACCGGCCGCCGTGGGGCGCGGTCAGATCGCGCAGCAGCCGGTCCTCCTCGACCCGCCAGTAGCCGTGTTCCCGACCGTCGAGCAGCACCACCGGCAGCCGGTCGCCGTACTCCCGTTCCAGCTCCAGGTCCCCGGTGACGTCCACCTCCACCCAGCGGTCGCCGGTCACGGCGACCACCCGGTCAATCGCCTCCCTGGCCACCTCGCACAGGTGGCAGCCGGGCCGGGTGATCAGGGTCAGCCGCGGGTCACCGGGCATCGGGCACCTCCGTGGGCTCGGTCGCCGGCCCGCCGACCGGCATCGCGGGAGCATCGGCCGGTCCCGGGTCGCCGGCCGGTCCCGGGGCGCCGGTCGTACCGGTCCGGAGCATCGTCTTGCGGACCTTGCCGATGGCCGAGTGCGGCAGTTCCGCCACGAACTCCACGGCCGTGGGGCACTTGAACCGGGCCAGGTTGCGCTCGCAGTGCTCCAGCAACTCCTCCGCACCGACCGCGGCGCCGGGCACCCGGACGGCGTACGCCTTGACGGTCTGTCCGGTGTACGGGTGGGGGATACCCACCACGGCCGACTCGGCGATGCCCGGGTGTGCCTCGATCGCCAGTTCGACCTCGTGCGGATAGACGTTGAAGCCGTTCACCAGGATCAGTTCGCCCAGCCGGTCGACCAGGAACAGATCGCCGTCGGCGTCCGCGTACGCGATGTCGCCCGTCGCCCACCAGCCCGCCGGGTCGGGACCGCCCCGCCCGTCCGGCCAGTAGCCGGAGAACAGGTTCGCGCCACGCACGACGATCTCGCCCGGGTCGGTGCCGGCCGACTCCAGGTCGAGGTAGGGCTCGTCCGGGTCGTCGTACCCGGGACCGGTGTCGGCGCCGGCCCAGACGGTCTCCCCGGCGGCGGCGACCAGGCGGACCTCGACACCGGGAATCGCCCGGCCGATCGAGCCGGCCTTGGCGACCGGACTGACCAGCGTCGAGGTGAGCACCGGGGCGGTTTCGGTCAGTCCGTAGCCGACGAAGACCGGGTGCCGGGTCGCCTCGGTGAACCGGCTCGCGGTGCTGTTCTCCAGCGGCGCCGCGCCGCACACCGCCACCCGGACGGTGGCCATCGCCTCGTCGAGGTCCGGCAGCAGGGACCAGCCCAGGAACATGGAGGGCACGCCGACCAGCACCGTGACCTGATGCCGGGCGATCACCGACAGCGCCTCGCCCGGGTCGAACCGCTCGACCAGGACGCCGCAGGCGCCGTGGTACGCGACCGCGCCGAGCCCGCTGTTCAACCCGTACGCGTGGAAGAACGGCAGGGCCAGCAGGGCGGTGTCGTCCGAGCCGAGCACCGTCGGTTCGATCCGGTCGATCTGTTCGTGGTTGGCCAGCAGCGCGCGGTGCGACAGCATGGCGCCCTTCGGCCGGCCCTCGGTGCCCGAGGTGTAGAGCAACAGGGCCAGTGCCTCCCGGTCAACCGGGACCGGCTCGGCCCGGACGCCGTCGACGCCCGTCGGCAGACTGCCGAGCACGGTGGTCAGGGCGGGCAGCTCGGACCGCAGCCCGGCGACGACGTCGCACACCCGGTCCGTGCCGATCAGCACCGACGCGCCCGAGTCGGACAGCACGTGGCGCAGTTCGGGCGGGGTGAAGCCGGGGTTCACCGGCACCGCGACCAACCCGGCCCGCAGGATGGCGAAGAAGGCGACCGCGAAGTCGGGCGAGTTGGGCAGCGCGACGGCGATCCGGGCCGGGTGGTCCCCGGTCGGCGGCGCGTGGGCGGCCAGCGCGGCGGCCACCCGGTCGACCGCGTCGTCCAGCTCGGACCAGGTGATGGTCCGGTCGTACCAGATCAGCGCCGGACGGTCGGGCCGGTCGAGCGCGGCGCGGCGGACCCGGTCGGCGAGCGTCCGGTCCGGCTCCGCGGCGGGAACACCAGGTCGTTGCTGCACGGTCGCCGAGTCTGGCACAGCCGGTCCGCCCGCGCCGCCCGCGACCCGGGGGTGGCATTCATCGGCAATTTGCACTTCGTTCGCCGCCGGCTCTCGACGGGTGCCGGATCCCGGCGGTACCGTCGATGGGACCGGGGTTTGAGCCAGGGACGGCGACCACCGAGGCATCGATAGCTACCGTTCCCGACACGCCGGGGAGCCGCGCCGCTCCCCCGGCGTTTCGTGCTCCCCCACGCTGGTAAAACTCTCCATTTTGCCGACTGTCCGGCATCCGACAACGCACAAAGCGTGCGGCGTCCCCGCGTGAATTCGGGAAAAACTTTGGCTCTGTGTAATGGACCCACCACACATGGGTGACGTTGGCCCTATCATCACTCGGGTCGGCCCACCCGGCTTGGCGTGAGTCGACACCCCTCAGCCCGAGGAGGCCGCCGTGCCTGTCAGAGCACTGCACCAGCACCTCATGGGTGCGTGCCGCCGGCCGGCACGCCCCACCCCCGCCGTGGGCCAGTACGCCCACCGGGGACCACGCCGCTTCGCCGCCACGGGCGGGACCGGCCAGCCGGTCCTGTCCGGAGGCGGTCCGGTCGGGGAGGGCCTGTGACTTCACACGTCTACGGTGACGGTCTGATCAACGGTGAGGTGCCGGCCGCGCGCCGGCCACTCGGCGAAGGGCTCGGCCAGTTACGCGCGTCGGTCGACGACATGGTCAGCCTGGCGGTGCGCGACGACGGCGGATCCAGACGGGTACGCAACCGACCGCACCAGAACGAGACCCCGGTACGCCACACGCCGGGCGCCAACGCCAAGCCACTCGGCAACGGCCGGGTGGCATCGCCGGCCCGACCGGCGATGCCGGCGCAGCCGCCGGCCGGCCACCCCCCAACTGCCGACAAGGACCGGCCCGAGGCGTCGAACGCGGAGACCACGATCCTCCCGGTCATCGCGGACCGGGAGGAGCCACCCTCGGCCGGCCCGCCGAGCGGCTATCCGGACCGACCGGACCCGTCCGATCCGGCCACCGAGGTCTGGACGCTGGTCGAGCGGGCCCAGGCCGGCGAGGCCGAGGCCTTCGGCCTGCTCTACGACCGGTACGTCGACACGGTCTTCCGGTTCGTGTACTTCCGGGTCGGCAACCGGCAACTCGCCGAGGACCTCACCTCGGACACCTTCCTACGGGCCCTGAAGCGGATCGGCAGCTTCACCTGGCAGGGGCGGGACCTCGGCGCCTGGCTGGTGACGATCGCCCGCAACCTGGTGGCCGACCACTTCAAGTCGGGTCGCTACCGGTTGGAGGTCACCACCGGGGACGTGCTCGACGCCGAACGCGAGGACCGCGGACCGGAGGGCAGCCCGGAGGCCGCCGTGGTCGAGCACATCACCAACGTGGCGCTGTTGTCGGCGGTGAAGCGGCTCAACCCGGAGCAGCAGGAGTGCATCGTGCTGCGGTTCCTGCAGGGGTTCTCGGTCGCCGAGACGGCCCGGGCGATGGGCAAGAACGAGGGAGCGATCAAGGCGCTGCAGTACCGCGCGGTCCGCGCGCTCGCCCGGTTGCTGCCGGACGGCTTCCAGCCCTGACCTGCCCGTGCCGGTGACGTCTGTCACGGTTGTCCGGCGGTAAGTTGACCCGCCCGTAACCGCTCCGGCCCACCGACCGTTTGTCCGGGTACGACGGGTGGTTGGCCCGGTCTCCCGCGAACCCCGAGAGGGTCGGGCGCCGCGTCCCCCGCTCCGAAACCGTTGTGGTTGCGCACAGGGCTCGAACTCCCCGTCGCCCCGGCCGGTAACCGATGCCGGCCGGATGGCCGTGACCAGCGAAGGGAGGTGCCGGCGGTGACAACTCCAACTTTCTACCGCCGGCGCGCCGAGCGCTTCGCGCATCTGCTCAACGAAGCCGACGGCGTCCGTCGCCACCGCGTTCGATCCCACGTCGACAACGAGCTGGCCGAGTTGGTGGCGGTCGGACACCGGATACGGGCGGCCCGACCCGAGGTGACTGTCGAGCCCGAGTTCCGTACCGGCCTGCGGGCGGTGTTGATGGCCGCCGCGGAACGGGACGGCATCGGTGCCACCGCGACGGCCGATCCGGACCCGGCCACCCGGGGCACCCGTCGCGGGTCGCTGAACAGCTCGCGTACCCGGGCCCGGGGCGCGATCCTGATCGGCATCGCGGCCGGTGCGGTGGCCGTCTCCGGAATGTCGGCGGCCAGCGAGAACGCCGTCCCCGGCGACCCGCTGTACGGGATGAAGCGGTCCACCGAGCGGGCCCAGTTGGCGCTTGCCACCTCCGACCTGAGCCGTGGACAACTCTTCCTGAACTTCGCCCGGACCAGGCTCGCCGAGGCGGTGGTGGTCCGCGGCGACGCGGTCGGCTTCGCCGCCGTGCTCGACGACATGGACGCCGACACCCGCTACGGCGTCAAGCTGCTCACCACGGCCGCGGTCCAGCGGCACGAGGCGGCGGCGCTCGACGCCCTCGGCGGCTTCGTGGCCGGGCACCGGGCCCAGGTGGGCGCCCTGCTGAACGGCGCCGGCCCGGTCGAGCGGGAACGGGTGACCGACTCGCTCGCCCTACTCGACCAGATCAGGAACCGGGCCGACGGGCTGCGTGCCGGCCTCACCTGCGGTGCGGAGCAGTCGGTCCGCGCCGACGCGCTGGGGCCGCTGCCGCGCACCTGCACCGACTCCCGGACCCCGACCGGGGGTCAGCCTGGCACCCCGACGCCGGACCAACGGCCCAGCGCGCCCCGCTCCGGCAACCAGCCCCGGCGGGAACGCAGCACCGAGCAGCCCGGCTCGTCGGCCGTCCAGAGTCAGGAACCGGTCGACGACAACCAGGAGAAGTTGGCCCCGCCGCTACCGCTGCAGCCCCGCGGATAACCCGTACCGTTTCCCGCCCGTCGCCGGGGTCGGGCCGCGCCGACGCACGTGGCCCACCCCGGCGACGGATTGTTTCCCGGCCGTCACCGGCCCGTCGACCTGGCCGGATACCCTCGCAGGATGCGTACCTGGCGTCCGACGAGCGGAGCGGGACCGGCGTTGGCCAGCAGCGGCAAGGTGACCGTCAGCACGGACCGGCACGGGCACACCACCGGTTGGGCCACCACCGACCTGGCCCCCGGTGCCGCCGGACAGGATGACTCGGCCGCCGCGTTCTTCGACGTCGACAACACGATGATGCAGGGCGCCTCGCTCTACTGGTTCGCCCGCGGGTTGGCCGCCCGGCGCTACTTCACCGCCGCCGACCTCGCCCGGTTCGCCTGGCAGCAGCTACGGTTCCGGCTGCTCGCCACCGAACACGCCGGCGCGATGTCGAACGCCAAGGAGGCGGCGCTGGCGTTCGTCGAGGGCTGGCGGGTGGGTGACATCGAGCGGCTCACCGCGGAGATCTTCGACGAGTTGATGGCGCCCCGGATCTGGGCCGGCAGCCGGGCGCTGGCCCAACTCCATCTGGCCGCCGGGCAGCGGGTCTGGCTGGTCAGCGCCGCCCCGGTCGAGATCGGCCGGGTGATCGCGGAACGGTTGGGGCTGACCGGCGCCATCGGCACGGTCGCCGAAATACGCGACGGCGTGTACACCGGACGGCTGGTGGGCGAGCTGATGCACGGCCCGGCCAAGGCCGAGGCGATCACCCAGCTCGCCGCCGCCGAGGGCCTCGACCTGAGCCGGTGCACCGCGTACAGCGACTCCGTCAACGACATCCCGATGCTCTCCACCGTCGGCCGGTCGGTCGCGGTCAACCCGGATCCCGCTCTGTTGCGCGCGGCCCGGTCCCACGGCTGGGAGGTACGGGACTTCCGGACCGTCCGCCGGGCCGCCCGGATCGCCGTACCGTCGACGGTCGCGGCCGGGCTACTGGCCGGCGCCGCGTCCGCCGGACTGGCACTGCACCGCCGCCGCCGGGCGAGCTGACCCGGCCCGACCGGGCGGTCCGGCGGCCGACCAGACATCGCGGCCGGGGCCGCCGACCAGGCATCGCGGCCGGGGTCGCCGGCGAGGCGTCGCGGTCAGCGTCGGGGGGCGGGTCACGGGCCGAACGGGTCCGGGCGGCGCTCCAGCAGTCGGTGCAGGGTCTGCTGGATGGTCTCCCGCACCTGGTCGGCGAGGTTGAACACGACCAGCGGGTCGTCGGCCTGGTCGGTCAGCTGGTCGGTGGGGATCGGCGGGCAGAATTCGATCAACCACTTGCTGGGCAGCGGCACCATCCCGAGCGGCCCCAACCACGGGAACGTCGGCGTCACCGGGAAGTACGGCAGCTTGAGCAGCCGGGCCAGCGGCTTCACGTCGGCCAGCATCGGGTACGTCTCCTCCGCCCCCACGATCGCCACCGGGACGATCGGGGTGCCGGTACGCAGCGCGGCGGAGACGAAGCCGCCCCGGCCGAACCGCTGCAGCTTGTAGCGCTCGGAGTAGAGCTTGCCGATCCCCTTGAAGCCCTCCGGGAACACCCCGACCAGCTCGCCCCGGTTCAGCAGTCGTTCGGCGTCCGGGTTGCAGGCCACCGTGCCGCCGGACTTGCGGGCCAGCTCGGACACCACCGGCATCCGGAAGACCAGGTCGGCGCCGAGCAGCCGCAGGTAGCGACGCGCCGGGTGACTGTCGTGCACCGCGGTCGACAGGATCAACGCGTCCAGGGCGACGGTGCCGGAGTGGTTCGCCACCACCAGGCCGGGTCCGTCCGTCGGCAGGTGCTCCAGCCCGCTGACCTCGGTCCGGAACCAGTCCCGGTAGAGCCGGCGCAGCACCGGGTGGAACAGCTGGTCGGTCAGCTCGGGATCGAAGCCGAACTCGTCGACCTCGTACTGGCCGGTCAGCCGGCGACGCAGGAAGGCGAGCCCGGACGCCACCCGACGGTCCCAGACGTCGCCCGGCCGGTCCGACACGGCAGGCGCCGGCCGGGCCACCGGCTTGTGCCCGTTGGCGTGCGCCGGCGGCGCTCCGTCCCGCGCGGATACGGGTCCGACCGGGTGCCCGTTGTGGCCGGGTTCACTCATGATCGCTCCTGGACGGCTGCCCGGATCTGCCGGATGCCGTCCAGCACGGCCTGCTCCGCCTGCGCGAGTTGGCCGTCGCGCAGCAGGGTACGGCCGGAGTGGGCCCGGACGAAGTCGTAGAACGCCTCGGCGGTGGAACGCGGCGCGAAGCCGTACTCGTCGATCAGGCGGGTGGTATCCACCACCCGACCGTGCACGATCAGGTCGACCTGGTCCAATCCGTACCGGCCGATGCCGAGGGTGCGGGCCACCCCGGCGGCGCCGGAGAGCCCGAACTCGACGACCGGTACGCCGATCCGACCGGCCCGGCGGATCGCCTGGGACAGCGCCAGCACCCCCGCGCCGGCGACGTTGTAGGTGCCGCCGTGGTCCTCCACCACCGATCGGTGCAGCACCTCGAGCGCGTCGTCGATGTGCAGGAACTGCAGCCGGGGGTCGCGGCCCAGTACGGTGGGCACGACCGGTTGGGAGAAATAGCGGGTCAGCGTGGTGTCGGCGGCCGACCCGATGAACGGCGCGAACCGCAGTACCGTGGCGGTGACGTCCGGCCGGCGGCGGCGGAAGCCGCGGACGTACCCCTCGATGTCGAGGATGTCCCGGGCGAACCCGCCGCGGGGGACCTCCCGCGGCTCGGTTTCCTCGGTGAAGACCGCCGGGTCGCGGAACGAGGCACCGTACGCCGCGGTGGACGACCGGACGACCAGCTTGCGGACCCGGGGGGCCCGCTGGCAGGCGGCGAGCAGCTGCATCGTGCCGATGACGTTCTGCTCTTTCATGGCGGCCCGGCCGCCGTGCTGCTTCTCCGGCGCGGTGACCAAAGCGAGGTGCACCACCGCCTCGGCGCCGAGATCGGCGATCACGGTGCCCGCCGAGCCGGCGTCGGCCCTGATCCGCTCGATCCCGGTCAGCAGGGAAGCCAACTCCGGCGACGGATCGTGCGGGTCCAGCCCGACGACCCGGCCGACCCGGGGCTCCGCCGCGAGCCGGGCGGCGACGTGGGCGCCCAGATACCGGCTGACCCCGGTCACGACGACGACCCCGGGCACATCCGGAGAGTGACCGGGGTTCATCGCGCGCTGACCACCGGCCGGCACGGGCCGAGCCCGCGTTGCCGCGACCTCTTCACACGCGCCTCCGAGGATCGAGGAGAAGCCGGTGTGTCCGCGAACCGGGCGACCGCCCGGCCGCGGTCACTTGCCGAGGCGGCGACGCTGGACGCGGGTCTTGCGCAGCAGCTTGCGGTGCTTCTTCTTAGCCATGCGCTTGCGGCGCTTCTTGACCACCGAGCCCATACGACAGCCCTTCCAATACAACATGCGGATCGGGCCGGAGTCGCCCTGCGGCGAACCGGCACCCGAGTTGGACAGCGGACCGGGCCCGTCGGGTGGGTGTGGCACACACCTGTTCCGGGCCGCGGTCGCGGTCCAGGGTAGCCGCCGGCATCCGGCGGGGCCAACGCGACCCCGTCGGCACCCGGTCCGACCCGCCGGCGGGGCCTACCCGCCCGCTCGTCAGGCCGACTGCTGGAAGGCGCCCCGGAGGTACTCGTGCACGACGTGCTCCGGCACCCGGAACGACCGCCCGACCCGCACCGCGGTGAGCTCACCGGAGTGCACCAACCGGTACACGGTCATCTTGGAGACCCGCATCAGCGCCGCCACCTCGGCGACGGTCAGGAACCGCACCTCCGACAGCCGGTCCTCGGCCTGTGGTGATCCCGCCATGGCTCACCAACCCAATCCCATCCCCGGCGCGTGCCGCCGGGCCGGATGCTCCGCGCCCCGGCGGGCAACGCGCGTGTTATCAGTACGGTAGCGGGACTGCTGTTACCGGCGCGATCCCTTCGCACTCTTGATCATGAAGTGATTGTGACCCGACGTTGATCTTTCCTCGCGGTGCGTGGCCGCTCGATCCGGGCCGCGGAAGGCGCCCGGTGGCTCCGGCGGCGCCACCGGAGCCACCGGACGGGTGCCCCGGCCCGCTTCCGGACGCGAGCCGAGGCTCCGCGCTGGGAGCGGCCTCCACTATCTCAGGCCACCCCGCGACGGTCTGTCCCAGGCCGCCCCTCGTCCGTCGGCCTCGGCTCAGCCGGTGACCGACCGCAGGTACGCCACGCAGTCGTCGTGCAGCGCCGACCAGTCCTCGCCGAACACCTTCCGCGCGGCCTCCTCGGCCGACCGTCCGTCGCGGACCACCGCCGTGAAGAAGGCGCGCGCGGTGCTCTCGCCGTACCGGTCGACCAGGTGCCGGAAGGCCAGGTAACCGATGCCGTAGCTGCCGGAGACCCGCCAACCCGCCGCGTCCCGGGCCGGTTCGAGGTCGGCCAGCCGGCCGTCCCAACCGGAACCGAGCAGCCGCCGTACGTCCGGCAGGCCGGGATAGCGGCGGGGCGGCCGGCCCGCGGCGGCGGCGTGCTCGGCGATCCCCTCCACCAGCCACCAGTTCGCCTTGTCGACGTTGTCCCGGCCGACCAGCGACGCCGCGTGGGTCATCTCGTGCCGCAGCAGCTCGTCGGCGGCGCCGTCGGTCAGGCCCTTGGCGTTGAGCACGACCTCGTGCCCGCCACCGCCGACCGACGCGGCGTAACCGGCCGTCCACTCCGGCAGGTCACCGCCGTACCACCGTTTCCACTGCGGCGGGCCGGCGAGGAAGATCCGGTAGCGGTCGGGCGGCGCGCCGGTCACCGCGTACCGGTCGGCCACCGCGGCGGCCCGGTCGGCCTCGGCCAGCAGTCCGGACAGCCGGCCCCGCAGGTCGGCCGTGGTGGCCACGACGACCCGCCGCCCCGCGGCCACGACGAGGTCGTCCACCTCCCACGGCCGGGGCCCCTCGTCCGCCGACACCGAGGGTTCGATCCCGACCAGCCGCGGCTGGGCCCCGTTCTCGGCCCATCGGGTCACCATGGTCACGCCGCCCGGCGGGCAGCCGGGCGCGGCGTAGCAGTGCTGGAAGGTGACCGGCTGTCGCCACTCGCCGGGCCGGTCCGGCACCCGGGTCGGCCCGGTGCGCAGTTCCGGACGCCAGAGGACGACCCGCAGCGCGCGCAACGACCGGAACTCCCGACGCAACTGCGCGGCGCCCGGCCGGGCCGGATCGGAGACCGCGAGGAAGCCGGCCTCGTCGCCGCGCAGCAGCGCCTCGGCCTGCCGGTCCAGTCGCTCCCGGATCCGTTCGGCGAGCCAGGCCCCGACCACCTCGTCCGGATCACCGGGGCGCGGGCTGCGGGCCGGACCGGGCGCGGCGTCGGCGGACCGTCCGGGCAGTTTCCCGACCGCCGCCAGCACGGCGACCGGAGCGCCGCACAGCAGCAGCACCGCGACCAGCCCGAGCCCGAACCACCGCCACCACCGGCCGCGCGGCAACCCGCCCGGGTCCGCCTGACTCGCCGGCGACACGGCCGGGTCCGCTTGAACCGCGAGCGACACGGCCCGGCCCGCCGGCGACACGGCCCGGTCCGCCGGCGGACCGGCCGGGGGTCGCGGAGGTTCGTCGGGCGGCGGCTGGTCGGTCCCGTCGGTCACTGCCGGAGGGTACGACGAAGCCGGCCCCCCGGTCCACGTCCGACGCAGTTCCGCACGGTGCGCGTCGAGGGCCGGCTCGGCTCAGAACACCGGACCCGGTCCGGCGGGCAGACCGGCCGCCGGACCGGCCGGGGACGACAGGGGGATCGTGAAGCCGTGCCCGGCTGGATCGACCCGGTCGGCAACTTCGCCGGCCAGCCGGTCTACCTTCGCGCGACGGCAACGACGGCAACGACGGCTTACGGCAGGGCCGACGAGGCGACCGGCGGCCCGGCCGGCGCCCCGGAGTCCGGCACCCCCGCGTAGTCGGGCAGCTCAACGCCGTTGAGCGCGCGCTCGATCAGGTCGGCAGGCCAGTCCTCCGGGCCGGTCGCGGCGTCCGGTCCGGGAACGTCGAGGCTGCGTGCGTGCGCCCGACCGATCTCCTGGTTGGCCTCGACGAACGGGCGCATCCGCCGCTCGTAGCCGGCGAACCCGGCCGCCGGGTCCCAGCCGGCGGCGGCCAGTTCCCCGGCCAGCAGGTAGGCGCCGACCAGGGCCAGGCCGGTGCCCTGGCCGGACAGCGGCGACGAGCTGAACGCCGCGTCCCCGAGCAGCCCGACCCGGCCGCTCGACCAGCGGTCCAGCACCACTTGGGCGACCTGGTCCAGGTAGAAGTCCGGTGTGTCGTCCAGCCGGGTGAGGATGCGCGGGGCCAACCAGCCCATTCCGGCCATCCGCTCGCGCAGCAGGCGCTTCTGGGCCGCGACGTCGCGCTGGTCGACGGCGAGGTCGACCGTAGGGAAGGAGAACAGGGCCATCGCCCGGGTGGCGTCCTGGATGGGCCGCAGGCCGGCGGTACGCCCGGTCCCGGTTTCCTCGTAGGAGATCAGCCAGCGGTCCAACCCGAACTCGTTGGGCACCGTGTAGAAGGCCATCATGCGTCCGAGGTGGCGGACATACCGCTCGTGCGGCCCGAAGATCATCACGCGCAGCGCCGAGTGCAGCCCGTCCGCCCCCACCACCAGGTCGAAGCGCCGCCGGTCGCCGCCCGCGAAGGTCACGTCGACCCCGTCCGCGTCCTGGGTGAGGTCGGCGATCCGGTCGCCGAAGACGTACTCGACACCGTCCCGGGTGTCGTCGTAGAGCACCCGGGACAGGTCTCCGCGCAGGATCTCGATCTCCGCGATGTACCCGTCGCCGCCGTCGTCATCGGCGCGGAAGGTCTCGATCACGTTCCCGTCCACATCCACGGTGTACGCGCCAGCGGTCTCGGTGCGGGCCGCGCGCGCGGCCGCGTCCAGCCCCATCCGCCGAATGACCTCTCTGGTCACCCCGCGCGCGTCCACCGCCTGCCCGCCGGGACGCAGCTCGGGTGCCCGCTCCACCACGGTCACCTCGGCCCCCCGCCGGCGTAGCCAGTGGGCCAGCGCCGGCCCCGCGATGCTCGCCCCCGTCACCAACACCCTGGTGCCGCTCACCGTGCCTCCCGCTCACCCGTCGGGGTCTCAACCGTGACCATCATGTCCTCCTGCCGTCGCAGCGGTAGACCCCCTCGGGATGGGAGACTCATCGCCGCGGTGACGGGGACGTCGCGCGACCAGCTCGGGACAGGGTCGGCCGCACACGGCGGCCTTCGCGAGACCGGGACGGGGGCGGACATGGAGCGAGGCACCCGCGACGAGTTGCTCGGCCGCCTGGCGGAGGCGGTCGAGTCCGTCGCCGTCGCGCACCCGACGCGGGTCGCCGTCGACGGGCCGCCCGCCGCCGGCAAGACCACCCTCGCCGACGAACTGGCCGTCGCGCTGCGCGACCAGGGCCGCGACGTCATCCGCGCCACGATCGACGACTTCCTCTTCCCCCGGGCACGGCGCTATCCGCGCGGCGAGTACTCGGCCGAGGGCTGTTACCTCGACGCCCACGACCACCACGCGCTGAACCGGGTGCTGCTCGATCCGCTCGGTCCGGGCGGAGATCGACGCTTCCGACCCGCGGTCTACGACCACGCAACGGACACCGCTCTGTCCCTACCGGGCACGACCGCCCCCGCCGACGCCGTGCTGGTCTTCGACGGCGTCTTCCTGCTGCGCCCGGAACTGATCGACCGGTGGGAGCTGCGCGTCTTCGTCTCGACGGACCTCGACAAGACCGTGGATCGTGCCGTGATCCGGGAGCACCAGGTGTCGTCCCGGGCCGAGGTCGAACGGCGCTGGCGGGAGCGTTACCTCCCCGCCCAGCGGCTCTACTTCGCCACGGTCCGCCCGACCGAACACGCCGACATCATCGTGCACAACGACGAGCCCCAACAGCCGGCCTGGGAGAGCCGAACACACGATCCGCGAAGTCATCGATAGCCACGATCGCCCGCAGCACTCACGGCTGGACAATGCCCAGCTCAACGAGAAGCATCCACACGTCGGTCGACGGGTCCCGACGCAACGGATCGCAGTGGTTCGCATGACCCCCGCTGCTCGTGCAGTCCCCGGTCGGGCAGTCGTCCACCAGCCTCTTCGCCCGCTTGGCGGCGGCCAGGTGCCTGCCCTGCAATGCCAGGGCCCGCCGGCCGGTCATGCTCTTGTCGTTGTGCGAGTCGAATGTCTCGAACCCGGCGAACTCCCGCAGCTTCTGGTGGACGGTTCGGCTCGATCCGCCTTGCCGACCGGATACGCCGGTGAAGTGCAGGAGCAACCACAGATCGAAGGACGGATGAGAGAACGCGACCCGCACGCCATTGTCCCGGGCATACCGCATCGCCTGCGGAATGTCACGGTGCTGGTCACGGTCGAACATGGCCCAGAGCTGCACCCGATCTTCGCCGACGGTCACCTCGTCCCGTTGTTCCAGGGCTCTCTCGACGACCCGACGCGGCGTCATACCGTTGCGTTTCCACAGTGGGTGAATGAGGAACTGGTGTTGGGAGCCGAACTCGTGGTTGAGAAAGGCCAGGTAGTCCGGCTCGGTCGACTCGCCCTCGACCGCTACGTAGAACACCCGGTTGCCGCGCCAGGCCGGTGCGGCGCCTCGGTGAACACGACGTTCCGCTTCGGGATCGCTACGGCGGCGCCGACTCATGCGGCCTCCGCCAGCGCCCGTGCGACCTCTCTGGCCAACTCGCCACTGGTCACGCGAGGTACCCCGCCATAGCGACCGCGAAGGTAACCGCGCTCCAGGTTCTCTTCTCGACGCGGCCTCGCGTCAATCAGCGGATACAGCTCCGTCTCACCAGTCTGCCGCTTGGCCGTTATCCAGACCTGGTCACGGTCGAGCGGCCGGTCGACCATCGAAGGGCCCAGTAGCGTGGCATCATGAGTGGTGAAGATCAGTTGGGCACCGCGCGGGTTGGCGGCCGGGTCCTGGAAAAGTCTGACTACTTCGGCGGCGAGCATCGGATGCAGGCTGGCGTCCAACTCGTCCACCATGAGCACCGATCCCTGGTCGAGGACATCAAGCAGCGGGCCGAGAAAGCTGAACCAGGCCGACGTACCCAACGACTCCTGCCGTACGAATTCCAACGGGACAGGCGTGCCGGTGGTGCTGTGGTGCAGGAGACGGACCTGTTGCTCCGGCACGAGAGACGGGTCGATCTTCAGGCCGACGACGCCCAGGTCGGCCACCCGTAGTAACGCCTCGATCTGCCGTCGACGCTCGCCGTTGTCGCGCGGCTCCGTGAGCAGCCGACGGGTGTCCTCGCTCCGGGCCCGGAAATCATCGCCGGGGGCGACAATCCGCAGACCGTCGAGAAACCAGCGATGGACAGCGCTGAGTTGAGGATGGTTCAGACTCGCGGCTACCGTCAGGAACAGCGAATTCGGCCGAGTGAACTCAGCGAGTCGCTCCTTGCCTCCCTTCAGGCCCTCGCCGGGGAAAAGGAACTCCTCCCCGTGCTCACGATCCGCCTCGCGGTCGAACCAGACCTGCTTACGGCCACGGGGATAAGCGTGTAACCACTCCGCCTCGACCCGTTCGTCCGACAGCTCGAAGCCGTACGTGTAGCGGACCGGCCCCTTGCCCAACAGGAGGTCGACCTCGAACAGCGTGGTCTCGTCCCGGGCCGCCGGATCGAGGGCGAAGGGCTCTCGCGGAACGCCGGCGTCCTGTGCCCACTGCGCCAGCGACGACCGCACGGCCTCCCGCATAGCCCACAGGGCGGCGAGCAAATTGGACTTTCCAGAGGCGTTGGCGCCGAAGATCCCGGCCACCGGAACGGCCTCGATCTCACGCCCCTCGGCACGGACGCCGGTCGGCCGGGCAGTGCCCTCGTTGAACTCGGTCGCAACCAAGGAAAAGTGATGGTCCGAGCGAATCGATCTGTGGTTGGCAACCCGGAAACTCAGAAGCACCGCCTCGTCCTCTCCGACCAACGAACCCCGCCTTGTGCCCTCTCGTGCGAAAAGTCTGCACGTCAGGGCTCAAGACGCCACCCAGTTTACCCATGAGGATAGCGTGACCCGCGCCAGGATCGACCGGGTAGCCGCGCTGACGCGATTCGGTCAGGGCTTGCGGAGCCAGGTACTCGGATCGGTCACGAAGACGCCCTTGCCCTGCCTGCGGTCTACGGCCTCGATCGCTTCGAGCCGGACGAGCACGATCTGGATGGTCGACGAGCTGACGTTGTACTGCTCGCACAACTGGGCGATGGACGGCAGCTTGTCGCCCGGCTGGTACCGGCCCGACCTGACGTCGTTCATGATCTCAGCGGAGATCCGGATGTAATCCGGGGTAGCAGGCATCGGCGCTCCTCGCGTGGCACCTCCATTCGATCACGGCAGGCAGAAATTCGACAAGAGGAAGCCATTCATCTTGTCTTCAATGGCTTCAATGGTTATGTTGGCTGTCGAGCGCTCCTCGCGTGGCAACGACGAGAGCTCGTCCCCCGGTCGGGGCGGGAAAACGGCATGGAAGGGTCCCCCCGCCCCGACCCACGAGAGGGTCCGGTGGCCGTACTCGCCGAGGGAGGCTGCGGCTGCCGGGCCGGGCGGCCCGACCACGAACGCGGTCGCGGTCGGGCCGCCCATCCACCCACCCCTTTACGACGGAAGGTGCCCTCATCGTGCGCAGGTTCCTTCGACGCCTCTGGCCGCGCTCCGCCCCACGGCACGCGGCCGGTCCACGCCCCGAGACCCGCCGGCCCAACGCCGGCACCTACTACCGCTCCACCGCCCGGCCCGCCCTGAGCGAGCGGCAGATCCGTACGCAACGGTTCGCGCGCGCCTGGCGCGGACTCGACCCGGCCGAGGTGGACCTGTTCCTGCACCGGGTGGCCGCCGAGCTGGCCGCCGTCCGCAACGAGCTGGCCTGGACCCGGGACGAGAACACCCGGATCAAGAACGCGATGCGGGACTGGCGCTCACAGTTCCCGCCGCCCCTCCGACCGTGGTGACCAGCGGCCACCCCGGCAACGAATGAACGCTGGCAGTTTTTCGGCTCGACACGCCGTTGGAGGAGCCGAAAAACTGTCAATGATCATGAAGGCGGCGAGCGGGGCCGGCGCGAGCGGGGTCGGCGAGGCGGGGGCGCGCTATCTGCGGGAGACCAGGGCGCGGGTGAAGAAGGCGAGGTTGGCGGGGCGCTCGGCGAGGCGGCGCATCAGGTAGCCGTACCACTCGTCGCCGTAGGGGACGTAGACCCGGACGGTGTGCCCCTGCGCGGCCAGCCGGGCCTGCTCCTCGGGGCGGATACCGTACAGCATCTGGAACTCGAAGGAGTTCACGTCCCGGTCGAACCAGCGGGCCCGGTCCTGGCCGATGGCGATCAGCCGCGGGTCGTGGGTGGCCAGCATCGGGTAGCCGTCACCCGACATGAGGATGTTCATGCACCGGACGTACGACTTGTCCACCTCGACGGCCGACTGGTAGGCCACCGACTCCGGCTCCTTGTAGGCGCCCTTGCAGAGCCGTACCCGGGAGCCGGTGGTGGCCAGTTCCCGACAGTCGGACTCGGTCCGCCGCAGGTACGCCTGCAGCACCGCGCCGGTGCCCGGGAAGTCGCCGCGCAGCTTGGCCAGGATGTCCAGGGTCGAGTCGGTGGTGGTGTGGTCCTCCATGTCCAGGGTGACCGTGGTGCCGGCCTCGGCCGCCGCGGCGCAGATCGCCCGGGCGTTGTCGTAGCCGAGCTGCTCGTCGAACTTCTGGCCGAGCGCGGAGAGCTTGACGCTCACCTCTGCGGCCGGGGTCAGCCCGGCGGCCGACAGCGTGGCCAGCAGTTCGAGGTAGGCGTCCCGGACGGTGGCCGCCTGTTCGGCGATGACGGTGTCCTCGCCCAGGTAGTCGAGGGTGACGGTGAGTCCATCGCCGACGAGCTCGCGGGTGGCGCGCAGCGCGTCGTCGGTGGCGGTGCCGGCGACGAACCGGCGGACGACGTCCCGGGTGAACGGGGCCGTCTCGACGAGCCGTTCGACCCGGGATGACCGGGCCGCGGCGAGGATGACCGATCGGAGCATGAGCTGAGAGTAACCTCCGTCGCCCGACCGGTCGCGGCAGTGGCCCGGGTAAGGGCTGGCCGGCGATCCGGCGCCGAGGCCGGGCGGCGGGACTGGTCCGGATCGGCTACAACGTTCACGTGAACAGCACTCCGCACCGCCGGCTCCGCTCGACCAGCGTTCGGCTGGGCACCGTCACCGCCCTGGCCCTCAGCCTCACCGCCTGCGACCCCACCGGCGACGGCTGCGACAGTGACCGCAAGCGGTCCTCCGCCGCCGGGGTCACCGTGGCGGCCGGCTCGGTGACCGTCCTGGCCGCCGGGTCGACCGGGTCGACCGGCGGGCAGACAACCACCGCCGCGCTGCCCGACCGCGGCGGGTTCGGCACCCAGCTGGCCTCCTGCGGCGGCTGAGCGTGCGTCGGGAGGACTCGGCGCCCCGGCCGGACTGGGACGCCACCGTACGCGGCCAGGGGCTGGTCTACGTCGACACCGAGCTGCCGGACGGCGGGATCATGTCGTACTGGGACGAGACCGCCTGCTACCGGCTCGACCTGGCCGAGGTGCTCCGGCTGGAGGAGGCGACGGAGGAACTGCACGAGATGTCGGTGGCCGCCGCCGAACACGTGGTGGCCCGCGACCGGTTCGCCGACTTCGGCATCCCGCCGTGGGCGGCCGAGGCCGTCCGCCGGTCCCTGCGTGAGCGTCCGCCCAGCCTGTACGGGCGGTTCGACCTCTGGTACGACGGCTCGTGGCCGCCGAAGCTGCTGGAGTACAACGCCGACACGCCGACCGCGCTGGTCGAGGCGGCGATCATCCAGTGGTACTGGCTGGAGGACACCCGGCCGGACCTGGACCAGTGGAACAGCCTGCACGAGCTGCTGGTCCGCACCTGGGGCCGGATCGGCGCCGGGCTGCACGACCGGCGGCTGCACGTGGCCTGGTCGAACGAGGAGGAAACCGGCGAGGATCTGATGACCGCCGGCTACCTGGCCGAGACCGCCCGGCAGGCGGGCCTGAAGACCGAACTGCTGCCGATGCTGGAGATCGGCTGGGAGGGTCGCCGGTTCGTCGACGCCGCCGACGAGCCGATCACCACCTGCTTCAAGCTCTACCCCTGGGAGTGGATGCTGGCCGAGCCGTACGGCCGGCCGGCGCTGGAGCCGGGCACCCCGACCACCTGGATCGAGCCGGCCTGGAAGCTGCTGCTGTCGAACAAGGCGCTGCTGGCCGTGCTCTGGGAGCTGTACCCGGACCACCCGTACCTGCTGCCGGCGTTTCTCGACTCACCGCGCGGAATGTCCGAGTACGTGGCGAAGCCGCTGCTCGGCCGGGAGGGTGGCTCGGTGCGGATCGTCACCGCCGGCGGCGAGATCAGCAATCCGGGCAGCTACGGCGAGGAGGGCTGGTGCTACCAGGAGTTCCGGGCGCTGCCCGACTTCGCCGGCAACCGGATGGTGCTGGGCAGCTGGGTGGTGGACGGCGAGTCGGCCGGCGCCGGCATCCGGGAGAGCCCCGGGCTGATCACCGACGGGTACGCTCGGTTCCTTCCCCACTACGTGGACGCGCCACGGGGGCCGTGAGTCGTCTACGGTTGTCGGGTGGACTTCGACGCGTACGCCCGGACCGGGGTTGACCTTGTCAACGCGCGGCTGGACGACCTCGACGACCTGCGTGCCATCTTCCCGGCGGAGAACGCCTGGATGCGGGACGAGGTCACCGAACGGGACGTGGCAATCTTCCGGCGGGCGCGCAAGCGCCTACGGGACGTCTTCGAGTACGGCACCGCCGGCCGGGACGCCGACGCCGTCGCCGAACTGAACGCGCTGCTGGAGGCCTTCCCGGTCCAGCCGCGCATCTCCGGACACGACTCCAGCGACTGGCACATGCACGTGACCAGCCGGGGCGCCTCGGTCAGCGCCGAATACCTGGCGGGCGCCGCCTGGGGTCTGTCGGTGTGGCTGTGCGAGTACGGCAGCGCCCGGTTCGGCGTCTGCGCCGACGACCGGTGCCGCAACGTCTACCTGGACACGTCCTCGAACTGCTGCCGGCGGTTCTGCTCGGAACGCTGCGCCACCCGGTCGCACGTGGCCGCCCACCGGGCCCGCAAGCGGGCCGCCGGTGGCGAGCGGACCGGCGCACCCGGGCAGCCCGCGCCGGCCGAACCGGAGACGGCCCCGGCCGCCGGGCGGACGGTGACACCTGCCGCGGTACCCGCCGGGCGGGCCGACACGCCGACCGGACGGGCCGGCGGGGCGCTGACCCGGGTGAGCTGACCGGTCAGACGTCCACCGGGCTGGACGCGGTCAGGTGCTGGCGGGCGAACTCCAGGGACGCCCGCAGGTCGGCCTCGCGGTCGGGCCGGCTCTTGGCGCCCCGGGTGGCCACCTCGACCGCGACCGCGCCGGTGAAGCCGCGACCGGCCAGCGAGGCGAGCAGCTCGCCGCACGGCTGGTTGCCGCGGCCCGGCACCAGGTGCTCGTCGCGGCCCTCGCCGGTGCCGTCGCCGAGGTGGACGTGGGCCAGTCCGGCGCCCATCCGGTCGGCCATCTCGACCGAGTCGGTGTGCGCCGCGGCGCAGTGCGACAGGTCGAGCGTGTACGCGTCGTAGCCGGTCGCGGTCGGGTCCCAGCCGGGCAGGTACGGCACGAACCGCCGGCCGGCCATCTTCACCGGGTACATGTTCTCCACGGCGACCCGCAGCCCGCCGAACTGCCCGGCCAGCGTGCCGAGCCCGTCGACGAACGACCGGGCGTAGTCCCGCTGCCAGGTGAACGGCGGGTGCACCACGACGGTGGGGGCCTCGAGGGTCTCGGCCAGCTCGGCGGCCTTGCGCAGCCGCTGCCACGGGTCCGGGCTCCACACCCGCTGGGTGACCAGCAGGCACGGCGCGTGCACCGACAGCACCGGTACGCCGTAGTGGGCGGAAAGGCCCCGCAGCGCCCCGGCGTCCTGGCTGACCGCGTCCGTCCAGACCATTACCTCGACGCCGTCGTAGCCCAGCGCGGCGGCCATCTCGAAGGCCGCCGCCGTGGGCTCCGGGAAGACCGAGGAGCTGGACAGCAGTACGGGGACACGGGAACTCACGAACCCCAGGGTAGCCCTCCCCGGCGACGGCCACCGGGACGAGCCGCCCCAAAACGACCGTCGGCGCAGCGCAGATCACGTCGGTTCGAGTTGATCCAGCCGGCGCAGGATGACGCCCTCGCGCAGCGCCCAGGGACAGATGTCCAGCGATTCGACGCCCAGCCGGCGCATGGCGGCCTCCGCCACCACCGCACCGGCCAGCAACTGGTGGGCCCGGCTGCTGCCGACCCCTTCCAGTTCGGACAGTTGGCTCGGTGGGATGTGCCGGATGAAGCCGATCACCTGCCGCAGCCCGGTGTGGGTCAGCGTCCGCCGGGTCCACAGGCCGGCCCCGGACGGCGCCGCGCCGGCCAGCCGGGCCAGCATCCGGAACGTCTTCGAGGTGGCCACCGGCCGTTCCCAGTCGGCCCGGCCCATCTTCTCCAGTACCGGGTCGAGGGTCTGCTCGACGTACTCCCGGAGTTTCTCGATCCGCTCGGCGGCCGGCGGCGTCGCGGTGTCTTCGCCCACCTGGAGCCGTTCCCGGGACAGCCGGCCGGCGCCCAGCGGGACGGAGAGCGCGACGTCCGGCTGCTCGTCGATGCCGGCGGCCACCTCCAGCGAGCCGCCGCCGATGTCCAGCACCAGCAGCCGACCGGCCGACCAGCCGAACCACCGGCGGACGGCGAGGAAGGTCATCCGGGCCTCGTCGGCGCCGGAGAGCACCCGCAGCCGCACCCCCGTCTGCGCGCGTACCCGGGCCAACACCTGCGGCGCGTTGGTGGCGTCCCGGACCGCCGAGGTGGCGAAGGTGAGCAGGTCGTCGACGCCGGCCCGGTCGGCCGCGGCGCGGGCCTCGGCCACGGCGGCGACCAGGGCGTCCTCCCCGGCCCGGGTCAGCTCGCCGTCCGGGCCGATCTGTTCGGCCAGCCGCAGCACCGATTTCTCCGAGTGCGCCGGCCACGGATGCGCGCCGTGGTGGGCGTCCACCACGAGCAGGTGGACGGTGTTGGAACCGACGTCGAGCACACCCAGCCGCATGGCACCGACCCTAAGCGGTCGCGCGCCGCGCGTGCGTGCCTGGCCGGTGTTCCGCACTTACCGGGCGTACGCTGGCGTAATGGCAGGCCGCACCGAACTTTCCGGACTCGTCGACGACCCGGACGAACCCCGCAGCCGCGAGGTTCCGCTCGACTTTCCCCGGGAGTGGCTGGAGTTCGTCGACCCGGCCGATCCCGAGCATCTGATCCGGGCCGACCTGACCTGGTTGATGTCCCGCTGGACGTGCGTCTTCGGCCAGGGCTGCCACGGCATCGTCGCCGGCCGGGCCGAGGACGGGTGCTGCTCGCACGGCGCCTTCTTCACCGACGCCGACGACGAGAAGCGGGTCCGCGCCGCGGCCCGGAAGCTCACCCCGCAGACCTGGCAGCGGCACCGGCGCGGCTTCCGCAACTACACCGAGATGGACACCGTCGACGGCAAGACCCCGGCCCGGCGTACGGCCACCCGCTCGGCCGACGGGCCGTGCGTCTTCCTGAACGACGCCGACTTCCCGGGCGGCGGTGGTTGCGCGCTGCACGCCCAGGCGCTGCGCGACGGTGCGCATCCCCTGGAGTACAAACCGGACGTCTGCTGGCAGTTGCCGGTCCGCCGGGACCAGGAGTGGTCCAAGCGGCCGGACGACAGCAAGGTGCTGGTCTCGACGCTGTCCGAGTTCGACCGGCGCGGCTGGGGCGCGGGTGGACACGACCTGCACTGGTGGTGCACCTCCTCGCCGGAGGCGCACGTCGGCCGGGAACCGATGTACGTGTCGTACGAGCCGGAGCTGACGGCGTTGATCGGCAAGGCGGCGTACCGGAAGCTGGCCGAGCTGTGCGCGGCCCGGGGCAGCAAGGGCATGGTCGCCCCGCACCCGGCCACTCCGGAGAAGCCCGCTCGCGGCAGGAAGAGCGGCGGCCGCGAACCGGCCACCCCACCGCGCGCCTGACCGGCCGGGCCGCCGGCGGATCGGTCAGGAGTGGCAGGTCTGCTGGAGGTCCTTGGGCACCCGGACGAAGTCGGTGCCGAGGAACGTCACCGGGTCGGCCGCCTTGGCGCCCTTGTCGACGTCCGTCGCCGCCTTCCGCAGGATCTCCCCGATCCCCGGGTCGGTCGCCTTTCCCGCCTGTGCACGGATGTCGTCGGCGACGGCCGCGAAGGTGGCCTGCATCTGCTTGTTCCGGGTGGCCTCGCCGGTCTCCTTGCCGATCGAGTCGGTCGCCTGCTTGACGATCTTCTTGCTGCCCTCGGCGATGGCCACGGCCGCGGCCGTACAGACGTCGTCGGTGTTGTCCGCGGCGGCCCGGGGCGACGCCTGCGCATCGGCGCCGGGCGTCGCGGACGCGCTGGACGACGGGTCGGTGGTCGTCGGCTTTCCGCTCTCGTCCGCCGATCCGCAGCCCCCGACCAGCGCGGTCAGCACGGCCAGGGTGAGCGTGGCGGCGCCGGTACGACTACGTGACACGGTTCTCCCCGTTCCGGTCGATGAACCGGCAAGCCTAACAACCGCCTCCCGGACGCGCGGCCCGCCGAAGGGCGGGCCCGGGCCGCGGGTGCCGGCCGGCCGCGCCGCGGGCGGTGACCGCACCGCCCCGGCCCGGTCACGGCTCGAACTTGTAGCCCAGCCCGCGGACGGTGACGATGAACCGCGGCGCGGACGGTTCCGGTTCGACCTTGGAGCGCAGCCGCTTCACGTGTACGTCGAGGGTCTTGGTGTCACCGACGTAGTCGGCCCCCCACACCCGGTCGATCAACTGTCCCCGGGTGAGCACCCGACCGGCGTTGCGCAGCAGCAGTTCGAGCAGTTCGAACTCCTTCAGCGGTAGCTGCACCGCGTTCCCGCCGACGGTGACCACGTGCCGCTCGACGTCCATCCGGACCGGTCCGGCGGTCAACGTGGCCGCCGACTCGTCCACCACCTCGGCGGTCTGTCGGCGCAGCACGGCCCGGATCCGGGCGACCAGTTCCCGCGGCGAGTACGGCTTGGTGACGTAGTCGTCGGCGCCGATCTCCAGCCCGACCACCTTGTCGATCTCGCTGTCCCGGGCGGTGACCATGATGATCGGCACGTGTGAGCGCTGGCGCAGCTGCCGGCACACCTCGGTTCCGGACATCTCCGGCAGCATCAGGTCGAGCAGCACGATGTCCGCGCCGGTCCGGTCGAACTCGGTCAGCGCGGCGGTGCCGGTCGGCGCGACGGAGACCTCGAAACCTTCCTTGCGCAGCATGTAGGAGAGGGCGTCGGAGAACGACTCCTCATCCTCGACCACGAGAACGCGGGCCAACGGTAGTTCCTTTCCTCTGTCCGGCCTAACGGAGCGCGGCCGGACCGGTCTCGATCTCATCCGACAGGACTGTCGGCAGGAAGGCGTCCGGTGGGCGGGCCGGCAACCGCAGGGTGAACGTCGACCCGCCACCAAGCGTGCTCGACACCTGCACCCGACCGCCATGGTTGGTGGCGATGTGCTTCACGATCGCCAGGCCGAGCCCGGTGCCGCCGGTGGACCGGGACCGGGCGTGGTCCGCCCGGTAGAATCGCTCGAAGATCCGCTCCACGTCGTCCGGCGCGATGCCGATGCCCTGGTCGGTCACCGAGATCTCGACGTGTTCCTCGTCCGCCTCGGTACGGACGACGACCTCGGTCCCCGCCGCGGAGTACGTGATGGCGTTCTCCACCAGGTTGGTGACCGCGGTGGCGAGCTGGCTGTCGCTGCCGTACACGGTCAGGCCGCGCCGGCCCTCGGCGGCGACCTCGATCCGGCGGGCGGCGGCCCCGGTACGGGTCCGGTCGATCACCTCGGCCAGCACCCAGTCCACCGCGACCGGCGCGGGTTCCGGCAGCGGCTCGGCGCCCTGCAACCGGGTGAGTTCGAGCAGCTCGTTGACCAGCCGGCCGAGCCGGGTCGACTCGTGCTGGATGCGTTCGGCGAACCGACGCGCGGCGGCCACGTCGTCGGCCATGCCGACCCTGCGACCGGCGCCGGCCGGGTCCGCCCTGCCGTCGGCGCCGGCCGGCGCGGTCGCGTCCAGCAGCGCCTCGGCCAGCAGTTGCAGCGCACCGATCGGGGTCTTCAGCTCGTGGCTCACGTTGGCCACGAAGTCCCGCCGGACCCGGGCCACCCGGTGCGACTCGGTCACGTCGACGGCCTCGACCGCGACGTACCCGCCGCCGAGGGCCATCGCCCGCAGGTGTACGCCGAGGGGTTCCTGGGTCCCGCCGGGTCGCCCCCGCGGCACGTCCAGCTCGACCTCCCGGCGGACCCCGGTGCGGCGTACCTGCCCGGCCACCGTTCGCAGGATCGGGTGTGCCGTGACGGTGCCCGGTTCGGCACCGGCGCGCAGCAGGCCCATCGCCCGGGCGGCCGGGTTGACCAGCACCGGGACGTCGCCCCCGTCGAGCACCACGACCCCGGCCCGGAGCGAGTCGAGACTCTTGCGGCCCAGCTCGGCGAGCCGGTCCTGCTCTTCCTGGACGATCGCCGACCTCCCTGTACCGGGAACACCCCGCCAGCCCACTCGGCCGGCCGGTGTGCCGTGCCGGGCTCCCGTACGCCACAGGATGAGGAGCGCGACGGCCAGTCCGGCCAGCGCGCCACCCGTCACTCCCGCGACGACGACCTCCCAGTCCACCTGGCGATCGTAGGGTCATTGTTAACCTGGAAACTTCGCAAAGTAGGGCATAACACTGCCAGATTGGCAGAAGTTCACCCTCCGGTCTGTTGTCGTTCACCGGCGTTCACCTCGCCGCAGCCCGACCCACCTACGGTTGGCCGCACAGCCGGCATCCCCTTCCGGCCACCGTCGCGGCCCCGACCGGGTACCGGTGGCCACCCCGACCACAGGACGTGATCCATGCGCGACGAGTTCCGGGCCGATCTGCACATCGTCAGCCAGCTACTGGTGGACATGGCCGAGGCCGTACGGGCCGCGATGCGCCAGGCCACCAGGGCGCTGCTCACCGCCGACCGGAAGGCCGCCGAGACGGTGATCGCCCAGGACGCCGAGGTGGACAGCATCTACCGGCAGGTCGAGGAACGGGTGTGCGACCTGCTGGCCCGGCAGGCCCCGGTCGCCTCGGACCTGCGGGCGGTGATCACCGCACTGCACGTCGCCGCCGACCTGGAACGGATGGGCGACCTGGCCGACCACGTGGCGAAGACCGCGTTGCGCCGGCACCCGTCGCCGGCGGTACCGGCCGAGCTGCGCAAGGTCTTCACCGAGATGGCCGGGGTGGCCGACCGGATGGCCGAGAAGATCGGCACCGTGCTGTCCAAGCCGGACGCCGACCGGGCCGCCGAGCTGGACCGGGACGACGACGCAATGGACGACCTGCACCGCAGCCTGTTCGCCGTGCTGCTCAGCGACGACTGGCCGTACGGGGTGGAGACGGCGATCGACGCGACCCTGCTGGGCCGGTTCTACGAGCGGTTCGCCGACCACGCGGTGAACGCCGGCCAGCGGGTCGTCTACCTGATCACCGGCGAGCCCACGGCCTGACCGCCCGGCGGCCCAGTGCGCCCCGCTCGTCCGCGAGCGGGGCTCCGGCCTGACCGGGCGCGACCACGCCGGCCGCCGGCCCCGCCCGGACGGCGGAGTCGACGGCCGGCGGACGGGTCAGCGGCCCTGGTTGGCGACGGCGGCGGTGGCCTCCTTGGCCGCCTCCGGGTCCAGGTAGGCGCCGCCGGAGACCAGCGGACGCAGTGACGCGTCGAGGTCGTAGCGCAGCGGGATGCCGGTCGGGATGTTCAGCTTGGCGATCGCCTCGTCGGAGATGCCGTCCAGGTGCTTGACCAGGGCCCGCAGCGAATTGCCGTGCGCGGCGACCAGCACGGTCCGGCCGGCCAGCACGTCCGGCACGATCGAGTCGTACCAGTACGGCAGCATCCGCTCGACGACGTCCTTGAGGCACTCGGTCCGCGGCATCAGCTCCGGCGGCAGCAACGCGTACCGCGGGTCGCCGGCCTGGGACCACTCGTCGTTGTCGTCGATCGGTGGCGGCGGGGTGTCGTACGACCGGCGCCAGAGCATGAACTGCTCCTCGCCGTACTCCTGGAGGGTCTGCTTCTTGTCCTTGCCCTGGAGCGCGCCGTAGTGCCGCTCGTTGAGCCGCCACGACCGGCGGACCGCGATCCAGTGCCGGTCCGCGGTGTGCAGCGCCAGCTCGGACGTGCGGATCGCCCGGCGCAGCACGCTGGTGTGCACCACGTCGGGCAGCAGGCCGTGCTCGCGCAGCAGCTCGCCGCCGCGCCGGGCCTCGGCCTCGCCCTTGGCGGTCAGGTCGACGTCGACCCAGCCGGTGAAGAGGTTCTTGGCGTTCCAGTCGCTCTCGCCGTGCCGGAGCAGGACCACCGTGCCGACCGAGGCCCCCTCGGCCGCCACCTGGCCGCCCGCCGACGCACCATTCGCGCTCGCAGTCATAGCTGCATCCTGCCCGACCCGGTGCGCCGGCACCCACCGGTCCGGGGTGACGACCACCACGTGGAAAACGGGCTGACCGGCGGCCGGCCCGACAACTAGGTTGTAAGGCGGATCTGCGGATTTGGTCATTACATAGCGAAGACGTACGGGGGTGCGGACGATGCGCGGATGGTTCCGGGACACCACGGGCGGCCTGCCCCGGACCTTCTGGTACCTGTGGACCGGCACCCTGATCAACAAGCTCGGCTCGTTCGTCCTGATCTTCCTGGCCATCTACCTCACCACCGCCCGGGGCTTCACCGCCCTGGAGGCCGGCCTGGTGCTGGGCATGTGGGGCGTCGGCGGAGCGGTCGGCACCATGCTGGGTGGCACGCTCGCCGATCGGTGGGGACGCAAGCCCACGTTGCTGACCGCGCAGCTCGGCGCGGCCGGCATGATGCTCACCCTGGGGTTCGTCCACGACCTGTGGCCGGTCGCCGGCACCGCGTTGCTGCTCGGCGCCTTCGCCGAGGGCGCCCGGCCGGCGTTCGGCGCGATGATGGTCGACGTCGTGCCGGAACGGGATCGGCTGAAGGCGTTCTCCCTCAACTACTGGGCGCTGAACCTGGGCTTCGCCTGCGCGTCGGTGCTCGCCGGGTTCGCCGCCCAGACCAACTACCTGCTGCTGTTCGTGATCGACGCGGCCACCACGCTGGTCACCGCCCTCGTGATCTTCCTGAAGGTGCCGGAGACCCGCTCCGAGCGGCCGGTGCGAGCGGCCGGTCCGGCCGTCGGGCTGCCCGGTCGCGGCGGCCTGCGGGTGGTGCTGACCGACCGGGTGTTCCTCGGCTTCGTCGTGCTCAACCTGTTCTCGGCGCTGGTCTTCCTGCAACACGCCTCGATGCTGCCGATCGCGATGGCGCAGGACGGGCTGAGCCCGAGCAGCTACGGCACGGTGATCGCGCTGAACGGGGTGCTGATCGTGGTCGGCCAGTTGTTCGTCCCCCGGCTGATCCGGGACCGCAGCCGGTCGCACGTGCTGGCGCTGGCGGCGGCGGTGATGGGCGTCGGCTTCGCGCTCACCGCGTTCGCCGGCACCGCCTGGCTCTACGCGCTGACCGTGCTGATCTGGACCGTCGGCGAGATGCTCAACTCACCGTCCAACGCCACCCTGCTCGGCGAGTTGTCCCCGGTCGCGTACCGCGGTCGCTACCAGGGAATGTTCTCGCTGTCCTGGCAGGTCGCCGCGGCCGCCGGCCCGGTGCTGGGTGGCCTGGTCCGTCAGCAGGCCGGCAACACCGCGCTCTGGCTCGGCTGCGGCGCGGTGGGCGGCCTGGTCGCCCTGGTCCACCTGATCTCCGGTCCGGCCCGGGAACGGCAGGCCGCGGCGCTGCGCCCGGCCGTCGCACCGGCCGAGCCGTTGCCGGCCACCGCGATGCCCAAACCGGCCGAGACCGCCACGACCGCGTCACCCCCGGCCCTGGCCGCCGCCCGTTCCACGTCGTGACCACGCCGGCCACCCGGGCCGGGTACGGCGAGGGCTGCCCCGCCTCGTAACCGCCGGCCGGCCGACCCGGCGGGGGCCCACCCGGTACGGCGAGGGCCGGCCGACGCGGTCTGCCGCGGGCCGGCCCTGGCCGTACCGGAAAGCGCCCGGCGGGGGCGGGCGACACTCACCCCCGTAAGCGTCGCCCGCTCGCACCCGCCGGTCTCAGGTGGCGCCGTCCCCCAACGGCAATGCCACCCGCTTTCGAGCGCCGCGACCCATGAAATGAATCTGTGTGATTCACGGCTTCCCCAAGCCGATATGGGCGTGGCGCGTGGGACAACGGTAGTTGTCGTCGGAATACCCACACAACCCGGTTCTCATGTCTCGCGGGTCACATCGACTTCCGGCGTCGTATCTGTGGGTCAACCGGTTAGCACCCGGAATCATTCCGCCGCTCTTCAGGCGGACTCCCGGTCGGGTGACTCGGTACGGAAGAAATTGCTCTGTCGCCCATCCGACTTCTGCTCCTGGTAGATGAAGTTGACCCGGCGACTGTCGAAGGTACGCAGCCAGTCCTCCCAGGTGACCTGCTTCAGCTTGCCCCCGGTCCGCCAGCCCGGGAAGTCGAAGGTCAGCACGCCGGGCCGGCCCGCCCGCATGGTCCCCTCGATGGTGGCCGGCTTGGCCTGCCGGGCCCGGGCCCACCGCTTGATCACCTCGTGGTTCGTGGTGACCAGGCTGCGCCCCGGCCGTTCCGGCTGCTCGCTCGGCGAGCCGATCTGCTGGGCGTACCGCAGGGAGCGGGACATGTTCTTCCCGGTGCGGATCCCGGTGCGCCCGGCCGACGACGGCGCGGTCTTCCCGGGCGCCGACGACGGCTGCGCCTTCTTCGCGCTCGTCGAGGACGAGGGTGGCTTCCGGGCCGACACCGTGCCGCGCCGGGCCGAGGCCGTGCCGGTGGACGTACGGGCGGTCGCCGCGCTCTTGCGCGCCGGGCGGGTGCTCTTCTTGCCCGGTCCGGCGCTGCCCCGCTTGTCGGCGCTCATCACCCGCATCAACGCCTTGACGAGTTGATCCTTGCGCAGCGACCAGATGCCCGGTACGCCGCGTTTCTTCAGCCGACTACGGATCTCGTCCACCCGGAGCCGACCGATCTGTTCGGGCCCGATGGTCGAACTCGTCCGGTTCCGGGCGGCGGTCGCGGTCCCGCCGCGACCCGAACTGCTTCGCTGCGCCATGGAACGCCCCCTCGACAGTGTGTCCTGGCCCACGCGACGCCCTCCGCGCCGCACGGCGCGGATACCCGTCAGGACCGGTCTGAACCCGCCGGAGGGGATGTCGTGGGCTCGAAGAGGTGGGCGAACGCCTGCAGGTTGGCCAGCGACTCGCCGCGCTTGACCCGCCATTCCCACTCACGCCGGATGGCGCCGCCGAATCCGATCTCCAGCATCGTGTCGAACGACTCGTCCGCGTAGCTGAGCACCGAGCCGAGCAGCCGGTCCAACTCGTCCTCGGACACACCGGACAGGCCGACCCGACCGGTGAGATAGATGTCGCCGGTCGCGTCGATGGAGAAGGCCACGCCGTACATCCGCGCGTTGCGCTGCAGCAACCAGGACCACAGTTCCTCGCGGCGCTCGTCCGGCTGACGCATGACGAACGCCTCGACCCGCAGCGCGTGCTCCCCGACGATCAGGTTGCAGATCGTCTTGAGCTTGTGCGTCCCGGGCAGGGTCACCGCGTAGGAGAACTCACCGGTGGACTCGCAGGGCAACTCCCGCTCGGCGCACACCGCCTCGATCAGGGCCGCGACCTCGCCGCGCGTCGAACGTTGCTCCGCTGTCACGCCGCCCGTACCTCCACTCGATGCCGCCCGCGCCGTCCACCGTGGACCGACGGTCTGCGCTCAGTGAGCGCAGGCCCGCAGCGTGGCGGCCTCCCCGGTCAGCGCCGACGCCAGCCGGTGGCGGTGGTCCGCCACCGCCCCACGGTAGACGTCCAGCAGCGCCGCCGCCGTGCGCGCCCAGGAGAAGTTGCTGGCGTGCCGGACGGCACCCCGGCTCAGCTGCGCCCGCCGGGCCGGCGCACGCAGCAGGTCACCGAGCCGCCGGGCCCAGTCGGTCGGGTCGTGGCCGGGCACCAGCAGCCCGCTGACCCCGTCCCGCACGGCGGTGACCAGGCCGCCGACCGCGGCGGCGACCACCGGCGTACCGCAGGCCTGCGCCTCCAGGGCGACCAGGCCGAACGACTCGTTGTACGACGGCACGGCGACCAGGTCGGCCGCCCGGTACAGCGCCGGCAGGTCGTCGCCGGTCTGCGGCGGCAGGAACCGTACCCGGTCGGTGACGCCCAGCGACGCGGCCAGTTCGATCAGCCCGGTCGGGCGGTCCAGGCCGCTCCCGCTGGGGCCGCCGGCGATCACCACGGTCAGCTGGTCGGCGGTCGCCGGATCGCGTCGACGCAGCTCGGCGACGGCGCGCAGGAGCACGTCCGGGGCCTTGAGCGGCTGGATCCGACCGGCGAACGCGACCACGTACCCGGTCTCGGGCAGGCCGAGCCGGCGCCGGGCCGCGACCGTGCCGCCCGGTTGCGGCCGGAACCGCTCCAGGTCCACCCCGGGTTCGACCACGCTCACCCGGTCCGGGTCCGCGTCGTAGCTGCCGACCAGGTCCCGGGCCTCGGCACGGGTGTTGGCGACCAGCCGGGTGGCCTCGGCGATCACCTGCTCCTCGCCGATCACCCGGGCCTTGGGCTCGGGCCGGTCCCCGGCGGCGAGTCGGGCGTTCTTCACCTTCGCCAGGGTGTGCGCGGTGTGCACCAGCGGCACCCCCCAGCGCTCCTTGGCCAGCCAGCCGACCTGGCCGGAGAGCCAGTAGTGCGAGTGGATCAGGTCGTAGTAGCCGGGCGGCCGGGCGGCCTCGGCCCGCAGCACGCCGGTGGTGAAGGCGCACAGCTGGGCGGGCAGTTCCTCCTTCGACAGCCCCTCGAACGGTCCGGAGGTGATGTGCCGGACCAGGACTCCCGGCGCCATCTCCACCACCGGCGGCAGGTCGCTGGCGGTGGCCCGGGTGAAGATCTCCACCTCGACGCCGGCGTCCGCGAGCCGGCGGGCCACCTCGACGATGTAGACGTTCATCCCACCGGCGTCGCCGGTGCCGGGCTGGTGCAGCGGCGAGGTGTGCACCGACAACGTCGCGATCCGCCGGGGGGCGGGCCATGGCTGGGTACCCCGCTGTCGGGCGACCCCGGTGTGCATTTCCGCCACATCCGCTCCTTTTGTCACGGTTTGCTGCCGCCGGCACGACGGGGTGCCCCTTGGACAAACCTCGGAGCAACACGTCATCTTCCCGATCGGATGACGAGCATGCGTTCCGTACCCGACGCCGGTGTGACGGTGGCCTCACCGCGTAGGCCGGAGAACCGGGTGTCGGCGCGGGTCACCGGACCGCCCGGCCGGGACCTGCGGCACACCTCCGCCGGGGCTGCGGCGGCGGCTTCCGGGAGGCTGCGGAACAATGGCCGGATGACGCCTGTCGCCATCGTCACCGGTGCCTCCAGCGGGATCGGCGCGGCCACCGCGCGCCGGCTGGCCACCGAGGGCTTCCACGTACTGGCCGCCGCCCGGCGGACCGACCGGCTGACCGGCCTGGTCGAGGACATCACCGCCGCGGGTGGCACGGCAACCGCCGTGACCTGCGACGTGACCTCGGACTCGTCGGTCGCCGAGCTGGCGGCCGCCGCGGCCGGGCTGCCCGGCCCGGTGACCGTACTGGTCAACAACGCCGGCGGGGCGCGCGGCCTGGACCCGGTCGAGGACGGCTCGATCGGCGACTGGCAGTGGATGTACGACGTGAACGTGCTCGGCAGCCTGCGGGTGACCAAGGCGCTGCTGCCGGCGCTGGACGCCTCCGGCGCCGGTACGGTGATCATGGTCAGTTCCACCGCCGGGTTCACCGTTTACGAGGGCGGCGGCGGGTACACCGCGGCGAAGCACGCGCAGACCGCGCTCACCGGCACGCTGCGACTGGAGTTGTCCGGCCGGCCGATCCGGGTGGTGGAGATCGACCCCGGCATGGTGAAGACCGACGAGTTCGGCCTGGTCCGGTTCGACGGCGACGCGGAACGCGCCGCGGCCGTGTACGCGGGCGTACCGGAGCCGCTGGTCGCCGAGGACGTCGCGGACTGCATCGCCTGGTGCGCCACCCGCCCGCAGCACGTCAACATCGACCGGCTGGTGGTCCGCCCGCTGGCCCAGGCCGCCCAGCACAAGGTGCACCGGGTGAGCTGATGGGCCCGTACCGGCCGGCGGACGGCACGGCCCGACCCGCCGGACCCTCGGCGGGCGGCCGGCGGCCGGTGGGTGAGGTCACCCGGGGCACCACCAATCCCAACCGGCTGCGCCGGGTGGACAACTGGATCGCCCACCGGTGCGCCGGGCTGCTACGCGACGCGGCCGAGCCGCTCGTGGTCGACCTCGGCTACGGCGCCACCCCGGTGACCGCCGTCGAGCTGCGCCGCCGGCTGGCCGCCGCGGTCCGTCCGGACGTCCGGGTGGTCGGCCTGGAGATCGATCCGGTACGGGTGGCCGCCGCCCAGCCGGTCGCCGACCCGCCCGGCCTGTCCTTCCGGCGGGGCGGCTTCGAGCTGGCCGGGCTGCGCCCGGTGCTGGTCCGCGCGTTCAACGTGCTGCGCCAGTACGACGAGTCCGAGGTCGCCGGCGCCTGGCGGACGATGACCGCCGGGTTGGCCCCGGGTGGGGTGCTCGTCGAGGGCACCTGCGACGAGGTGGGCCGGCTGGCGGGCTGGCTGCTGATCGACCGGACCGGGCCGCGCACGCTGACCCTGTCGGCCCGGTTGTCCACACTGGACCGGCCGGCCGCCCTGGCCGAACGACTGCCCAAGGCCCTGATCCACCACAACGTGCCGGGTACCGGCGTGCACGCCCTGGTCCGGGCGTTGGACGACGGATGGCGGGACGCCGCCCCGTACGCGACGTTCGGGCCGCGGCAGCGCTGGATCCGCGCCGTCGGGGCGGTCCGCGCGGCCGGCTGGCCGGTGGTCGACCCGACCCGGTGGCGACTCGGCGAGATCACCGTCCCGTGGTCCGCCGTGGCGGACGGCCCACCCGCGCCGGCCTGACGCCCACCCGGTCAGAGTTCGCAGCCGACCAGGACCGGTTCCGGGTGCAGGGTGACGCCGAACGTCCGGTGCACGCCGTCGCGGATCTCGGCGGCCAGGGCGAGCAGTGCGGTGGTCGTACCGTCGGCCGGGTTGGTCAGCGCCAGCGTGTGCTTGGAGGAGATGGCCACCCCGGCCGGACCGCGGTGCCCCCTGCCGAAGCCGGCCTTGTCGATCAGCCAGGCCGCGCTGACCTTCACCACGCCGCCGATGCCCGGCCAGGACGGCGGCTCGTCCAGTCCCGCCGCGAGCGCCCGGGCCCGCAACGCGGTGTACGCGGCCGGGTCGAGGACCGGGTTGGTGAAGAACGAACCGACCGACCTGGTGTCCGGGTCGGCCGGGTCGAGCACCATGCCCTTGCCGGCGCGCAGCCGCAGCACGGTGGCGCGCGCGTCGGCCAGCGGCACCCGGTCACCGACCTCGACCGCCAGGGCGCGGGCCAGTTCGGCGTACCGGACCGGCGCGGACAGCGGGGACCGGGCCAGCCGGAAGTCGACCGCCAGCACCGTCCACCGGTCGTTGTGCTTGAAGACGCTGGACCGGTAGGCGAACCGGCACTCGGCGGCGGGCATGGTGACCACCTCGCCGGTGACCCGGTCGTAGGCCAGCACGGCGGTCACCGTCTCGGCGACCTCCTGCCCGTACGCCCCGACGTTCTGGATCGGGGTCGCGCCGGCCGAACCGGGAATGCCGGACAGGCACTCCACCCCGGACCAGCCGGCCGCCACGGTGGCGGCGACCAGGTCGTCCCAGGGTTCGCCGGCCTCGACCCGGACGGTGACCGCGTCGGCGTTCTCGGCGACGACCCGCATCCCTCGGGACCGGACCAGCACCACCGTGCCGGCGAAGCCGGCGTCGCCGATCACCACGTTGCTGCCGCCGGCGAGGACGAGGACGGAGTGTCCGAGAAGCTCCGCTTCCCTAACCTTTTGTACTATTTCGTCCGCGCTCTCAGCTGTGACCAATCGCTCAGGCACACCGCCGAGCCGCAGCGTGGTGTACCTCGCCAACGGCTCGGGACGGGCGGGGGCGGCAGGTGTCGGCCGGGCACTAACGTCTCGCACGCCTTTCACCCTAGGCTGAGGGACAGCGCGCCCACCCACTGGTGGCCGAGTCGGCCGGGAGGATCGTGATGAGCAGACTGCACGGGACGAAGGACTTCTGGATCGGTGCGCTCCGGGCCGAGGGGCCGGCGTTCCAGGCCGCGGCGGCCGAGGCGCCGGCGGACACACCCGTGCTCTCCTGCCCCGACTGGACCATCAACGATCTCGTGCTGCACCTCGCCTCGATCTACCGGTGGGTCTCCGGCCACGTCACCGACGGCAGCACGCAGGCACCGGCGCCGCGGGAGAAGTCACCCGAGCCGCCCGCCGGGCTGACCGCGATGGCCTGGTGGCGGCAGGAGTTCGACGGTCTGCTCAGCCGGCTGGACGGGCTCGACCCGGAGGCACCGGCCTGGAACTGGGCGCCGCAGCCGAAGAAGGCCGCCTTCTGGCACCGCCGGATGGCCCACGAGACCGCCGTACACCGGTGGGACGCGCAGATGGCCACCGGCGTCGGCGGGCCGATCGAGGCGAAGCTCGCCGCCGACGGGGTGAGTGAGGTGCTGGACAGTTGGCTGCCGGCCGGGCGCCGGGCCAACCGCCGGGACTGGCGCGGCGTCGTACAACTCGCCGCCACCGACGCGGAACAGGAGTGGTACCTGCGGCTGCGCGGCGAGGGCGTCGCGCTGCTGGACACCGGCACCATCCTGGACACCGACGACCACCACGCCCGGGTGTACGCCGCCGGCACCGCCAGCGACCTGCTGCTCGCCCTGTACGGCCGGGTGGACTTCGACGTCCTGGACGTGGCCGGGGAGGTCTCCCTGCTCGACGGCCTGCGGACCGGCTGAGACCCGGACGACATGAGCGCCACTCGCGAACGGCCCACCCTGGAGGCCGTGGCCCGACTCGCCGGGGTGTCCCGGGCCACCGTCTCGCGGGTGGTGAACGGCTCCCCCACCGTCGCCGAGCCGATCGCGCGGGCGGTCCGGCAGGCGGTCGCCGAACTGGGCTACGTACCCAACCTGGCCGCCCGCAGCCTGGTCACCCAGCGGACCGGCTCGTTCGCGCTGATCATGCCGGAGGCGGCCACCCGGGTCTTCTCCGACGACCAGGTCTTCCCCGGCATCATCCGCGGCGTCAGCCAGGAACTCGAGGACGCCGACAAGCAGCTCGTGCTGATGCTCGCCGGCTCCGCCGCCGGCCACGAACGGGTCGAGCGCTACGCCACCGGTCGGCACGTGGACGGCGTACTCTTCGCCTCCCTGCACGGCGACGACCCGCTGCCCGGCCGGCTGGCCCGGCTGGGCATCCCGGTGGTCTCCGGCGGCCGGCCGCCCGGCGGCGCCCAGGTCCCCTACGTCGACGTGGACCACGTGGGCGGGGTCGACCGGGCGATCCGGCACCTGATCGCCTCGGGTCGCCGGCGGATCGCCACGGTGGCCGGCCCGCAGGACATGATCGCCGGCATCGAGCGGCTCGCCGGATACCTGGCGGCACTGCGCGAGGCCGACCTGCGGTCGATCGTGGCGGTCGGTGACTTCACCCGGGAGTCCGGCGCGGTGGCCATGCGCGAGCTGCTGACCGACGACCCGAAGCTGGACGCGGTCTTCGTCGCCTCGGACCTGATGGCGCACGGTGCGCTGCACGCCCTGCGGGTGGCCGGCCGCCGGGTGCCCGAGGACGTCGCCGTGATCGGGTTCGACGACATCGAGCTGGCCACCTACACCGACCCGCCGCTGACCACGGTGCGCCAGCCGATCCTCCAGATCGGCCGCCGGATGACCCGGCAACTGCTCCGGCTCGCCGCCGGCGAGCAGATCGAGCCGGCCGTGGTACTCCCCACCGAACTGGTCCTGCGCGACACGGCCTGACCGGCCCCGGCGTCCCGCCCCTCAGCCGGCGGCGTGAATCCGCTCGGCGCTCAGCTCAGCCAAGGCGGGCGGCCCGGCCGGCCGGCGTGGTCACTCCTCGTCGGTGAGGTTCGGCCGGTGTTCGCGGATCCAGTCCTCCACGTCGTCGGTGTCCCAGACGTTGCCCTGTTGAAGCTCGGCAACAGGCGCCGGGAACGAGCGGTGCGAAGTGATCGCATAGACGCGCTGGCGACTGATACCGCCCAGGCGCATACGGATCTCGTGCGCGCCCATCAGCCGGTACCGCCGTCCCATGCGCTGACCGTAGGCACCCGTCAGGGGGTCGCGGAGCAAGATGCTTTGCACTCTTGACGCGCGACTACAGCATCAGGCAACCTGATGCGATGCTGCCACGTAACGTGATCAAGCCCATACCCTTGGCGCCCGTTCATGCTCCGGTCCGTCGCTGGTTTCGGCGGCGGCGGTGCCGGTGCGGGCTGCGTTGGCCATGCCCGGACCGCCGCCAGCCGGCGCCACGCCTACCGGCTTGGATCAACCGGGGACATTGGTGACCGCGCCGCACCCGCCGGAGCGGCCTGGGTGGACATGCCAGACGTGCGCCGAACCGTGGCCGTGCCCGACCCGACGCCAGGAACTCGCACGAGTCGACCGGACCACGGCGGCGATCTACCTCGCGACACAGTTCAGTGAGGCGGTCAAAGATCTACCGAACGAGCCTGTCGCCGTTCTGTTCAACCGCATCATGGCGCCGATCAAAGCGCCGTACGGATAACCGGCGCCCTCCACCTCGGTGCGGTCCAGACACGCCGCCGGTCCGGCATCCGCAGCCCGAGACTGGGGAATCTGAGTGTCACTGGAGCGACACTCAGATTCCCCAACCTCCGGATGCGGATGCGATGCGCGGGCAAGCGCGGGTAGAAAAGGACGCCGACTCCAAGGTGAGGAGCTATCAGCCGGCGGCGTGGATCCGCTCGGCCACGGCGAAGGTGTCGGCGCCGAACAGCACCAGGCGGGCCTGCGCGACGGTCGCCGGTCGGGCGGCGCGCAGCACCCCGAGCGCCTGGGTCACCGCGTCGTCCACCGGCCAGCCGTAGACGCCGGCCGAGATCAGCGGGAAGGCGACCGAGGTGGCGCCCAGCTCGTCGGCGACCCGCATGCTGTTGGCGTAGCAGTCGCGCAGCAGCGCCGACCGGTCCTCGCGACGGGACCAGACCGGCCCCACGGTGTGGATGACCCAGCGGGCCGGCAGCCGGCCCGCCGTGGTGGCCACCGCCTGGCCGGTGGGCAGGCCATCGGCGTACCGGCCGGCGCGCAGTTCCCGGCACTCGGCCAGGATCTCCGGGCCGCCGCGCCGGTGGATGGCGCCGTCCACCCCACCGCCGCCGAGCAGCGACGAATTGGCGGCGTTGACGACCGCGTCCACCCGCTCGTCGGTGATGTCCCCCTGGACAAGTTCGATCCGCATCACGCCTCCTCGATCGGGTCGCCCAGCGACCGGCGGGCCAGCAGCGCCGCCCCGGAGACGGCGGCCGGCATGAACAGCACCGCGCCGAGCGGGATCAGGAAGACCACGAACACCGCGGCCCCGAACCCGACGGCGGTCGGCCGGACGGCCCGCAGCGCCCGCCGCCGGTCCGGCAGCCGCAACCCGCGCCGGTAGAACGGCGCACCGACCAGTTCCAGGGCGAGGAACCAGCCACCGACCAGCGCCCCGATCACCGGTACGACGAACTGGCCGAACACCGGGATGAAGCCGGCCACGAACAGCGGTACGCCGATCAGCACCGACTTCGCGACCAGTCGGATCGAGTCGGCCGCACTGCGTCGCAGCGAACGCCAGAACGGCACGTCCACCGCGTTCGGCACGCCACCGAAGCGATCCTCCACCCGTTCCGAGATGGCCTCGTAGAACGGGTCGCCGACCACCAGGGTCACCGCCACGAAGGTGAGTACGCCGATCAGCCCGCCCAGCCCGAGGAACGCCAGCCCGGCGATCACCCGTACGGTGCCGCGCGCCCCCGCCGACCAGCCGTCGGCGAACGGGGTCACCAGCGCGGCCAGGTCGTCGACGAAGACGACCAGGGTGGCGAAGGCGGCGACGAACAGCGCCCCGGTGATCAGCGCCGGGACCAGGCCGAGCAGCACCAGCCGCGGTTGCCGGGCGTAGACGGCGAAGCCCCGGAACAGCAGGCCGATGCCGGAGAGGAACTGCCCGACCCTGCCGACCGCGGGCGCGGTGACCGTGCGTGTGTCCACGGCCGGTCAGCCTAGTGACCGATCCGTACCGCCGCTCGCTCCGACCCGACCGGAAACCTGCTGTTACCGGTCCAACCCGCCCGACGCATCAACCGATCGGTGGATCGGGGTGCGCGGGCGGTGGAGGGGGCGGGTCCGCCCGGACCGGAACCGAGGGCCGCCGGCTGGTCGATTCGGCGCGGCCGTCGGACCGGGATGCTCGATGACATCAGCGAACGCGACCGGAAACGGGGTACCGGACGATGCCCGTCATCGAAGTGACCAACCTGCACAAGCGCTACGGCGACCAGGTCGCCGTGCACGACGTCTCGCTCGCCGTGGAGCGCGGGGAGATCTTCGGGATCCTCGGACCGAACGGCGCCGGCAAGACCACCACCGTCGAGTGCGTCGCCGGACTGCGCACCCAGGACGCGGGCGAGGTGTCGGTGTTCGGGCTGGACCCGCACCGGGACGCGGCGGAACTGCGCCAGCGGGTCGGTGTACAGCTGCAGGAGAGCCAGCTGCCGGACCGGCTCCGGGTCCGCGAGGCGCTGGAGCTGTACGCCTCGTTCTACCGGAAGCCGGCGGACTGGCGGCGGCTGGTCGACGACCTCGGGCTGGCCGGTAAGCAGGACACCGCGTACAAGAAACTCTCCGGCGGCCAGAAGCAGCGGCTGTCGATCGCGCTGGCCCTGGTCGGCAACCCGGAGATCGCCATCCTGGACGAGCTGACCACCGGCCTGGACCCGCAGGCCCGCCGGGACACCTGGGACCTGATCGAACGGGTCCGGGACAGCGGGGTGACCGTCGTGTTGGTCACCCACTTCATGGAAGAGGCGGAACGGCTCTGCGACCGGCTGGCCATCATCGACGCCGGTCGGGTGGTGGCCCTGGACAGCCCGGCCGGGCTGGTCTCCCGTACCGCACCGGAGCAGCGGATCCGGTTCCGCCCGTCGGCGCCGCTGGCCGACGACCTGCTCACCGGGCTGCCCGAGGTCACCTCGGTCCGGCGCAGCGGCGGGCAGCTGGTGGTCACCGGCACCGGGAACGTGCTGCACGCGGTGACCTCGGTCCTGGCCCGCAACCAGGTCGTCGCCACCGATCTACGGGTGGAACAGGCCAGCCTCGACGACGCGTTCGTCGAACTCACCGGCCGCAAGCTCGACAACTGATCCGCACATCTGAAGGAGCGAGACATGTCACCGTTCGGCCGGATCCTGCGTACCGAATCGAAGCTGTTCCTGCGCGACCCCGCGGCGGTGATCACCACGATCGCGATGCCCACCGTCATCCTGGTGATCCTCGGCCTGATTCCCGCGCTGCGGGAGACGGACGAGAAGTTCGGCGGGCAGAGCTTCCTCACCTACTTTTTGCCGTCGCTGCTGGTCTTCTCGCTGGCCGTGGCCGGGGTGAACCTCATGCCGCAGGCGCTGGCCGGCTACCGGGAACGCGGCGTGCTGCGCCGGCTGGCCACCACGCCGGCCAGCCCGGCCGCGCTGCTGGCCGCGCAACTCGTCGTCCACCTGTTGGCCATGCTGGTCAGCGCGGTGCTGCTGATCACGGTCGGGATCGTCGCGTTCGACGTACCCGGGCCGAAGAACCCGGTCGGCTTCGCGGTGACCTTCGTCCTCGGCATCGGTTCGCTGCTCGCCATCGGGCTCCTGGTCGCCGCGGTCGCCCCCAGCGCCCGGGCGGCGGGCGGCCTGGCCGGCGTGCTGTTCATGCTGATCATGTTCTTCGGCGGTGTCTACCTGCCCCGGTTCCTGCTGCCCGACTTCCTGAACCGGATCGGCGCGTACCTGCCGCCGGGCGTGCAGGCGCTCTTCGACTCCTGGGCCGGCGGGTCGCCGCAGCCCGTTCACCTGGCAATAATGGCCGGAGTGGCGCTGGCGGCCGGGACGGCGGCGGCGAAGCTGTTCCGCTGGCAGTGACGGCGGACGCGATCGGGGCAGGGGCGGGGAGAGCCATGACGAGCGCGCTGCACGAGGCCGATCGACTGGACGCGTGGACCAGCCGGGAGGACCGGGTCTTCCAGGCCCTGCCGTACGGCACCCTGGTGCTGTCCACCGGGCTGGCCGCCCTGATCGGTCCCCCGTCGCCCGGCCCGCGCCTGCTGGCCCTGTTCGCCATCGCCACGGGCACCCTGGGTTGGGTGGCCGTCGGCCACCGCTGCCGGCGCGGTTGGCAGGGCAGCCCGCTGCGGGCGGTCGTGTTCTTCCTCGGGTTCCTCTGCTGCGCCGGGGCGCTGGTGGTGCTCAGCCCCTGGTACGGCTTCTTCGCCTGGTGCGGCTACCTGTACGCGTTCGACGCGCTGCCGGGCCGGTGGGCGATCCCGGGTGTGGCCGGCGCCGCCCTGGTCTCCGCCACCGCGATCGCGGGCGGGCCGCCGACCGACGGCCCGTCGTGGGCCTTCTGGGCGGTCATCGCCCTCGCCAGCATGATCATCGCGAGCGCCGTCGGTTGGTTCGCCAAGGTCCGGGAACAGCAGAACATCCTCCGCAAACGGGCCATCCAGGAACTGGCCGAGACGAACCGCAAGCTGGAGGAGAGCATGCGGGAGAACCAGGGCCTGCACACGCAACTGCTCATCCAGGCCCGGGAGGCCGGTGTCCTGGACGAGCGGCAGCGGATGGCCCGGGAGATCCACGACACCATCGCCCAGGGGCTGGCCGGCGTGATCACCCAACTGGAGGCGGCCGGACAGGCTCGGGACCGGCGGGTCGACTGGCAGCGGCACGTGGACAACGCCACCCGACTGGCCCGGGAGAGCCTGACCGAGGCCCGCCGGTCGGTCCGGGCGATCGGGCCCGAGCCGCTGGCGACCGCCCAACTGCCGGACGCCCTCGCCGACCTGGTGGAGCGCTGGTCGGGCCTGCAGGGCGTGCGGGCGGAGATCACCACCACCGGTACGATCCGCCGGATGCACCCGGAGATCGAGGTGGCCCTGCTGCGGACCGCCCAGGAGGCGCTGACCAACGTGGCGAAGCACGCGGCCGCGTCCCGGGTGGGGCTGACCCTGTCGTACATGGAGGATGTGGTCACCCTGGACGTCCGCGACGACGGGGTGGGCTTCGCCATCCCGCCCGAGCCGGCGACGGCCGCCCGCACCGCCCCGGCCACGCCCGCCGGAACCGCCGGGACCGCCGGGCCGGACGGCGACGGGGGGCCCGCCGGGGACCCGGCCGGTGCCGAGCGGCCGGGCGGTTTCGGGCTGGCCGCGATGCGGCAGCGGGTGAGCCGGGTGGCCGGCAGACTGGACATCGAGTCCGAGCCGGGTGCCGGCACGGCGATCTCGGCGACCGTACCGGCCGTGTTGACCGGTGCGGCGTGACCGGTCCCGGCGGCGGTGGCGGCGTGACCGGCGGGACGCCGATCGGGCTGATCATCGTCGACGACCATCCGGTGGTCCGGGACGGGCTGCGCGGCATGTTCGCCGGCGACCCGGACTTCGCCGTGCTCGGCGAGGCGGCCGGCGGCGCCGAGGCGCTGGCCCTGGTCGAGGCGCTCACCCCGGACGTGGTCCTGATGGACCTGCGGATGCCCGGCATGGACGGGGTCACCGCGATCACCACCATGGCAGAGCGCGGGCTGACCGCCCGGGTGCTGGTGCTCACCACGTACGACACGGACAGCGACGTGCTACCGGCGATCCAGGCCGGAGCCACCGGTTACCTGCTCAAGGACACCCCGCGCGAGGAGTTGTTCCGGGCGGTCCGGGCCGCCGCCCGGGGCGAGTCGGTGCTGTCGCCGTCGGTGGCCAGCCGCCTGATGGGCCGGCTGCGCGCGCCGGCCGAGGAACCGCTCAGCCAGCGGGAGCTGGAGGTGCTGGCGTTGGTGGCCCGCGGCTCGTCGAACCGGGAGGCGGCCCGGCATTTGTTCATCAGCGAGGCCACCGTCAAGACCCACCTGCTGCACGTCTACGCCAAGCTCGGTGTCAACGACCGCGCCGCCGCGGTGGCCACCGCCTTCGAACGCGGCCTGCTCACCCCCGGCAACCGCTGACCGCCGGGACGCGACCGTGCGCGCCGCCAGGCTGATCTCGTTGGTCCTCCTGTTGCAGTCCCGGGAGGCGATGACCGCCGGTGAACTGGCCCGCGAGTTGGAGGTTTCCGAGCGGACCGTCTATCGCGACGTGCTCGCGCTGTCGGCGGCCGGGGTGCCGGTGTACGCCGACCGGGGCCGGGCCGGCGGCTACCGGCTGCTGGGCGGGTACCGGACCCGGTTAACCGGGCTGAGTCGCGACGAGGCGGACGCCCTCTTCCTGACCGGCCTGCCCGGTCCGGCCGGTGACATGGGACTGGCCGAGGCGGTGGCGACCGCCGAGTTGAAGGTGCTCGCCGCGCTGCCGCCCGGGCTCCGGGACGCCGCCACCCGCACCGGGGCGCGCTTCCACCTGGACGTACCCGGGTGGTTCCGGACCGCGGACCCACCGCCGCTGCTCACCGACCTGGCCACGGCGGTGTGGCGGGACCGGTCGGTGGAGTTGCGCTACCGCCGGGGCGACCGCGAGGTGACCCGGACCGCGCAGCCCTACGGGCTGGTCCTCAAGGGCGGCGTCTGGTACCTCGTGGCCCGGGTCGGCGACGGCCACCGGACCTACCGGGTGGACCGGGTGGTCGGCGTCCGCGACCTGGACACCCCGTTCGTCCGGGACAAGGCGTTCGACCTGGCCGGGTTCTGGACCGACCGGGCGGCGGAGTTCGTCCGGGCGATGCTCCCCGAATCGGTGACCGTCCGGCTCAGCCCGGCCGGGTTGCGGCAGTTGCGGCACGTGGTCGAGGCGCCCGCGGCCCGGGAGGCCGTCGCCGCGGCCGGCGACCCCGACCGGTACGGCTGGGTCACCACCCAACTCCCGGTCGAGTCGGTCGGGGTGGCCTACACCCAGTTGCTCGCCCTCGGGCCCGAGGTGGAGGCCGTGTCACCGCCGGAACTGCGAGCCCTGTTCAGCACCGCCGCCGCCCGCCTGGTGGCGCTCTACCCGGACGCCGCCGCAGACGGGACCGGCGGCGGGCTGGTGCCCGTCGATCAGCGGTAGCCGGTGACGTCGGCCGGTTTCCCGGGATCCTGCACCTCGACGAGATACCGCCACGCGTCCGGCTGGCTGCCGTCCAGGTCGGTGAAGCCGTACACCCGGGCGAGTTGGCCGCTGGACAGCGACTGTCCCGACCAGCGGGCCCGGTCCGGGTCCGCGGCGAGCGCGGCCACCGCCCGGCCGACGTACGCGGGCGACTCCGAGATGGCGAAGTGCGGTTGGTCGGCCGTGGCGTCCCGCCAGTTCTCCTCGGTGACGCCGAAGTGGTCCAGCATGCTCTCCGACCGGAGCCAACCGGGTGTCAGCGCCACGGCGGTGGCGCCGTGCTGGCGCAGTTCGTGTGCCTGGCTGAAGGCCAACCGGTTGACCGACACCTTGGCCAGGTCGTAGAAGACCGACAGCCGGTAGTTGGTTTCGTTGTACGCGGTGGTGCCGTCGCCCATCTCGACCACCAGGCCGCCGGGCCGGCGGATCAGCAGCGGCAGGGCGAAGTGGCTGGTGACGATGTGCGTGTCGATCGCCAGCCGCAGGGTACGCAGGCCCTGTTCGAGGGGCTGTTCCCAGACCGGCTTGTGCCAGGTGACCAGCGGGTCGCCGCCCCAGATGTCGTTCACCAGCACGTCCAGCCGGCCCTGCTCGCGGTCGATCCGCCCGGTCAGCGCCCGCACCTGCTCCGGGTCCAGGTGATCCACCGGTACGGCGACGCCGGTACCGCCGGCCGCGGTGACCAGTTCGGCGGTCTCCTCGATGGTTTCCGGCCGGTCCATCTCGGAGCGGCGGTCGCGGGTGCTGCGGCCAGTGGCGTAGACGGTGGCTCCGGCGGCGCCGAGTTGCACGGCGATCTGCCGGCCGGCGCCCCGGGTGGCCCCGGCGACGAGCGCGATCTTTCCAGTCAGTGGTCGGTTCATCCGCCGATCGTGGCAACGAACCCTGACAACCGGTGTCCGGTTATTCCGCCCGGTCGGGCTGCCGACCCCGGTCAGTCGGCGAGGCGGACCCGGACCCGACGGTTGGCGCGGCCCTTGCTCTCCACCTTGACCACCCGTATCTTCCCGATCTGGGCGGTGGACGCGACGTGCGTGCCGCCGTCGGCCTGCACGTCCAGGCCGACGATGTCGACGATCCGCACCTCCTGCTCGTCCGGCGGGATCAGGTTGGACTGGGTCCGGATGATGTCCGGCAGGGCCAACGCCTCGGCCCGGGGCAGCACCCGCACCGCGACCGACCGGTCGGCGGCGACCTCGGTGTTGACCAGCTCCTCGATCCGGGCCTTGAAGTCGGGCGGCACCTCCGGCAGGTTGAAGTCCATCCGGGCCTCGCCGGGCTCCATGTTGCCGCCGGTGACCAACGCGCCGAAATCGCGGAACACCACGCCGCACAGCACGTGCAGGCCGGAGTGGGTGCGCATCAGCAAGGTCCGGCGGGTGTCCTCCACCGCGCCGGTGACGGTCGTGCCGGCCGGCGGGAGCGGGTCACCCTCGGCGGGGATCAGGTAGAGGTCGTCACCCTTGCGGGTGCCGACGATCCGGGTCTGTACGCCCTGCCAGAGCAGTACGCCGTGGTCCGGTGGTTGGCCACCGCCGCCGGGGTAGAACGCCGACCGGTCCAGCACGATGCCCTGCTCCGGATCGGCGGACAGAACCACGCACTGCCACTCCCGCAGGGTCGGATCGGCCAGGTCGAGACGGTGGGTGTGCCCGTGCTTCGTGACGCCCATGCCGTCGAAGGGTACCCGGTGGCCGGTCGGGCGGAGGTCCCCTTCGTCGGCTCGGGGGACGGCGCCGGCCCACCGCTCCCCTGCGATCCGAAAGCGTGCCCGGCCGGATCCGGCGGTGCCGACGCCGCCGGCAGTTCGCCCGCGGACTCGCTGCCGACGTGACCCGGTTCCGGCAGGTCGGCGACCGGCTGGCCGGCCATCGCGGCGGTCAGGAAGTCCCGCCACAGGGTCGCCGGCAGTCCCTCACCGGCGATGGGCCGGTGCCGCACGTCCCGGATCGGACCGGGCTCCGCCCGACCGATCCAGACCACCGCCGCCAGTTGCGGCGTGTAGCCGGCCATCCAGGCGTCGGAGTAGTCACCCGTGTCGCCGTACGCGGTGGTGCCGGCCTTGCCGGCCGCCGGCCGGCCCGGTACCGACCCGCCCGCCGCCAGCAGCCCCGCACTGAGCACCGCGGTCACGTCGCCGGCCGCCGGTTCCGACAACACCCGGGTACGGCGTACGGCCGCCCGGTACTCGACGGCGCCGCCCGGTCCGCTGACCGACTCGACGAAGTGCCGCTCGGCATGCGCGCCCTGGGCCGCGAAGGTGGCGTACACGCTGGCCAGGTCGGCCGGTGAGACCGGGTAGCGGCTCAGCGAGATGTCCGCCCGGGTCCGGCCGGGCGTCGGCGCGGTCTCCTCGTCGACAAGTGACTTCACGCCGGTGTAGCGGTCCGCGACGCCGGCCGCGACGGCCAGCTTCCGGACCCGGTCCGGGCCGACCCGTTCGGCCAGCGCGTAGAACGGCGTCTTCAACGACAGTCTCATCGCCACGTCCAGGGTGCACGGCTTGCACTGGTCTCCGTGCGGGTTGACCAGCGGTACCCCGTACCGGTCGTGGAACGTGCGGGGCGACGAGCCGTCCCACCGGGACCGGACCGAGATGCCCTGCCGGAGTCCTTCGGCCAGCACCACCGGCGTGAAGGTGGCGCCCGGCGGGCGGGCCGCGACGGCGTCGTCGAAGTACCCGGTGCCGTTCTCCCCGCCGTAGTAGGCACGTACCGCGCCGGTCGTCGGTTCCACCGCGACCAGCGCGGCGTGCAGGGCGGCCGGCTGGGTACGGCGCAGCGCGGCCATCCGGTCCAGGGCCGCCCGCTCGGCCGTGACGTCCAGCGTGGTGACGATCTTCAGGCCGGCCGAGTGGAACCGTTGCGGTGGGATCCCGTGCCGGCTCAACTCCTGCTCCACCTGGTCGACGACGAGACCGAGCGGACCGCCGACGGCGTTGGCGAACCGCGGCTGGGTGGCCGGGAAGGCGAGGGCGGCGCCGTCGGGCCCGGCCCAGCCGAGTTCCGCCATGCCGTTCAGGATCCACCGCCACCGGTATTCGACGGCCGCCCGGTCCACCGCCGGGTCGAAGTTCCACGGGTCCTTGATCACCGCGGCCAGCAGCGCGCCCTGCGCCAGGGTGAGCCGGTCGGTGGTGGTGTTGAAGTACGCCAGCGCCGCCGCCTCGATCCCGTACGCGTTGCGGCCGAAGTAGACGGTGTTCAGGTAGCGCTCCAGCACCTGGTCCTTGCTCAGCTCCTGTTCGAGCTTGAGGGCGAGAGTCGCCTCCTTGGCCTTCCGGGTGGCGGTGCGTTCCTGGTTGAGGTAGGCGTTGCGGGCGTACTGCTGGGTGATGGTCGAGGCGCCCTCGCCGGCGCCGGACAGGTTCGCCCAGGCCGCCCGCAGCACGCCGCGGGCCGAGATGCCGGCGTGCTCGTAGAAGCCACGGTCCTCGGCGGCCAGCACGGCCCGGCGTACCGCCACCGGCACCCGGGCCAGCGGCACGTCGGTGCGGTTGTTCGGCCCCACCCGGGCCAGCACGGTCCGGCCGTCCCGGTAGTACAGCACCGACGCCTGTGCCACCACCGGATCGGCCGGCACCGCCGTAGCGTCGACGACGGCCGCCAGCACACCGGCCGCCGCCACCCCCACGACCAGCAGGGTGACGGTCAGTTTCTCCAGGTACCGCAGCGCCCGGTGCCGCCGCGGCGGAAATCGATAGGCCTCCACGGAGTCCAGCAGATACCGCCGCCCGGACCCGGGGTGCCCCGGTCACGGCAACCCGACGGGGACTTCACCCGACCTTCACCCCCGACGACACCGGTCGATCGATCGGCACGTCCCGGCGCCCGCTCGACTACTCTCCGTTGAGGAACTCGGAGATCCGGTCCCGCAGGTCCGCCCGGTTGGTCCAGAGCACGGCCGGCCGGTCGTACACGTGCAGGGTCGCGTGCGGCAGGGCCGCGGCGAACTGCTCGGCCACCTCGGCCGGGTGCAGGTCGTCACCGACGCAGCCGATCACCAGGGCCCGCGCGGTGACCTCGGCCAACGCCGCGCGGTCCGGGACGGCCACCTCGTCGGGGAGCGTGGCCAGCGCGGGAGCCAGCCCGTCCCGCATCAACTGGTCGACCCGCTGACGCAGGTAGGCCCAGCCGGCGGGAGTGTTCCGGACCGGCGCCGGGGCCTCGTACGAGACCACGTCGGCGACCGCGGCGGCGTCCCCGGCGTCGACCGCGGCCAGCAGCTCGGTCAGCCGGTCCCGGGCGACCGCCGGGCGGGGTCGGTCCAGCACCGCCGGGAGGAAGAAGACCACCCGCTCGAACCGGGCCGGACTCTCGGCGAGCAGCCGGCACAGCGCGCCGGCACCCAGGCTCACCCCCAACGCCCGGGTGGCCTGCCCGAGGTCGGCGACGGCCCGCAGGTCGCGGGCCAGGTCGGCGTAACCCCACGGGCCGGGCGGGGCGTCCGAGCGACCGTGCCCGCGGAACTGGAAGAAAATCTTGCGGCCGCGCACCGCGCTGCCGAGCGGGCGGGTGGTGGCGATGCCGTTGCCCAGCCCGTGCGCGAACACCGTGATCGGGTCGCCGCCGCCGGTGACCAGCCGCTCCAGCCGTACGCCGTGCGGGGTGGCGACCAGCTCGGTCTCCGGGTCGGGGATGGCCGGCCGGCCGGTGCGCGGGGCGCTGGGCCCCGGGCCGTACGTCCGCGGCCCGCCGTCCGGCGGCGGTGGCCAGCGGAAATCCCTCACCAGAAGCCCTTGCCGTCGGTCAGGTCCCGCAATCCCACCCGTACGTCGAGCAGGTAGACCAACGCCGCGGTGATCCCGATCAGACCGAAGATGCTGATCGGACCGAAGAGAAACAGCGTGAGCACCATGGACAGCCCGAGGATGATCAGCCAGCCGCCCTTGGGCAGGGTGCCGATCGCGGGGAACGCGTCGGACCGCTGGGTGAGCGCGTGGACGAAGGCGACGCCCTGCACGATGAGCGCGAAGACGAGGAGCACAACGTCGATGACGTACCGGACGTTGGCGAAGAATATCGGCGCGGCGGTGGCCCTCATGCCATGAAGCTTATGTCGCGGACCCCGGGTAGGTGCCACATGGCACCCGCCCGGGGTCCGTGAGCGCGTCGCGTGGGTCGGTGGCCGGCTACTCGGCGGCCGGCCGGGTGCGCTTGGCGGTCGCCTTCGCCGGCAGCTTGGCCGACGGGGTGTCCGTCGCCGCGGCGCGCTTGGCCGGCTTGACCGTCCGGGGTCGCTTCGCGGCCGGCTTGGCCGCCACCGTCTCGGCCACATCGGCCGGGGTCGCGGTCACCTCGGCCGGGGCCTCGGTCGCCGCCATGTCGGCGTTGACCGTGTCGGCCGCCTGCACCACGCCGGTGCCGACGACCCGCTCGCCGCGGGCGACCAGCGCGCCGTACAGGGCGGTGGCCCGCTCCTGGGCGGACTGGGCGCCGGCCACCACGACCGCGGCGTTGCGGATGGCCGCCTCGCGGAGCTTGTCGACGTCCAGCTCGGTGGTGCTGGTCCGGGCCCGCTCCTTGAGCCCGACCGCGGTGCTGTTCGCGGTGCGCAGCGTGGCGTTGGCCCGCTCCCGCAGCTCGGTGGTGGTGCTGGCGGCCCGGCCGGTCAGGTCGGTGAGCACGGTGGGCAGCTCGGCGAAGACCGTCGGCAGCTTGCGCAACTGCTGCAGGGCGAGTTCACCGGCGCCGGCGGCGGCGTAGAACGGGGCGGGGATGCGGGTGGTCTTCGGCTCGGTCATCACTTCTCCTCCTCGACCGCCGCGGCGGTCGTCGTGGTCTTCGGGACGGCCCTGCGCGCCGCCTTGCGGGCGGGCGCCTCGTCCGTGGGGGTCGTCGTCGTCGGGGTCGTCTTCGTCGGTGCCGGGGCACCGGCCGCCTCGGTCACCGCCACCGATTCGAGCACCGCGTCGGTGGGCGATCCGCCGCTGGCCGGCCGGGCCGGACCGGTGGGCCGCTCCGGCCCGTCGGCCGGCTCCGCGCGCGTCGTCTCCGCCGTCTCGGCGCGGGCCGCGGCGGTGGCCTCGGCGGTGGTCCGCTCGGCGCGGACGGCGGCAGCCGCCTCGGCGGTGGCGGCGTCGGCCCGCTCGGTGGCCGTCTCGGCCGTGGCGGCGGTTTCCGCGTGCCGGGCATTCTCCCGGCGGAACGTCTCGTAGATCTGGCTGAGCGACTGCTTCTGCGGCATCGTGAGGTCGGGATCGGTGGCGATCGCGGCCAGCACGCCCTGCCCCTCCTTGTCGTCCAGCAACCCCGCGCGCAGGTACATCGCCGGGGTGGAGACCCGCAGCGCGCTGGCGAGTTGCTGGAGCACCTCCGCGCTCGGCTTGCGCAACCCGCGCTCGATCTGGCTCAGGTACGGGTTGCTCACCCCGGCCTGCTCCGCGAGCTGACGGAGGGAGATCTTGGCGTTTCGCCGGAGATCGCGGATGAACCCCCCGACGTCGCGGGGCAGGTCCTTGGGAGTGGCCATGGCCCCGACGCTAGCCCGAAGCGCTAGCTCCTGCAAGCGAAACGCTAGCGAGAGTTAGCGAGGTCTCATCTCCGACGCGACCGCCGTACCGGTTCGTCCCGGTTCACCAGCGGGCGCGGACCGCGCCCACCGGCTCGCCGCCGCCGTACAGCGGGACCTCGGCCAGTTCGTCCAGCACCGGCGCGGTCACGCCGAGCCGGCCCAGCGCCGAGACCAGGACCGGCATCCGGGCCCGGAAGGCGCCGTCGTCGATCTTGATAGCAACCGCTCCCCGACCGGGTACGGCGACCGCCTGCACTCCCTCGGCGCCACCCTTGGCCAGCAGCCCCGGCACCCCGGCCATCAACCGGGTGTCCTCGGCGCCGGTCCCGGCTACCAGGTCGGGACGGGCACGCATCGCGTCCGCGACGGTCCGCCCGACCGTGCCACGGCCGTCACCGACGAGCCGCGCGAAGGCCCGGGCCAGGCCGGTCAGCGACACCGCCAGCACCGGGGCACCGCAGCCGTCCACCCCGGTCGCCGCCACCTCCTCGCCGGTGTACTCCGCCACGGCGGCCCGCAGCCGCACCTGCAGCGGGTGCTCCGGGTGCCAGTACCCGTCGACCGGCCAACCGGCCGCCAGGCAGGTGAGCAGCATCCCGGCATGCTTGCCCGAACAGTTCATCCGGATCCGCTCCGGCCCACCGCCGGACCGCAGCGCGGCCGCCCGGGCGTCCTCACCGAGCGGCAGCTCCGGCGGGCAGCGCAGCGCCGACTCGGTCAGGCCCGCGCCGGCCAGCAGGGCGCGCACCCGGTCGACGTGGAAGTCCTCCCCCTGGTGACTGGCGCAGACCAGAGCGAGGTCCGCCTCGTCCGACAACCGCAACCCGCTGCGCAGCATCCCGATCGCCTGCAACGGCTTGCTGCACGACCGAGGGAAGATCGGCGCGTCGACGTCACCGGCCGAGGCGAGCACCGAGCCGGCCGCGTCGAGCACCACCACCGACCCGCGGTGCAGCCCTTCGACGAAACCGGACCGCACCACCTCGACCAGTGGCACCCCACCGCAGTAGACCTCGCTCACGCCGGCGCTCCGCCACGCTCCGCGCCGACCCGAGGCTCCACCGCGCCGAGCTTCCCGATTCGCTCGATTCGCTCGCTCATGCCGGCGACCGTACCCGGCTCCGGTTGCGGTGGCGGCCGGGAAACCGTCAGCTGTGAGCTGGGAGACCCAGCAGTTCACGGGCCTGGGCGGCGGTGACCGGCGGGCGCTGGGCGAGCTGGGCGAAGCCGACCGCGCGGGCCACCAGCTGCATGTTGGACTCGACCGGTCGGCCCTTTGCGTAGGTGACCGTGTCCTCCATGCCGACCCGCAGGTGGCCGCCGACCGACAGCGAGGCCAGCATCACCGGGATCGTCCCGCGCCCGATGCCGGTCGCCGAGAAGGTGGTGCCCTCGGGCAGGTCCCGCACCGCCTGCCGGCAGGCCACCAGCGCCTCCGTGCTGGCCGGCATGCCGCCCGGCACGCCCATCACGAAGTCGACGTGCACGTGCCCGCCGGCCGGCAGGCCGTGCTTGCCGAGCAGGCGCTGCAACGAGGTCAGGTGGCCCAGGTCGAAGATCTCGTACTCCGGCACGATGCCCCGGTCCTGCATCCGGGTGTGCAGGTCGACGATGAACTCCCAGCGGTTCAGGAAGACGTCGTCGCCGAAGTTGACGGTGCCCATGGTGCACGAGGCCATGTCCGGGCCGGCGTCCAACACGGCCAGCCGGTCGGCCTCCGGGTCGGTCACCGCGCCGCCGCTGGACAGCTGCACGATCAGGTCGGTGCTGTCCCGCAGCGCGGCGACGGTGTCCCGCAGCCGGCCCTGGTCGAGGGTGGGCCGCGCCTGGTCGTCCCGGATGTGGACGTGGATCACGGCGGCGCCCAGCGCCTCGCACTCCTTGGCGGTCAGCACCAGCTCGTCGAGGGTCACCGGCAAGGCGGGCACGTCGGCCTTGGCCGACTCGGCACCGGTCGGGGCAACCGTGATCAACGTACCTGTGGTCATGCCGGGGATTGTAGGACCCGGCCCCGCCGGCCGGTCCGGGGCCGGTGGCCCGGTCAGGCCGGGTCGACGGCCGCCGCGGACCCGCCGACCAGCAGCTGGGCGTCGTCCGGGACGTTGCGCTTGAGCACGGCGAGCGCGACCTGACCCAGCTCGTGGTGGCGCACCGCCGTGCCGACGAACCCGACGGTACGGCCGGCCAGCTCGACCGGGGTGCCGACGGCCGGCAACTGGTCGCTGGTCACCCCGTCCAGGTGCAGCAGCACCAGCCGGCGGGGCGGCCGGCCCAGGTTGTGCACCCGGGCCACCGTCTCCTGACCGCGGTAGCAGCCCTTGTCCAGGTGTACGGCCGGCTGGACCAGGTCCACCTCGGCGGGAATGGTCCGGTGGTCGGTCTCGAAGCCGACCCGGGGCAGCCGGGCGGCCACCCGCAGCGCCTCGTACGCCCACAGGCCGGCCGCCGGCACCCCGGCGTCGGTCAGTTTCCGGGCCACCGCGTCCAGGTCGCCCCGAGGCACCAGCAGGTCGATCCCCAACCGGGTACGCCGGGCCCAGCCGCCGCCGGGCAGCGGGCTCACCGCGTACCGGATGGTGGGGCGGGGCGGGACGGAGCCGCCGGCGAACTTCGGACCGGGCACCGCGATCACGTCCGGTTCGGCCAGGTCCGGTACGCCCAGCGCGCCGGCCGCCGCGCCGGCCCGCGGCCCGGCCAGGGTGAGCAGCGCCCAGTCGGCGGTCGCGTCCCGGGGCTCGACCTGACTGAAGAAGCGCATCTTCGTGAGGTAGTCCAGCAGCGCGGTCCCGTCGCCCGGCTCGGTGTCCAGCCAGGTGGTGGTGCCGTCCTCGGCGACCATGGCGTGCTGCTCGACGTGCCCGTGCGGGGACAACACCAGCAGCTCGCTGCCCTGCCCGGCGCGCAGGTCGTTCAGGTGTTGCGAGGTGAGCGTGTGCAGCCAGCCGATCCGGTCCGCGCCGGGAACCGCCACCACACCCCGGTGGGACCGGTCGACCAGACCCACGTCGGTGGCCAGCAGCCGCTGCTCGCGCATCGGGTCGCCGTAGTGCGCCGCCACCCCGGCGACGCCGGCCTCGGCGTGCGCCGGCTCCGGCCGGTCCCGGGTCTGCTCGTCGATCGCTTCGACGGCCACCGCGCCCGGAATGTCGATCATGTCTGGTCCCCGCATCTCTCACACTTGCCGCAGACCCCGAAGAGCGCCACGTGCCCGATGTCGACCTGGAAACCGCGCTCGGCGGCCAACCGGTCGGCGAGCGGCCGGAGCAGCTCCGGATCGATCTCGTCGACCGCGCCGCAGTCCCGGCAGACCAGGTGGACGTGCTGGTCGGCACCGGCCGCGTGGTAGGTCGGCGAACCGTGCGACAGGTGCGTATGGGTAACCAACCCGAGCCGCTCCAGCAGTTCCAGGGTGCGGTAGATCGTGGTGATGTTCACACCGGCGGCCACCTCACGGACCGCGGTGTGCACCTGCTCCGGCGTCGCGTGCCCCAACTCGTGCACGGCCCGCAGCACCAACTGCCGCTGCGCGGTCAGCCGCAACCCACGCGCCCGCAACACCTCCGCCAGCTCCATCTCCCGCACCTCCTCCCCCACCTCCCCACCTCCCCACCTTAAGGCGCCCTCCGTCGCCGCCCCTGCGGTCGATCATGAAGTTGTTGTCGCGACACGCCGATGCCGCCGACAACAACTTCATGATCGACCCCGGGGGTCCGGGGGTCAGCCGACTACGCGGAGGAGGCGGGCGGAGAGGTGGGGGGCCAGGGAGTGGCCTACGGCGGCCATTTCCTGGGCGTAGAGGAGGGCGCCCTCGACGATGCCGAACAGCCGGTGACCGGCGGTGACCTCCTTGGCGGTGGCCGACCGCACCACCGCGTCGGTGGCCATCTCCACCCGGGTGCCGGTCACCCGACCGAGGTAGAGCTCCATGATCCCGGTCGGGTACACCATCATCGCCTCGATGTCGTCGGTGGCGCGGTCCCCGTCCAGCACCGGCCGCCACCATCCGGTCTCCCGGGCCGCCGCCCGGACCGGCCTGCTCTGGTCGTCGAGCAGCCAGGCCCGCGACTCGTACTGCAGGAACGGCCGACCGTCGTGGCTGATCCGGATCTCCTGCGCGTAGTCGAAGTCCTCGATGGTCGGGTAGCCACCCCGGCCACGACCCCGCCAGACCCCGATGTACGGCAGCAGGCCGAGCAGCGCCGGATGCAGGTCGGGCCCGTGCCGCAGGTCGTGGGTCTCCTCGTACGGGTACGGGTCGACCGGTGGCGCGTTGAGCCATGGTGGCGGCTGCAGGGCATTGTCGCTGTCGCTGCTCGCGCTCACCGTGCCATCTCCGTTCGCGACTGCGGGGCTCGCAAACCCGGCTCACTCCTCGCGCTCACCAGCGTCCTCTCGAGATCTTGACGGCAAGGTAGACCAGGCCACCGGCGAGCGCGCCGAACCCCGCGACCAGCAGGCTGACGAACCCGATCTCGGTAACCATCCGCACCATCCTATGCTGGCGTTATGGCTCGCACTCTCGTCGTCAAGGCCACGGCCGGAACGGACGCCCCGGAACGCTGCGCCCAGGCGCTCACAGTGGCCGCCACCGCGGCCGCGGCCGGCATCGACGTGTCGCTGTGGCTGACCGGCGAATCCAGCTGGTTGGCCGTGCCCGGGCGGGCCCAGGAGTTCGAGCTGCCGCACTCGGCGCCGCTGGCCGAACTGCTGCACGTGCTGCTCACCGAGGGGCGGGTCACCGTCTGCACCCAGTGCGCCGCCCGGCGGGAGATCACCGAGGCCGACGTGCTGCCCGGGGTACGCATCGCCGGCGCGGCCGTGTTCGTCGAGGAGTCGATGGCCGACGGGGCGCAGGCCCTGGTCTACTGACCGACCCGACCCGACCCGACCCGACTCGGCTCGGGTGACCGCACGGGGCCCGGGGGTGTCAGCCGGCCGGGCAGCCCGTCCCGACGGCGACCCGTACCTGGTCACCCGACCGGCGCAGCACGACGCTCAGCGCGCCGCTGCGGTAGGCGTACAGGTCCGGCTCGTCGGTGACGACCACCGCGCCGGCGGGTGCCGCCGGGGCCAGCGGGGACGCCGCCGCGACCTGGCCGGTGGCCCGCGCCGTCCTGGCCACCCCACCGCCCGGACACGGCACCGACACCCGCTCGCCCGGCGTCACCCCGGTGGCGTGCAACGCGGTGAGCGGCCGGGCCGGCTCGGCGTCGATCGGCAGGCCGATCAACGGTTCGGCCTGGCCGGCGAATCCCGCCACCGGCGGCCGGCACCCGGTGCTGGCGGTCAACTCGACGACGCCCGGCGCGGTCACCCCGCCGTGCACGCCGACGAACTCGCCCGCGTCGGCCCGCAGCGTCGGGCCGGAATCCCCACGGCCGGGGTGGGTGCCGGCCCGGTAGCTCGCCGGCAGCCGGTCGGCGATCCCGGTGAGCAGCGCCGACGCGTCGTCGGGCCGGGTGCGGAAGGTCACCACCCGGTCCAGGGCCGTGCCGTAGCGCAGCACGCTGACCCGGCAACCGGTGTCGTACCGCGGGGCGGCGAGTTCCACCAGCGCCTCCGGGCCGGCCGCCGCGACCAGCTCACCGATCGCCCGGTCGGCCACCCGGGCGGCCTGCGCGATGTCCCGCTGTTCCCGGACGGTCGGCGCGCCGTGCCGGACCGAGGCGTAGGCCAGCCCGGCCAGCAACACGGCCCAGACGACCGCCACCGCGACGAGCCAGCCGGCCCGGGACCGGCCGGGTGGACCGCCGTGCCGCGCCGCCCACGGCGCCTGCGTACTCACGCCGCCATCGTGACACGCTGTCCCGCCGACCGGACCGACACCCCGCGGTCGGTGGCCGGCCGGGTCGGCCGGCGGGACGCCCCCCGGCTCGGGCTGGCCGGCCGTCCGACGGTCAGCCGGGACCGACCGGTCCCGGGTCGAGGCGGTAGCCGACGCCGCGCACGGTCCGGATCCACGGGCCGCCGTCGACCGCACGCAGCTTGCGCCGCAGCCGTTTCACCGCCGAGTGCAGGATCGCGGTGTCACCCAGGTACGCACCGCCCCAGACCGACCCGAACAGCCGCTCGTAGGTCCAGACGGCGAGCGGTGAACTGGCCAGTCGAGCCAGTAGTTCCCGTTCCAGCCGGGTCAGCGCCAACGGCTCGTTCCGCCAGGTGACCAGGTGCGCGCCCGGGTCGACGCAGAGGTCACCGACGATCACCCGCGGCGGCGGGCCCGGATCCGGTTCGGGCGACGCGGTCCAGCCGTCGAGGCCCGGCGACCGGGACCCGGGTCGGGCCGTCGCCAGCTCGACCGGGAAGAGCATCGCCCGCAACTCGGACAGGTCCGAACACATCACCACGGGACCGAAGTCGTCCAGCCGGCGGACGACACGTTCCCGGACCGACACGTCGGTGGAGACGCACACCACGAGCGGTACGTCGCTACCCGTCACCGAACCCCCCTCGGGAAGCCCAACTCGTGGCCCTCAGCCAACGCCCTTCGATCGACAGAGTCAACAGCGATGTCGCCCTATACGGGTATGAATTCGGGCGGCTGCCCGGATCGAGCCTGATTACTGCCCAGATACTGCCCACCGACACCCATTGATCACCTCCGTTGCGCGCCAGAGCATGACTGCAAGCCGACGCGGGGGGCACTTTCCGTACACATCACGGCTCACCCGCGCGGACAGCACCGGACATCCCGGGGCTGGTGTCGCGCCGGCGTACCGACAGCCGGGGCGCAGACGTGGGGAGGAACGACGATGTCACACCGACCATGGAGCGGACCGGCGAGCCGGTCCAGACTCCGGCGACCACTGGCCGTTCTGGCGGCCCTCATCCTCGGTGTCAGCGCGCAGCCGGTGCTGGCCGGCACCGCGACCGCGGCCGCGCCGAGGGCCACCGTCGACGGCGAACTCGTCAAGCAGTTGGACGTCAAGGGCAGCACCGGTTTCATGGTCTACCTGCGCGAGCGGGCGTCGTTGAGCGGCGCGGCCAAGCTGAAGGGCGCCGACGCCAAGGCCACCGAGGTGCACCGGCAGCTCACCGCCACGGCCGACACCAGCCAGAAGGGCCTGCGCGCCGACCTGGACCAGCGCAAGGCGAGGTACACCCCGTACTGGATCGCCAACGCCATCCGGGTCGAGGGCGACAAGGCCCTGGTCGAGTCGATCGCGGCCCGGCCCGAGGTGGAGCGGATCGAGCCGCTGCGCATTCACCAGTTGGTCAAGCCGCAGCCGGCGCAGTCGACCACCAAGGCCGTCAACGCCGCCGAGTGGGGCCTGACCAACATCGAGGCGCCCCGGGTCTGGACCGAGTTCGGCGACCGCGGTGAGGGCATCGTGGTCGCCAACATCGACAGCGGGGTGGCGTACGACCACCCGGCGCTGGTCGGGAAGTACCGCGGCAACCTGGGCAACGGCACCTTCGACCACAACTACAACTGGTACGACCCGGCGGGTATCTGCCCCGACCCGAAGCCGTGCGACAACAACGACCACGGCACCCACACCATGGGCACGATGGTCGGCGACGACGGCGCCGGCAACCAGATCGGCGTCGCGCCGGGCGCCAGGTGGATCGCCGCCAAGGGCTGCGAGACCAACGGCTGCTCGGACGCCTCGCTGCTGGCCGCCGGCCAGTTCGTGCTCGCGCCGACCGACCTGAACGGGCAGAACCCCCGGCCCGACCTGCACGCCGACGTGGTCAACAACTCCTGGAGCGGCGACGGCGACGACCCGTGGTACCAGCAGACCGTCACCGCCTGGCGGGCCGCCGGGATCTTCCCGGCCTTCGCCAACGGCAACGACGGGCCGGGCTGCGGCACCGCCAACTCCCCCGGCGACTACCCCAACTCGTACGCCGTCGGCGCGTACGACGTGAACAACAACATCGCCAGCTTCTCCAGCCGCGGCGCGTCCGACGTGGACGGCGGCCTGAAGCCGAACATCGCGGCGCCGGGCGCCAACGTCCGGTCCAGCGTCCCGGGCGGCTACGCGGCGTTCAGCGGCACCTCGATGGCCACGCCGCACGTGGCCGGCACGGTCGCGCTGGTCTGGTCCGCCGCGCCGAGCCTCAAGGGTGACGTGACGGCCACCGAGGCACTGCTCGACCGGACCGCCATCGACGTCAACGCCACCACCTGCGGCGGCACGGCCCAGGACAACAACGTGTTCGGCGAGGGCCGGCTCAACGCGTACCAGGCGGTCAACGCCGCACCGCGCGGCCCGGTCGGCCGGATCACCGGCATCGTCACCAAGGCCGGCGGTTCCACCCCGGTCGCCGGCGCGACCGTGAGCACCGACGGACGTTCGGCGACCACCGACGCCAGCGGGCGCTACTCGCTGACCGTCGAGGCCGGCGAGCACGAGGTCACCGCCTCGGCGTACGGCTACGGCAGCCAGACCGCCACCGTCACGGTGCCCGAGGGCGGCGCGGCGACCAAGGACTTCGCCCTGGTGGCGTCGCCGACGGTCGCCGTCTCCGGCAAGGTCACCGACGGTTCGGGGCACGGCTGGCCGCTGTACGCGAAGATCGACATCGCCGGTCGGCCCGGCGGCCCGGTCTTCACCGACCCGATCACCGGCCGGTACTCGTTCACCGTGCCCGGTAACGCCAGCTACAAGCTCACCACCACCGCGAAGTACCCCGGCTACCGGACGGTCAACACCGACGTCACGGTCGCCGGCGCGGCCAAGACCGTCGACATCGCGGTGCCGGTCGACCCGGCCTGCACCGCCGTCGGCTACTCGGCCGGCCTGACCGCCCCGCTGCTGTCGCAGTCCTTCGACGGCACCGGCACGCCGGCCGGCTGGCAGGTGGTCAACCGGACGCCCAGCGGCGGCTGGACCTTCGACGATCCCGGCAAGCGGGGCAACCTGACCGGCGGCTCCGGCGGCTTCGCCATCGTCGACAGCGACAAGCTGGGCAGCGGCAACAGCCAGGACACCGACCTGGTCACGCCGCCGGTCGACCTGACCGGCTCGGGCGCGCCGCTGCTGCGGTTCAACAGCGACTGGCGGGCGGTCGGCATCAGCGACACCGCCGACGTCGACGTCTCGGTCGACGGCGGCACCACCTGGAGCAACGTCTGGCACCAGACCGCCAGCCGGCGTGGCCCGCGGGTCGAGGAGATCCCGCTGGCCCCGGCGGCCGGTGCGGCGAACGCCCTGGTCCGGTTCCACTTCAAGGGCACCTACGCCTGGTGGTGGGAGCTGGACAACGTCCAGGTCGTCAACCGCACCTGCACCCCGGTGCCGGGTGGCCTGGTCGCCGGCTTCACCACCGACAAGAACACCGGTACGCCGCTGACCGGGGTCACCGTCACCAGCGGCGACGCGCCGGCGGACAAGGGTGTCTCGGCCGCCACGCCGGACGACCCGAACATCCCGGACGGGTTCTACTGGCTCTACTCCAGCAAGACCGGGACGCACCCGTTCACCGCGACGAAGGCGCCGTACGGCTCGGTGACCAAGGACGTCACGGTCCCGGCGGACAACACGGTACGGGCCGACTTCGCCCTGGCGGCCGGGCGGCTCACGGTCACCCCGACCACCATCGAGTCGTACCAGCCGTACGGCAGCACCCGCACCACCACGGTGACCGTCAAGAACACCGGCGGCGCACCGGCCCAGGTGGAACTGCTGGAACGGCCCGGCGCCTACCAGATGCTCTCGCTCAAGGGTGCGGCGCTGGCCGAGTACAAGATGAAGGGCCTCAGCACCGCCCGGGACGGGGTCGCGTACGGCGCCGCCGGTGACCCGGCGAAGGCCGCGCCCGCGGCCGACGACGCCTGGACCCGGGTGGCCGACCTGCCGGCCGCCGTGTTCGACAACGCCGCGGCGACGTTGAACGGCAAGGTCTACTCGGTCGGTAGCGGCTCCGGCACCGGCGGGGAGAAGAAGGCGTACGTCTTCGACCCGGCCGACAACTCCTGGACGGCGCTGCCGGACCTGCCCAACGCTCGGTCGAAGCCGTCGGCCGTGGCGGTCAACGGGAAGCTGTACGTCATCGGCGGCTGGGGTTCCGGCGCTCCGCTCGCCTCGGTCGACGTCTTCGATCCGGCGACGGGTAGCTGGAGCACCCTGGCCGGCGTGACCAACCCGGCGCCGGTCGCGGCGGCGGGCACCGCGGTCGCCGGTGGCAAGGTGTACCTGGTGGGCGGCTGCGCCGACACCAGTTGCACGCCGTCCGCCAAGACCGTGGTGTTCGATCCGGCGTCCGGGGCGTTCAGCACCGGCGCCAACTACCCGCACACGGTGTCCTGGGGCGCCTGCGGCGGGATCGGCAACAGTGTCTACTGTGCCGGCGGTTCGGGAGACGACGACTACTCCGACGCGTACTCCTACGACCCGGCCGGCGACAGCTGGTCGGCCCTGCCCAAGATGCCGATCGACCTGTGGGGATCCCAGTACTCCGCCGCGGGCGGCCTGCTGGTGCTCGCCGGCGGGGTGACCGGCGGCTCCACCTCGGTGACCAACCGCACGGTGGCGTACGACCCGGCGGCGGGCGCCTGGAAGAGCCTGCCGAACGCGCAGTTCAGCCGCTACCGCGGCGCCGGGGCGTGCGGGGCGTACAAGATCGGTGGATCGCCGTCGTCGTTCGTGGCCGCCAAGGAGACCGAACGGCTCGGCGGGCTGGAGCAGTGTGACGCGTCGGGCGACGTGCCGTGGCTGTCCACGGCGCCGACCACGTTCACCCTGGCCCCGGGCGCCTCGCAGAAGGTGACCGTCACGTTGACCGCGACCGCCGAGGCGGGGGCGGCGCAGCCGGGCAGCTACCCGGCCGAGTTGGGCATCCGGTCCAACACGCCGTACCCGGTGTCCACGGTGGGCGTGACGATGCACGTCACGCCGCCGGCGAGCTGGGGCAAGATCCAGGGCACCGTGCTCGGCCACAGCTGCTCCGGTGACCGGCTACCGGTACGGGCGACGGTGCGGCTCAACCTGGCCAACTCGACCACCGGTTACACCCTGACCGCGGACGCCCAGGGCAAGTACGCCTTCTGGATCCCGAAGGGCAAGTACCAGGTGATCGTGGCCAAGGACGGCTGGATCCCCGAGGTGAACCAGCAACAGATCCAGGCCGGATTCGTCTCGACGCTCGACTTCGAGCTGGATCCGGTGGTCTCCTGCGACAACCGGGTCGGCGGCATCTGACCCTGAACTGAAGAGGGCCCCCTCTTGTCGTTTCCTGACAGGAGGGGGCCCTCCGCGCGTCCGCCGGCCGTCCGCCGTCCGCCGGTCGCCGGCCGCCGGTCCTGGTCCGCCGGCCAACGGGCCAGGACCGGCGGGTCCGCCGGCACACAGGGAACGCACAGAACGTCACCGGATCCGGCCAGCCGGCCCGCGCAGACTGCCCACATGATCGAGCTGCACGGAGTCAGCAAACGCTTCGGCGACACGCTCGCCGTGGACGACCTCACCTTCCGGGTGCTGCCCGGCCGGGTGACCGGGTTCCTGGGCCCCAACGGCGCCGGCAAGACCACCACGATGCGGATGATCCTCGGGCTGAACCGGCCCACCGCGGGGACCATCTCGGTCGGCGGACGGCGGTACGTCGACCTGCCGGCCCCGCTGCGCGAGGTGGGCGCGCTGCTGGACGCCCGGGCGGTGCACGGTAGCCGCACCGCGTACCACCACCTGCTCTGCCTGGCCCGCAGCAACGGCATCGGGCGGCGCCGGGTCCGCGAGGTGCTCGCCCTGGTCGGCCTGGAGCGGGTCGCCGGCAAGCGGGCCGGCACGTTCTCCCTCGGCATGAGCCAACGGCTCGGCATCGCCGCCGCGCTGCTGGGCGATCCCGGCGTGCTGATGTTCGACGAACCGGTCAACGGGCTGGACCCGGAGGGGGTCCGCTGGCTGCGTGACCTGATCCGGGGCCTGGCCGGGGAGGGCCGTACGGTCCTGATGTCCAGTCATCTGATGAGCGAGATGGCCCTGACCGCCGACCATCTGGTCGTGGTCGGCCGGGGGCGGCTGATCGCGGACGCCACGATGGACGACTTCGTCCGCGCCAACACCGACGAGGCGGTGCTGGTCCGTACCCCCGAGGTCGACCGGCTCACCGGTCACCTGACCGGCAGCGGGGCGGCCGTCCACCGGGAGCCGGACGGCGCGCTGGTGGTCTCCGGGCTGGACGCCACCGCGATCGGCCGGGTCGCCCTGACGCACGGCCTGCCGCTGACCGAACTGACCCCGCGTCGCGCCTCGCTGGAGGACGTGTTCATGGCGCTGACCCGGGACGCCGTCGAGTACGCCAGCAAGCAAGGAGCGACCCGATGAACCTGCTTAGGTCGGAATGGACGAAGCTCTACAGCCTCCGGTCCACGACGTACACGCTGCTGGTGACCGTACTGCTGGCGGTGGGCCTGGGCGCCCTGATCAGCCGGGGCGCCGCGATGCGCTACCCGGACCTCACCGCGGACCAACGGGCGGCGTTCGACCCGACGGCGGTCAGCCTGCAGAGTTTCCTGCTGGCCCAACTCGCGGTGGCCGTACTCGGCGTACTCGTGGTCACGTCGGAGCACGCCACCGGGGTGATCCGGACCAGCCTGGCCGCCGTACCGCGGCGGGGCCGCCTGCTGGCCGCGAAGTCCGCCGTGTTCGTGATGCTGGCGCTGGTCGTCGGCACGGCCGCCGGGTTCGGCTCGTTCCTCGCCGGGCAGGCCGTGCTGGCCGCGTACGGTGCGCCGCACGTCGGGCTCGGCGCGCCGCACGCGCCGCGGGCGGTGCTGGGGTACGGGCTGTACCTCGCCGCGGTGGGGCTGCTCGGCGTGGCGGTCGGGACGCTGGTCCGGGCCACCGCCGGTGCGGTCTTCGCCATGGTGACGGTCGTGCTGCTGGTCCCGGTGTTCGCCCCGGTGCTGCCGGAGACGCTGGCCCGGTGGGTGACCCGGTACTGGCCGCCGACCGCCGGCGGGCAGGTGCTGACCACCCGGCCGCCGGACTCCGCGCACCTGGCCGCGTGGTCCGGGTACGGGGTGCTCTGCGTCGAGGTGGCAGCGGTCCTCGCGGTCGCGTACGCGACGTTGCGGACCCGGGACGTGTGATGCGGGCGCTGCGGGACGTCGCGGCCGGGCTGACCGCCGCGAGCCTGGCGGTCGCGGCGATGGCGGGGCTGGCGGCGCTGGGATTGGTCCTGCTGGGTGCCGACCGGCTCGGTCCGCTGGTGCCGCTCACCGTGGCCGTGCTGGCGCTGGCCCTGGGCGGCACCGTCGCCCTCGCCGGCACGGCCGCCGGCCCGGCGCCCGAGCTCCCCGCCGGACTCGGCGGGCTCGGCCTGCCCGGCGGGTCCGGTGCCGCAGGTGGGCCGGGACCGTCGTTGTCGGCCGTGCTCACCGGCTCGGTGGACGGGCGGCCGCTCGGCGTCGCGGTGTGCGGGGCGGTCGTGCTCGCGGCGGCGGTGCTGCTGCCGCTGCGACGTACCGTGCCGGTCCGCCGGATGGCGCTGCGGGCGGCAACCGTCCTGCTGACCGTACCGGCGCTGGTCGCCCTCGGCAGCCGGTTCGGCCAGGGACGGGTCATGGCCGGTGACCGGGTCTCCCTGCAGTTCCGGGTCGACCCGGCGTCGACGGTGGTCGGCGCACTGGTCGGGACCCTGGTGGTGCTCGTCCTGGCCTGCCTGTCCAGCCGCCGGATCCGACTGCCGGCCCGCCCGACCGACACCGCCGGTCCGCACGGCACCGCCGGTCCGCACGGCACCGCCGGTCCGCACGGCACCGCCCGGGCGGCCGTGGTCCGTGCCGTGCGGTCGACCTGCGCGGTCGTGCCGACGGTGCTCGCGGCGTTGTCGCTCACCGCGATGCTGACCGGCGTCGTCGCGGCCGCGTGGGGCGGTCCGCCGGTCGCCGGGGCGGCCCTGCTGGCCGGGCCGAACCTGGCCCTCGGCGCGCTACCGGCCGGCATCGGCGTCCCGTTCTCCGTCGGTCCGACCGACGGCGCCGCCACGGCGGTGCCCGGCACGCCACTCGGGCCGGCCGGCAGCCGGGGCCGCACGCCACTCGGGCCGGCCGGCAGCCAGGGCCGCACGCCACTCGGGCCGGCCGGACGGTCCGGCGGCGCACTGTCGTACCCCTCGGGGATCGGCCGGGTGACGGACGCGGCACGCGGCCGGACCGCCCGGCTGTCGTCGGCGGCGCTCGCCCTGCTGTTCCTGGCCGCCTGCGCGATCCCGATCGCCCGACGGTCGGCCGGTTCGGACGGCGGTCGGCCGGGTCGGGTGGTCCGCCCCGCGGTACGGCTGGCCGTGGCGATGGCGGTGACGATGCCGCTGCTCACGATGCTGGCGACGGTGACGGTACGGCTCGACGTCGCGGCCTGGTTCTTCCGGCTGGGCGGCCTCACCCTGGGGGTACGCGGCGATCCGCTGTCGGCCGCCGGTCTCGGCGCGCTGGCCGGGCTGGTCGCCGGCACCGCCGCCGGCGCGCTGGGACTGCTGGTACGGCCGTCCGGTCGCTACCGTGTCCCCGAGGGGAGGTGGCCGGGTGCAGCGACTCCTGGTGGTGGATGACGAGCCCACCGTCCGTGAGCTGCTGTCGGACACCCTCCGGTTCGCCGGTTTCCAGGTCTCCTCGGCCGGGACCGGCGCCGAGGCGGTGGCCGCCGCCCGCCGCGAGCCGCCCGACCTGGTGCTGTTGGACGTGATGTTGCCGGACATCGACGGCTTCGAGGTGGTCCGTCGGCTCCGGGCCGGGCCCCGACCCGGCACGCTGGTGCCGGTGCTCTTCCTCACCGCCCGGGACACCGCCCAGGACAAGATCGCGGGACTGTCCGCGGGCGGCGACGACTACGTCACCAAGCCGTTCAACCTGGAGGAGCTGCTGCTGCGGATCCGGGCCATTCTGCGCCGCACCGGCGGTACGGCGGACCTCCTGGTCGCCGGCGATCTCGAACTGGACCCCGACGGCCACCAGGTACGGCGTGCCGGGCGACCGGTCCGGCTCTCGCCCACCGAGTTCCGGTTGCTGCGCTACCTGCTGCGCAACGCCGGGCGGGTGGTGTCCAAGGCACAGATCCTGGCGGACGTCTGGCGGTACGACTTCGGCGGGGACACCAGCATCGTCGACACCTACATCAGTTACCTGCGCCGCAAGGTGGACAACACCGAACCCCGGCTGATCCACACCGTGCACGGCGTGGGCTATGTGCTCCGGCGGCCGCGCCCGTGAGGCGTACTCGGCTCCAGAGCGCCGGCCGGCCGGGATGGTGGCGGCTGTCGCTGCGGGCCCGGCTGCTGTCGATCAGCATGGCGCTGCTGCTGACCGGCCTGACCATCAGCGGCGCGGTGGTGCTCACCACGCTGCGCGGGCACCTCGTCGACCGGGTCGACACCCAGTTGCGGCCGTTCGCGACGCTGTTGTCCCGGCTGCCGCCGGCCGTCTTCGCGAACCGCGCCGGCGGCGCCCAGTCCACCGGCCTCGGCCGGGGTCTGGACCTGATCAGCGCGACCTACGTGGCGTTCCTGGCCCCGGACGGCACGGTCGAACAGGCCGTCCGGCTGCCCCGCGACGTCGGGACCCCCGAGCCCGCACTGCCCCGGCTGGACGCCGCCGCGACCGCGACCCGGCACGGCGGCGTCTTCGAGGTGTCGGATCGCGCGGGTGGCGACCGGTGGCGGGTGCTCGCGCTGCCCCGCGAGTCGGGCGGCGGAAGCGTGGTGGTGGCCGCCTCGCTCGCCGAGGTGGACCGGATCACCGAGCGGACCGCGCTGACCCTGCTGGCCACCGGCGGATCGCTGGTGGGCCTGCTGACGGTCGCCGGCTGGTTCGCGGTCCGCGCCGGGTTGCGCCCGTTGCGCCGCATCGAACACACCGCCGCCGCCATCGCGGGCGGTGACCTGACCAACCGGGTGCCGCCGGGGGCCGGCGAACGGACCGAGATCGGCCGACTCTCGGCCGCCCTGAACGGCATGCTGGCCCAGTTGGAGCGGGCCTTCGCCGCCCGCGCCGAGTCCGAGGCCCGGATGCGGCGGTTCGTCGCCGACGTGAGCCACGAACTGCGTACGCCGTTGTTCGGCATCCGGGGGTTCACCGAGCTGTACCGGATGGGTGGGCTGCCGACCCGGCAGGACGTCGACCGGACGATGGCCCGGATCGAGAGTGAGTCCGGTCGGCTGGCCCGGCTGGCCGAGGACCTGCTACTGCTGGCCCGGCTGGACGAGAGCGCGCGACCGGAACTCAGCCCGATGGACCTGCGTACCCTGGCCGTGGACGCCCGGCACGACCTGACCGCGCTGGCCCCCGAGCGCCCGGTGATCCTCACCGGTCCGGGCGGACAGGGTCACCCGGGTGACGCGCCGGTGGCCGGCGACGAGGCCCGGCTGCGGCAGGTGGTCGGCAACCTGGTGGGCAACGCCGTGGCACACACCCCGACCGGTACGCCGGTGCGGATCGGCGTCGGCACCATCGGTGACTCGGCGATCCTGGAGGTCGCCGACGCCGGACCCGGCATCGCCGCCGAGCACGCGGAACGGATCTTCGAGCGTTTCTTCCGCGTCGACGCCTCCCGCAACCGGTCGACCGGCGGTGGCGCGGGCCTCGGCCTGGCGATCGCCCGCTCCCTGGTAGCCGCCCACGGCGGCCGCCTGGACCTGCTCACCGGTACGGCCCCCGGAACGACCTTCCGCATCACCCTGCCCGCCACACCCCAGTTCACGAGGCAGCAGAATCCCTGACTTTGCTGCTTCGTAGTGCGGGTGAGACAGCAAGGTCCCCGACATTGCCGAATCACGCGATCATGGCAGCCGGAACGCGACACGGCCGCGGTGCGCTGGGGAGGAGGCGCGCCGCGGCCGTGTGCTGGTGCTTGGTGGGTGGGTCAGGCGACGGTGACGCCGACCTCGTTGATGCCGCGGCCGGCGGTGACGGCGAGGTCGCCGTTGCCGTGCCGGGACAGCGCCCGCAGCGTCCAGGTGCCCGGTGCGGCGAAGAACCGGAACTGGCCCTCCGGCGAGGTGACCACCTCGGCGGTGAACTCGCCGGTCGAGTCGAGCAGCCGGACGTAGGCGCCGGCCACCGTCTCACCGCTGTCCGCGCGGACCACGCCGGTGATGACGGTTTCCTTCTCCAGGTCGAGACTCGCGGGCAGCGGGGCGGCCTGGTCGGGCGCCGCGCAGCCGGTGGTGGACGTGGGTGCGGTCATCTCATGCCTCCCCGGGTTCGTCGCCGAGCGCCACCGGTACGCCGACCAGCGAGCCGTACTCGGTCCAGGAGCCGTCGTAGTTCTTCACCTGGCGGTGGCCGAGCAGTTCGTGCAGCACGAACCAGGTGTGCGAGGAGCGCTCGCCGATCCGGCAGTAGGCGATCGTCTCCTTGCCGTCGTCGAGACCGGCGGCGGCGTAGAGGGAGCGCAGATCGTCGTCGGACTTGAAGGTGCCGTCCTCGTTGGCCGCCTTGGACCACGGGACGCTGATCGCGGTCGGGATGTGTCCGGCCCGCTGGGCCTGCTCCTGCGTCAGGTGGGCGGGGGCGAGCAGCCGGCCGGCGTACTCGTCCGGGGACCGCACGTCGACCAGGTTCTTCACCCCGATCGCGGCGACCGTCTCGTCGCGGAACGCCCGGATGGACAGGTCGGGCTCCTGCGCGACGTACTGGGTGACGGGCCGGGAGACCGGGTCGGCGACCAGCGGCCGGGCGTCCAGTTCCCACTTCTTGCGGCCGCCGTCGAGGAGCTTGACGTCGCGGTGCCCGTAGAGCTTGAAGTACCAGTACGCGTACGCGGCGAACCAGTTGTTGTTGCCGCCGTAGAGGACGACGGTGTCGTCGTTGCCGATGCCGCGGGACGACAGCAGCTCCTCGAACTGGGTCTTGTTGACGAAGTCCCGGCGGACCGGGTCCTGCAGGTCGGTGCGCCAGTCGAGCTTGACGGCGCCGGCGATGTGGCCGCGGTCGTACGCGGCGGTGTCCTCGTCGACCTCGACGAAGACGACGCCCGGGGTGTCGAGGTTCTTCTCGGCCCAGTCGGCCGATACGAGTGCGGTGTCGCGACTCATCGAATTACTCCTTGGTTCCGATGATCGGTGGATGAGTCAGCGCGTGAAGATCGAGATTCTGGTACGGCAACACGCGCGGACCCGGGGGAGGTGGGAATTCGGGGTTCGTTGCGACGGCGCCGCTGCCGGGCGATGAGGGGGGTACCGAGGAACGCGTGATGTCCCGTGCCGGTCGGCCGCGCTAGGCAGCCGGATGCGGTCCCGCCGTCAGATGACGGGGCGACACAGGCAGGTGGCCACGCGGCACAGGTCGACCGCGCGCCGTTTGGTGAGGTGCGTCCCCATGCCACGGAGCCTACCAGCGGTTTTCCGTACCGCTATAGCGCAGACCACAATCCGGGAGCCCGGCGGAGGTTTCCCACCGGGCTCCGGGAACCGCGTCGCGCTCTCAGCCGGCGGACGACCGCAGCGGTACGTTCTGCGCCGCGGCGGTGACCGCGAGTCCCTCCGGCAGCGGACGGACCTCCTGCACCTTCAGCCCGAACGGCAGCGGCGGCAACGGAACGTTGATCGAGAGCTGCTTGGCGTACGTGCTGATCGCGCCCTGGACCAGCGGGATGTTGGGCAGGCCGTCGGCGGTCAACCGCTCGAACTTGATCACCACCTGGCCCTTCTGCACCGCCAGGTTGGCGGTGCCGTGCACGGTCATCTCACCGACGACGGGCAGTTGCACCGGCCCGGTGACGGTGAGCTTGCCGTCCTGCCCGGCGAGCTTGATCCCCTTGCGGTCGATCAGCTTGGTCACGCTGTCGTAGGTGATGGTGCCGGTGCCCTTGACCGATTCGGCGACCACCTCGCCCTGCCCGGTCCGCAGCGTGTCCATCGACGCCTTGACGTTGCGCGCGTCGATGTCCAGCTTGGGCAGGCTGACCGCCTTGCCCTCGACGTTCCCGCTCAGGTCGGTGAGCACGATCGAGATCGCCTCGTAGCGTCCGTTCACCACCTGGGTGAGGAACGGGAAGCCGCCCACCTTGACGTCCGGGCCGGACGCCTGCACCTGCTGCTTGGCGACCTCCTGGCGGACCTGGTCGGCGATGGCCCGCTCGGCGAACCCGACGGCCAACCGGTCGGCCACCACGAGCAGGCCACCCAGCACGAGGATCAGGACGACGAATCCGATCAGTACCCGCCGGCCACCTCGCCGTCGGGGTCGCCCCTCGTACTCCTGATAGCTGTCGGCCACGCCGCCTCCTGTCTCGCTGTCCGGGGTCGCCGCGCGGGGCGCCTCCCGCTGTCTCGCCGCGCCGGTCGGCGCACCGCTGAATACCCGGGCGGGCGCCGATCCAATCGAAGGGCCGGCACCGCCGCCGGGACTGTCGGGGAATCAGAGAAAGAAGACCGCCATCGCGTACGCCGCCGGGGCGGCCAGCGCGAACCCGCCGAGCGGGCCCTGCATGTGCCGGGCCACCCAGAGGGTGGGCGACTCGCCGGCCATCTGCCGGCCCGCCTCGGCGTACCCGACGCCGAGGTCGACCAGAACCGCGGACGCCGCGGCCAGCAGGCCGATCAACGCCCCGCTGACCGGGGTGAAGGCGACCAGATAGCTGCCGGCCACGGCGCTGGCCAGGGTGCCCAGCATGGCCCCGAGCACCACCCCGGCGGCTCCCCGCGGCACCTGCGGCGCCAGCCGCGGCCAGGGCAGCACGGCATCGGTCAGCCGGGCGACGGCCAGGGCGACCGCGGTCGCGGTCAGGCAGACCGAGATCGCCTGGGTGCCGGCGGGCAGCCGGGTCAGCACGAGCAGGGTGCCGAGGGCCACCACACCCGCCACGATCTGCACGGTGGCGCCCAGTGACTCGGTCACCCGGCTCCGGTCGGCCGGCCGGACGAGTTGGCCGAGCACCCCGACCACCAGCGCACCCACCGCGACGTAGAGCAGCGGGGCGAGGCCGGCGGTCTTCGGTACGACGGCGGCGGCGTCGGCGCCGACCGCCGCCACGACGCTGATCCCGGCGATCAGCAGCAACGCCGGTGGCCGCATGGCCATGGTCCAGGCCAGGACGTAGAGCAGTTGCACGCCGAGCACCACCGCCGCGAACGGCAGTCGGCTGTCCGGGCCGGACGTCTGCGCGCCGAGCACCAACCCGATCCCGAGCAGCGCGGCGAACCCGGCGACCGCGACCGACAGCAGCCGGCGGATCGGGACCGGTTCGATCTCCTCGTCCGGCTCGTCGTCGTCCGCCGGCGCGTCGGCGGCGCGGGACTCGGGCGCGCCCTCCCCCCGCCGGGCCCGCCCGGTGCCGCGCCGTTTCCGGGGCGTCCGGTCGCCGCCGCCCAGGTCCGGGTCCGCGGTCGAGTCACGGGATCCCGGCCCGGGCGGTGGGCCGTCGTGGTCGTCGTCGGTCCACGGGTCGCGGCCGGTCTCGGATGACTTCGAGGGGAACACGCCCTGATCGTGCCAGACCCACGGGGTTACACGTCGGTCACCGTTTCGGCGAAGTAAAAACCTGGCCGGCCAGTCCGGCAATAGGTCGGTAATCGGACGGAACATCGACGGCGGGACACTGAGCATCCGCTACGCTCAGGCCTTAACCCGCCCGTCAGCGACGCCGGGACCGACGCCAGTCTCCAGCGACCTCCCGGACGTCATCCGGTCGACGTCGCTGATCACCGCGCGGCCCAGGCCGCCGGGACGGAGGTGATTGCGTGGAGATCCTGCTGCTGGTCACCGCGCGCGCCGGCGAGCCATCCGCCGTGCTGCCCGCGCTGGACCTGCTCCCCCACTCGGTTCGCACCGCGCCCCGGGACGTCCGCACCCTGGTCGCCGGGCCGAGCCCGGACGCCGTGCTGGTGGACGCCCGCACCGAACTCAGCGATGCCCGCGCCACCTGCCGGATGCTGCACGCCACCGGCCTCGGGGTGCCGCTGGTCGCGGTGGTGACCGAGGCCGGCCTGATCGCCCTGAACGCGGACTGGGGCGTGGACGACGTGATCCTGGCCAGCGCCGGCCCGGCCGAGGTGGAGGCCCGGCTGCGGTTGGCCGTCGGCCGTCTGACCAGCGCCACCGCCGGGGCGCACGGGCTGATCCGGGCCGGCGAGCTGGCCATCGACCCGGACACCTACGCGGCCAAGCTCAAGGGGCGCCCGCTCGACCTGACGTACAAGGAGTTCGAGCTGCTGAAGTTCCTCGCCCAGCACCCGGGCCGGGTGTTCACCCGCGACCAGCTGCTCCGGGAGGTCTGGGGGTACGACTACTTCGGCGGCACCCGGACCGTGGACGTGCACGTCCGGCGGCTGCGGGCCAAGCTCGGCTCGGAGTACGAGTCGATGATCGGCACCGTCCGCCAGGTCGGGTACAAGTTCGTCGTACCGCCGTCGCGGTCGATGAGCGAGCAGCCGGAGCCGGCACCGCTGCCGGTCTGACTGTCACCCGCTATGCCCCATTCCCGTGACTAATCCCGAGAAAAGCCCATTTTTCGGCTTGATATCCGTAGGGTCGATGACGGATCTGCCGCGAGAAGGGCACTGGGATGTCGCTTTACCAGGGAGGCAACTACCGGCCCGGTAACTACCGGAACCGCTGGGGATCCCTCCGGCTGACCCCGGGAGCCCGGAACACCCTGCTGGTCGTGCTGATAGCCGGTTCGACGCTGTTCACCGCGTACGCGGTGGGTCGGACGCTGGGCACCTCCGGCGGCGTACCGTCCGGCACGCCGGTCGCCGCCCGATCGGACGCCGATCGGGCCGGACCCGCGCGTACCTCCCCGGCGCCGGCCAGGCCCACCCCGCAGGCCCCCGACCGGTACGCCGAGCCGCAGCTCCCGCCGGAGCGGGGCGGCCCGTTCGGCAGCCGGATCAGCACCGGATCCGACCGGGTGGCGCTCACCTTCGACGACGGGCCGAGCCCCGAGTACACCCCGCAGATCCTCGCCGTGCTGCGGCAGTACGGCGTCAAGGCCACCTTCTGCATAATCGGCCGGAACGCGCGCGACTACCCCGAGCTGGTCCGGCAGGTCGTCGCCGAGGGGCACACCCTGTGCAACCACAGCTGGTCGCACGACGTGACCCTCGGCTCCCGGACGGCGGCGGCGATCCGCGCCGACCTGACCGCCACCGACGAGGCGATCCACGCCGCCGCGCCCGACGCGACCATCCGGTACTTCCGCCAGCCGGGCGGGGCCTGGACGCCGGTCGTGGTCGACGTCGCCCGACAGCTCGGGATGACCTCACTGGCCTGGTCGGTCGACCCGCGGGACTGGACCCGGCCGGGCGTGGCGGCCATCGTGTCCGCCGTCCTGGACCCGGTCGACGCCGGTTCGATCGTGCTCATGCACGACGGCGGCGGCAACCGGCAGGGCAGCGTCGACGCGCTGCGGGTGATCCTGGCCAGCCTCACCCAGCGGTTCCAACTGGAGTCGCTGCCCACCGGTCTCGCCGCGGCCGCGTACCAGCGGGCGCCGGTGGCGAACGCGGGCCCGCGCTGAGCGGACCGCCCCGGCGCGCCCCCGTCCGATATACGGTGAGACGGTGATCAACGAAGCATCCTCGGAGAGGCCGCGGACCGCCAGCAGTCGACGGCTGGATCCGGACGAGGTGCCGGAGGTGATCGCGTTGAGCCGCGCGGCCGGCGTAGCCGACGGGGCCGACCCGCTCTCCGAGAGCGTGCTGCTGCGGCTGAGTCCGGGCGGGCCGGAGCCCGCCGTACACCTGCTGGCCCGCGGTCCGCGCGGCACGCTGACGGGTTACGCCCACCTGACGCCGGAGCCGGACGGGACGGTGGCCGAGCTGGTGGTGCATCCGGCCCACCGGCGGCGCGGCGTCGGCCGGGCGCTGCTGACCGCCGCGCTGGACGCGACCAGGGAACGGCCGGTGGCGTACGGCACGGGGGCCGACCCGGCGACCGACCGCGGGCTGCGGGTATGGGCCCACGGTGACCACCCGTCGGCGGCGGCGCTCGCGCTCGACCTGGGCTTCGACCGGGTCCGGGTGCTCTGGCAGCTGCGCCGGCCGCTGGCCGGCCCGCTGGCCGAACCCCGACTGCCGGCCGGCGTGTCGATCCGGCCGTTCCGGCCGGGTCACGACGAGGACGCCTGGCTCGCGGTCAACCGGCGGGCCTTCGCCGAGCACCCCGAGCAGGGCCGCTGGACGGCCGAGGATCTGAGGGTACGGATGGCCGAGCCGTGGTTCGACCCGGCCGGATTCCTGCTCGCGGTCCAGGACGCCGACGACCGCCTGCTCGGCTTCCACTGGACCAAGGTGCACGGCGGACCGGCCGCCGCCGGACCGGACGGGATCGCGCCGGCCGGAGCGGCCGACGTCGCCGGCTCCGGTTACCGCGGCGAGCCCGTCGGCGAGGTGTACGTGCTCGGCGTCGACCCGACCACGCACGGCACCGGCCTGGGCAAGGCGTTGACCCTGGCCGGCCTGCGCCACCTGCGCGACCGGGGCCTGAACCGGGCGATGCTGTACGTCGACGACGACAACGCGGCGGCGATGGCGCTCTACCACCGGCTCGGCTTCGGCCGATGGACGGCCCACGTCACCTACCGACGTACCGCGTAGCCGAGATCGGGCCGAAGCCCGGGTCCGCGGTGACCGGGTCGGGTCGTCGGGATCACGGCCCGATGTACGGCGGATCACGGGCCGATAACTGGCTGTCGTATTAAGTACGGACGTGTCACGACGTCAGCCTCGGAGTTCACTTTCCGGCCAACCCGCCCTCAGCTGACGGCGGCCTGGCCGGCAACACCTGTTCACCCCCCGTTCACCCACGCCCGGCAAGCCGTCCACCTGGCCCTCCTAACTTGCGTACTGGCTGGTTGACCGCCGGCCGCGCGGACGACCTCCGCGACGCAACGTTCATGAAGGGAAACCCCTCGGTGAAGCTCCAGCGGCACGGCGCCATCGCCTGCCTCGCTCTTTCCGCAACGCTCGCACTCGCTGCCTGCGGTTCGGACAACAACGGGCCGAGCAGCGGATCGTCGGCGGGCTCCACCGCCGCGGCCGACTGTGCCACCGGCACGCTGAACGCGCAGGGCTCTACCGCCCAGAAGAACGCCATGGACGAGTGGCGCAAGGCGTATCAGCAGAAGTGCAACGGCGCGACGATCAACTACGAGGGCACCGGTTCCGGTGCCGGCATCCAGGCACTGATCTCCGGCACGGCGGACTTCGCCGGCTCCGACTCGGCGCTCAAGCCGGAGGAGCAGCCGAAGGCCGACGCCAAGTGCTCCGGCGGCAAGGCCATCCACCTCCCCATGGTCACCGGCCCGATCGCGGTGGCGTACAACCTGGACGGCGTGAAGGGCCTGCAGCTCAAGCCGGCCACCGTCGCCAAGATTTTCGCCGGCAAGATCACCAAGTGGGACGACCCGGCGATCAAGGCCGACAACGCCGACGCCAAGCTGCCGTCCACCGCCATCCAGACCGCGCACCGGTCGGAGGACTCCGGCACCACCGACAACTTCACCAAGTTCCTGTTCAAGACCGCCGAGTCGGACTGGACCTTCGGTAACGCCAAGGGCTGGAAGGCCCCGGGCGGCACCGGCGCCAAGGGCTCGGACGGTGTCACCAGCTTCGTCAAGTCCACCCCCGGCTCCATCACCTACACCGAGTGGTCGTTCGCGGAGAACGCCGGCCTGGGCATCGCCAAGATCGCCAACGGCAACGGCGAGTTCGCCGAGTTGACCGCCGAGAACGCGGGCAAGGCCGTCGCCGGCGCCAAGGTCGAGGGCCAGGGCGACGACCTCAAGCTGTCGATCGACTACAAGACCAAGGAGGCCGGGGCCTACCCGCTGATCCTGGTGACGTACGAGATCGTCTGCGACAAGGGCCTCGCCGCCGACAAGCTCAAGCTGGTCAAGGGCTTCCTCACCTACACGGCCAGCAGCGAGGGCCAGCAGGTCCTGGCCGAACTCGGTTACGCCCCGCTGCCGGAGTCGGTCCGCAGCAAGGTCGCCGAGTCCGTCAAGGGCCTGGCCTGATCCGGTAGTTCCCTCACCATTCCTCACACGGAGCGAGCGAGCAGATGGGTGAATCCCCTCCCCGCTCGGCCGACACCAGGGCCGGCGGACCGGACGTGACCACGAGTCACGCCCGGTCCGCCGGTTCGGCGGTGTCGGTCGACACCGCACCGCCCATGTCCGGTCGGCCGCCCGCCGGCCTCGGTGGCGGCGGGGCCCTGCCCCGGCGCCGGACCTTCGGCACCGAACGCGTCTTCCGGCTGCTCAGCACCGCGGCCGGCGCGACGGTGCTGCTCATCATCCTGGCCATCGCGGTCTTCCTGATCGCCAAGGCGATCCCGGCGCTGCGCGCCAACAAGGCCAACTTCCTCACCTTCGAGGGCTGGTCACCCAACGGCGCCGATCCGCAGTTCGGCATCGGCGCGCTGGCGTTCGGCACCGTGCTCTCGGCGGTCATCGCGCTGATCGTCGCCGTGCCGGTGGCCCTGGGCATCGCGCTCTTCCTCACCCACTACGCGCCGCGCCGGGTGGGCGTCGTCCTGGGCTTCCTGGTCGACCTGCTGGCCGCCGTGCCGAGCGTGGTCTTCGGCCTGTGGGGCCGGGACTACTTCGCCGGCCCGGTACAGGACCTGTCGATCTGGTTGAACCGGTACTTCGGCTGGATCCCGATCTTCGGCGGCGACGGCCCGTTCGGCCGGTCGATCCTGCTCGGCTCGCTGGTTCTGGCGATCATGGTGCTGCCGATCGTCATCTCGCTCTCCCGCGAGGTCTTCCTGCAGACGCCCACCGCCAACGAGGAGGCCGCCCTCGCCCTCGGCGCGACCCGGTGGGAGATGATCCGCACCGCCGTCCTGCCGTACGGGCGGCCGGGCGTCATCGGCGCGGTGATGCTGGGTCTCGGTCGGGCGCTCGGCGAGACCATCGCCCTCGCCATGACGCTCAGCTTCGCCTACGACATCTCGTTCAACATCCTCGCCAACGGCGGCAACTCGATCGCCGCGAACATCGCCGTCAAGTTCGGCGAGGCCGACGACACCGGTCGGGGCGCGCTGATCGCCTCCGGTCTCGTGCTCTTCGCCATCACGCTGCTGGTCAACATCACCGCTCGCGCGATCATCTACCGCCGCCGGGAGTTCACGGAGTCCGCCGCATGAGTACCCTGACCGCTCCCGGCCGCCCGACCGCCCCGGGCCGTCCGACCGACCTGCGGGGCCGCCGGCTACCCCTGCCGGTCCGCCTCGGCCTGGCGGTGGCGGCGCTGGCCGTCGCGGCCGGCATCGTCTACGGCGCCGACCTCGGCGGCCCGGTGCTGGTCGTCGTGCTGGGCGCCCTGCTCTACCTGCTCGGCCTCTACGCGGCCAGCCGGTCGGTGGAGGGCCCCCGGCAGGCTCGCAACCGGGTCTGGAGCGCCCTGATCCACTCGGCCTTCGTGCTGGCCGTGCTGCCGCTGCTGTCGGTGGTGTGGACGCTGGTGAGCAAGGGCATGGACCGGCTCGACGGCAACTTCTTCGGCACCTCGATGAACAACATCGGCGCCCGCGACCCGATGGGCGGCGCCTACCACGCCATCGTCGGCACCCTGGAGCAGGTCGGCATCGCCGCCCTGATCACCGTGCCGCTCGGCATCCTCTGCGCGATCTACGTGGTGGAGTACGGCCGGGGCCGGTTCGCCTTCCTGGTCCGCTTCTTCGTGGACGTGATGACCGGCATCCCGTCCATCGTCGCCGGGCTGTTCGTGCTGGCCTTCTGGGTGCTGATGGTCACGCCGCTGTTCAACGACGGACAGCCCGCGTACTCGGGCTTCGCGGCGTCGCTGGCGCTGAGCGTGCTGATGCTTCCCCTGGTGATCCGCTCGACCGAGGAGATGCTCCGGCTGGTCCCGGCGCCGCTGCGCGAGGGGTCGTACGCGCTCGGCGTGCCGAAGTGGAAGACGATCCTGCGGATCGTCCTGCCGACCGCGCTGCCCGGCATCGTCACCGGCGTGATGCTCTCGATCGCCCGGGCGGCCGGCGAGACCGCACCGGTGCTGCTGGTCGCCGGCGGCACGGCCGCGATCAACTTCGACCCGTTCCAGAACAACCAGGCGTCCCTGTCGCTCTTCGTCTACCAGCAGGCGGGCGACGCGTCCCGGTACGCCCCGGCGCGGGCCTGGACGGCGGCTCTCACCCTGGTCGCCCTCGTACTCGTCCTGACCATCGCGGCGAAGCTGCTCGCCCGTCGCAACCGGCTCGCCCGATGACCACCTCCGGAGGTGACCCCACCATGGCCAAGCGCGTCGAAGCCACGAACGTCAGCGCCTACTACGGCTCGTTCAAGGCGATCGAGAACATCAACCTCACCGTCGAACCGAAGACCGTGACCGCCCTGATCGGACCGTCCGGCTGTGGCAAGTCCACCTTCCTGCGGTCGATCAACCGGATGCACGAGGTGCTGCCCGGTGCCCGGGTCGACGGCCGGTTGACCATCGACGACCAGGACATCTACGACCGCGACGTGGACGTGACCGCGGTCCGTCGCATGATCGGGATGGTCTTCCAGCGGCCCAACCCGTTCCCCACCATGTCGATCTTCGACAACGTGGTGGCCGGGTTGAAGCTCAACGGCGTCCGCAGGAAGTCGGTCCTGCAGGACGCGGCGGAGAAGGCGCTGCGGTCGGCGAACCTGTGGGACGAGGTCAAGGACCGGCTGGGCAAGCCGGGCGCCGGCCTGTCCGGCGGCCAGCAGCAGCGGCTGTGCATCGCCCGTACCGTGGCGATGCAGCCGCAGGTGGTGCTGATGGACGAGCCCTGCTCGGCGTTGGACCCGATCTCCACCCTGGCGATCGAGGACCTGATGTTCAAGCTCAAGGACGAGTTCACGATCATCATCGTCACGCACAACATGCAGCAGGCGGCCCGGGTCTCCGACCGCACCGCGTTCTTCTCGATCGAGCGCACCGGCGACCCCGGTCGCCTGGTCGAGTACGACAACACGCAGAAGATCTTCAGCAACCCGAGCGTCAAGAAGACCGAGGACTACATCACCGGCCGCTTCGGCTGACGGTCAGTCGAGCACGAACCGGCCCGTACCGTCGGGTGCGGTCTCCAGCCGCGGGGTGATCGGAGTGGCCACCTCGCGGCCGGCCGCCATGGTCGCCACCTCGGCCAGCCCGGGACAGCCGGCCACCTCGGCCAGCGTGGCCATGGTGGGCGGCAGCATGCCGATCTCACCGGCCGCCGCCCGGGCCAGGGCGTCCTCCGGACGGATCCACATGGTGTGGTCGGCCTCACCGGAGACGTCCCGGGGCCGCTGCCCCTCGGGCAGCAGGGCGACGAAGAAGTACGTGTCGAACCGGCGCGGCTCGAAGTCCGGCGTGATCCACCGGCTCCACGGCAGCAGCAGGTCGGAGCGGAGCGCCAGCCCCCGGGCCCGCAACAGCTCGGCGAAGCCGATCCGCCGCTCGACCAGCGCGCGGCGTTCGGTCTCCCAGTCCTCGCCGCTGACGTCGCCGACCACGGTGTCCGGGTGCGGGCCGGCCAGCAGGACGCCGGCCTCCTCGAACACCTCGCGGGCCGCCGCGCAGACGACGGCCTGCGCCGCGTCCGGCGCCAGCGCCAACCGCTCGGCCCACCGCGCCGGGCTCGGGCCGGCCCAGTCGAGGTGCACCCGCGAGTCCGACCGGTCGACGCCACCGCCCGGGAAGGCGTACATGCCGCCGAAGGCCATCGCGGCCACCCGGCGGATGACGTACACCTCGAAGTCGGCGCCGTCGGCGGCGGGCCGGCCGGCGGCCGGCCGCAGCAGCAGCACGGTGGCGGCGACCCGGGGCTCCGCCGGGGTCCCACCCTCGGCCGCGAACCGGCGGGCGTGCTCGACCAACGACGCCGGCGCCGCGAATCCCCTGCCGTCGATCGTCATGCGGTGAGCCTAGTCGGCGCCCGGCCCGGCGCTCCGGACGGCGGGCCCGCCCACCCGGCCCGACGGCAGACCGGCCACCCGACCCGACGGCAGACCGCCCGCCGGGCGCGGGCCCGCCCGTCCTGTGGGAGACCGGCCCGCCGATCTTGGTATCCGGCCCGGCCAGGCCCTACCGTGCCGGCATGACGAGTGAACCCGCCTCGACCCCGACCGTCCGGCCCGACCCCGACCCGGCCCGGCCACCGGCCGGGGACGGCGGCGAACGAAGGCCCACCCGGTGGGGCATTCTGGCCACCGGCGGCATCGCCGCCACCTTCGTCCGGGACCTGCGGCTGGTGCCGGACGCCGAGGTGGTGGCGGTGGGCTCCCGGGCCGAGGGCACCGCGCGGGCCTTCGCCGACCGGCACGGCGTCCCGCGGGCGTACGGCTCGTGGGAGGCGCTGGCCGCGGACCCGGACGTGGACGTGGTCTACGTGGCCACCCCGCACGCCGCCCACCACGACGCCGCGATGACCTGCCTGCGGGCCGGCCGGGCGGTGCTTGTCGAGAAGCCGCTGACCCTGGACCGGGCGAGCAGCGCGGAGCTGATCGACGCGGCCCACTCCCGGGGCCTGTTCCTGATGGAAGCCATGTGGATGCGCTGCGACCCGCTGGTGCTGCGGGCCCGGGACCTGGTCCGGTCCGGCGAGATCGGCGAACTCACCTCGGTCCAGGCCGACTTCGGGCTGGCCGGGCCGTTCCCGGCCGGGCACCGGCTGGTCGACCGGGCGCTCGGCGGGGGCGCCCTGCTCGACCTGGGGATCTACCCGATCACCCTGGCGCACCTGCTGCTCGGCCCGCCGGACGAGATCCGCTCCTGGGCGAAGCTCAGCCTGGGCGGGGTGGACGAGAACACCGGCGTGGTGCTGGGCTACGACTCGGGCGCCATCGCCACGCTCAGCTGTGGACTGGTCGGCCGGACGCCGACGGTCGCGACGCTGACCGGCACCCGGGGCCGGATCGAGCTGCCCGCGCCGTTCATCCGCCCTGGTCAACTGGTCGTGCACCGGCTCGACGCGGACGCGCCGACGGTGCTGCCGGGCGAGTTGGTCGGCTCGGGCTACCAGCACGAGGCCGCCGAGGTGCAGCGCTGCCTGGCGGCCGGGCTGCTGGAGAGCCCGCTGGTGCCGCACCGGGCCACCCTGGAGGTGATGGCCCTGCTGGACGCCATCCGCGCCCAGATCGGCGTCAGCTATCCCTGACCTGGCGGGCGGGCACCCGTCGCCGCGTCACGCGCGACGGGAGCCCGCCCGACGGTTCAGCTGAAGATCGGCCGGACCAGCAGGTAGCACAGGCAGGCGATGGCCGCCGCGGCCGGGAACGTGGTGATCCAGGCGATGACGATGTTGCCGGCCACGTTCCACCGGACCGCCGTGAGGCGCTTGGTGGCCCCCACACCCATGATCGCGGAGGTGATCGTGTGGGTGGTGGAGATCGGCGCCTTCAGCACCAGCGCGTTGAAGTAGAGCACCGCGCTGGCCACCGTCTCGGCGGCGAAGCCCTCCGGCGGGCCGAGGTCGATGATCTTCCGGCCCAGGGTCCGGATGATCCGCCACCCCCCGGCGTACGTGCCGAGCGCGAGCATGGTCGCCGAGGTCCAGAAGACCCAGCCGGGGATGTGCATCTTGTCACTCTGGTAGCCGCCGCTGTAAAGGGCGAGCACCACGATGCCCATCGTCTTGGCGGCGTCCTGCATGCCGTGACCGATCGACATCGCCGCGGCGGACGCGGTCTGCGCGTGCCGGAAGCCCCGGTTCAGCTTGCCCGGCTGGCCGTTCCGGAAGATCCACAGGACGGCGAGCATCACCAGGTAGCCCAGCACCAGGCCGACCATTGGCGACAGCACCATCGGCACGATCACCTTGTCGAGGATGTTGCCCCACTGCACGACGCCGCCCGAGGCGAGCAGGGTGGCACCGACCAGGCCGCCGAACAGGGCGTGCGAGGAGGACGAGGGCAGCCCGAAATACCAGGTGATCAGGTTCCAGACGATGGCGCCCAGCACCCCGGCGAGGACCACGCCCAGGCTGGCCACCCCGGTCGGCAGGGTGACCAGGCCGTCCCCGACGGTCTTGGCCACCCCGGCGCCGAAGTGCGCGCCGATGAAGTTGCCGACCGCGGCCATCGCCAGGGCGACCCGGGGGGTGAGCGCGCGGGTGGAGATGCTTGTCGCGATGGCGTTCGCGGCGTCGTGGAAGCCGTTGGTGAAGTCGAAGATCATCGCGGCGACGATCACCGCGAGGACGGCGATCAGTTCGGGGCTCACGCGACCACCTCACCGGACGTACCGGTCGGGCGGCGGCGCGGGGCGTGCCCGGGCGTTCGCTGAGTGTGTGCGCTCACGGACTCAGGACTCCTTGACCGTGATGGTCTCGACCGTGTTCGCGACGTGCTCGAAGGCGTCGCAGGCGGCTTCGAGTTCGTCGGCGACCTCCTTCATCTTCAGCACGGTCAGCGCGTCGTACTCCCCGGAGAAGAGTCGGACCAGCAACATCCGGTACGCCTGGTCACCGTCGTTCTCCAGCCGGTTGCACTCGATCCAGTAGTCCTCGAGGTCCTTCATCGAACGCAGCCGGGGCATCGCCTGGGCGGTCAGCTTCGCCTGCTGGTCCAGCACGTTGACCAGCTCGTGCATCTCCCGGGGCAGCGACGGCAGCTTGGTCAGGCCGTACAGGTAGAGCAGGTTGCCGACCGCCTCCAGATGGTCCATCACGTCGTCCAGCAACGAGCCGAGCCGGTAGATGTCCTCCCGGTCGAACGGCGTGATGAAGGTCGAGTTGATCTTCTTGTACAGCGCGTGGGTGATCTGGTCGCTGTCGTGCTCGACCTCGGTGAGCCGGTCGCTGACCGACTGCACGTCGGCGTCCGGCAGGCCCAGTTCCTGCAGCAGCTCGGTGCCCTTCACCAGGTTCTCGGCGGCCCTGGTGAAGAGCTCGTAGAAGGCGCCCTCGGTAGGGCGAAAGGAAAACTTCACGGCACGGACCCTCGAATGCTCGGTGGACGGGTGGCAAGCCATCAGGGGGAGCCTGCCGTGGGAGATGCTAGGAAACCCGAAAACCCTCATTTCCGCGGCCTCCCCCTGCTCAACCACCATTAATTCGGCGTTCACCCGTTGTTCACCTGAGCGCGCCGGGTGGTCACGCTCAGCAGACGCGTTCGTCGCTCAACCGACGCCGTTCCCGCTCGATGTCGAAATCGGCCGGCGGGTAACGGAGCCCCAGATCGGTGAACGTTTCGAGCAGCAGGTGGGAAACCGCCCAGTCGCGGTACCACTTCCGGTCGGCCGGCACCACGTACCACGGCGCGCCGTCGGTGTCGCACCGGGCCAGCGCCGCACCGTAGGCGGCCTGGTAGTCGTGCCAGCGGGCCCGCGCGTCGACGTCGGCCGGGTTGTACTTCCAGTGCTTGTGCGGGTCGGTCAGCCGCTTGAGCAGCCGCTCCCGCTGCTCCTCGTACGAGATGTGCAGGAAGACCTTGACCAGGGTGAAGCCGCCGTCGGTCAGTTCCCGTTCGAAGTCGTTGATCTCGTCGTACCGGCTCTGCCAGACCCGCTCGGGCACCAACGACTCCACCCGGGCGATCAGCACGTCCTCGTAGTGCGACCGGTTGAACACCCCGACGTACCCGGGTCGGGGCAGCGCCCGGCGGATCCGCCAGAGGAAGGGGTGGTCCAGCTCCTCGCGGGTCGGCGGACCGAACGACCGGATGTGCAGGCCGAGCGGGTTCATCGCCCCGGCCACCCGGCGGATCGTGCCGTCCTTGCCGCCGCAGTCCATCGCCTGCAGCACCAGCAGCACCCGCCGGTCGGCCGCCGGGTCGACCTGGGCCGAGGCGTACAGCATCTCCTGCTGCGGGGACAGCTCGGCGCCGATCCCGACCACCCGGTCCCGGGCCCATTGCTTGCGGCTGCGGCCGGTCACCTCTTTCCCCGGCAACCCCGGGGTGGCCCGGGGATCGATCGTGGCGAGATCCACCGACCCGCCGTCGCCGGCCGGCACCCGCAACAACGCCCGTATCGAACTGGCAGCCATGCCCTGATCATCACCCACCGCCGACCCCCGGGCCACCCGGGCGCCCGGTCAGACCACCAGGGCGAGCCACTTCCGGTACGCCGTGGCGAACGGCTCGGTGCCGTCACCGAGCGCGCCGAGCAGCCACCGCGAGGCCGCCTCGGCGTTGGCGACCAGGTCGTCCGGATAGCCGAACCGGGTCCGGTGCTCGGCGAACTCGTCCTCGTCGCGCAGCTCGACCAGGCCGGTGGCGCGGCGCCGGACCACGTCGAGATCGAGGTCCACGAGGTGCACGGTGTCGCCCTCCCAGACCGCCGGGCTGGTGATGTCGCAGTAGACCTCGCTGGTCCGCGGCGGCGGGTTGAACATCCCCGTCCACCAGGCGGCGTGCGGCACCAGCAGCACGAACGGGATCTGCTCGACCGACGGCCGTCCGTGGTAGACCGACGGGGTGCCGGTGCTGACACCGAGCCAGACGCCCAGGTCGTCCTCGGCGAGCCGCTTCGCCGGGTAGTCCCGGTGCTGGGCCCCGTCGTACTTGCGGAAGACGACCCGGACGGTGTCACTGGACATGCCCGCACCTTAACTGATGGCCGTGAACCTCCGGTGCGACCGAAGGCCCTGTCCCGTTTCGCGCCGCAGCGGGCTCGGCACCGGATGTCGGCCGACGCGAAATGGCGGTCCACAATGACCCGCCGGGTGGTGACCGAGGCGTGTCGGCAGCGCCGGGTACCGTCGCACCGTGACCCCGCCACCGCCCGCCGGCCAGTCGACCTCCACCGCCACCGGATCCGTCGCCCGGTCGGCCCGGCGCCGTTCGTCGGGCCGGGCCACCGGCGCCGAGCTGCTGGCGGCCGCGGTCGGCGCGGTGCCCGGTGGGGCGGCCCGACCGGGGCAGCAGGCGATGGCCGACGCGATCGGCGACAGCATCGCCTCGGGCGAGCACCTGCTGGTGCAGGCCGGCACCGGCACCGGCAAGTCGCTGGCCTACCTGGCTCCCGCGCTGACCGTGGACGGGCCGGTGGTGATCTCCACCGCCACCCTCGCCCTGCAGTCCCAGCTGGTCGACCATGACCTGCCCCGGTTGGCCGCCGCGGTCGAGCCGGTGCTGGGTCGCCGTCCCACGTTCGCGGTGCTCAAAGGCCGGCACCACTACCTCTGCCTGGCCCGGTTGGACGGTTCCACCGAGGACGAACCGGCGGACGCCCTGTTCGACCAGCCGGCGAGCGGTGGCGGCACCCGGTGGCTGGGTGAGGCCGGCCGGCTCGGCAAGCAGATCCAGCGGCTGCGCGACTGGGCCGAGCGCACCGACACCGGTGACCGGGACGAACTCGACCCGGGCGTGGACGACCAGGCCTGGCGGATGGTCTCCATGCCGGCCCGGGAGTGCGTCGGCGCGTCCCGCTGCCCGTTCGGCGCCGAGTGCTTCGCCGAGGCGTCCCGGGCCCGCGCGCGGGAGGCCGACATCGTGGTCACCAACCACAGCCTGCTCGCCGTGGACATGATCGCCGGGCGGCACATCGTTCCGCCGCACAAGCTGCTGGTGGTGGACGAGGCGCACGAGTTGGCCGACCGGGTGTCGTCGGCGGCCCAGGCCGAGCTGGTCCCGGAGCTGATCGACCGGGCCGCCCGGCGGGCCCGCCCGCTGATCACCCCGGAGGCCGCCGAGTCCCTGGTCGCCGCCGGGGACGCGCTGGCCGTGGGGCTCGCCGAGGTGCCGGCCGGGCGAATCACCGCCGGCCTGCCGGGGCCGCTGCGCGAGGCATGCACGCTGCTGGACGGTGCCACCCGGGCGGCCCTGGACAAGATCGGCGAGATCCGTTCCGACGACCCGGACCCGGTCCGCAAGCAACAGGCCAAGGCCGTCCTGGACGAGCTGTCGACCACCGCCCAGCGGTTGCTGGACGAGGGCGACCACGACGTGGCCTGGGTGGAGAAGCCGGACGGGTCGGCCGCGGGCCGGCGGGCCCTGGTCGTCGCGCCGCTCTCCGTCGCGGGCACGCTCTCCACCCACCTGTACGACGAGCGCACCGTCGTGGCGACCTCGGCCACCCTGGCGCTCGGCGGCCGGTTCGACACGGTCGCGCGGGCGCTGGGGCTCGGACCGGCGCCCGATCCGACGCCGTCCCCGGCCGCGGCCGCGCTGGCCGAACGGGCCGCGGGGCCGGGTCGGGCCGGCCGGGTCCCACCACCGGCCCCGACCGACCGCCGGCCGGACGAGCCGGCCACCGAGGGACCGGGCTGGCGGTCGCTGGACGTGGGCTCGCCCTTCGACTATCCGCGCCAGGGAATCCTGTACGTCGCCGCGCACCTGCCCCGGCCGAGCGTCTCCGGACTGCCCGCCCCGGCCGGCGAGGAACTGCTGGCCCTGATCGGCGCGCTGGGCGGTCGTACCCTCGGGTTGTTCTCCTCCCGGCGGGCGGCGGCCCAGGCCGCCGAGCTGGTCCGGGCGCGGACCGACCTGACCGTGCTGCTGCAGGGCGAGGAGGCCCTGCCGTTGCTGGTCCGCCGGTTCCGCGAGGAACGGTCGAGCTGCCTGTTCGGCGTCATGTCGCTGTGGCAGGGGGTGGACGTGCCCGGCGACGCCTGCCAACTGGTGGTGATCGACCGGTTGCCGTTCCCCCGGCCGGACGAGCCGTTGGCGGCGGCCCGGGCGGCGGCGGTGGACGCCGCCGGCGGTTCCGGGTTCGCCGCGGTGAGCGTGCCGATCGCGGCGGTACGACTCGCCCAGGGCGCCGGTCGGCTGATCCGCTCGACCGGTGACAAGGGGATGGTGGCGGTGCTGGACTCCCGGCTGGAGACCGCCCGTGGCTACGGCGCCTTCCTGCGCCGGTCGTTGCCGCCGTTCTGGTACACGACCCGGCCGGACGTGGCGCGGGCAGCGTTGGAGCGGCTCGCCGGCGAGTGACGGTGAGCCCGGCGCCGCACCGGGCACCGGGCCCACGTCCGCGGGTCGGGTCAAGCACCGAGGGCCGCAGGCCACGGGCCGCGGTGGCGGCCCGTGGGATCAGGGTGCGTCGGCGGCTACCACCACGGCGTCGGGCGGCACCTCCGGCACGGATCGACTGGACAACCGCCGGATGGCCGTGTTCAGCATGGCGATGATCGGTACGGCGACGATCGCCCCGACGATCCCGGCCAGCACCGCGAACGACGCGATTCCGATGATCACGGCGAGCGGGTGGATGGCCACCGCCCGCCCCATGATCAGCGGCTGCAGCACGTGCCCCTCGACCTGCTGCACCACCACCACCGCGGCGAGGATGATCAACGCGGTCACCGGACCCTGGTCGACCAGGGCCACCAGCACCGCGACCGCGCCGGACAGCGCCGCGCCGACGATCGGGATGAACGCACCCAGGAAGACCAGCGCGGCCAGCGGGAAGGCGAACGGGATCTTGAAGATCACCAGGGCGATACCGATGCCGACCGCGTCGATGAAGGCGACCAGCACGGTGGCCCGGACGTAGGCGACCAGGGTGTTCCAGGAGGCCGTACCGGCGTCGTCGACCCGCCAGCGGGCGTTGACCGGCATCAGCCGGACCACGAACCGCCAGATCTTCCGCCCGTCGCGGAGGAAGAAGAACGTCGCGAAGAGCACCAGCAGGGCCCCGGTGAGCACCTCGAACAGCGTGGTGGCGGTGGCCAGTCCCGCGCTGGTCAACGACTGGGTGTTCTCGTTCACCCAGTTCTGCCCCTGGTCGATGTAATTGTTGAGCTGGTTGTCCGACATGTGCAGCGGGCCGGTGCGGAGCCAGTTCTGGATCTGCCGGACCCCCTCGGTGACGTTCTTGCTCATGTCCGGCAACCCGCTGATGAACTGGTTGACCACCAGCGTGAGCGTGCCGACCACCGCCGCCAGACCGGTGATCAGCACCAGCGCGGTGGCCAGCGAGGCCGGCAGGAACCGACGCAGCCAACCCACCGCCGGCGCCAGCAGGGCGGACAGCAGCAACGCGACGGCCACCGGGATCATCACGACCTGGATGAGACTGACCAGTTTGATCAGTGCCCAGAACACCACACCAACGGCGATCAACCGCCACGACCAGGAACCCGCGATCCGCAGCGCGTGCGGCACCTCGGCGTCGTCCCGGCTGACGGTCGACGAGTGCTGCTCACCCACCGGCGGGCCGACCTCGGCCGGCGGCGCGGGTGGCGACGCCACGGACTGGTCGACCGTCAACTCGTTCCCCGGGCCGGCGTCGCCGGACGAGGAACGGGCCGCCGCCCGCCCTGACGCGTACGCACGGCGAACCCTCGCGCGTAGCTGTTCCAAGCGGTTCAAGCGCACCCCCTGCCGGTGAATGGTTCCCCTACGGTAGCGGGCGGTCGCCGGACCGCCCGGTCCCGCGGAACCCTGAGTTCCCCCCGAGCTTGCCCAGCCGGAGTCCCCTCGACCTTGCCCCGCCGGACCGACCCGCGAAACCACCGGCGGCGCCCGGATCACCGCACGGTAGCGTCTGGGTCGTGACCGCCGACCCAGATATCGACTCCGGCCTGCCCATCCGGCTGCTGCACGACCGCGTACTCGTCCGTCTCGACGGCGGCGAGGGTGAGCGACGCTCGACCGCGGGCATCGTCATTCCCGCGACCGCGTCGATGGGGCGCCGGCTCGCCTGGGCCACGGCCGTCGGCGTCGGGCCCAACGTGCGTTCGTTCGTCGTCGGCGACCGGGTGCTGTTCGACCCGGAGGACCGCTCCGAGGTCGAACTGCACGGCCAGCAGTACGTCCTGCTCCGCGAGCGGGACGTGCACGCGGTCGCCGCGCAGCGGGTGGAGAACGACGCCACCGGCCTCTACCTGTAGCCGACCGGCGACGTCACCGGTACGGGTGACCGCCCGGGCCGAAGCCGCCCGGCCGGTAACCACCCTGGCCGTAACCGCCACCCGGCTGACCGCCTTGGCCGTAGGCACCCGGCTGACCGCCCTGGCCGTAGCCACCGGGCGGCTGGCCGGCCGGGCCGAAGTGGTGCGCGGGGGGAGCGGGCGGCGGGGTGAGCACCACGGGGATCGGCACCACCGGCTCGTCCGGCGCGTCCAGGGTGCGGCGCACCCCGTCCGGGAAGGTGACGTGGTAACGGCTGCCGTCCCAGGTGGCGGCCGGCGCCTGCGGATCACGGCCGACGAACACCTGCCGGTAGCCGGCGATCGCCGCCAGCAGTTGCCGTTCCTCGGCCGCCACCCGGGCCACGTCGGCGGGCTTGGTCTCCAGGCCGCGGTGCAGTCCGTCGCGCAGCAGGGCGAGCCGGGTGGCCGCGAACTGGTAGCCGCGCATCGCCTTCAGGCCGGGCTCACCGGCGACCCGGCGGGCCCAGCGTCGGGCCGAGTGCCGACGACCGAGGCTGCCCAGCGAGGCCACCTCCGGCGGGGTGAGCCAGCCGGCCCGGACGTAGTCCGGCAGCCGGCGCTCGGTGAGCCGTCCCTCCCAACCGCGTAGCCAGACGGCCAGCCCGACCGTGCCGAAAAAGATCGGCATCATCACGCCGATGTAGCCGTACAGCAGGATCAGGTTCTGCTTCAGCGCGACGGCCAGTGACGGCATCAGGTTCCAGGTGCCGTGCAGCATCATCGCCACCAGCAGGCCGGCCAGCGGGGCGAGAATCCGGACCCGGCGATCGGCGGACCGGGCGGCGATGCCGAGCCCGACGCCGGTCATCGAGGTGAACAGCGGGTGAGCGAACCCGGTGAACAGGATCCGAACGATGAAGATGGCGAACAGGTTCTGCGCGCCGGTGGCGGGGCCGTACTGGTGGGCACCCGCGGCGTAGCCGTGGCCGCCGAGGTAGAGGATGTTCTCCACCATCGCGAAGCCGACCGCGGAGAGCCCGCAGTAGACGATGCCGTCGGTGATGCCGGACCATTCGCGGCGCCGGAAGACCAGCAGCAGGATCGGGAAGAGCGCCTTCATCAACTCCTCGATGAACGGCGCGACCAGCACGGCCACCAGCGCGTCCGGCAGCCCCCAGGACTCGAACTGCCGGGAGGCGAAGGTGTTCACCTGCAACGCCGTGTAGGTGGCGACCGACGCGCCCCAGGCGAAGCAGAGCATCAGGTAGCCGGTCGGCTCCGGCTCGTAGCGGTCCAGCCAGAGGAAGCAGGCGACCAGCACCGGGACCGGCAGGATCGCCGCGACCAGGCCGATCAGCAGCGCCTGGGCGCCGAGATTCTCGCCGAGCTTGAGCAGCATCGCGACCGCGCAGCCGGCGATCACCGCAATCACCAGGCCGAGCGTCACTGCGCGCCGCCAGCTCAGCCGGCGACCGGCGGCGGCCTCTACCGGCGGCGGGCCGGCATGGTACGGGGCCGGCGCGGCGGGCGGCGGGGAGGACGGCGGCGGGAAACCCGATCCGGACGGGGTGTCTGCCATGGGAACAGCCTAGTCATCCGGTGCCCGACGGGCGGACGGCCGACCGGGCCGGCTCACGGCCGGCCGAGCCGGCTCACGGCCGGCCGAGCCGCTCGTCGGCCTGCTCGGGCTGCTCGGGCTGCTCGGCGGGCCGGCCGCCCGCCCGCTCCGGGGCCGGCCGGTCCGGGGCGTTCGCCCCGGCGTCGCTCTCGGCCGACGGCTGCCCGACCGGGCTGGTGCGCGGCGAGTGCTCCTTGCCGGTCTCCACCGCCCGGCGGACCAGCCGGTTGGCCTCCACCCGCTCGATACCGGTGGCCCGCAGCAGGTCGCTGGCGGTGGTCCGGATCTGCGCCACCACCACGCTGCCGGAGAAGCCCACCCCATCGGCGTAGGCCTGGCCCGCCTCGCTGACCGCCCGTAACGCCCGCTCGCGGGTCGCCTCCGGTTCCAGGCCGGCACCCAGCTCCTGCAGCAGCGACCGCACCGCGTCGGAGAGCTGGGCGACCGCCGAGGGCAGCGACGGCGGCACCGGTTCGTCGTCCTCCAGCGCGGTGACGGTACGGCGGATCAACGTGCCGCTGTTGGCCACCGCGTGTTCGATGTACTGGGCGCTCTCCACGTACTGGCTCAACGCACCCCGGCGGCGCCACCGGACCGGTGCCAGGGTGGCCGTCTCCCGGCCACCCTCCAGGGCCTCCTGGAGGCCCTGCATGTGGTGTTCCACCTGCTGAACCTGGTCCAGCGCCTTCTGCGCCCGCTCCGGATCGCGGTCGGACAACGCGGCGGCCGTCACCGACAGTTCGTTGGCCAGCGTGTTCAGCGCCGGCCGGGCCGCCCGGTCCACCACCCGCAACGGGTTGAACGGCAGCAGCAGCCAGGCGACGATCAGCGCCACGACGCCGCCCACCAGGGCGTCGACGACCCGGGGAAACGCCAGGTTCGAGCTCTTCGGGGTCAGCGCGACGAGCAGCAGCGCGGTCACGGCGGCCTGGATCACCACCGCCGGGCCGCCGCCCAGGAAGATCGTGATCATCACGGCCAGGGTGACGATCCCGGCGAGCTGCCACCCCCCGATGCCGAACAGGAGGATGAACACCTCGCCGATGGCGATCCCGACGGTCACCCCGATGATCAGTTCCACCGTACGGCGGAACCGCTGGCCCACCGACGCGGCGAGGGTGCCGACCGCCGCGATCGGGGCGAACACCGGGTCCGGGTTCTTCAGCCAGCTGGTCACGATCACCCAGGACAGGCCGGCGGCCAGGCCGGCCTGCAGGGCCAGCACCAGGTTGTAGCGGACCCGGTTCCACCGGTCCCGCAGGGTCGGAACGGACCTGCTGCGCAGTTCGGCCAGCAGTTCGGCCAGCCGACGAGGGTCGGTGGCGAGGTTCAGGCCGTTGCGGTGCCAGTCGGCCGCCTTGTCCCGTTTCGAAGCCACGGCGGGGGTTACCCGCCACGCACGGTTTGATGCCTCCGCGCGGCACCGGGGCGTTCTGTAGCCGATTGCACTATTTCGCGGATCGGTCGCCGCCGTCCATCGTGGACCGGCGACCGACCGACCAGGTACGGCCGGGTTCCGCGGCCGTCCTCGGATCGACGGACGGCGTGGTCACCGTCGTTGCCCGGTGAGTAACCTGCCACCCATGCCAGACCTCCTCGACGACCTGCGGGACGCCCTCGGCGCGGCCGCCGTCCTCACCGATCCCGACCTGCTCCGCGGTCACCAACGGGACGAGGCCGACCTGTGTGACGCCGGTCTGCCGGCGGTGGTGGTCCGACCGCGGGACACCGCCGACGTGGTACGGGCGGTCACCATCGCCGCCCGACACGGCGTACCGGTGGTGCCGCAGGGGGCCCGGACCGGGCTGGCCGGCGCGGCGAACGCGGTGGACGGCGCGGTCGTGCTGTCCATGACGGCGATGACCGAGATCCGGGAGATCGACCCGGTCAACCGCACGGCCGTGCTGCAACCGGGCGTGGTCAACGCGGCCCTGGCCGGCGCGGTGGCCAAGCACGGCCTGCGCTACCCACCCGACCCGGGTTCCTGGGAGTCGTCCACGGTCGGCGGCAACGTCGCCACCAACGCCGGCGGCATGTGCTGCGTGAAGTACGGCGTCACCAGCGAGTACGTGCTGGGCCTGGAGGTGGTGCTGGCCTCGGGTGAGGTGCTGCGCACCGGCCGGCGGACCGCCAAGGGCGTGGCCGGGTACGACCTGACCCGGCTGTTCGTGGGCTCGGAGGGCACCCTCGGCGTGATCACCGAGATCACCGTCGCGCTGCGGCCGGCCGCCGAGGAGTCGCTGACCCTGGTCGCGGTCTTCGACTCGACCGCCGCGGCCGGTACGGCGGTCGCCGACATCTCCGTCCGCGGGCTCACTCCCAGCATGTTCGAACTGCTGGACCGGACGCACCTGCGGGCGATCGAGGCGTACCAGCCGATGGGCCTGCGCACCGACGCGAGGGCGCTGCTGCTGGCCGCGGCGGACACCGGTTCCCGGGCTGCCGACGACCTGGCCCGGCTGGCCGAGGTGTGCCAGGCGGCCGGCGCCGGCGAGGTGTACGCGGCCACCGACGCGACCGAGGCCGCCGCCCTGCTGCAGGCCCGCCGGCTGGCCCACCCGGCGATGGAACGGTTCGCCGCCGAGACGTACCCGGCCGGCAACGGCGGCTTGATCATCGACGACGTGGCGGTGCCGCGCGGCTCGCTGGCCGCCCTGCTCGACGGGGTGGAACAGGTCGCCGAGGAGTACGACGTGCCGATCGGCGTGGTCGGCCACGCCGGCGACGGCAACATGCACCCGAACATCGTGGTCGACCGGGCCGACCCGGCCATCCTGGAACGCGGCCGGCAGGCGTTCGACGCGATCATGCGGCTCGGGCTGTCGCTGGGCGGGACCTGCACCGGCGAGCACGGCGTGGGGCTGCTCAAGCGGGACTGGCTGGCCCGAGAGATCGGACCGGTGGGCCTGCGGGTGCACCGGGCGATCAAGGACGCCCTGGACCCGACCGGGCTGTTCAACCCGGGCAAGGTGATCTGACCGTCCGGCGGCGGACCGCGCCCGCCCTCCGTGACCGCACCACCGGTCACCCGTTGAACCGGATGGAACACCGCTCCGGGTGGACCACCGTTGTGAGGAGGCGGAGATGAATCGCAGTCCGCGCCGTGCCGCGCTACTCGTCGTGTTCCTGGTCGCCGCGCTCGGAATGCCGGTGACCGCCGCCAACGCCGCCGCACCATACGATCGACCCGACACCGCCCCGGCCGCCGTCGCCGCGATACCGACCGCGGGAGCGCTGGCCAGGACCTGCTACGTCTCGCCGAAGAAGGGCGTCTCGGCGGTGGCCGTCCGCCGTACCGCCTCGACCAGCGGGACCCGGATCGGACTCATGTACCCCGGCCAGCGGGCCACGGCCGCCTGCTCCGCCACCCGGGGCGGCAGCTATTCCGCCTGCGGAAGCGGGTCCAGCCCGTGGTGGATCAAGATCACCTGGAAGGGCGCCAGGGGCTACGTCGCCCAGCGGTGCGTGAACTGGACCTATTCCGGCTGAGCCGCCCGCCACCCGGGCCGGACGGCCGGACGGCCGGAAAACGATCACTGGCTGGTCGCCGGTGGCCGCAGCGGCGCCACCGGCGGCCCGAACGGGTCCTCGCCCCGGTCGGCCGCGAAGCCCCGGACGTCCGGCGCACCGAGCCGGGCCGCGTCCGCGGTCGCGTCGTCCGGCATCCGCTGCGACTGGCGTTCCGCCTCGACCCGGGCCAGGTAGTGCTCGACCTCCCGGGCCCGTACCGCCGCGTTCCAGCCGAGCACCGCGCCCATGACCTCGGCGGCGTGCTCCGCCGACTCGGCGCCCCGGTGGGCGGTCTCGAAGGAGATCCGGGTCCGTCGGGTCAGCACGTCGTCCAGGTGCAGCGCGCCCTCGGAGCCGGCCGCGTAGGCGACCTCGGCGGCCAGGTACTCGGGTGCGCCGGCCAGCGGCGAGGCGAGCAGCGGATCCGCGCCGATCAGGCGCAGCAGGTCGACGGTGAGCGTGCCGTACCGCTCCAGCAGGTGCTCGACGACGCCCACCTGGACCGCGTGCCGCCGGGCCAGGTCGGCCCGGTCCCGCCACATCGCGGCGAACCCGTCGGCACCCAGCAGCGGCAGGTCGGCCGTCCGGGACGGGCGTGCCCCGCCCAGCCGCCGGGCGGCCCGGTCCACCACGTCCGCAGCCATCACCCGGTACGTCGTGTACTTGCCGCCGGCCACCAGCAGCAGCCCGAGCATCGGCTCGATGACGGCGTGTTCCCGGGACAGCTTCGAGGTGGAGTCGGCCTCCCCGGACAGCAACGGGCGCAGTCCGGCGTACACCCCTTCGATGTCCGAGGTGGTCAGTGGCCGGTCCAGCACGGTGTTGACCTGGTCCAGCAGGTATGCGATGTCCCGGGCCGAGGCGGCCGGGTGGGACCGGTCGAGCTGCCAGTCGGTGTCCGTGGTGCCGATGATCCAGTGCCCGCCCCACGGAATCACGAACAACACCGAGGTGGCCGTGCGCAGGATCAGTCCGGCGTCGCCGGTGATCGCCGAGCGGGGCACCACCAGGTGCACCCCCTTGGAGGCCCGGACCCGCAGTCCCGGTCGCAACCCGGCGTCTCCCAGCAGCCTGGACATGTCGTCGCTCCACACGCCGGTGGCCGCGATGACGGTACGGGCACGTACCTCGAACTCGGCGTCCGGCGAACCCGCTGGCGCCTCCATGTCCCGGACCCGTACGCCGGTGACCTCGCGGGCCTGCCGGACCAGGCCGACCGCCCGGGCGCTGCTCACCACGGCGGCGCCCTGGCTGGCCGCGGTCCGGACCAGGTTCACCACCAGCCGGGCGTCGTCGACCTGACCGTCGTAGTAGCGGATCGCGCCGGACACCACGTCCGGACGCAGGCTCGGGAAGACCCGGCGCGTGGTCTCCCGGGTCATGTGCCGGTGCAACGGCATTCCCCGGCCACCGCCGAACAGACCGGCGAACACGTCGTAGACCGCGACCCCGAGGCCGTAGTAGGACCGGCGCCAGGCGCGACCCGGCAACTCCCGGAGCCCGGCGCCCGGTTGGGACGGCAGCGGCACCAGGATCGGCACCGGCCGGACCAGGTGCGGCGCGAGTCGGGTGGCCAGCAGCCCGCGTTCGGTCAGCGCCTCGTGGACCAGGTGGAACTCCAACTGTTCCAGGTAGCGCAGACCGCCGTGGATCAGTTTGCTGGACCGGCTGGACGTACCGGCGGCGAAGTCGCGCGCCTCGACCAGGGCCACCTTGAGGCCCCGGGAGGCGGCGTCCAGGGCCGCGCCGGCCCCGGTCGCCCCACCCCCGATGACCAGCACGTCGAACCGCTCGCTGCGCAACCGGCGCAGGTCGGCGGCGCGGCGTTGGGGTGAGAGCTGACCGGCCACATATCGGGACACATTCGGGTCACGCACCCCTCCACCGTAACCGCCTGCGGCGCGTCCGGGCCCGTCGCGGGCCGTAGTGTCTGTCTCCATGCAGGTCGGCCCCCCTCCACCGAGCGATGCGGCGCACCCGCTCGCACCGGCCCCGCCACCGGTCACGGGCGGCGCGGCAACGCCGCCGTGGCCACCACCGCGGACCGCGCCGACGCCGGGCGGCACGAACCCCTGGTCGGTGGTCGCCGCGGTGCTGACCGGCCTGTGGGCCGTCGCGGTCGTGGCGGGCGCCGAGGCGATCGGTTGGCTGGTGACGCAGCTCCTGCTCACCCTGGGGCTGGACCAGCCGGCCTGGGTCCGGTTCGTCCCGAGCCTGGCCGCCGGGCTGCTGGTCGCACTGCCGGCGACGCCGCTGGCCCTGCTCCCGCGCGGTCCCGCGGTCCGGGCCGCCGGCCGGGCCTGGCTGCTCGGCGCGGCGGCGCTGGCCGGGCTCGGTCTGGTACGGGCGGTACCGACGCCGCAGAACGAGTTCTACCTGGCCGCCCTCGCCGTCGTCGCCGTCGCGCTCGGGTCGGTGCTCCGCACCGGTCGGCGCCGCACCGGTGGCCCGAGCGAGATCGCCCGGACCGACCGGCCCGGCGGATCCGACCGGCGGCGGACGTGGCGTCCCGGATCGGCCGCCCGGTCCGGTCGCGCGACCGCCCCGCCGGCTGACGTCGCGGTTTCGGGCCCGCATCGAGAACGTAGTAGCTACAACGTTTTCGATGTGGGCTCGAACTCGGCACCGCCGGGCCGCCAGGATCCGGCCACCGCCGGGCCGCCGGACCGGGAGGCCCCGGCCGCGACCGGGCTCGCGGCAACGGCCGGCCTGGCGGTGCTGCTGCCCTGGGTGTGCGTGGGCGCGCTGGGCGGCCTGCTGGAAACCGTCCTTGCGGTGACGGCCGCGGTCGCGGTCGGTCGACTCGCGGCGTCGATCCTGGACGTCCGGTTCTGGGCGACCTACCGGAGGTGGCCGGACGGCCGACCGCACCCGGTCCGGCTGCTGCTGCTCGGCGGCCCGGTCGCCGGGGTGGCGTTGCTGCTGGTCGCGGCCGGCACCGGGCAGGACGGTGCGCAGTTGGCGGCGCTGCTGACCCTGCCACCGCTCGGCTTCGCCACCGCCACGCTGGCGGGGTCCGGTGCGTACCCGCCCGGTGGCCGGCCGTGGCGGCCGGTCGGCTGGCTGGTCGGGCTCGCGGCCGTCGGTCCACTGGCCTTCGCCGACCCGGAGGAGATCTCGCTCTTGCTGCTCGGCCGGGACGTGCCGTTCTGGGTCGCGGTCGCGGCGGGCGGGTCACTCACCATCGCGCTGCTGGTCGCGGCCGGGTACGCGGTGGCGTTCGCCCGGCTGCGCCCGCGTCGGCCCGGACGGCGTCCGGTGGCCGCCGCGCTCGGACTGCTGCTGGTCGCGGTCGCCGGCCTGTACGTCGGTGCCGGCCAACCCGGCCTGTACGGCGAGAAGCTCTTCGTCGTGCTGCGTGAGCAGGCCGACCTGACCGGGGTGCCGGTGGGGCTGACCGGTTTCGCCGGCCGGGCCACCCGGGGCGAGGCGGTCTACCGGCGACTGGTCGACACCGCCGAACGGTCACAGGCCGGGCTCCGCCGGGACCTGCGCCGGCTGCACCTGCGCCACACGCCCTACTACCTGGTCAACGCCGTCGAGGTGGAGGGTGGCCCGGCGGTACGGGAGTGGCTGTCCCGCCGGTCCGACGTGGACCGCGTGCTGCTCAGCCAGCGGCTCCGACCGCTCCCGGCGGCACCCCGGCCGGACCGGGGTGCGCTGGCACAGCCGGCCGCGCCGCCGTGGAACATCACAATGATCGGCGCGGACCGGGTCCGTTCGGGGCTGGGGGTCACCGGCGCCGGCATCGTGGTGGGCACTTCCGACTCCGGAGTGGACGGTGCCCATCCGGCGTTGGCCGGCGGTTTCCGCGGCGGCGACGACTCCTGGTACGACCCGTGGAACGGCAGCCGGACGCCGACCGACCGCGGCGGCCACGGTACGCACACGCTGGCCAGCGCGGTCGGTGGCCGACAGGTCGGCGTGGCCCCGGGCGCCCACTGGGTGGGCTGCGTCAACCTGGGCCGCAACCTGGGCAACCCGGCGCACTACCTGGACTGCCTGCAGTTCATGCTGGCGCCGTTCCCCACCGGCGCGGACCCGTTCACGGCGGGCCGGCCGGACCGGGCGCCGCAGGTGCTGACCAACTCGTGGGGCTGCCCGCCGATCGAGGGCTGCGACCGGGACGTCCTGCGGCCGGCCACCGCGGCCCTGGCCGCGGCCGGGATCTTCACCGTGGTCGCGGCCGGCAACAGCGGCCCGTACTGCGGCTCGGTCAGCGATCCGCCCGCGCCGTACCCGGACGTGCTCACGGTGGGCGCGGTCGACCAGGAGGGGCGGATCACCGAATTCTCCAGCCGGGGACCGGCGCCCGGCGGCGCCGCGAAGCCCGACGTCGTCGCCCCCGGTGCCGACGTACTGTCCGCCTGGCCCGGCGGCGGCTACGCCACCGAGAACGGTACGTCGATGGCGACGCCGCAGGTGGCGGGCGTGGTGGCGCTGATGTGGTCGGCGAATCCGGCGCTGGTCGGCGACCTGGACCGGACCCGGCGCATCCTGCGGGACACGGCGACCGGGAGGCCGGCTCGGTATCCACCCGGCGAACCGGCGGACCGGTGCGGCGGCTCGGCGAACGTCACCGGCGCCGGACTGGTCGACGCGTACGCCGCGGTCCGGGCGGCCACCGCCGCCGGCTGAGGGTGTCCCCGCCAGATCGAGCTGATCTAAGGTTGTGCCCGTGGATCCCCAGTTCACGATCGACGTGCTGACCGCAACCGGGTCTGCCGGAACCGGCCCGACCGGAACCGGCTCTGCCGGGACCGAGCCGTCCGGCGGCTGGTCGGCGGGCCTGGTCGAGCTGTGCCGCGCGGCGCTGGACCTGCCCGAGGACGCCGCCGAGGCGGCGGCGATCGTGCCCCTGCTGAGTGATCCCGACCCGACGGTCGGCCGCCGCCCGGTCGCCCTGGTCGGCCGCCCGGCGCCGGCCACCGTCAGCCCGTCGACCGGCACCCTCGCCCCGACCGGCGCCGCGGGCGGAGCGCCCGTCGGGGTGCTGCTGGGTTCGATCTCGCACACGAATCCGACGGTCGGGCACGTCGAACTGCTCGCGGTCCATCCCTCGGCGCGCCGGCGCGGGCTGGGTCGCGCCCTGCTGGAGCGGGCGGAGCTGGTCCTGGCCGGACTCGGCGCCCGCGAGGTGGTGCTTGCCGGCAACCCACCGCGGTACGCCTGGCCGGGCATCGACGTGCGCTACACCCCGGCGATCTGCACCGCGCTGGCGCTCGGCTACGAGCAGTACCGGACCGCCTGGAACATGACCGCCGACCTGTCGGCGCCGGACGCCCCGGGACTGCGGGACACCGCGCCGGCCGAGCGGCGGCTGGCCGGGCAGGGCGTCACGGTACGCCGGGCCGAGCCGGCGGACCTTCCGGCCCTGGTCGCGTTCGCCGAGGAGGTCTTCGGCGGATCGTGGCCCGGCGAGCTCACCCGTTCGGTGGGCCGCCCGGATGCCGGCTGTCACCTCGCCGTACGCGACGGGAAGCTGCTGGCCTTCGCGGCGTGGGGGTCGTCCCGGCCCACCTGGTTCGGCCCGACGGGCACGGCGCCGGCCGCGCAGGGCCTCGGCATCGGCTCGATCCTGTTACGTCGCTGTCTTGCCGACCAGCGGGCCGCCGGCCACGACCGGGTACAGATCGGCTGGGTGGGCCCGGTGCCGTTCTACTCCCGCACCGTCGGGGCCCGGATCGAACGGGTCTTCTCCCTCTACCGCAAGCCGCTGGTCGGCGCCGGCTAGCCCGCGCGACGACAGCCGGGACGGCGGTGGGGGCGGACCGCTCGCGCGGCCCGCCCCCACCGGCAGGTGTTTCCGGACTCAGAAGTCCATGTCCCCGCCACCCGGCGCAGCCGGGGCTGCCGGGGTCTTCTCCGGCTTGTCCGCCACCACTGCCTCGGTGGTGAGGAACAGGGCCGCGATCGACGACGCGTTCTGCAGCGCCGACCGGGTCACCTTGGCCGGGTCGATGATGCCGGCCTTGAGCAGGTCGACGTACTCACCGCTGGCGGCGTTCAGGCCGTGGCCGGTGTCCAGGTTGCGGACCCGCTCCACCACGACGCCACCCTCGAGACCGGCGTTGACGGCGATCTGCCGCAGCGGCGCGTCCAGAGCGATCTTGACGATCTGGGCGCCGGTGGCCTCGTCACCGGTCAGGTCCAGCTTGTCGAAGGCGGTCTTGCCGGCCTGCACCAGCGCGACACCACCACCCGGGACGATGCCCTCCTCGACGGCCGCCTTCGCGTTGCGGACGGCGTCCTCGATGCGGTGCTTGCGCTCCTTGAGCTCGACCTCGGTGGCCGCGCCGACCTTGATCACCGCAACACCGCCGGCCAGCTTGGCCAGGCGCTCCTGCAGCTTCTCCCGGTCGTAGTCGGAGTCGCTCTTCTCGATCTCGGCGCGGATCTGGTTGACCCGACCCTGGATCTGGTCGGCGTCGCCGGAACCGTCGACGATGGTCGTCTCGTCCTTGGTCACCACGACCTTGCGGGCGCGGCCCAGCATGTCGAGGTTGACGGCGTCCAGCTTGAGGCCGATCTCCTCGCTGATGACCTGGCCACCGGTGAGGATGGCGATGTCGGCCAGCATGGCCTTGCGGCGGTCACCGAAGCCCGGCGCCTTGACGGCGACCGACTTGAAGTTGCCGCGCACCTTGTTGACGATCAGGGTGGCCAGCGCCTCGCCCTCGACGTCCTCGGCGATGATGGCCAGCGGCTTGCCCGACTGCATGACCTTCTCGAGGATCGGCAGCAGGTCCTTGACCGACGAGATCTTGCTGTTGACGATCAGCAGGTAGGGGTCGTCGAGGACGGCCTCCATCCGCTCCGGGTCGGTCCAGAAGTAGGGCGAGATGTAGCCCTTGTCGAAGCGCATACCCTCGGTGAGCTCGAGCTCGAGCCCGAAGGTGTTGCTCTCCTCGACGGTGATGACGCCTTCCTTGCCGACCTTGTCCATCGCCTCGGCGATGATCTCGCCGACGCTGGTGTCACCGGCGGAGATCGAGGCCGTGGAGGCGATCTGCTCCTTGGTCTCGATGTCCTTCGCGAGCTTGGCCAGCTCCTCGGTCACCGCACCGACGGCGGCCTCGATGCCCCGCTTCAGGGCCATCGGGTTCGCGCCGGCCGCGACGTTGCGCAGGCCCTCGCGGACCAGCGCCTGGGCCAGGACGGTCGCCGTCGTCGTGCCGTCACCGGCGACGTCGTCGGTCTTCTTGGCGACCTCCTTGACCAGCTCAGCGCCGATCTTCTCGTAGGGGTCCTCGAGTTCGATTTCCTTGGCGATGCTCACACCATCGTTGGTGATGGTGGGGGCACCCCACTTCTTCTCGAGCACGACGTTGCGGCCCTTGGGGCCGAGCGTCACCTTCACGGCGTCGGCGAGCTGGTTCATGCCCCGCTCGAGGCCGCGGCGCGCCTCTTCGTCGAACGCGATCATCTTGGCCATACGGCGTTGTCCTCCTGGACACTCAACGGCTCCCCGGACGGTTGTCCCGGATGCGCCGTCTGACTACGCACCTTCGGACGTCACTACTGCGCTTGCCCGCGGCGTCGACGGCGCACGAGGCGCTTGACCGACTCCGACGCGCAAGGCGACAGGGACGTCCGCCGGCCGGGCGGACAGCCCGCGACGACCGGCCACGTGCCTCGTCCCCGTCTCCATGGGTCCGTGACCGTGGCCCTACCGCCCCGACCATTGGCACTCACATGGCGCGAGTGCCAATGACTTGTTTAGCACTCTCCCCTGCCGAGTGCAAGCGCGTCCGGCCCGATCGTGCCGCCCCGCCGGCGGCGTGCGGTCCGATCGGTGGAGTCGAAGCGCGTCAGGCCCGCCCGCACCCGGTGCCGGCCCGACCGGGCGGGCAGCAGCGGGTACGGACGGGCCTGCGGCGAAGACGTCGGGCCTCGGGGTCGGCACGGGGAGCGGCCACCGTGCGGGTCCAGATCGGAAAACGTCGATACAAAGCTCAGGCGATCACACGCACCTTTTCGGCCTGCGGACCCTTCTGCCCCTGGGCGACCTCGAACTCGACCCGCTGGCCGTCGTCGAGCGACTTGTAGCCGTCCATCTCAATGGCGGAAAAGTGGACGAACACGTCCGATCCTCCATCGACGGCAATGAATCCGTAGCCCTTTTCGCTGTTGAACCATTTGACGGTGCCCTGAGCCATTGTGACTTCCTTACTTCGATGGTGCCGAACCCACTTGAGCCCCTGACACCGCGTGCGCCTGCCCCGGTCGCGGTTTTCCGACCGACACTCCCTCGCGGTGAAACAGCGACCGAAATCGCACGTTACACGAGCGGTGACGACGGCGCACTACCCCAAATCGGACAGCGATCGGGATCCGGGAAAGCGCTTGGACATCCGATCGCCCATCGTCGCGCGTCGCTTGCTTTTCAAATTTGAATCCCCAGGTCCGAGCGCTTCCACTCCTGAAACACACGCATCGCAATCAATCTAGTTGCCAACCGGGACGGACCACGGTAGTTGTTGCGGTGTGACCAGTGTGTGGCCGCCGGCCGTGGACACCTCCTCCGTCGACCGGCCGACGTGCCGGCCGGCCCGTCCGCCCGCGCCCCGGGTCCGACGGGTCACCACCCGGGACGCCGCCCGGATGCGGGCACTGCGTCTGGAGATGCTCGCCGACACGCCGCTGGCCTTCCTGGAGACGCTCGCCGAGCACGCCGCCCGTCCGCACGCCGAGCACGTGGCCCGGATCGCCGGGTGCGCGACCGGTCCGATCCGGGGCCAGTTCGTGGCGGAGGTCGACGGCCGGTTCGTCGGGCACGCCGGCGGCACGGTCGTACCCGGGGAGCCGGACCTGACCTTGATCTTCGCCGTCTACGTCACCCCGGCCCGGCGCGGCACGGGCCTGCTGGCCGACCTCGTCGAGGCGGTGGCCGCCTGGTCCCGATCCACCGGCCGGCCGGAGTTGCTGATGGAGGTGGTGGTCGGCAACGACCGGGCGGTCCGCGCCTACCGGCGGCTGGGCTTCGTCGACACCGGGGTCCGGGTCCCGCACCCCACCGTCCCCGTGCTGACCGAGCTGCGGATGCGCCGCCCGGCCTGACACCCCGACGGGCCCCCGCCGACCGCTTGCGCGATGGGCGAGGGCCCGTCCTCGGGTCGGGCGGCGCGGTGCCGCTCGGGCGTACCGGTGCGCTCAGGCGTGTCGGCGGCTCTGCACGATCCGGAACCGGTTGGCGACGTAGGCGCCGTCGGTCAGGGCCGCGTTCGCGGCCGGGTTCGCGCCGCTGGCGTGGAAGTCCGAGAACGCCGCCGACTGGTTGACGAACACCCCGCCGGTGAGGTTGCAGGACAGGTGCACCCCCACGTCCACGGCCACCTTCTCGGCCGCGTCGAGGACGTCCTCGTCCGTGGAGTAGACGCCCGCGGTCAGCGCGCCGCCCGCGCCCACCGTGTCCCGGAAGATCCGCAGGCTGTGCTCGGTGGAGTCAGTCGCGATGACGAACGAGATGGGTCCGAACCACTCCCGGCCGTAGATCTCCGCCGCGTCCGCCGCCAGTTTCACGATCGTCGGGGTACGCACCACCGCGCCCGGATATTTCGGGTGCTCCACCGTCCGCGACTCCAGCACCACCTCGCCGAGTTTCGCCGCCTCGGTCAGTCGCTCCAGCACCCCGTCGTTGACGATGGCACCGGTCAGCTCGACGCCCCGGGCCGGATCCCCGGTGAGCTTGCCGACCGCGGCGGCGATCCCGGCGGCCACCTCGTCGAAGCTCCTGTGCCCCTGGTCGGTCTCGATGCCGCCGGCCGGGATCAGGATGTTCTGCGAGGTGGTGCACATCTGGCCGCTGTACAGGGTCAGCGTGAAGCCGAGGTTGCGGCACATCCCGGCGAAGTCGTCGGTGGAGTCGACGACGACCGTGTTGAGGCCGGCCTTCTCGGTGTAGACGGCGGCCTGCCGGGCGTTGTCCTCCAGCCAGTCGCCGTACTCGGTGGAACCGGTGAAGTCGACGATCTTGACCTCGGGCCGGGTGGCCAGGCCGGAGGCGAGCCCTTCGCCGGGCGCCTCGACGGCGAGCTGCACCAGGTTGGGGTCGAACCCGGCCTCGGCGAGCACCTCGCGGGCGTACCGCACCGTGATCGCCAGCGGCAGGACGGCCCGCGGATGCGGCTTGACCAGCACCGGGTTGCCGGTGACCAGCGAGGCGAACAACCCCGGGTACGAGTTCCAGGTCGGGAAGGTGTTGCAGCCGATCACCAGGGCGACGCCGCGGGGCACCACGTGGAAGGTCTTGACCATCCGCAGCGGCTCGCCCTTGCCGGCCGGCTTCTCCCAGTCGGCCGTGCCGGGGTGCCGGTTCATCTCCGCGTACGCGTAGGCCACCGCCTCCAGGGCCCGGTCCAGCGCGTGTGCCCCGCCGGCTTGGAAGGCCATCACGAAGGCCTGGCCGCTGGTGAACTGCACCGCGTTGGCCAGCTCGAAGACGTGCCGGTGCAGCCGGGCGAGGATCTCCAGGCAGACCCCGGTCCGGGTCCGCGGGCCGGCGTCCCGCCAGGCCGGCAGCGCGGTGGTGGCGGCGGCGATCAGGGCGTCCGGGTCGGCGTGCGGATAGCGCACGCCGAGATCCACCCCGAACGGGCTGACCTCGGTGGCCACCCGATCGCCGGCACCCGGCTGGTCGAGCGGGAAGTCACCGCCCAGGTACGCCCGGAAGGCGGCCTCACCGTCGGCGGCGGCGGTCTCGCCGTACACCCGGGGGCTGGGTGATTCCGGGTAGGCGGACCAGTAGCCGCGCTCGGTGATCGCGGTCAGCGCGCGGGTCAGCGTCTCGGCGTGCGCGGCGTAGAGGGGATGCGGGGTCTCCGTCATGCCCGCCATCATGCCCCAGCCGGCCCCGGGCCAGCACCTCAGGCGCTGCCGCCCGGGATCGTCAGAGCGTCAGCTGCCAGTCGGTCCAGCGGTCCACCGGCCGGAATCCGATCGCCTCGTTGATCGAGATCATGTGCTCGTTGTCGGCGGCGTTCCAGGTGTCGACGGACCGCAGGGCCGGCTCGTTCGCCATGGCGTACCGCAGGTTTTCGATCTTCAGGAGGGTGCCGAGCCGGCGCCCGCGGTGTGCCGGATCGACGATGGTGATCTGTTGGAAGGCGTGCCAGTCCGGGGTGGCACCGACGTCGATGGTCGTCCAGGCGACCAGCCGGCCGGTCGCCTCGTGCCGCGCCGCCGTGTGGTACGTCCGCCGGCCCGCCGCCACCCGCGCCTCGGCGATCCCCCGGGCGCGGGTCGCGTCGATCTTCTCCGGCTCGTAGTCGAGTTCGCCCGTCGGCGCGTCCAGCAGCAGCCGACCGTCCAGGTAGGCCAGATCGGCGAGGTACTCCTCCGGCGGGATGCCGGGCCAGCGGACGGTCCGGTAGTCCCCGGCCCGGGACCGCGCCTCGGCGAGCTGCCGGTCGAGGGCGACCTCGTCGAGCCCGGTGGCGTCGAGCCGACGGCGGACGTCGACCAGCGCGGCCGTCGCGCCGACCGCGCGGGCGAACGCGTCACCCGCGGGATCGCGTTCCGGGCCGTCCGGCAGGGTGCCGGCGGTCTGGCCGATGATCCGCTTCCGACCGAGGTCACCCATCAACCGGACGACCCGCCGGTGCAGGGCCCGCCCGACGCCCCGGCGGCGACTCCCGGGCCGGACGTGCACCTGCACCACCGCCATCGCGGTGTTGTCCGCCTGGGGGAGTTCGAGTTCGGCGAAGCCGACCGGTTCCCCGTCGAGCCGGGCGAGCAGCCAGCGATAGCCCGTCACCGGCATCGGATGCCGCAGGCCGCCGAAGAAGCGCTGCCGGCACAACGGCGGAAAGCCGGGCAGGTCCGCCGCGAGACTCGCGGCCTTGATCTCGTACGCCCGCTCGAAGCTCGTGTGGTCGTCCTGCCGGATCGAGTCGACGGTGATGTCCATGGGGCGAGGGTGCCCCGGGGAGCGGTGGGACCGCGAACGATTTAGCCGTCGGCCGGTCGGGAAGAAAGGGTCGACCTCGGCGTCCGGGTCGTCACCTGCTTGGTCGGGAGGGCGATCGCACAACGCCTCCGGCGCTGGGTCGTAAGAACTTCAAAAGTCTACGGCGATGCGCCCTCCCGCACGGAGCATCTTGCGTTGCGCAGTTGCGTCCGTCAAGTCCCCGGAAGGAGTTTTCTTCTACTGACAGCAAATCCCCAGCTACCAACCGCAGCAAAACGTGGAAGTTTCAGCCCAGCAGTCCTGCGTCCCGTACCGCCCGCAACGAAGCCTTTACCCGATGGGACGGTCCCACCTGGCCGGCGACCGCGTCGATCGTCTTCAGCCCCTCACCGGTGTTGTAGACGACCGTCTCCCGGGTCGGGTCCAACCGGCCGGACTCGACGAGCTTGCGCAGCACGGCGACGGTGACCCCGCCGGCGGTCTCGGCGAACACGCCGGTGGTCCGGGCCAGCAGCCGGATCCCCGCCCGGATCTCGTCGTCGTCGGCGTGGTCCATCCAGCCACCGGTACGCCGGACCGCCTCCAGCGCGTACAGGCCGGCGGCCGGGTCGCCGATGTTCAGCGACTTCGCGATGCCGGTGGGCCGTACCGGGGTGACAGTGTCGGTGCCGGCGTGCAGCGCGGTCGCGATCGGGTTGCAGCCGGTGGACTGCGCGCCGAACACCGTCCAGCCGCCGTCCGGGGCGGTCGCCAGTCCTATCTCGACCAGTTCGCTGAACGCCTTGTCAATCTTGGTGAGCAGCTCGCCGCTGGCCATCGGGACCACCACCTGCGCCGGGATCCGCCAGCCCAACTGCTCGGCCACCTCGTAGCCGAGCGTCTTGGAACCCTCCGCGTAGTAGGGCCGGACGTTCACGTTGACGAACGCGGTGTCCTCGAACTCGTCGGTCTCCACCAACTCGCCACAGAGTCGATTGACGTCGTCGTACGACCCGTCGATGGCGACCAGGTCGCCCCCGTACACGGCGGTGGTGATCACCTTGCCCGGTTCCAGGTCGGCCGGGATGAAGACGATCGACGGTACGCCGGCCCGGGCCGCGTGGGCGGCGACCGAGTTGGCCAGGTTACCGGTGGAGGCGCAGGCGAACCGGGTGAAGCCGAGCCCGCGGGCGGCGGTCAGCGCCACCGACACCACCCGGTCCTTGAACGAGTGGGTGGGGTTGGCGCTGTCGTCCTTGACCCACAGCGGGGCGTGGATGCCCAACTCGGCGGCGAGTCCGGTGGCCGCCACCAGCGGGGTGAGCCCGGGGTCGAGGGTGATCCGACCGGCCGGGTCCTGTCCGGCGGGCAGCAGCGGCGCGTACCGCCAGATGTTGTGCGGCCCGGCCTCGATGTCGGCGCGGGTGACCCGGGCGAGCGCCGCCGGGTCGTAGCTGACCTCCAGCGGGCCGAAACACTCGAAACAGGCGTGCTGCGCGACCAACGGGTACTCGGCGCCGCAGCCGCGGCAGACCAGGCCGCGGGCCGGTCCGGCCGCGACGCGGCCGGCGTCGGCGCGCTCGTCGGAGGTGGCGTGGTGGGATCCGGATTCGATGATCGACGTCACGTCGAGGTCCTCTCATCTTTCCCCGCATCGCGATCTGCGGCGGGGACGGAATTGGCACCTGTCCCGCTCTCGCTCTGCGTCGAGCCGGCGGGGTGGTTGCCGGGGCGTCATCGGGCCGTATCCCTCAGCCCCTCTGGATGAGGTATTCAGTTGTCCCGGCCGAGTTTACGGCGCATCCGCGGGCGCGCCGAGCCGCCGTCCCACGCAGTGGGCGGCAAGTCGAGTGGTCCGGCTCACGCCGGCCGGCGTCGGCCGACCGCCGGCCCGCGGCACCACCTCGACGGTCCGGCCGAGGGCGGTTGCTTCGTGGTGCCCAGCGCCGCGCCGATCCGGGACAGCGCAGCTCCATGATCATTGGCAGTTTTTCCGTTGCCGAATCGGCGTGTCGTACGGAAAAACTGCCAACGATCATGGGGGCCTTGGGGCGGTCCGGGTGCGGGCGGGGTGGGTTCGGGTGATGATCGTGGTGTTGGTAGAGCCACCGGAGGTCGGAGGTGGGCGGGGTGGTCAGTCAGATCACGCAGTGGACGTTGGACGTGCGGGACACCGATCGGATGGCCGAGTTCTGGTCGCGGGTTCTGGGCTACCGGGTCGAGAAGGGCGACGACGGCTGCGCGAAGCTCTACCCGCCGGACGACGCTCCCCCGGGCACGCTCACCGTCTGGTTGCAGCGGGTCGACGCCTCCAAGGCCGGCAAGAACCGCAACCACCCCGACCTGAACCCGACCGACGGCGACGTCGAGGCCGAGGTCGAGCGGCTGCTGGCGCTCGGCGCCCGGCACACGGACGTGGGCCAGACCGACGCCGACCCGTTCGTCGTGCTGGCCGACCCGGAGGGCAACGAGTTCTGCGTGCTGCGCAACCGCACCCGGGAGGTCTGATGCTCAACGGTCGGCGTTCGGAGCTCGGACGTAAACGCCGCGCCCTTGATGGCCCTCGACCAGACCCTCGGCGCGCAGGATGAGCATCGCGGACCGGATGACCTGCGTGGAGACGTCGTACTTGGCGCACAGCTCGGAGGTCGACGGCAGTTTGTCGCCTGGCTTGCCGCCAGCCTGATGACGGCGGTGGGCGCGCTCAGGACGTACGCCGAGGAACTGACCGGTCCCGCGACCGGCTGATGCCTCCTTCCGGCCCTGCCCGACGCGGTGGTCGGAAGCGGGAAATGGCCCGGGGTGGCTGCCGGGCTCCGGTCGCGGCGGCCCGGGATCGCCTTCGACCGGCCCCGCCCGCCTCGGTGTCGCCCGGGCCGGTTCACCTGACGACGCGGTGCCAGATGTTGACGGCGTGCGGTACGTGACTGACGCTGAGCTGCTCCAGCTTGACGTTGCTGCCGCCGGGATGGTCGAACAGCCGGACGCCGTCGCCGAGCAGCACCGGCGCCACCAGGGTGAGGATCTCGTCAAGCAGGCCGGCCGCCAGGCACTGCCGGGCGACGTCGGCGCCGAGCACGTTGACGTACTTGTCCCCGGCCGCCGCCTTGGCCGCGGTGACGGCCTCGGCCAGGTCGTCGACGAAGGTGATGTCCGCCGAGGCCGGTCGCGGGTGATGGGTGAGCACGAACTGTGGTCCCTCCCAGCCACCGCCGAACGCCTTGCCCTCCCGCTCCTCGACCCCCTTGTACGGGTCGTCGCCACCGAAGGTGCGGTTGCCGACCAGGAGCGCGCCGATCCGTCCGATCAGGTCGTCCACCATCGGGTTGGGTCCGAGGTGCTCGGTGAGCCAGGACATGTCGCCACCGGGACCGGCGATGAAGCCGTCCAACGACATGGTGACCGAGTACAGCAGCTTCCCCATCGCCTGCCTCCTGCCGAGGGTGCCCGAGCGTCCCCTGGCGTTCTACCAGCGACCTGTCACATTCTCGTCGGCCCGAGAGCCGGTCGGCCGCGACGTGCGCCGCACAGGGCGTTCGCACACCACGTCCGGGCCCGGGTCGGTCGAACGCGACGTCCGATCGCCGCCAGCGGTCCGGGGCGTGTCGGGTCAGAGTTGGACGGCGCGCGAGCCGCGCGCGGCCCGACCCGGGCCGGAGAGATGGGATCGACGATGCATCGCGTGTCCGACACGAAAGTCTTCTACTTCGGCACCCCGGTGGTGCTGATCAGTTCCCGGAACGAGGACGGTGGGTTCAACCTCGCGCCGATGTCGTCGGCGTGGTGGCTGGGTCGGACCTGCGTGCTGGGCCTCGGCAACAGTGGCCAGACCACGGCCAACCTGTTGCGCGAACGGGAGTGCGTGCTCAACCTCGTGCCGTCGTCGCTGGTCGACGCCGTGGACCGGATCGCGCTCACCACCGGCCGGCCGGTGGTGCCGACCGGCAAGGCGGAGCAGGGCTACCGGTACGAGCCGGACAAGTTCGCGGTCGCCGGCCTCACCCCGCAACCGGCGGACCTGGTCCGGCCGCCGCGGGTCGCCGAGTGCCCGATCCAGTTGGAGTGCCTGGTCACCGAGGCGCACCCGATGACCCAGCCGGGGCTGTCCGCCACCGCCTTCCACGTGACCGTCGAACGGACGCACGTCGAGGAGGAACTGATCATCCCGGGTACGCACTACGTCGACCCGATCCGGTGGGACCCGCTGATCATGAAGTTCTGCGAGTTCTTCGGCGGCGGGGGGAACCTGCGTCCGTCGCGCCTGGCCGCCGGCTGGCGGATGCCGCACGAACTGCGACCCGTTCGGTGACGTGATCCGGAAGACCTCGGCAGGTGGGTGACCGGGTCGAGGTCTTCCGGATCGCACGGTCTGTCGTACCGGGGCGGGTCCGAGCGCGACCGGACCGTGGCCGCCTTCGCCGACCATCCGATGGACGGCCCGCGGACGGGCCGTCAGGCGGTGGCCGCGGCCCGGCGGTCGGTGGACCGGTCGGTCAACTCGGTCCGGTCCCGGCGGAGCAGGGCGTCCACCGCCCACGGTCCGGCGCCCAGCACGGCGACCAGCAGGAACGACCAGCAGAACATGGCCGCGGCCTCGCCGCCGTTGGTCATCGGCAGCAGGCCCTTCTCCTGGTGGACGGTGAAGTAGGCGTACGCCATCGAGCCGGAGGCGAGCAGCGCCGCCGGGCGGGTGAGCAGCCCGATCAGCACCAGGCCGCCGCAGACCAACTGGATCAGCGCGGCCCACCAGCCGGGCCACTGGCCCATCGGGACCGGTTGACCGGTGCCCCGGTTGCCGCCCAGCACCCCGAAGATCGAGGCCAGACCGTGGCAGACGAACAGCAGCCCGACCACAATGCGGAACAGGGACAGTACCGAGCCCTTGAATCGGACATCATTCATCTTTGACGCCTCCTTTGGGAGCGCTACCAGGAGCCCTCAGGATGCAACAAATATTTATGATTGTCGATATAGAACGCTCAACTACTTTTTCCGCCGCAGGTCACGGCGCATGAGTTTCGCGCTCAGCTGGTGACGTCCTTGCGGGTGAAGCGCCAGAAGGCCAGCGCCCAGAAGACGGTGGCGTAGGAGACGGCCGAGATGCAGCCCCGGACGATGTCATCGGTCTGCACCGGGGTGGACAACAGGCCCAACCAGGCCGACGAGTAGTGCGTCGGCAGGAAGTCGCGCAGCACCCCGAGGGCGGTGATCTGGTCCAGGATCCCGGACAGGATCCACAGCAGCACCGCACCGCCGACCGCGCCCAGCGCGGCGTCCGTCGAGACCGACAGCAGGAACGCCAGGCCGGCCACCACCAGCAGGACGACCGCCAGGTAGCCGAGGATGCCCAGCAGTCGGAGCACTCCCTCGCCGGTCGGGATCTCGTCCGCGATGCTGCTGCGCAGCGGATGCCAGCCGTAGCGCAGCGTCCCGGCCAGCAGCGCGGTGCCGGCCAGCAGCAGCAGCGCGAACCCCGAGTACGCCAGCGCCACCACCAGCTTCACCGCCAGCAGCCGGGCCCGGGGCACCGGTACGGCGAGCAGGTAGCGCAGGCTCCCCCAGCTCGCCTCGCTGGCCACCGTGTCGCCGCAGAACAGCGCCACCACGACCACCAGCAGGAAGGACGCCGACACGAAGATGGCGAACAGGGTGAAGTTCAGCCCACCCGAGACGGCCTGGTCGATCAGGCTGGCGAACTCGCCGCCGCCGTTGTTGTCGTCCTTGCCGGAGTCGAACTGGAACGCCACCAGGATGATCAACGGCAGCAGCACCATGAACCCGAGCGCCAACTGGGTACGCCGCCGGCTGGCCTGCCGGCGGACCTCGGCCCAGACCGACAGGGTGGCCGACGGCCGGTAGCCGGCCGCCCCGCCCGCCGCGTCGACCAGGCCGACCGACGAACCGCCGCCCGACGAACCGGCGCCCGACGAACCGCCGCCCGCTCCGGGCCGGTCCGCACCGCCGGGAGCCTCGCTCGCACCGTTCACCGTGGACATCAGCGGTCCCCGCTTCCCCGAGAGTTGTCGCCCACCAGGGCGAGGAACGCGTCCTCCAGCCGGCGGCGTGGCATCACCCGGTCCACGCCGATCCCGGCCCGGACCAGTTCGGCCACCACCTCGCTGCGGGCGGTGCCGTTGGTGTCCACCACCAGCGCCCCGTCGCCGTCCGGCAGCACGTGCACGCCGCCCATCCGGGACAGCACGTCCCGGGCCGTCGCCGGGTCGGTGACGTCGAACTGCACGCTCGGCGACTCGCCGACGATCTCGTCCACCGGGCCGGACGCCACGATCTCGCCCTTGTTCACCACCACCGCGTGCGTGCAGGTCTGCTCCACCTCGGCCAGCAGGTGGCTGGAGACCAGCACCGCCCGGCCGTCGGTGGCGTACCGCTTGAGCACTCGGCGCATCTCGGCGATCTGCGGCGGGTCCAGCCCGTCGGTCGGTTCGTCGAGCACCAACAGTTGGGGCAGGCCCAGCATGGCCTGCGCGATGGCCAGCCGTTGCTTCATGCCGTGGCTGTACTTGCGGGTCTTGCGGTGCACCGAGTCGCCCAGGCCGGCGATCTCCAGCGCCTCCTCGAAGTGGGCGTCCTCGACCGGCCGGCCGGTGGCCCGCCAGTACGACCGCAGGTTCTCCAGCCCGGACAGGTGCGGCAGGAAGCCGGGCCCCTCGACCAGCGCCCCGATCCGGGACAGCACCGGCGAGCCGGGCACCAACGGATGCCCGAAGACGTAGATCTCACCGGCGGTCGGCTGGGTCAGCCCCATCAGCACCCGCAGCGTGGTGGTCTTGCCGGCGCCGTTCGGGCCGAGCAGGCCGACCACCTGACCGGGCCGTACCTCGAAGTCGACCCGCTTGACCGCGACGAAGCCGTCCGCGTACTCCTTGCGCAGGCCCTTGACGACCAGCGGGACGTCGGCGTACGCGGGGTCGACCGAGCGGTTGTGCCGACGGGCCCGGTGGCGGGCCACCAGGACGACCACGACGAGCCCGACCAGGATGGCGGCGAGCAGTCCGACCAGGGCCCAGCGCCAGATCGAGGCGGCGGTGGGAATGGGCGTGCCGGTCGCGGTCGGCAGGGTCACGGCGTCGCCGCCCAGACCCACCGTGTAGACGGTGGGTTGGGCCGGCGTCGCGTACGCCTGGTCCGATGTGGCCACGACGACCCGCAGCCGGTGTCCGGCATCGATCCGGCGGACGATCGCCGGCAGGGTGACCTGGACGGGTCGCGCGGCGGCCAGATCGGTCGGCAGACCGGTCAGCCGGACCGGCGCGACCAAACCGTTGGAGAGGGTGGCCGCGCCCTTCGGGTCGACGTCGTAGAGCTTGACGAAGAGGACCGCCTCGCCGGTGGGGGACGCGGCCCGGATCGAGACCGTGGGCGAACCGATCACGTCCATCGGCTCGGTCAGCGGCGCCGACTCGAATCTCGCGTGCTGACCGGCCAGATCGCCGGCCACCCCGTCGAGCAGCGACGACAACCGGCCGGCCATCGGCAGCGACGAGATCGCCGCCGGGTTGCCCGCGGGCGGGTTGGCGATCGGCTGCGGGGGCCCGGCGATCCCGACGGTCCGGTTCGCGGTGCCGGCCAGGCCGGGGTAGTCGCGGATGCTGTAGCCGGTGGCGACCAGGCCCCGCTCCAGGGCGTCGAAACCGGCGATCCGGGAGAACGTGAAGCTGTCCGCCGGGGCGGCGCCGGAGCCCTTGACGTAGTGGTCGAGCCACTGGAGGGTGAGGAACTTCGTCCGGTCCTGATCGGACTGCGGGCCCTCACCGCCGTCGTGACCGCCGGTGTACCAGGCCACCCGGACCGGGGTGCCGGCGGCGGCGATGCCGCGGGCGTTGGCGTCCGCCTCGGCGAGCGGGAAGAGGGTGTCCACCTCGCCCTGCACCAGCAGCGTGGGTGCCTTGATCTTGTCGAGCACGCCGGCCGGGCTGGACCGGCGCAACAGGGCCACCGCGTCGGCGGAGGCCCGACCGGTGGTGGCGATCTCCAGGTACGCCCGGCAGACGTCCGCCGCGAACCGAGCGCACGCCGGATCGGCGCCGGCCCGGCCGGACGGAACGCCGGGTCCGGTACCCGCCGCACCGGCACCCGGGTCGGGCTGGCCGGCACCCTGCTGGTCCGCGCTCTGCTGGCCGGTGCCGGTGCCGCCGGGAGCGGTGCCGGCGGGGCCGCCCGGGCCGGCGTTGCCGCCGCTGCCGAAGAAGATGCCGGCCCAGCCCTTCTTGAACACGCCCTCGGTCGGTGGCTTCCCGGTCGACTCGGGCAGGAAGGACCGGGCCAGGTCGTTCCAGGTGATCATCGGGACGATCGCGTCGACGCGCGGATCCTGCGCCGCCAGCAGCAGCGCGAGACCGCCGCCGTACGAGCCGCCGACCACGCCGACCCGGGGGTCCCCGGCGGCGTCCTTGCGGATGTCCGGGCGGTCGGCCAACAGGTCCAGCAGCCGGGACGCGTCGCGGACCTCGTAGTCCGGGCTGTCCAGGTGGATCTGGCCACCGCTGCGGCCGAAGCCACGGGCACTCCAGGTCAGCACCGCGTAGCCCTGCCCGGCGATCTCCTCCGCCTGCGAGCCGACCGACTCCTTGCTCCCGCCGAAGCCGTGGGCGAGCAGCACCGCGGGCACGGGACTGGCGGCCGAGGCACCCTTCGGCAGGTACAGCCGGGTGTCCAGATCGACCGGCTGGTCGCCGTCCGGTCCGGACCGGATGGTGACCATGCGATCGGCGGTGGAAAATGCCTTCGGCTGCGGCCACACCGCCCAGCCGACCGCCCCGGCGGCCAACGCGGTCACCACCGCGACGGTGACCACCCGGCGTCGGGTGGGACGGGGCAGCGCACGGCGCAACCGCGCCGGGAGCGGAGTCGACATGCGCTCACCGTACGGGCCGGTTCCTGAGCGCTGCCTGAGATCCCCCGTACGTCCGCATCCGGTCGCCCGATCGGCAGACTGTTCGGACGTAACGCGCAACGTTCGCAGATCGTGGTGGGATGAATTCGGATCCCGTGAATTACGAACATTACCTACACAGCCGGCATTGGACTGCATGTCGAACCGCTTGCTACTACTCAACGTGCGTTGTCGAGTACTCAAGGTGCCATAAGTCACTGTGACGGAAAACCGACGGTTGACGCTGGATGGCTGTTGGAAAGCATTCGGTTAGTTTTCCGGTCCAGTGCACGGGACCGGCGACTTCCCGCGCAGCCACCCCCGTTCCCGCCGCCGTCGCCGGAGGAGATCGACGATGACGAACCCCGCCGCCCCGGCCAGCACCCGGCCGTCGGGGCCCGGCGTCCTGCTGCCCCTGCTGCTCACCGTCGCGCTACTCATCCCGGTCGGGGTGCTCTTCGGGCAGGTGTGGCGGGACGTCGACGCCGACCGGACGTTCGCGGCCCGGGAACGCGACGGGGTCGGCTACCTGCGCGCGCTGATACCGGTGGCGACCGCGCTGGCCGACGCGCAGACGACCGCTCTCACCGGTCGACCGACCAACCGGGAGGCGGTGGACCGGGCCGTCCAGAACGCCGCTGCGGTCGACAGTCGGCTCGGTGGCGCGCTGCGCACCCAGGAACGGTGGGCGGGCCTGCGCGCCAAGATCGAGGCGTTGCCGGAGCGTCGGCTCGCCAACCCGAACGACACCCTGACCGCGTACCGGGAGACGACGGACCTGCTGCTGGCACTCTTCGACAAGGTGCGGGACAGTTCCGGACTGGTCCGCGACCCGGACGCCGACGCGGCCCAACTCCAGCAGGCCGCCGGCCGGGACCTGCCCACCGCGCTGATCGCGACGGGCCGCCTGGCCGACGCGGTGGCGCTGGCGCCGGCCCGGCCGAACAGCGAGGCGATGAACACCGTCGCCGACCTCACCGCCGCCCGGCTGGCCGCGCTGGGATCGGTCAACGCGGTGGTGAACGCGTTGCGTTCGGCCGTCGACAGCACCGAGAGCACGGAACTGGGCGGCAACGTGCTGACCAAGTTCGACCGGTACCAGCGGGCGGCGGAACAGCTGGCGTTCACCTCCGCCCAACCACCGGCCGCCGCGCCGAAACAGCCCGCCGGCACGGGTTCGACCGACGGGACCGGCGCGAAGGGCACCGACGCGGCCGATCAGCCGACGGCGGGCACCGGCAACCCGGTCGGTCGGCTCCCCCTGCCGGACCCGGCGAGGGTCGCCGCCGCCCGGGCCGACACCCAGGCCGCGGCGGTCGACCTGTCCACCGTGGCGCTCACCGAACTCGACGCGCTGATCGCGGCCCGGTCGGACCGGACGGACACCGGCCGCTGGCTGGCCCTCGGCGCCGCCGCCCTGGCGGTGCTGGTCGCCCTGGCCGTGCTGACCTGGGTCGTGGTCACCATCCGGGCCAGGCCCGCCGGCCGGCGGGCCGCGACCGGCGACCTCCCCACCGACCCCGAGCCGGCGCCGCCGCCCGCGGAACCGTTCGGCGGTCAGCGCCGCTGGGAACCGCTGGCGGCCGACTGGTCCGACCCGGGGGCGACCGGGCTGAACAGCCGGCCGGCACCGACCGGCGTGGGCTCCCGGGACAACCAGCCGGCGCACTGGGGACGCAACGATGCTGCTCGATAGGCTGCGGATTCGCGGCAAACTCGCCCTACTGGTCGTCGTGCCGCTGCTGAGCATGGTCGCGATGGCGGTGCCGGTCGCGATGGACCGGTTCGCCGCCGCCGGACGGGCCTCGGACACCGCCGATCTGGTCCGGATCGCCAGCCGGGTGGGCAGTCTGGTGCAGGAACTCCAGCAGGAACGGCTCATGTCGATCGGCTACCTGCTGAACGTCACCCCGCGCACCGACCTGGCCCAGAAGTCGGCCACCGTCACCGACCTGACCGCCGAGTTGCGCGCCGACTTCGGCGACACGATGACCGGCCGGCTGGCCAGCGCCCTGGAAGGGGCGGGCCGGCTGGCCGAACTCCGTACCGCCGTGCTCGCCCGACGGGCCAGCATGGACCAGGTCATGGACACCTTCGCGCCGATCAACCTGGCACTGATCGACGCGCTCCAGTTGCCCTTCGCGGTCGATACCCGGACCACCGCCGGACGCCAGGTGCTGGCGCTGGACCAACTGCTGCGGACCGACGAGGGGCTGAGCATCTCCGCCACGCTGGGGCCGCAGATCGTGGCCACCAGGAGCCAGCGGAGCACCGCCGCGTACGTCAACGTCCTGGGCTCCCTCACCGTCAGCAGCAAGGCCTTCCTCGCCCTGGCCACCCCGGAGCAGGTCGCCGTCGCGGTGTCCGAGACGGAGGCGGTCACCGCCCGGACCAACAGCGACCTGCTCACCATCGCCGAGTCGGACCCGCTCAAGGCCCTGCAGGACATCCCGCTGGAGGCGCTGTTCCCCATCGCCTCCTCGTTGATCTCGCTCGGTCAGTTCGTCGAGAAGAAGGTCGCGGTCGACGTCATCGCCGAGGTGACCAGGCAGCAACGGCAGGCGACCGTGGCCGCGTACGGCGTCGCCGGGGTGGCCCTGGTCACCCTCCTCGTCGTGGTCATGTTGAGCCTGCTGGTCGCCCGTACGGTGGCCCGGCCGCTGACCCGGCTCACCCGGTCCGCCGACCGGGTGGCCCGGCTCGCCGAGGAGGAACTCGTCCGGGTCGCCGACGACGAGACGGACTCCCCCACTCCGGTACGTCTCGATCCGGTCGACATCCGGGGCCGGGACGAGATCGGCGACCTGGCCCGCGCCTTCGACCGGGTGCAGGGCACCGCCGCCCGGCTGGTGGAACGGCAGGTCGCCAGCCGGCGCAACGTGGCCGAGATGTTCGGACACGTCGGTCGGCGTACCCAGAACCTGGTGGGCCGGCAGCTCTCGCTGATCGACCGCCTGGAGCAGCGGGAGACCGACCCCGCCCGGCTGCAGGACCTCTACCGCCTCGACCACGTGTCCAGCCGACTGCGCCGCAGCGCCAGCAGCCTGGTGGTGCTCTCCGGGTCGCCCGGCACGGACAGCCACACCAAGCCGCTGCCGCTGACCGACGTGGTCCGGCTGGCGCTCGGCGAGATCGAGGCGTACACCCGGGTCGACGTGCTGGTCCGGCCGGACCTCATGGTGGCGCCGGCGGCGGTCGGTGACCTGGTGCTCACCCTGGCCGAACTGATGGAGAACGCCACCGCCTTCTCCCCGCCGCACACCAGGGTCACCGTCACCGCCGAACGGCTGCACCGGGGCGCCCGGATCACCCTGGTCGACCACGGTATCGGCCTGACCGACGAGCGGCTGGCCGAGGAGAACGCCCGACTGACCCAGCGGGAGCGGCTCGACCTGGCACCGACCGAGGTGCTCGGCCTGTTCGTGGTGGGCCGGCTGGCCCGCCGGCACGACTGGCGGGTCGAACTGTCCCAGACCCCGGGCGGCGGGCTGACCGCGAGGCTGGAGCTCGGCAAGCGGTCCCTGCTGCCCAGCCTGCCGGACCCGGCTTACGACACGGACGGGGCCGGGCTGAAGACCGTCACGCTGATCCGGGGCGGTGCGGAACAGGCCGGCGCGCTGCCCGTCCGGACCCCGCGGGTGGAACGGGCCGGCGCGCTGCCGGTCCCCGCGGAGCCGGTCGCCGCGGAGCCGGTCGCCGCGGAGCCGGTCGCCGCGGAGCCGGTCGCCGCGGAGCCGGTCCCCGCGGAGCCGGTCCCCGCGGAGCCGGTCGCCGCGGCGGAGCGGGGGGCGCCGGCGGACCAGCCCGACCAGACGCCGCCGTTCGACCTGGTCTTGCTGCGCCGGGCCACCCGGTCGCTGGAGCAGGGCAAGCCGTGGGACGCCTTCGGGCATCTCACCAGCGCGTCCGAGCCGGCCCCGGCGGCCGCTCCGACCGCCGGCCCGACCGCCGGTACGCCGGCCCCGGCGTCCGCTCCGACCGCCGGTACGCCGGCCCCGGCGACCACCCCGACGTACCCGGCAGTCGGCTCGGCACCGGTGCCGGCGACGTCGGACCGGGCCGCACTGCGCCAGCGGGTACCCGGCGCCCAGTTGCCGGCCGGCGGATCCACCCGAGGCCCCGCGGAGGGCGGCAACGTCGACCCGAACGGGGTACGCGCCCTGGTCGAGGAGTTCGAGGCCGGGGTGCGCCGGGCGGAGCGCGGCTTCGCGGCGCCGGCCCGACGGACCGCGCCGATCCCGTCCGTGCAGACCCGGCTGTACCGGCGGGTGCCGGGCGCCACGCTGGATCCGGACGCCCCCGCCACCCCACCGGCCCGGCCGCCGCTCGCCGACCGCCCGTCGGATCCGGAGGAGGTACGCGACCGCATCAACCAGTTCGAGCTCGGTGTCGCCCGCGCCCTGCGTGAGATCAGTTCAGCCCACCGCAACGAAGAGGGAACCCTATGACCAGCCCCTTCATCCAGAACCACGTCGAGCTGCAGGCCGCGCAGAACAGCGGCGAACTCAGCCCGGAGGCGCGTACCTTCAACTGGTTGCTGGACTCGTTCACCTCCGGCACCGCCGGGGTGCTGGAGGCGATCGCGGTGTCCTCCGACGGCCTGCTGATGGCCATGTCGGCGATCCGGGACCGGTCCAACGCCGAACGGCTCGCGGCGGTGGTGTCCGGCCTGACCAGCCTGGCCGGTGGCGCTGCCGGCTGGTACGCGCTGGGCGGGCTCAACCGGGTCATCGTGGACATGGAGGAGGGATACCTGCTGGTCAGCTCGATCAGCAGCGGCTCGGTCCTGGGCGTGGTGGCGGACCGATCGGCCAACCTCGGCACGGTGGCGTACGAAATGACCCTGTTCGCGGGTCGGGCCGGCAGCGCCCTCACCCCGCGGCTGATCGTCGAGTTGAAGAACTCCGTCCAGGCATGACCGCGCCGTCTGCCGAGCCGCCGGGACCGGAGCCGCAGGTGCGGATCCGGCCCTACCTGCGGGCGCCGGCGGCCGGTGGGCCGATCCCCGCGACCCCCACCGACGGAGATCGGCCGACCGGTGACGACGGACCACCGGCACCACCGGGACTACGGCCGTTCGTGCTGACCTCCGGCCGGGTGGCGTGCATCGACCCCAAGATCGGCGTGGAGACGCAGGTCACCGCGCGGGAGCCGGACCCGTCCCGGCCGGCCACCGCACTGGCCGAGTTGACTCCGGAGCTGCGTGGCATCGTGACGCTGTGCGGCGAACCGCTCTCCGTGGCCGAGATCTCCGCCCGGCTGCGGTTGCATCTCGGCGTGACGAAGATCCTGGTCGGCGACCTCCGGGCGGCCGGCCACCTGGACGTACACACCAGCGACGTCGAGCCCTCCCTCGACCCGGACATCATTATGCGAGTGATCGATGGACTTCGTGCGATCTCCTGACTGGCCGGCCGCCGCGGGCACCGAGCAGGCCGGCAACGCCGCGCCGGGTCGCTACGGTTCGCCGATCGGCGAACCGGTACCAAACGGCAACGGTCAGCCTGTCGGTTTCCGGGCCGGGGCCAGCCCGCCGCCATGGCCGGGCCGCGCGGGCATGGCCGGCGGCGACGCCGGTCGAGCCCGGCTGCCGGCGCCGCCGTCCCGGGCCGAGTGCCGGGCCGCGCCGCCGGTTCCGGTGAAGGTCCTGATCGCCGGCGGGTTCGGGGTGGGCAAGACGACCGCGGTGGGTGCCATCTCCGAGATCGACCCGTTGACCACCGAGGCGGAGATGACCGCCGCCGGGATCGGGATCGACGACCCCGGCGTACGGTCGGCGAAGACGACCACCACCGTCGCGATGGACTTCGGATCCGTCACCATCGACAGCAGCCTCAAGCTGTATCTGTTCGGCACGCCCGGGCAGGCGCGGTTCGGTTTCATGTGGGACGACCTCGCCCGGGGCGCGCTCGGCGCACTCGTCGTGGTGGACAGCGCGCGACTCGACGATTGTTACCCGGCAGTCGACTTCTTCGAGCGCGCGGGGATACCCTTCGTTGTCGCGGCGAACGCCTTCGACGGGCACCTCGTACACGATCTCGACTCGATCCGCTGGGCGCTGGCAGTCGGCGAACACGTGCCGGTCCTGCGGTTCGACGCGCGGGACCGGTTGTCCGTACGGGATGCTCTGCTGGTGCTCCTCGACCGGGCCCTGGCCCGGGCGATGCAGCAGCGGCCCGCCTGAGGGCCGGGGAGGGTTCGGCGCGCGACGGGAAGGAGGTTCGGGATGCGGGGCGAATTGGACGACGCGCTGGCTCGGATGGCGCGCATGGAGGAGTTGCAGCGGCGCCTGGCGAACGGTGCGCCACGCGACCTCCGCGCTTCCGGCGAACCGGCCCAGCAGGACCGGCCGCCGACCGATCAGCGTTACGAGCCCCACCCGCCCGTCGACCCCGCCGTCCGGCCGTGGTCGGCGGTGGACGACGTGGTCGAGGCGGTCCGGCTGGTGGTCGGGCACCATCCGCAGCTCGCGGTCACGCTGTGGGCGGAGGACGGCACCACCGGCGCGGCCGTCCGCGTCGAGTGGGTCGACGGGGTGGTCACCGTCACGCCCGACGAGGAGCCGGTGGCGATGCCCTCGGCCGGCGCGCCGCCACCGTCGTACCCGATGACGGTGCAGCCTCGGGCGCAGACGCCGACGGCCTGGACGCCGCCGACCGAGGAGGGCGCCAACGCCTCGGCGGCCCGCCTGGCGGAGATGATCCGGCGCAACCCGTCGCTGCTGCGCGCCGACGACGACCGCCGCTGACCTCGCGGCCGGGCCGGCGGGCGGCGGGCCGATAGTCTCGGCGGATGGCCGAGCGTGAACTGACCCTGACCGCGAGCCTGCGACCGGCCGCGCTGGACGCCCGGCGCGGCATCGTCCGGCTGCACCCCGAGGTGCTCACCGCGCTCGGGTTGCGGCCGGGTGAGCCGGTACGCCTCGCCGGCCGCCGGATCACCGCCGGCATCGCCGTACGGGCCGAGCCGACCGCCAGCCGGGGCCTGCTCTACGCCGACGACCTCATCCTGGGCAATCTGGGCATCCGGGACGGTGGGCAGGTCACGGTCGCGCCCGCGCCGCTGGCCGCCGCCCGGCGGGTCACCCTGACCGGCCCGGTGGAGATCACCGCCGCGGTGACGCCGGAGATGCTCCGGCTGGCGCTGCTCGGCAAGATGGTGACCGTCGGGGACGACGTGTCCCTGCTGCCGCAGGACGTGCTGCCCGACGCGGCGGCGCGTGGGCTGGTCGAGGCGGCCCGACGCAGCCTGGCCAACACCGTCGGCTACGCGTGGACCAGCACCCTGCTCACCGTGACCACCGCCGAGCCGGAGGCCGCGCTGGTCACCATGGACACCGTGGTCGGCTGGCGGGACGGTCAGGTCACCCACGGCTCGACCGCCGCCGACGTGCGGGCCGGTTCCGCCCGTCCCGGCCCGCCGGACGGCCCGACCGGGATCGTCGCGTCGAGCCACGACACCGGCACCGTTTCCGCCGACGCCGCGGTGACCGGACCCGCGCCGACCGCCCCGACGCCGGTCGCGGCCGACACCGGGCCGGCGCCGAACGTCGAGGACCTGCCCGGTCTGCGGGCCCAGGCCCAGGAGTTGACCGAACTGCTCGACCTCGGCTTCCACCACCGTGAGGTGCTGACCCGGCTGGGCACCGCCGTCTCGCTGGGCGTACTGGTCACCGGGCCGGCCGGGTCCGGCAAGACCGCGCTGGTCCGGGCGGTGGCCGGCGAGGTCGGCGCCCTAGTGCACCCGCTCTGGGCGCCGGAGGTCGCCGCGCTGTCGAACGACTCCGCGGCCCGCCGGCTGCGCGAGGCCGCCGCCGCGGTCCGGGCCGGTGGGCCGGCCCTGCTGCTGGTCTCCGACGTGGACGCGCTGGCGCCGCGCGACCAACCCGGCCCGCTGGCGACGGTGTTCCGGCAGGTGCTGGCCGAGACGGTACGGGCCGGCGCGGCGGTGGTCTGCACCAGCAGCCGCCCCGAGTCGGTCGACCCGGCACTGCGCGCCCCGGCCCTGCTGTCGCTGGAGATCGCCGTACCGCTGCCGGACACCGCGCTGCGCCGGGAACAGTTGACCGTGTTGACCCGCGAGGTGCCGCTGGCCGAGGACGTACGACTGGACGAGGTCGCCGGGCGTACCCCCGGTTTCGTCGCCGCCGACCTGGCCGCGCTGACCCGGGAGGCCGGGGTGCGGGCCGCCCTGCGGCAGAAGGACGCGCCGACGCCCACGGTGGCGATGGCCGACTTCGCGGCGGCGCTGGAGGTGGTCCGGCCGACCTCGATGGCCGGCTCGGCGGACCTGGAACTGGCCGAGGTCACGCTGGCCGACGTCGGCGACATGGTCGAGGTCAAGCAGACCCTGACCGAGTCGGTGCTGTGGCCGTTGACCTACCCGGACACCTTCGCCCGGCTGGGCGTCCGGCCGCCGCGCGGGGTGCTGCTCTACGGTCCGCCGGGCTGCGGCAAGACCTTCCTGGTCACCGCGCTGGCCGGCAGCGGCCGGGCCAACGTGTTGTCGGTCAAGGGCGCCGAACTGTTGACCAAGTGGGTCGGCGAGAGCGAACGCGCCGTCCGGGAACTGTTCCGCCGGGCCCGCGAGGCCGCTCCCACGCTGGTCTTCCTGGACGAGGTGGACGCGCTCGCGCCGGTCCGCGGCCAGGCCACCGACGGCGGTACGACCGACCGCGTGGTCGCCGCGCTGCTGACCGAACTGGACGGGGTGGAACCGCTGCGCAACGTCGTCGTGGTCGGCGCCACCAACCGCCCCGACCTGGTCGACCCGGCGCTGCTGCGGCCCGGCCGGCTGGAGCGGCTGGTCTACGTACCGCCGCCGGACGCCGACGCGCGGCGGGAGATCCTGACCGCGGCGGCGCGAGCGGTGCCGATGGCGTCCGACGTGGACCTGGCCGGGCTCGCCGGTGAGCTGGACGGCTTCTCGGCGGCCGACTGCGCGGCGCTGGTCCGCGAGTCGGCGCTCGCGGCGATGCGCGAGTCGCTGGAGGCGTCCACGGTCACCGCCGAGCACGTGGCGACGGCGCGCAGGCGGGTCCGGCCGTCGCTGGACCCCGGCCAGGTCGCCTGGCTCGCCGCGTACGCCGAACAGCACGCCACCGGCTGAGCGGATCGGTGAAATTTCGGCGGAGGATGTCAAGGCGGCCCTCACATGGGTTAGCGCTGGTCGGGCTACTCCGCGACGTAGACCCCGCTGCCAGGCACGCCGACGGCCAGGCCGCGAGCCATGGTGCGTCCACGGTGCGAGTGGCGGTCCGGGCGCGGCGGGCTGTCACGCTTGCCCCTGCGGTGCCCGGGGTGTTCACGGCATGCGATAGAAACCCGCCCGGGCCCGTCGTCGGGGAGTGAGCGACGGGGCCAGGGCGGGCCGCTACTCGATGTGCGTGCGGGGGCGTGCCCATCCGACGATGCGGTTGAACAGGCTGCCAGGGTCCGGGCCGTTGTCCGGGTGAAGGCGGTTCATGTCTTCGATTGCCTCGTGGAGGAGGCCGCACAGGTAGATGATCAGCGCGGTGCGGTCGTCGCCGTACTCGGCCTTGAGTTTCAGACGGGCGGTCGGGCACGGCCAGTTTTCCGAGCAGGCGCGGCACAGCCACAGGGGCCGGCGCGGGACGTGGGGCGGGCGCGGGGCCGGGGTCACCTCGCGGCCTCGGTACAGGTGCAAGGGCATGGCGGGCCTCCGGTCGAGCTGCGGGCCGACGAGGTAGGTGGGGCCGCCCCGCGCTCCCGAACGGGGCGACCCGCGCGGTTCCGCCCGTGGTCGGTTCGGGTCCGATGCCTGATGCCGGTCAGGCGCCCGAGCGGTCCCGCTGACACATCCTGCCTCGGGGTTGCGGGATAGCTACACCGCGTAGCAGTCTGTACTAGGGGCATAGCTGGATATCCTGATTGGAGGCACGGATCTATGCGAAACCGCACCGTACAGGCGGCCATGGCCGCTGCCGGACAGACTGCGGACAGTCTCGCTGAGCGGATCGGGGTCGATCCCAAGACAGTCGCGCGCTGGGTCACCCAGGGACGGATACCGCAGACGCGATACCGGGCGCAGGTCGCCGGGCTGCTTGACCGCGACCCAGAGGAACTGTGGCCGGACGCCGGCCGGCGCGGGCAACCGGCGTGGGTCCGGCAGTGGATCGAGATCGAGCGGACTGCCGTGGCTCTGCGCTGGTACGAGTCCGCCGTCATCCCCGGACTGCTCCAGACCGAGGCATACGCGCGTGCCGTGCTCGCCAGCGGCCCGCGTGCCGGCGACGCGGACGACGACGTAGACGCCCGGATGCGCCGGCAGGTCGCCGTGTTCGACCGCAGCCGGCCGCCGCTGGCCGTCTTCGTCATTGACGAGGCGGCGTTGCGCCGGGGGCCGGTCGACATCATGGCCGCGCAGCTCGACCACCTGGTCGACATGGCCGAGAGGACAATGATCAACGTCGTGCCGTTCTCGGCCGGGCTGCACCCGGGCCAGGCGGGACCGTTCGTCATCGCCACGACGCCGGACGGTGAGGACGTCGGCTACCTGGACGACCAAGAGGCCGGGCGCGTGACATATGACGTTGCGTCGCTGCGGGCGGTCTGGGATACCGTGAGGTCGGTAGCGCTGCCGCGCGACCTGACCACCGACTTTCTGAGAGCGCGATCATGGCTGAGTTGACCGGCGCCCAGTGGCGCAAGAGCACCCGCAGTAGCTCCAACGGCGGGGCGTGCGTGGAGGTTGCCGACAACCTCCACGGCGTTGTGCTCGTCCGCGACACCAAGGACCGCGACGGCGGAACGCTGACCTTCGGGCCGGCGCAGTGGGCGCAGTTCGTCGCGTTCACCAAGGGCCGCTGAGCCGCAGACGACGAAACCCCCGGTACCCATGGCGGGCGCCGGGGGTTTTTTGTGGGCGGGGCCTTGATGTACTGCGCCCGGTCGAAACGCCAGGCGCCGGGAGCCATCGCCGCCACGCACGCCGACGCGACCACCGCCGAGCAGACCAATTGGCCGCAGGTGCACGCCCTCTACCTGATCCTGGAACGGATCGCACCCAGTTTGATGGTCACCCTCAACCGGGCCGTCGCGCTGGCCGAGGTCGAGGGCCCGGCGGCCGGGCTGGCCCTGCTGCGCACACTGGACGGCGACGAGCGGATGGCCGGGCACCACCGGTTGCTATCCGTCCGGGCGCACCTGCTGGAGCAGGCGGACGACCCGGCCAGGGCGTACGAGCACTACCGACGCGCCGCGAAGGCCACCGCCGGCCTGGCCGAGCGGCGGCACCTGCAGGCCCGCGCCGGCCGGCTGCGTCGGGCCGGCCAGCAGTCCTGACCGTGGCCGTCGGGTCCGGCGGCGTGGTCGTCCCGGGACGGCCAGGTGAGGCACCGGGCCGGCCCCGAAAAAGCGTTGACGCAGAAAGATCTTGATGAGAGAGTTGGCGCCGACTCGCGCTCGGCGCGACCTCCGACGAAGGATGATGCCTGTGATCTCGGCGACCGGCAGCGGCCATCCTGGGTGCTCCGAAGGCTGACGGGCCACGCCGGCCCGCGCCGGCACACCTCATCGTTCCGCTGCGTTCCCTACACCTTGCCGCGCCCCCTTGCGTGGGCGCGCGTCCGCAGCGTCTTCCCACCTGACATGAGGTCATCCTGATCATGGACAACATCGTCCAGAATTCTGTCGTCGTCAATCTGTCCCGTCGACCCGCGACCGTCGAGGTCGGGCCGTTCGTCATCGGCTGGGACCCGGGCACCGACAGCCGTTACGTCAACTACGCCACGCCCCGGGTCGGCGCGGCCGTCCGGGCGGCCGACGTGGTTGCCCTGGTCGCCGCGTTCCGGCGGATCGACCGGGTGCCGCGCCTGGAGTACGTCACCAGCTGCGCCCCGACCCTGGAGGAACGCCTGCTCGCGGCCGGTTTCACCGTCGAGGCCCGGCACGACTACCTCACCTGCACGCCCGAATCCCTCGTCCTGCCGGGCGTACCGGCAGGGGTCGAGATCGCCGAACCCGTGACCGACGACGAGTGGGCCGGCGTGATCGCCGCCCAGAACGAGGCGTTCGGCGGCGAACCGGTGGCCACCCCGGAAGACGTCGCCCGGCTGCGGCGTACCGGGGAGGCCGGCGGGGTGGTGCTGTCGGCCCGCGACGTCGCGGGCCACCACCTCGGCGGCGGGGCGGCGAGCCCGCCCGGAGCGGGAGTTTCCGAGGTGACCGGTATCGCGGTCCGCGAGCCGTACCGCCGACGCGGCATCGCCGCGGCGCTCACCGGGGCGATCACCGAACGGCTGTTCGCGACCGGCGCCGATGCCGCCTGGCTGGAGGCGTCCGGCGAGAACTCGTGGCGCGTCTACGAACGTGTGGGCTACGCGCCGACCGGCAAGCGCCTTTACTTTGCACTCGATGGCACGACCTCGGAGGGGAATTGACATGGGTTCCGTCGTCCGACACATCACGATCGACTGCGCGCCACCGCACGAGCCGTACGAGTTGGCCCGGTTCTGGGGCGAGGTGCTCGGACGTCCGGTGGACGCGCAGGATGCGCCCGGGGACGACGAGGTGGCCCTCGACGTACCGGTCGGGCAGCCGACCCTGCTGTTCGTCCGGGTCCCGGAGGCCAAGACGGTGAAGAACCGGGTGCACCTCGACCTGGAGCCGGACCAGCCGCGCGACCGGGAGGTGGACCGTATCGCGGCGCTCGGGGCGCGGATCGTCGACGATCGGCGCAAGCCGAACGGGCGGGGGTGGGTGGTCTTCGCCGACCCGGCCGGCAACGAGTTCTGCGTCGAGATCAGCGCCGCCGAGAAGGACGCGATCATCCGGGGGCAGCAGCCGGCCGCCGGCTCGGACTGACCGTTCCGGCGGCCGCCGGGCGTACGGGCGACGGCCGTACGCCCGGCGGCCGATCGACCGATCCGTCGTTGGCCGGTACGGCAGCGGGTCACCGCAGAACGGTTGAAGAATAGGAGATCGGCGGTGACCGGGCATTACCAGTGTCGGTGGATCTGACACGCCCGACCGGCAAAATAGCGGTTAGGCATTTTCGCCCGGCTTTACTGACCAATCGATTGATTGACCGCTCACGATTTTCCGCCACCGAAACCGGTATTCGGCCGGCGCCGGGCGGCCGGCTTCGCCGGACCGGCCCGGCCGCGACCGGGCCCGGCGAGCCGAAAGTGCTGGTCAGACCCGCCTGGGCCGCCGTCGCGGACAGCACGGGCCGGGAGCCGGATTCGCGGATTTCGCCACCGCCTATCGGCATTTTCCCCTCGATAAGCAGGTTCGACGGCGCTGTCAGGTTCGTGTGACATCCCCGTCCCGGTTATTGGACAAACAAGCTGCGGGTATCCGACAGCGCCTTGTTTACGTTCCGGTACGGTCATTTGCCATGCGAACTCGTGTGGCCCGGTTAACCGGGCGGGCCCTCGAACTTCGCTTGCTCGACGAGGCACTCGCCGAATCGCAGGCGGGTCGAGGATCGGCCATCTTCATTACCGGCGAGGACGGCATCGGCCGGTCCCGGCTCGCCCTGGAGGCCGAACAGCGGGCCGCCGCCGCCGGCATCCGGGTGCTCCGCGGTCGGGGCAGCAGCGTCGGACCGGTGACCCCGCTGCGACCGCTCACCGAGGCACTGCTGTCGCTGCTGCGCGGAGCGGATCCGCCGGACGTCGCCGGGCTCGGCCCGTACCTGCCGGTGCTGGGTCGGCTGGTGCCGGACTGGATCAGCCGGGGCCCGGAACCCGACGGCGAGTCGATGATCATCCTGGCCGAGGCGGTGCTGCGGCTGACCGCGGTCGCCGGTCGGGACCGGGGCTGCCTGCTGGTCCTGGACGACCTCCAGGACGCCGACCCGCAGACCCTCGCGGTGGTCGAATACCTCGCCGACAATCTCGGCGAACAACCGACGGTGCTGCTCGCCACCGTACGGGACGAGCCCGGACCGGCCCTCGACCTGGCACACACCGCGACCCGCCGGCCCGGCCGCACACTGATCACACTGGACCGGCTGACCCGCGACGACGTCCGCCGGTTGGCCGGCGCGCTGCTCGGCGGCGGGCCGGAACTCGTGACCGAGCCCCTGCTGGAGCGGCTGTGGACGGACAGCGCCGGCAACCCGTTCGTGGTCGAGGAGGTGCTGCGGTCCGTCCAGACCACCGGCCAGCTCGTGGTGACCGGCGACGCGTGCCGGCTGGCCGGGCCGGTCCGCCGTACCGTGCCGCCGCGGGTGGCCCGCGGCGTCGTCCGGCGGGTGGACCGGCTAGGCCCGCAGGGGCGGCACCTGCTCACGGTGGCCGCGGTGCTCGGCTCCCGGTTCCCGGTCCAGGTGGTCCGCGCGGTCGCCGGGGTGGACGAGGAGCGGATGCACCGGCACCTCCGGACCGCGATGGAGTTCCGGCTGGTCGCCGCCGACCCCACCGACCCCGACTGGTACGTCTTCACCCAGCCGTACGCCACCGACGCGCTGCTCGGCCAACTGCTCCCCGCCGCCCGGGTCGAGCTGGCCCGGCGGGCCGCCGACGAGACCGAGACCCGACATCCCGGCCTGCCCGGGCTGTGGTGCGAACTCGTGGCCGGCCTGCGGCTCGACGCGGGTGACGAACCGGCGGCCGGGCGGCTGCTGGCCGAGGCCGGGCGGCGTGCCCTCGTTGGCGGCGACACCGGCGACGCCATCGGCCTGCTCGACCGGGCCCGGCAGCTGTTGCGCGACGACCCCGACCCGGCGGTGCAACTGCGGGTGGTGGACGCCCTGCTGCAGGCGCTGACCGGGGCCGGGCTGCTCGACCGGGCGTTCGCCGTCGCCGACGCGATGGCCGGCCGGGAGTGGGCCCCGAAGGACCGCGCCGGGCTGCACGTACGGTTGGCCTGGACGGCCCTGGTCGCCGGCCGGTACGCGGACGGCCTGGCCGAGGTGGCCGCGGCCCGCGCGGCGTTGGGCACCGGGGCCACCGCCACGGAACTGGCCGCCGTCGACGCGGTCGAGGCGCAGCTGACCCTGGAGTCGCCCGGTGCCGATCCGTTCGGCGCGGCCGAGGCGCTCGCCCGCCGATCGCTGCGGGCGATCGACGCGGACCCGGCCGGGCCGGCGACACCGACCGGCGCCGCCGCCGAGGTGGCCTGCCAGGCCTGGCACGCACTCGCGACGGCCGTCCAGCGACGCGACCCGGACGAGGCCACGGTCTGCCTGCACCGGCTGCGGCGGTTGGCCGCCGACGCCCGACTGCCCCGCTGGGGCCTGTACGCCCGGGTGCTGCTCGCCGCCGACACGGCCCTGCGCGACGGCGATCCCGGTCCGTTGCGCCGGGTCCGCGACGAGGTCGCCCGCACCGGCACGGTGGCCGCGCAGCATCACACCGACGCGGTGCTGGCGCTGCACGAGGTGCTCGCCGGCCGGTACCCGTCCGGGGTGGTGGACCTGACGGACCGGTTGCGTCGTGCCGACCAGCTCCGGCTCGGCCACGCGGCGCGGGAGCTGCTGGTCGCCCGGGCGGTGCTGGCCGCACACCGCGGCCGGTCCCGGGAGTTGGACGAGGTGCTGCGGGAACTGCGCTGGCGGGGCGACGGTGGCCGGCACGGGCCGGTCGTGCACGGGCTGGCCGGGGTGTTCGGCGCGCTGCTGCAGGAGGACCGGGCCCGCGCCCGGGCGGAGCTGCGCCGGGCCCGGGCCGCCGGCGACGACCCGCTGGGCGGGTGGCAGGGCATCGCGCTGCTGCTGGACGCGCTGGACCGGGTGGACGACCCGGCCGGCCCGGCCCCGGGCGCCGGGCGGACCCGGTGGAACCGCTGCTTCGGACAGCTCGCCGAGGCCGTCCGGCACGGTCGGGACGGCCGGCCGGACCGGGCCGAGGCGGTCGTCGCGGCGGTCGAGGGGGTCGCCGCGGCGTACCCGATGGCGTTTCACCTGGGCCGGCGGCTGGTCGCCGAGGCCGCGCTGCGCGACGGGTGGGGCGACCCGGCGGCCTGGCTGCGGGAGGCCGAGGAACACTTTCACTGCGCCGACGTGCCGGCGGTCGCCGCCGCCTGCCGGAGCCTGCTGCGGCAGGCCGGCGCGCCGGTCCGGCAGCGCCGCAGCGGCTCGCTCCGGGTGCCCGCCGCGCTGCGCGCGATGGGCATCACGGTCCGGGAGTACGAGGTGCTGATCCTGCTCGGTGAGCGGCTGGGCAACCGACCGATCGCCGACCGGCTGCACATCTCGCCCCGCACCGCCGAGAAACACGTGGCCAGCCTGATCAGCAAGACCGGGGCACCGGGCCGGGGCGCGCTGTGCGAGGTCGCCGCCGGCCTCGCCCCGGACCGCTCGGACACCGGCCGGGCCGGCCTTCGTCCGAGGTAAGGCCGGCCGGGCCTCCGTCCGATGTGGGAGGCCGGGCCGGCCGTGCCCGGCGGTCGGGTCAGAGGGCGCGGTAGGCGCCGCCGTTGACGTGCAGCACCTGACCGGTGAGGTGGCCGGCCGCCGGGCTGGCCAGGAAGAGCACGGTCGCGGCCACGTCGGCGGGCGTACCGGCGCGCTTGTTCAGCGTCGCGGCGACCAGCCGGTTGGTGCGCTCCTGCGTGAGCCGGCCGCGGAAGAACTCGGTGTCCACGGTCAGGCCGGGTGACACCACGTTGGCGGTCACCCCGCGCGGCCCGAACTCGGTGGCGACGCTGACGCTCCACGCCTCGACGGCGGCCTTCGCGGCGCCGTAGGCTCCGGCGCCGTTGCGGGCGGCGATCGAGCCGAGGGTGACGATCCGTCCGCCGTCGGCCAGCCGCGCCGCCACGGCCGCGGTGACCAGCACCGCCGACAACAGGTTGGCGTCCAGGTTCGCCCGGTACGCCGCGGCGAGCGCGACCAGGTCGTCGTCGTCGGCCGCGGGCTGGACGAAGTCGGTGTTGCCGCCGGCGTTGTTCACCAGGACGTCCACCCGCTCGGGCAGCTCGGTCAGGGCGGACGAGACGGCGGCCGGATCGGTCGCGTCGAATGCGACCGCCCGGGCCGACCCGCCGAGCCGCTCGACCGCGGCGTCCAGCCGGTCCTTGCGCCGGCCGGTGACCACCACCCGGTCGCCCGCGGCGACGAACGCCTCGGCGATCGCGTAGCCGATACCCGTACCGCCTCCGGTGACGATGACATTACGCATGACGGCGACGGTAGGTGCCCGCCTCGGCACCGCGCAAGGGACCCCGACGACCCAGGTCACCATCCCGACACCGGTCACACCGAGCTACCGGACGGTCGCGGATCTACCCATATTCGCCGATCGGCCGCCGGGCCGCGCCAGCAGCGCGGATCGTCGCCGACCCGCCCGTGCCGGACCCGGAGAAGCCTGTCGCACCGCCCAGGACAGTCACGTTCCGTCACCACGGTCGGCAAATACGGGTAGCGGTTACTCATGCCGGCACCTCGGCGCGCCGTCGATGCTCGTCCCCGGCCCGGCGACGTCGGGCCGGTGTCGACCGCGTGGGGGAAGGCCGGACAGCGAGATGCCCGAGGATGTGCGGCGGTACGAGTACCGCTACCGAGAGATCGTCGAACCGGACTGGCGCCGGTTTCCCGGCTGGTGGAACGTCACGCCGGCGCAGTGGCGGGACGCCCAGTGGCAGCGCGCCCACTGCGTGAAGAACGAGCGACAGCTGCGCGAGGTGATGGGCAACCTGGTCGACGACGCGTTCTACGCCGACCTCGCCACCGACCAGGCCCGGCACGCCACGATGTCGCTGCTGCTGCCGCCGCACGTGCTGAACACGATGGTGCCGGACGCCGCGCCCGACGCCGACCGGCTGTACGCCGACCCGGTCCGCCGGTACATGCTGCCGGTCGCCTCCGACCGGCACCCGCACTGGCCGAGCCACCCGTACGCGACCCGCGACTCGTTGCACGAGGCGGAGATGTGGGTCCGGGAGGGGCTGACCCACCGGTACCCGACGAAGGTGCTCGCCGAGGTCGTCTCCACCTGCCCGCAGTACTGCGGGCACTGCACCCGGATGGACCTGGTCGGCCCGTCCACCCCGCAGGTGGACAAGTACCGCTTCGCGCTGCGGCCGGTCGACCGGCTGGCCGGGATGCTCGACTACCTGCGCGCCACCCCCGGCGTACGGGACGTGGTGGTCTCCGGCGGTGACGTGGCCAATCTGCCCTGGCCGCGGCTGGAGGCGTTCCTGGACCAACTGCTGAAGATCGAGTCCGTCCGGGACATCCGGCTGGCCAGCAAGGCGCTGGCCGGGCTGCCCCAACACTGGCTGGGCACCGAGGTACGGGCCGGGATGGCCCGGGTGGCCGGCACCGCGGCCCGGCGCGGGGTGGGCCTTGCCGTGCACACCCACGTGAACGCCGCCCAGCAGGTCACCCCGCTGGTCGCCGAGGCGTCCCGGGCGATGCTCGCCGCCGGCGTACGCGACGTGCGCAACCAGGGCGTGCTGATGCGGGGCGTCAACGACAGCCAGGCGGCGCTGCTGGACCTGTGCTTCGCGCTGCGGGACTCGGCCGGGATCACGCCGTACTACTTCTACCTCTGCGACATGATCCCGAACTGCGAGCACTGGCGGCTCGCGCTGTCCCGGGCGCAGGAGCTGCAGGACTCGATCATGGGCTACCTGCCTGGCTTCGCCACCCCGCGCCTGGTCTGCGACGTGCCGTACGCCGGCAAGCGCTGGGTGCACCAGGTCGACCGGTACGACCGGGAGCTGGGCATCTCGTACTGGACGAAGAGCTTCCGGGGCCCGGTCGAGGAGGCGGACCCCGGCGCGGCCGACCGCCGGTACGAGTACTACGACCCGCTGGACACGCTGCCCGAGTCGGGCCGTCGGCACTGGCTGGCCGATGACCGGTCCGGCCTGCTGTCCGAACTCACCGCCCGACCGTAGAGGACGGAATCTGTCATGTGGTGGAACAACCCGCAGGCGCGGGACGCCTTCGAGACCGCACACCGGCAACTGCATGAGCTGACCGCTGCCGGCTTCGCCGCGGACGCCGTCCGGCGGGTCCAGCACGAGAAGCTGGACGCGCTCTGGGACCGGGCCGCCGCGGTGCCGTACTACCGTGACCTGCCCGGGTTCGCCGACCGGGAGCTGGACCGGCTGCCGGTGACCGGCAAGGACCTGCTGAAGTCCCGCCCGGCCGACTTCCTGCGGACCGACCTGACCGGCGCGGTGAAGTACTACGAGAGTTCCGGCTCGTCCGGGGTGCCCACGCCCACCCCGAGGCTGGCCGAGGACGTGATCGCCAACGTCATCGGGGTCAGCCCGCTGTGGCGGCGGGTGCTCGGCGCCGAACCGTCCCGGGTCGCCTCGCTGCTGCCGTCCGACGTGGTGCCGGTGGCCGACTTCGTCGCCGCGACCTGCGAGTACCTCGGCCACCAACTGCTGCGCGGTTACCCGTTCAGCGTCGGGATGTGCGACTGGGACCGGTTGACGGCGTTGTTCACCGCGTACCGGCCGGAGCGGGTCTTCGCCGCGCCGGGGGTGCTGGCCCAGTGGACCCGGATCCTCAAGACCCGGGGTGTGCTGGCCGAGGTCCGGGCCAGCGTCCGGACCGTCCTGCTGCTCGGCGAGGTGTGCCTGCCGGGCCAGCGGCGCAAGCTGGCCCTGGACTGGCAGGCCGACGTGCTGGACGTCTCGTACGGCAGCACCGAGACCGGCACCATCGCCGCCTCCTGCGAACGCGGCGGGTTGCACCTGCTCGGCCACGGGCACCTGGTGGAGCTGCGGGACGGCGACACGGTCCGCCCGGCCGAGCCGGGGACCAGCGGGGAACTTGTCGACACCACACTGAACAACCACGCCCGGCCGTTGCTGCGGTACGGCACCGGTGACTGGGTGGACGTACTGCCCGACCCGTGCGGTTGCGGCCTGCCGCTGCCCACCCTGCGGGTGCACGGCCGCGGCACCGACCGGGTCGAGCTGCGCGGCACCGCGCTGACCGAACACCTGGTCGGCTCGATCGTGTACGACGATCCGCGGCTCACCGGCTATCTCATCCAGCTCAAGGCCGACGGCAGCCGGGGCCGGCTGGTGCTGGAACGCGACGTCGACGTGACCGAACCGGACGAGGTGCTGGCCACCGCCGCCGCGAAGCGGTTCGCCGAGGCCGGCGTGGTCTGGGACGACGTGGCGGTGGTGCGCCAGTTGCCGGCCGGCAGCAAGTCCGGCGGCAGTCAGAAGAGCTGGAAGCGGACCAACCTGGTGACCGTCCCATGAGCGCCCCGACCGTCCGTTCCGGACCGGCGTCGGACGCGGTCGCCGTACCGGCCGGCGGACCATCGATCCGCGCCGGCGGCGGGCTGCCGACCGCCGACGGCCGGGTCCGCGCGACCCCGGACGGCGGCGGGCTGTCCACTGTCGACGGCGGTGCCCGGGTGCCCGAGGCGGACCTGTGGTGCAGCTACGCGGCGGTCCGGACGCTGCGCTGGCTGGGCGGCGCGCCGGCCGACCCGGACGCCGTGGCCGCGTTCCTGCTCGGCCGACGCAACGCCGACGGCGGGTACGCCTGGCAGCGCGGCCTGCCGTCGGACATCTGGGCGACGTACTACTGCACCCAGTCCCTGGTCGACCTGGGCCGGCCGGTGCCGGACACCGACCGGCTGGCCGACTGGCTGCCCCGGTTGCGGGCGGCGGACGGCGGGTTCGGGATGAGCCCGGGACAGCCGCCCGACGTGTGGGCCACCTACTACGCCACCCGCACCTACGCCGAGGTGCTCGGCGTACCGGTGCCGGACGTGCCGGGGCTCGGCCGGTGGCTGGCCTCCTGCCAGCACGAGCGGGCCGGCGTCGCCTGGCAGCCCGGCAGCCGGCAGCCCGACGTCCGGGCCGGCTACTACGCGGCGCTGGCCTGGCGGGCGGCGGCCGGGTCGGCACCGGTCCCGGTGCACCGGGCCGGGCTGGTGGACTGGCTGCGGCAGCGCCAGGACGACAGCGGCGGGATGGCCTTCACGCCCGGCGCGCAGCCCTGCTCGTGGGCGGCGTTCCGGGGCGTACGGGCGCTGGCCGCGCTCGGCGCGGCACCCGCCGACCCGGCCGGGTTGCGCCGCTGGCTGGCCGCCCGCCGGTTGTCGGACGGCGGTTACGAACGCTGGACCGGTTACGGCCGGACGGACGTCTGGTCCTGCTTCACCACGGTCGGCGCGCTGCAGACCCTGGCCAACGAGGCACCCGTGCCGGCCCGGCCGGACGACCGGGCCGACCTGCCTGACCTGCCTGACCTGCCCGACCGGGCCCGCCTGGTCGATCTGGTCCGCGGTTACCAGTTGCCCGGCTCGGGGTTCACCTACCGGGCGCCGGAGGCGGCCGGGGACAGCCTGGCCACCGCCGCGACGCTGCTGCGGACCCAGCCGGGCGACCAGCGCGCCGGTTCGCTGGCCGACTGGCTGCGGGCCGCCCAACTGCCGTACGAGGACGGCGTGATGTATATGCCCGGCCGCGGCGCGGAGATGCGCTGCACGCTGTGGGCGGTGGCCGCGCTGCGGGCGCACGGCCGGCGGCTGGACGTCGACCGGCTGCGCGGCTGGCTGCGCGACCTGCAGAACGTGGACGGCGGGTTCGGCTACTGGCACGGGCGGGGTTCCGACCTCACCTCCACGGTGTCCGCGCTGGAGACGGCGTACCTGGCCGGCCTGGACCTCGCCGCCACCCTGGACGTGCCGGCGGTCCGCCGGTTCCTGACCGGGCCGGCCAACCCGCACCTGCCCGGTCCGCTCCGGGCCGACCCGGCAGCGGGCCCGGGCCACACCGGGACGTCACCGGCCGCCGGTCCGACGGGCCCGACGGTGATCGGCACCGCGCAGACGGCCCGGGCGCTGGCGCTGCTCGGCGAGCCGGGCCGGGGCCGGGACCTGGCCGGCACGCTCACCCGGTGGGCCAGCCCGCTCGGCGGGTACGCCGCCGTCGCGCGGGCCGTGCCCGACCTGCTCAGCACCTACCAGGCGGTGCTCACCAGCACGGTGTTCGGCCTGCCCGTCGACCGGCCGGCGCTGCACCGGTTCCTGGCCAAGGTGCGCGCCGGCACCGGGTACGCCTGGAGCCCGCTCAGCCGGGAACCGGCCGGTCCGCTCGCCGGCTGTCTGGGCGCCGCCCTGGCCGCCTTCGTCGACGACGACGCCCCGGCCGGTGGCGCCCTCCCCCGACTGAATCTGTGAGGCGGAGTCATGCCGACCACGACGATCGAGACCACGGTGGCCGACCCGCGCTTCCGGCGCCGGATCGCCAAGGAACTGAGCTTCTGGTGGCGCCGCCAGGGCACCGACATCAACCACGTCATCACCCGTTTCGTGCCGCTCCCCGGCGAGACCGTCTACAGCGGACCGTTTCCGCTCGACGGACCGCCGGGCGCCCCGACCCGACCCTTCGCGCTGGTCGCCTGCGTGCTCGCGGCCGACCGCGGACCGCAGTTCCGGCGCGCGTACGCGTTCGCGGTGCGGGCCGCGCTGGGCCCGGAGGTGCCGCCCGACCGGGTTTTCGTCTCGTTCCAGCCGACCGACCCCGCCGACCACTTCACCCCGGGCAGCCCGGCCTGGGACGGCGGACCGGAAGCCGTCACCGCCGAGGAGGCGCACCGATGACCGACACCGAACTGCGCACCGCCGTCCGCGAGTCGGTGGCCGAGCTGCTGACCGTGCCGCTCACCGCCGACACCGACCACACCCTGCTCGCCGAGCTGGCCCCCGGCCGGTACGACAGCCTCGGCGTGCTCGACTGCGTCGGGCTGATCGAGCAGCGCTTCGACGTCTCCGTCGACCTGGTCGAGGACGACCTGCGCAGCACCTTCGCCAGCGTCGCGGCCATCGCCGCCCTGGTCGCGCGTAAGCAGAGCGACCAGGCCGTCCTACGGGCCGCGCTGTGACCACCGTCGCCGTCGGGACCGACGAGATCGCGTTCGCCACGTCCGGTTCCACGGGTGAGCCGGTGCGCTGGCTGCGTACCGCCGGGCAGGTGGCGGCCGAGGCCCGGTTGCTGGCCGACCTGTGCGCCGCCGGTGGCGTCGACGGGGTGCTGACCTACGCGCCCGGGCACCACCTCTACGGCTACCTGATGGGCACCGCGCTGCCGGCGCTGCTCGGGGTGCCGTGCCGCCCGGTGGCGCTGACCGAATCGCCGGTCGAGGCACTGGCCGGGCTGCGCCGGCCGTTGATCGCCGCCCTGCCGGCCAGCTTCGGCCACCTGGCGCGCTGCCGGTCGGCGCTGCGGGACCTGGACCACCTGGTGGTGGTGCACAGCAGCGCCGCGCTGCCCGAGGACGCGGCGGCGGTGCTCGCCGCGCTCGGGCCGGGCGCCCGGTTCGTCGAGCTGTTCGGCTCGACCGAGACCGGCCTGGTGGCCACCCGCACCTCGCCGGACGATCCGGAGTGGACCCTCGCGCCGGACGTGACGTTCGGCGCCGGATCGCTTACCCGGCCCGACACCGAAGCATCGGCCGGGGCCGATCATGACACTCTCCTCCCGGCCGCGTCCGGATCCCGCTCCGAGGCACCGGCTGGACCCGGGACCTTCGGACCGGGCGGGGCCCGGCCGGTGCCGCTGGTGGTGCGGAGTCCCCGGCTGGCCCGCCGGCCCGGCGAGCCGGTGCCGACCGAGCTGCGCCTGGACGATTTGGTCACGGTGACCGGTCCGGACACCTTCCGGTGGCACCGGCGGCGCGGTGAGCTGGTGAAGGTCAACGGCCGCCGGGTCGAACTGGACGCCGTACTGGCCCGGCTCGCGGTGGCCGCGCCGGGCGTACGACTGTCGGCCCGGCCGCACCGCGACGGGCTGCGCGGCGAGTGGTTCACCGTGCTGGTGCACACCGCCGACGCCGCAGCGGTGGCCGCCGTCCGGGCCGCCTGCCGCGACCTGCCGCCGTGGCAGCAGCCCCGCGCGGTGCACGCCGATCCCACCACCCACCTGGAGTTGTCATGACCCAGTTGTCCGAACCGATCCGGGCCGACGTCCCGCCGGACGAACCGGTCGACGTCGGCCGCGGCGGACCGGCGCCCTCGACCGTCCCGACGGCGGGTCCGGCGGTCCTGCGGGAGCTGGTCCGGGACGCGGCCCGGCTGCCGTACTTCGCCGAGAAGTACCGCGACGTGCCGCTGGTCGACGAGTTCGACTTCGCCGGCGTACCGGAGATGACCCGCGAGGACGTGACCGCGTCCGCGGCGCAGGTGCTGCGGGCCGGGCGGCGGCGCGGGCCGGCGTTCCTGTTCACCAGCGGTGGCAGCACCGCCGACCCCAAGCTCGCCTGGATCCCGTGCGCCATGCACCTGCCCGAGCTGTTGGCCCACTGGCAGCCGCTGTCGGCCCGGGACGTGCTGGCCAACCTGGCGATGCCCGGCCGGCTGTGGTCCGCGCACTACTGCTACAACCGGGTCGCGGAGCACGCCGGGGCCGGGGTGATCGGGCTCGGCAACATCGGCGACGACGAGCTGGGCCGGTGGTTGGACTTCCTGCACGCCAACGGCACCACCGCGCTGGCCGGCGTGCCGTCCCAACTGCTGAAGATCCTGCGGTACGCGGGCGAGCGGCGGCACCCGATCCTGTCCCGACTGCGGGCCGGCATCTGGTTCGGCGAACCCTGCGAGCCGGAGCTGCTGGAGCTGCGCGACCGGTACGCGCCCGACTTCGGTCTGTGGGGCAACTACGGCTCGACCGAGACCTGGGTGATCGGACACAACGGGCCGGGTTGCCCGGTGGACACCTTCCACCCGTTGCCGTACCAGCACGTCGAGCTGGTCGACGGCGCGGTGCTGGTGACGACGCTGCACCCGCAGGCGGTCAGCCCGGTGATCCGCTACCGGATCGGCGACCGGGCCGCGTTCGTGGCCTGCCCGTGCGGCGCCCCGGGCCGGGCGCTGCGGCTGGCCGGCCGGGAGGGCAACCTGATCAAGTTCGCCGGCACCCTGGTCAGCCCGACCGACCTGGTGGCGGTGGCCCGCGGCGTGGCCGGGGTCGGCGCCGCGCAGATCGCCGTGATCGCCGGCGTCGGCACCGAGACCATGGAGGTCCGGGTGGTCCCGGCGCCCGGCGCCGCGCCCGATCCGACCGAGATCCGGGACCGGGTCCTCGGCTCGCAGGTGGACCTCGACTTCGGGCTGCGCGGCGAGGACGAAACGTTCCGGGTGCGGCTGGTCGAGCGGCTGACCAGCAGTCCGCAGACCGCGAAGACCCCCGCCCTGGTCCGGGAGACCGCACCGTGACCGCGCCCACCAACACCGCCGGCGGCGAGGCCGCCACGACGGACGACGACCGCTACCCGCCGTCGCTGGCCCGGCGGGACGAGCTGTTCCGCGCCGGACTGCTCGACCCGGCCGAGCACCGGCGGCGGCTCGCCGCGCACGTGGCCACCGTCGAGCCGACGGTGACCGCCTTCGTCGGCCTGCGGCCGGCCGTGTTCGCCGACCCCGCGCTGCCGGCCGTCCCGTCGTTCACCGTCAAGGACACCATCGACGTCGCCGGGTACCCGACCGGGCTGGGCATCCGGTCCGGCTACCGCCGGGAGCCGGACCGCTCGGCCGGCCTGGTCGAGCGGCTCACCGGGCTCGGCTGGGTCTGCCTCGGCAAGGTCACCACCACCGAGTGCGCGCTGGGTTCGGTGAAGCCCAGCCGGAACCCGCGGCATCCGCACGTGAGCACCGCCGGTTCCAGCACCGGTTCGGCGGTGTCGGTGGCGGCCGGCTTCTGCGACGTCTCGGTGGGCAGCGACTCGGGCGGCTCACTGCGCTGGCCCGCGGTGTACTGCGGGGTCACCGCGCTGCGGTTGACGCCCCGACCAGAGTTGCTGACCGGGGTGCACTGCGTGGCGCCGAGCATGGAGTCGGTCGGGTTCGTCACCCGTACCGTGGCCGACCTGGACTGGCTGTGGCGCCGGTACGACCTGGCGACCGTCACCGGGGCGGCGGCCGGGCCGGTGCCGGAGCGGCTGCGGTTCGCGGTCAGCGTGCCGCCCGACGAGGCCGCACATCCCGAGGTGGCGGCCTTGCTGGACCGGGTACGCGCGGCGCTGGGCGCCGCCGGGCACCGGGCCGTACCGGTCGGATTGCCCGACGTGTGGCGGCAGCGCGGCCCGGCGGCGGCGTTGCTGGCCCGGGAGGCGCACGACAGCTTCGCCGCGCTGGCCGACCGGGCGGACGTCCGGCTCGGCGCGGACACCCGGGCCGCCGTCGCGCACGGCGCCGGCATCGACGACGACCGCTACCGGGCGCTGCGGCGGCGGCAGCGGGTCGCGGCCGACCGGGTCGCGGCGCTGCTGACCGACGAGTACGACGTGCTGCTGATGCCGCTGGAGACCGGCCTGCCGGACCTGGTGGACGCGCCGTCGGGCGGCGGCGCGCTGCCCCCGTTGGGCGGGGACGACGACGGCGGCACCGGTGTGGCGCTGACCCTGGTCGCCAACTTCGCCCGGCTGCCGGTGCTCGCCCTGCCGCTGGCGCTCTCCGGCGAACGCTCCCCGCTCGGCGTGCAACTGCTCGCCGCGCCCGGCGCGGAACCCGTGCTGCTCGCCGCCGGTCGGCTGCTGGAGTCGCTCGCCGAGGCGGGCCGTTTCGAGGGGCCCGCGGGCTCCGTCCACCCGGTCCCGGCCGGTACGAACGATGAGAGGAGAACCTGTCGTGCAGACCGATGAACCCGGGGCGGTCGTGGTCCTCGGCGCGCTCTTCGGCGCCCGTTACCCCCGGCTGGTGCCGGCGGCGACCGAACGGGGCCTGACCGTACTCGGCGTGGACACCCGGACGCCCGGCAAGGAACGGTTCGACCAGGCCCGCCGCAGCCACCCCGAGCACCCGCTCGCCGGCCTGGCGGAGCTGGTCTGGATCCCGGGTGACCGGCCCGAACAGGTGCTGGACCAGGTCGTCCGGTGGAGCGCCGGGCACCGGATCCGGGCGGTGCTGGCGTTCGGCGAGGACTACGTGGAGGCCGCGGCCGTCGTCGCCGACTGCCTCGGCCTGCCCGGTCCCGGCCTGCGGGCCGCCCGGGTGTGCCGCAACAAGCTGCTGCAACGGCGCTACCTGGCGGACGTCAGCCCGCGTTCCCGGCTGCTGCCGGCCGACCGGCGGGTCGAGGCGGCCACGGACTGGGCGCACTTCCCGGCGGTGGTGAAACCCGTCGGCCGGGAGGCCAGTTCCGGGGTACGCCGGGTCGCCGACCCGGCCGCGCTGCGGGCCGCCCTGGCCGGGTACGACGACACCGAGCCGGTGCTCGTCGAGGAACTCGTCGCCGGTCACGAGATCTCGGTGGAGGCGCTCGTCCAGCACGGTGAGGTGATCTTCTCGGCACCGACCGGCAAGCGGACCAACGAGTCCGGCGGCGAGTTCTTCGTCGAGATGGGACACACCGCGCCGGACCCCGAGCTGGGTCCGGCACGGACCGCCGCCGTGCTCCAGGTCAACCGGGAGGTGCTGGCCCGGCTCGGGTTCGCCGACGGGATCGCGCACGCGGAGTACCGGATCACCGCCGACGGCCGCCCGGTGCTGATGGAGATCGCCGCCCGGGCCGCCGGGGACAGCATCCTCGAGCTCTACCACCTGGCCACCGGTGCCCCGATGGAGGAGGCACTGCTGACCGTCGCGCTCGGCGAGCCGACCAGCTACCCGGCGACCCGCCGGTACGCCCGTCAGGTCTACCTGCCGCACCCGCCCGGGGTGCTGGCCGACGTCCGGGCCGACGGCCTCGACGCCCCGGTGACCTGGTTGGCCGAGCGCTGGATGTGGCCGCCGGTGCAGCCCCGGCCGGCGGACGCCGACGCCAGCGTGCAGATGGTGGTCGCCGGCCGGAGCGTCGGCGCCGAGCTGACCGAGATCCGGCAGTCCGGCGACCGGTCCACCATGTTCGTCATCGACGCGCCGAGCCCGGCCGAGTTGGACCGGCTGGAGGCCCGCTGCGTCGCGGCCGTCACCGTCGAGGTACGCGCCGAACTGCCGACGGCGGTGGCCGCGTGAGCCGCGCCGGTACGGCGGTCGCCGGCCTGTTCGCCGAGCGGATCGAGGCCCTGCGCCCGCCCGGCTACCGGCGGGTCGCCGCCGCCATGATGGTCACCAACCTGGGCAACGGTGCCCAGTTCGTGGCGAACGTCTGGCTGGTCCTGCAACTGACCGGCAGCCCGCGGGCGGTCTCCCTGGTGCTGCTCACCACGGCACTGCCCGGGGTCTTCTTCGGCCCGATCATCGGCGTCCTGATCGACAAGTTCCCGCGCCGGTTGGTGTTCGTCGGCTCCGACGTGTTCGCCGCGGTGGTGCTCGCGGTCACCCTGACCCTCTACGTCACCCAGCACCTGGCGACCTGGCACCTGTTCACCGCGGTGTTCCTGCTGGCGTTGACCGAGTCGACGTCGGTGCCGACCGGCACCACGCTGGTCCGCGAGATCGTGCCGGTGGACCGGCTGCTGGCCGCGAACGCGACGACCGGTGTCGCCGTGCAGACCGGCAACGTGATCGGCGCGGCGTTGGGTGGTGTCATCATCGCGGCCACCTCGGTCGCCGGGGTGCTGGCGCTGAACATGGTGTCGTTCCTGCTGTCGGCCGCGTTCATCGTCGGGGTACGGACCACCCGCCGGATCGAGCGGGAGGGCGGCGACGGTTGGAAGGCGTCCTTCCAGCGGGCCGCCAAAGGGCTGGACTACCTGCGTACGCACCCGAAGATGCTGCCCTCGTACGGGATGCTGCTGGTCCTGTTCGCCACCCTGTACCTGCTGAACACCCTGCTGGCGCCGTTCGCCGACCACGTGCTGGACGTCGGCGCGAGCGGGCTGGGCTTCATCGACGCGATGTTCGCCATCGGCGCCATCGTCGGCGGGATCCTGCTGCCGTTGTTCACCGCCCGGCTCAACCGGGACCGGATCGCCGCGCTCGGGGTGATCGGGCTGGGCCTGGCCCTGGTCGCCCTGGGTTGGTCGTCCGGGCTGGCCGTACCGATGCTGCTCTACGCCGCCTGCGGCATCTGTTTCCAGTCGTTCTACATCTTCCGCACCCGGGTGCAGGAGCAGGTACCGGTGGCCCTGCAGGGCCGGGTGATGGCGCTGCTGATCACCAGCGTCGGGCTGTGCCGCCTGGTGGTGTACGGCATCCTGGCCATCTTCGCCTCGGACTCCGCGCTGCGCGGGGTGTACGCGGTCGGCGGTGCCGCGCTGGCGGTGCTCGGCGTGGTGGTGACGGTCGGCGCGTTCCGCCGTCCGTTCGCCTCCGCGCCGCCCACCGAACCCGAACTGGCCGCGGCCACCGTCGTCACCGGGTCCCGACGGGCCGCCGGCCCGGGCGCCGACCCGGACGCCCGTTCGGCCACCGACCCGGGTGCCGGGCCGGACGTCGGGGGCGCGCCGGGACCGGACCGGACCGACCGCGAGGCCGTCGCCGTGGCCTCCCATCCCGAACGGAGCTGACCGTGTCCGCACGACCTCCGGCGCTGCTGCTGCTCGGCGGCTTCGCCGTCGCCTGGAACCAGCGCTACCTGCGCGCCGCGACCGACCGCGGCCTCACCGTCCTGGTCGTCGACGCGCCCGGTGCGCACGTGGCCGACCTGCTGCGGCACTGGCGCGACGGCGAGCACGCCGACAGCTATCCGGCCGAGGTCGCGCTGCTGCCGGCCACCGAGCCCACCGCCATCGTGGACCGGGCCACCGACTGGGCCGGCCGGTACGACCTGCGCGGCGTCTGCACGCTGCGCGAGGAGTACGTCGGGCCGGCCGCCGAGGTGGCCGACCTGCTCGGCCTGCCGTCACCGGGCCGGCGGGCCGCCCTGGTCTGCCGCAACAAGTTCCTCCAGCGCCGCTACCTGGCCCGGTGGAGTCCGGCGTCCACGCTGGTGCCGCCGGGCGACCGGGACCGGGCCGCGGCCGGCTGGCGGGCGTACCCGGCGGTGGTCAAGCCGGTGGGCCGGCTGGCCAGCTCGGGGGTACGGCTGGTGACCGACGCCGTCGAACTGCGGGAGTGCCTCGCCGGCTACCCGCCGGAGGAGACGCTGCTGTTCGAGGAACGCGCCACCGGCCAGGAGTTCTCCGTCGAGTCGCTGAGCCGCGCCGGCCGGCTCCGGTACGCCGAGGTCACCCGCAAGCGGACCACCGAGGAGGAGTCGGCCTGGTTCGTCGAGACCGGACACACCACCCCGCCGCCCGAACTCGACCCGGCCGCCCGGCGGGAGCTGCTCGCCACCCACCGGGCGGTGCTCGACCGGCTCGACTTCGGCACCGGCATGGCGCACGCCGAGTACCGGCTGGGTCCCGGCGGTCGACCGGTGCTGATCGAGATCGCGGCGCGGCCGCCCGGCGACAGCATCCTGGCGTTGCACTGGCTCGCCACCGGTGCCGCGCCGGAGGACGCGATCGTCGGGCTCGCCGTCGGTGCGGACGGGTCGCTGCCGGCACCGCGCCGGGTCGCCCGGCAGGTGTACCTGCCGCACCGGCCCGGGGTGCTCGCCGGGCTGACGGTGGACCCCGCGCTCGGCGTCGAACCGATCGGCTTCGACCCGTCGCTGCTGCGCGCGCAGGTCACCGACCGGGGCGCGGACGACGGACCGGCCGCGGTGCGCTGCGTGGTGGCGCTCAAACCACCTGGTACGCCGCTGGGCCCGCTCCGGGAGTCCGCCGACCGGGCGGCGATGTTCGTGGTGGACGCCGCGACGGCCGACGAACTCGACGCCGTCGAGCGGCGCTGCCGGGCCGCCGTCACCGTACGGGTGCTCCCGTGAACGCCGACCACACCGGGTCCGGGGCGCTGCCGGACTGGCCGTCGGCGGAGCGGGTCGCCGAGGTCACCGCCGAACTGCGTGGACGACCGCCGCTTGTCGACTTCGCCGACTGCGCGGCGCTGCGCCGCCAGCTCGCCGGGGTGGCCGCCGGCACGGCCACCGTGTTGCAGGGCGGCGACTGCGCCGAGCTGTTCGCCGAGATCTCACCGGCCGCCACCGCCGGCAAGGCGGCGCAACTGCACGAGCTGGCCGAGCTGCTGGCCGCCGGCACCGAGCGGCCGGTGGTACGGATCGGCCGGATCGCCGGGCAGTTCGCCAAGCCCCGCTCGGCGGCGGTGGAGCCCGGACCGGACGGCACCCCGCTGCCGGTGTACCGGGGCGACGCGGTCAACTCCGTCGAGCCCACGGCGCCGGCGCGCACCCCCGACCCCCGGCGCCTGCTCACCGCGTACGAGATGGCCGGGCGGGTGTTGGCGCACCTGCCGTCCGGGGTGTACACCAGCCACGAGGCGCTGCTGACCGAGTACGAGCGCGCGCTGGTGCGGACCGACCCGGCCACCGGCCGGCGGTACTGCTCGTCGGCGCACCTGCTCTGGGCCGGGCACCGGACCCGGCAACCCGCGGGCGGGCACGTCGACCTGCTGGCCGACGTCGCCAACCCGGTCGCGGTGAAGGTCGGCCCGGGTACCACCCCGGCCGACCTGACCGCGCTGGTGGACCGGCTCGACCCGTACCGGGAGCCGGGCCGGCTCACCCTGATCACCCGGTTCGGCGCGGGCGAGGTACGACGGCACCTGCCGACCCTGGTGGCGGCCGTCCACCGGCACGGCGCCCGGCCGGTCTGGCTCTGCGACCCGATGCACGGCAACACCATCCACACCGCCGACCGACGCAAGACCCGGGCGGTACGGGACCTGGTCGCGGAGGTGCTCGGCTTCGTCGACGTGCTGCGCGCGGCCGGTGGGCACCCGGGCGGGCTGCACCTGGAGATGTCCCCGCAGGACGTCACCAAGTGCGTCGAGCACCGGGCCGAGGCACTCGGGCAGCCCGCGCTGCCCCGCTACCGGACCGGCTGCGACCCACGGTTGAACGACCGGCAGGCCCGGCGGGTGGTGGCGGCCTTCGCCGCGGCCACCAGCCCACAGTCGCCACCGACTCTGGAGGTCAGTCATGCGTGAGCCCGCCACCGCGCTCCGCGCGTTCGCCGAGGGCGCCGGTCTCGACGCCGCGCCACCGGTCCGCCCGGACCTGCTCGCCCTGCCGGTACGGGAACGACTGGACCGGATCGCCACCGGCCGGCTCGATCCGGCGCACTGGCGCGACACCGTCGACGAGTGGGCGTTCCGGGCCGACGCCCGCTACCGCGCCTGCGTCGACCTGCGCTCCACCGAGGCACCGGTCCGGGTGGGCGTCAAGGACACCGTCGACGTGGCCGGCTTCCCCACCCGGCTGGGCCTGCGCCGGCACCGGCACCACCCGCGCCGGTCGGCGGCCGTGCTGCGCGGGTTCCCGGCCGGGGCGTCGGTCGGCCCCGCCGGGCCGGGTGGGCCGGGTGGGCCGGGCACGCCGGGCCGGACGGGCGGGCCGGACGGCGCCGGTCCACCGGGCCGCGCCCACGGGACGCTGACCGTGGCGGTGAACGCCAAGGTGGTCACCACCGAGCTGAACATCGGGCTCGGCTCCGGCTGCGGCAACCCGTACTTCCCGCACATCGACCCGGCCGGCTCCAGCACCGGCTCGGGGGTGGCGGTGGCCGCCGGCATCTGCGACCTGTCGCTGGCCACCGACGTGCTCGGTTCGGCGCGCTGGCCGGCCGGTCGGTGCGGTGTGGTGGGCCTGCGGACCACCCACGACGAGCGGCTGCTGGACGGGATCTTCCCGCTGTCGCCCTCGATGGACGCCCCGGGCTGGATCGCCCGTACCCCGGACGACCTGGCCTTCCTCTGGTCGTTGCTGGGTCTGCCGCAGGCCGTGGACGGCGGTCGCCGGCTGCGGCTCGGGCTGGTGCAGGAGGTCCTCGACGACGACGCCGAGCCGGAGGTGCTGGCCGGTCTGGAGGTGGCCGTCCGGGGTCTCGCGGACGCCGGGCACGAGGTCCGGCCGGTCCGGATCGGCGCCGCGTGGCTCTACCGCGGCGCCGCCTGGGAGTTGTGCGCCCGGGAGGCGTGGGACGGCTACCAGGTCTGGCGGCGGTGGCTCGGCGACGACCTGTCGGAATCCACCCGGCTCGCCCTCGCGGCCGGGCGGACGGTCACCGACCGGCGGTACGCGGAGATCCGGGCCGCCCAGGCCCGGGGACGCGCCGCGGTGGCCGGTTGGTTCACCGCCCAGCAGGTGGACGCCTGGCTGTTGCCGCTCGACCCGGACCTGCCCCGGGCCCGGGACGCCGCACCACCGGCCAAGACGATCCCCACCGCCGACCAGGACGACTACGCCCGGGACATCGGCTACACGCCGGTGGCGAGTTTTCTCGGGCTGCCGGCGATCACCCTGCCGGTGGGCCGTACCGATGACGACGCGCCGCTGGCGATGCAGCTCGTCGGGCCGCCGCACAGCGAGGCGACGCTGGTCCGGCTCGCCGGCGACCTGGCCGCCGCGGTCGGCGACCTGAAGCTCGTCCCGCGCTGACCGGCGGGCGGCGGGCGGCGGCCGGGCCGGCGACGACCCGGCGGCGCCCGCTCCGCCGGGTCGGTGTCAGTCGTGCAGGCGTAGTTCGGCCCGGACGGTGTCGCCCTCCCGCTTGATCAGCGCGCCGCAGCGGTGCAGCACGCCGAGCGCCGCCGAGTTGCCCGCGGTGGTGTCGGCCACCACCACCTGGGCGCCGACCTGGGCTGCCTCGTCCAGCAGCGCGCGCAGCGCGGCGAACCCGATGCCCTGGCCCCGGGCCGAACGGCCGAGCCAGATGCCGGTCTCCAGGGTTTCCCGCTCGTCCCGACGGGTCATCCGGATCATGCCGACCACCTGACCGCCGGCCTCGATGGCGTACATCAGGGTGCGGGTCGGTCCGTCCAGGCCGCCGTAGCTGGCCCGGTGGAACTCGCGGAACGCCTCCCGCCGGGCCTGGGACCAGCCGGCCGGCGCGTCGACCGGCGGCATCACGTCACCCGGCTCCGCCTCGGCGACGGCTACCGACAGCAACGGTTCCAGGGTCCTCTCGTCAACCGGCGTCAGCCGGACATCGCTCACCACGAGCGGGAGTTTTCCCCGCACGCGTCGAGCCGTCCAGCCGTTTCCAGCGATCCCCGCCGAGCGGTCGGCAAGACTGGCTGGTGGGCCACGGTGGGTGACCGGGCGGCCGTGTCCCGACTCACGACGGCACACCCCGAGGCGCCGGAACCGCTACCCTGCGCCGTCCGGATCCGGCCATCGGGGCCGAACAGGGCGGACATGGTCGTACCGGTTGCCCGGCCGTCCGGGCCGGCGGCGGATCCGGCGGCGGATCCGGCGGCGGATCCGGCGGCGGATCCGGCGGCGGATCCGGACAACGCGGGGACGGACATCACGCCGACGGGTAGCGTCAAAATCACGTTCGGTAGTGAATCGGCGGAGCCGGCACGGTCGGCGCGGCCGGCTCCACGAGGAGGGGGTGCGGACGATGGTGGAAATGCTGCACGAGCGGGGCCTGCGGTCCGAACACATGTATATGGCGGGCTTCGCCAGCATCGGTATCTCGGTCGTCTGCTGGGCGATCTCGCAGAAGTTCGAGCACGCCGGGGTGGACCGGGCCGACCGGTGGGGCATCTTCGTCGGCGAGTGGGCGCCCACCTTCATCGGCCTGGGCAACGCACTGCGCACCTACGAGAAGTAGTCGCTCACCGCCGACGGGTACGGCTGCGGGTGGCCCGCAGCCGACGCAGCCGGCCGATCAGCACCGGCTCGGCGGCCAGCGCCGCGGGATTGTCGAGCAGCCCGTTGAGCAGTTGGTAGTAGCGGGTGCCCGAGAGGTCGAAGGTGTCCCGGATGGCCTGCTCCTTGGCCCCGGCGTGCTTCCACCACTGCCGCTCGAAGGCGAGGATCCGCCGGTCCCGCTCGGTCAGCGCCGCCGGCGCGCCCGCCTCGGGTTTCGCCTCGCCCGGCCGCGGGTCGTCGATCTCGGCGGTGCCGGCGGTGTCGGCCGCGTCGTCCGGGCCCGGCTGGGCCGGCACCGGCTGGCCGGGAACGGGTGGCGCCGACGCCTCGGTCGCCGGGCGCGGGGCGGGCACCGGTGCCGGGCCCGCAGCCACCGGGCCCGCCGGACCTGCCGGCCCGGCCACCGGTCCGGTGGTCGACTCGTCGACCTGCCGCGCGTCGCGGGCGGGCTGCACGGCGCTCCTCAACGGTCGGGTGAGCTGGGTCCATCAGCCTAGTCGGACCGGGCCGGGCACGCAGCAACCGCGGTACGGGGACGCTGCCGCCCCCGTACCGCGGTCGGTCGGACCGCTCGCCGGTCAGGTGATGTCGCGCCGGCGCATCGTCCACATCGCCGCGCCGAGGGTCAGCACCACGCCGACCACCAGCAGGGTCGAGGACATCTGCCAGGTGATCTCGAAGGTCTCCGGCTTGCACTCGCCGGAGTACGAGGCGTTGCAGGAGTTCCAGTTCTGCAACTCGATCTTCTTCTGCATCCAGGCCAACAGGTACGTCGGCAGCAGGTACGCCTCGGTGAACTTGACGTTGGCCATCGACAGCAGGATGCCGAGGCCGAACTGGCCGACGACGGCCACGCCGAGCGCACCACCGAGCGCCAGCGCCGTGTTCCGGCCGAGCGAGGCCAGCGCGAAGCCGACGATCCCGGCCACCAGCACCAGGGCCACGCCACGCAGGCCGGTCAGCCCGAACGACTGCCAGACCCCCGAGGTCATCTTCTCGGTGCTGCCGCGCAGGTTGGCGATGAGCCAGAAGATCCCGGTCCAGGCGGCGGCCGCCAGCACGGTGACGCCGAGCGTCGCGGACAGCAGCGCGCCAAGCTTGATCAACAGTACCTTGAGCCGCTGGGGTCGCCAGAGCAGCAGGTTCATCATCCCGCCGGTGTTCCACTCGGCGCCCACGAAGGACGCGCCCGCGGCGAACGCGACCAGGGCGAGGATCCCCGCGAACGCGGTGATCATGACCTCGAACTTGCCCCGGAAGTCGAAGGTGGCCGGCATGAACCAGGCGGCCTGGAAGCTGTCCTGGGTGGGCGGGGTGATCTGCTCGCAGTCGGACGGAAAGTGGTCGTCCTTGGAGCCGGCGGCCTTGGCCTGCTGGCACTCCTTCTTGAACTGCTCGGCGCCCCGGACGGATTCCTGGTACTGCGCCTGGGCCTCCTGTTCGGCGGCGGCCCGCTGGGCCGGGCCGATCTTCTGGTTGGTGAGGAAGGTGCCGGCCGCCACCGCGAGCAGGATCAGCAGCCCGGCCAGCGTCAGGTAGCGGACGAACCGCCGCTTGCGCAGCCGGCGCAACTCGGTCTTGTAGAGGCTCATACTCCCCAACCTCCCTGGGCCGGTGCGGTCGGCTCGCCGGCCACCGCGGACTGGTCGACCTGCCGGTTCTGCCCGGGCACCGGCGCGGTGGCGGTCAGCTCCAGGAAGACGCTCTCCAGGTCGACGGCGACCGGCGCCAGCTCGCTGACGTAGAGGTCGCGGCCGGCCAGCGTACGGGTGATCAGCGCCGGCTTGTCGACGCCGTGCACCATCAGGTGGTCGTCGGCGGTGGTGACCTGGGCGCCGGAGGCGGTCAGCGCCTCGGCGGCCAGCGGCAGGTCGGTGACCGCCTCCAGCCGGACCCGTACGCCGTTGCCGGCGTGTCGGGCGAGCACCTCGGCGACCGGGCCGGCGGCGACCCGGCGGCCCAGCGAGATGATGGTGACCGAGTCGCAGATGAGCTGCACCTCGCCGAGGATGTGGCTGGACAGCACGACGGTCATGCCGGACTCGGCCAGCCGGCGCATCAGCGCCCGCATCTCCCGGATGCCGCCCGGGTCGAGGCCGTTCGCCGGCTCGTCCAGGATCAGCAGCTTCGGGTTCTTCAGCAGTGCGGACGCCACCGCGAGCCGCTGCTTCATGCCCAGCGAGTACGTCTTGACCCGTTCCTTGGCGCGGTCCCGCAGGCCGACCAGTTCCAGCACCTCGGCGACCCGGCTCTGCGCCACGTCGCCGGCCCCGGCCAGCAGGGACAGCGTGTCCTGGGCGGTGAAGTGCGGGAAGAACTGCGGGCTCTCCACGATGGCGCCGACCTGGCCGGCGACGTCGGGCAGCGCGGCGGGGACATCCTGGCCGAGGATGCGCATCCGGCCGCCGTTGGGCTTGATCAGCCCGAGCAGCGTACGCAGGGTGGTGGTCTTGCCGGAGCCGTTGGGCCCCAGGAAGCCGTGCACCTGGCCCTGTTCGACAAGCATGTCGAAGCCGTCGAGGGCCTGCCGGGTGCCCCGGCGTCTGCTCTTGTAGGTCTTCCGGAGACCTTCGATCTCGAGTACGGCAGTCAAGCCGAGCTCCCGGAGTCGGAGTGATATGACAGGCGACACCATACCCGGTATGCATCAGGTCCGGTGCCCGTCCACCCGGAACGGACAGAACGGGGTAAAGGTTCAGGCGGTGATGACCTGCACGCCCGCGTCGGCGAAGGCGCGGACCACCGCCGGATCGGCGCCGGAGTCGGTGACCAGGGTTTCCACCCGCTCCACCGGGCAGATCCGGGCGAACGCGTGACCGCCCAGCTTGGACGAGTCGGCGATGATGACCACCCGCTTCGCCCGGGCCACCATCAGGTTGTTCATCGACGCCTCGCCCTCGTGGTGGGCCGCCGCGCCGAGTTGCGGGTCGATCGCGTCCACCCCGAGCAGCACCACGTCCAGGGTCACCTCGCGCAGCAGCGCGCCGCCGAGCGGACCGACCAGCTCGAACGACTGCGGGCGGACCACCCCGCCGGCCACCACCACCTTCATCCGGGAGCGGACCAGCAACTCGTTGGCGATGTTCAGGGCGTTGGTCACCACGGTCAGCTGCGCGCCCTCGGCGCTGGTGTTCAGGTCGGGGCGGACGGCCAGCGCCCGGGCCACCTCGGTGGTGGTGGTGCCGCCGTTGAGACCGACCACCATGCCCGGCGAGACCAGGGCGGCGGCGGCCGTACCGATCCGCTGCTTCTCGGCGGAGTGCTTGGCCGTCTTGTAGCGCAGCGGCAGGTCGTAGGAGACCCCGTTCGCCACCGCACCGCCCCGGGTACGGGTGATCATCTGCTGCTGGGCGAGTTGGTCGAAGTCCCGACGGATGGTGGCCTGCGAGACGGCCAACCGGTTCGCCGCGTCCTCCACGCTCACCCGGCCACTGTCGGTCAGCAGTTCGAGCAGCGCGTTCCACCTGGCGTACCGGTCCACCGCGGCCTCCATGCACGGACGGTGAGTGATTGCGTGCACAATAGTGCGCAAAACCTCGCCGCGCAAACGGCTGACCTGCGCGATCGAGCAAAATGTTGCCAGGGTCGGCGAATTTCACGCAGAATGACGCGCGAAAGAAGGCCTGTCCGAACCGTATTGCGCAGAGCGCGCGTCCGCGAGGAGCCCTGCATGTCGTACGTCGACGCGGAGATCGCCAGCCAGCCCGAATGCTGGCTCGAAGCCGGCGCGCTCGCCGCCGGATCGGCCGCCGCCCTGCCCCGACCGGGCGAGCGGGTGGCCGTGGTCGGCTGCGGCACCTCCTGGTTCGTCGCGATGGCCTACGCCGGCCTGCGGGAGAGCGCCGGACAGGGCGAGACCGACGCGTTCCAGGCGTCCGAGTTCCCCACCGGGCGGCGGTACGACCGGGTCCTCGCGATCACCCGGTCCGGCACCACCACCGAGGTCACCGACCTGCTGTCCGGCCTCGCCGGGCGTACCCCGAGCACGGTGCTGGTCGGCGACCCGGCGGCGCCCGCCGCCCGGCTGGCCACCGACGTGCTGGCGATGCCGTTCGCCAACGAGCGGGCCGTGGTGCAGACCCGCTTCGCCACCAGCGCGCTCGCCCTGCTCCGCGCCCACCTGGGCGCGAAGGTGTCGACGCTGGCCGCGGACGCCGAGGTGGCCGTGCGGGCCCCGCTGCCGATCGACCCGCGCCGGGTGGAACAGGCGACCTTCCTCGGCCGCGGCTGGACCGTCGGGCTGGCCCACGAGGCCGCCCTCAAGTGCCGGGAGGCCGCGACCTTCTGGTCCGAGGCGTACCCGGCGATGGACTACCGGCACGGCCCGATCTCGGTCGCCGGACCGGGCCGGCTGGTCTGGGCGTTCGGCGAGATCCCGGCCGGGCTGGCCGAGGACATCGCGGCGACCGGGGCGGTCTTCGTGCACAGCCGCACCCACGGCCGCCACACCGTGCTCGGTTCCTGGGCCGCCGGGCGTACCCCGCTGGACCCGATGGCCGACCTGATCCTGGCCCAGCGGTTCGCGGTGGCGCTGGCCGCCAGCCGGGGTCTGGACCCGGACGCGCCGCGGCACCTCACCCGCTCCGTCGTGCTCACCTGACCGGCCCGCAGGTGGCAGTGGATCAACCGTCGCCGGGCGACGTCCGAGCGGAATCCCCCGACGGCACGGTCGTCGTCGCGCTCGACGTCGGCGGCACCGGGATCAAGTGCGCCCTGGTCGACCTGGACGGCACCCCCCGGCACCTCGAACGGCACCCCACCGGCGCCGACCGGGGAGCCGACGCGGTGGTCGACACGATCGTGACGGTGGCGGCCGGACTGGCCGACCGGGCCCGGGCCGCCGGTGACACCCCGGTCGCGGTGGGCCTCGCGGTACCCGGGGTGGTGGACGAGGCCGCCGGGGTGGCCGTCTGGTCGGCGAACCTGGGCTTCCGGGACGTACCGCTGCGGGACCTGGTCGGCGCGCGGCTCGGCCTGCCGGCGGCGCTCGGCCACGACGTGCGGACCGGCGGCCTGGCCGAGGCCCGGCTGGGTGCCGGGCGGGGCGAGGACCACGTGCTGTTCGTCGCGATCGGCACCGGCATCGCCGCCGCGCACGTGGTCGGCGGCGCCGCCGCGGCCGGCGCGCACGGCGCCGCCGGCGAGCTGGGTCACGTCGTGGTACGTCCCGGCGGGCCGCGCTGTGGCTGCGGCCAGTCCGGCTGTCTGGAGGCGGTAGCATCTGCGGCCGGGGTGGGCCGGCGGTACGCCGAGCTGACCGGCACGCCGGCGACCGCCGCCGAGGTGGCCGCCCTGGCCCGCGCCGGCGAACCGGCCGCCGTCCGGGTGTGGGCCGAGACGGTGGACGCCCTCGCCGACGGCCTGGTCGTCGCACAGGCCCTCCTCGACGTACGGACCATCGTCCTCGGTGGTGGACTGGCCGAGGCCGGCGCCGACCTGCTCGACCCGTTACGGGTGGCGCTGCGGCACCGACTGACCTTCCATCGCGAGCCGCGACTGGTCCGCGCGACGCTCGGCGACGAGGCCGGCTGCCTGGGCGCGGCCCTGCTCGCCCTCGACACTTGAGGAGGTGCGGTAGACAGTGCGGGTCAACGGCAAGGTGGTCACCCCGTCCGGGGTCATCCGACAGGGCTGCGTGGAGACCGACGGTGAGCGGATCACCGCGGTGGCCGAGTATCCGAGCGTCCGGGACGGGCACTGGATCCTGCCCGGCTTCGTCGACATCCACACCCACGGCGGGGGCGGGCACACCTTCACCACCGGGGACGTCGACGAGGCCCGGGCCGCGGCCGACTTCCACCTGCGACACGGCACGACCACCATGCTGGCCAGCCTGGTCAGCTCGCCCTTCGAGCTGATGCGGGACGCCACCGCGGCGCTGTCCCCGCTGGTCACCGAGCGGGTGATCGCCGGTCTCCACTTCGAGGGGCCGTACCTGTCGACGGCGCGCTGCGGGGCGCAGAACCCGGCTCACCTGCGCGACCCGTCGATCGAGGAACTGCGCGAACTGATCGATCTCGGCGGCGGCGCGGTCCGGATGGTCACCCTGGCCCCGGAACGTGCCGGCGCGCTCGACGCGGTCCGGTTCCTGACGGAGAACCGGGTGGTGGCGGCGATCGGGCACACCGACGCCACGTACGACCAGACCTGCGCCGCGGTCGCGGCCGGCGCGGCCGTCGGCACCCACGTCTTCAACGGCATGCGGCCGCCGCACCACCGCGAGCCCGGCCCGGTGTACGCCCTGCTCGGCTCCGACGAGGTGATCTGCGAGCTGGTCGCCGACGGGGTGCACCTGCACGACGGCACGCTGGCCTTCGCCGCCACGGTCACCGGACCGGACCGGGCCGCCCTGGTCACCGACGCGATGTCCGCGGCCGGTATGCCGGACGGCGAGTATGAACTGGGCGGTCAGGCGGTGCTGGTCGCCGACCAGGTCGCCCGGCTGGCGAACCCGGACGGTACGCCCGGCCCGATCGCGGGCAGCACCCTGACCATGGACGCCGCCCTGCGCCGGGCCGTCGGGGCGGGCATCGCCGTCCCGGACGCCTCCCGGATGGCCTCCGCCACCCCGGCCCGGGCGCTCGGCCTGGACCACCAGGTCGGCTCGCTGCTGGCCGGCTGGCGGGCCGACCTGGTGGTCCTGGACGACGACCTGCAGGTGGTCCGGGTCATGCGCGCCGGCGCCTGGGTCGACTGACCCGACGCCCCGCGAGTGGCTCGCCGCCGCCTGCGCGACCGCGCCGGTCAGAAGTGGGCGGCGGCCGGCCGCTGCGGGTCGAACGGGGTGATCTCCAGGCTGCCCCGCCCGCAGATCCGCCACGGTCCGGTGAGGACCAGGTGCGCCGAGTCGCCGGGCGGGCTCAGCCACAGGGCGGCGGCGCCGGGTTCGCACGGCGCCTTCTCGAAGCCCTCGGTCGGGACGTTGGTCGTCGTGATCGACACGTACGCCGTACCGCCCGGACCCAGCACCACCCGTTTCGCGGTGCCGGTCCGCTGCGTCGTGGTCCGCAGGGTCGAGCCGCGCACGTCCACCGCCCGGAAGGTGGCGAAGCCGGTCAACGAGCAGGCATGTCCCGAGGTGTCCGTCAGGGCGTAGAAGGAGGTGCCGCTCCCGGCGTGGCCGTCGCTGCCGATGCCCCGCGCCGACAGGTCCGCGGCGTGACAGACCGGCGTTCCCCCGCCCGCGGGCGGCGCCGCCGGGGAGGGCACCGCCGCCGGGCTGTCGGTCACCGGCGTGCCGGTCGTCGGGCCGCCGGTCGCCGGGCTGCCGGTCACCGCCGGGGTGGGTGATCCGTTCGACGGCTGGCCGACCGGTGCCGGACGGGCCGACGTGCAGGCTGTGGGCAGCAGCAGCGCCGCGCCGGTCAACAGCACGGCGATCGACCCGCGCGCGGAGCGGCCGTGCTGGGCGCGAATCCCGGGGCGCCCGCCCGTCGGCTCGTCGCCGCGCCGACGACCGACCGCGAGGGAAGGTGGAAAAATGTTCATCCGGTGCCTCCTGACCGCCGCGCCGGGGTCCGGCGGACCCGGCGGCGCAATCTCGTCGTGCCGATCGGCCGACACCTTCCAGACGTCGGTGGCGGGGGGCGAGTTGCCGGCACGCCGGGTCAATTTCACGACAGTCAGGGCCCGTGACCTCGGCAGACCCGCCGGACGGCGCCCGTCGGGGGCCCGGTCGGCGGCTCGTCAGGCCCGGCGGGTGGCGCCCGCCGGGCGGTCCGGGCGGCGCCTCGTCAGGCCCGGCGGGTGGCGTCCGCCGGGCGGTCCGGGCGGTCCGGGGGGTCGAGCCGGGCCGGGCGGTCCCAGCCGCCGGGCAGCGTGGGCAGCGGCAGGTCGTCCCAGGGCACCCGGTCCAGCAGCCGGCGCAGGATCAGACCGACGAGCAGGCCGGCGACGCCGTCGGTGAACCAGTGGAAGTTGAGGTAGGTGGTGGTGAAGATCAGGATCGCCGGCGGCAGCACCCGGATCGCGCGGTAGGCCGCCACCGGCAGGCCCGGCCGGCCGTACGCCCGCAGCAGGGCCGTGAGCAGCAGGGCGATCACGCCGTACCAGACCAGGGCGTTGGCGACGTGGCCGGACGGATACGACTGGGAGTACGTCCCCGGCGGCAGGTCGTTGAAAATCTGCACCGCCTCCGCCTGCGGCAAATACGGCTCGTGGCTGGTCGCGCTGGGCGCGGCCCGGTCGGTCCACAGCTTCAACGGGCCCACGGTGAGGTAGAGCACCACCAGGGCGGCGCCGAAGACCAGGGCCGGCCGGACCGACCGGATCCGCCAGGCGAGCAGCCCGCCCAGCGCACCGGCCACCGGCATCAGCAGCCAGCCGCCCTGGCCCAGCAGGTTGAACCCCCGGGCCGCCCAGTACGCCCAGGTCGGGCGGTGCCCCTCGGCCCAGCCGCTGACCGTCCGGTCCAGGCCGAGCAGCTGCCCCCGGCTCAGCGCGTAGGTCAGCGCGGCCAGCAGGGCGATCAGCAGCAGGTCGTACCACCAGCCGGCCGGGCGGACCGGACGCGGCCGCGTCTGCCGTCGTACCGTCGGAGTTTCCCGCACGCGGACACGCTACCGGCGGCGCCCGGTCGTCCGCCGCCCGCGTCCGCCGCCCGCACAGTCGGTACGGGTCCGACCACCGCCCGCACGGGTGGTGTGGGGCGAGCCACGCCGACGAGCCAGCCGGCCGGCCGACGGGTCATGCTGGACCCCGTGCGCATCACTTCGGCCCTGATCGACCCGGCATTGCTGGACCTCCCCTGGTCCACGCCGCTCGAGGAGTGGCCTGCTGACCACCTTGTCGCACTACCGCAGGGTATTTCGCGACACGTCGTGCGGTTCGTCCGACTCGGTGACACCGTGTACGCGGTCAAGGAGACCGGCGAGCGGGTCGCCGAGCGCGAGTACGACCTGCTCCGCGCCCTGGAACGGATCGACTTCCCCTCGGTCGAGGCGGTGGCCATCGTGGCCGACCGGCAGGACGACGCCGGCGAACCGCTGGACCCCGTACTGATCACCCGGCACCTGCAGTTCTCGCTGCCCTACCGGGCGCTGTTCTCGCACACCCTGCGTCCGGAGACGATGACCCGGCTGCTCGACGCGCTCGCCGCCCTGATCGTCCGGATGCACCTCACCGGCTTCTTCTGGGGCGACTGCTCGCTGTCCAACACGCTGTTCCGGCGGGACGCCGGGGCGTTCGCGGCCTACCTGGTGGACGCGGAGACCGGGGCGCTGCACAGCAGGCTCTCCGACGGGCAGCGCGGCGAGGACCTGGAGATCGCCCGGCTGAACATCTTCGGCGAGGCGTTGGACCTGCAGGCCGCCGGCCTGCTGCACGAGTCGATCGACCCGGAGGTGGTCTGCGACGAGGTGGTCCGCCGGTACGAGGGCCTCTGGCACGAGATCACCTACGAGCAGCAGGTCGAGCGGGACCACCGGCACGACATCGAGCGTCGGATCCGCCGGCTCAACGAACTGGGCTTCGACGTCGCCGAGGTGGCCATGTCCATCGTCGACGGCGGACGGTACCTGGTCCGCCCCAAGGTGGTCGACGCCGGCTACCACACCCGGCGGCTGCTCCGGCTGACCGGCCTGGACGCCGAGGAGAACCAGGCCCGCCGGCTGCTCAACGACCTCGACGCGTACCGGGCCGAGAGCGACCTGATCGACGAGCAGCAGGCGGCCCACCGCTGGTTGACCGAGGTGTTCGAACCGGTGGTCCGCGCGGTGCCGGCGCACCTGCGGCAGAAGCTGGAACCGCAGGAGCTGTTCTTGCAGATCATCGAGCACAAGTGGCTGCTGTCCGAACGGGCCGGCCGGGACGTGGGGATGGCGCCCGCGGTGCAGTCGTTCCTCGCCGACGAACTGGTCCACCGGCCCGACGAGAAGGCCGTCCTCGGCGTCGAGGTGCCGACGGGCTGACCGGTCAGTCGACCTCTCCGGCCGGTGGGGCCGGCTGCGTCGGCAGCGGGCCCCGTGCCGGGCCGGTGTCCGGATCCGGGTCGGTGGGCGGGCCGGCCTGCTTGAGCAGCCAGCTCAGCCCGGCCCGGCGCGCCACCACCGTCAGCCGGTCCCCGGCGGCCAGACGTTCGTCGACACCCGGTGACCACAGCGGGCGGGACTGGCCGGCCCGGGTCAGCGCGATCACCCGTACCGATCGGGGTTGGCCGGCGGCGCCGACCGGCCGGCCGACGAGGAGGGCGCCGGCCACCACCGGCACCTCGGCGATCAGCAGGACGTGCCGTTCCACCGGGATGGTCGCGATCACCGCCCGGTTCAGCAATGCGGCGGCGAACGACGGCGCGGCCAGGTACGACACGCTGCGCGAAATGTTGATGTTGAAGGCCCGCTGGATGCGGCTGGCGAAGTCGCCGTCGAACAGCCGCAGCACCACCCGCAGGTCCTCCTTGACCGACCGCCCGTTCAACGCGGCCTGCAGGTTGCTGACGTCGTCGGTGGAGAGCACCAGCAGCGCCCGGCAACCGGCCACCGAGGCGGCCACCAGGGTCTCCTCCTGGGCTGCGTCCCCGATGATCAGCGGGATGCCGAGCCGGTGGGCGAGCGGGACGCCGCGGGCGTTGGGATCCTTGTCGATGGCCACCACCTCGATGCCAAGGTCGTGCAACTGGGCCATCACCCGGGTGCCCACGTTGCCGAGGCCGACCACCACGACGTGGTCCTCCCGGCGGGGCTGCGCCTTGTCCGCGGTCAGCGCCAACCGGGCGTTGACGATGCCGTCCACCACCGCGGCCGTGATCAGCGGCACCAGCGCCAGCCCGGCCAGGTTCAGCACCACCTCGATGACCTGCACCGGGCCGTTCTTCTCCAGCCCCGCGTCGGCGCCGCTGAGGGTGATCACCACGGCCAGGTAGAGCCCCTGCCGCAGAGTCACCCCAGGCTGGGTGAACGAGAGCAGGAAACCGAAGACCGCGATGACCACCAGGACCACCATGGTGGCGATGCCGATCTTGCGGGTGACGAACGACCGGACCGCCCGGCCGAACACCCGCAGCGGGTTTCGCCGCTGCCGGTCCCGGCTGACCCGGCGGGCGGTCCGCTCGACGTCGGACGGCTGCCCGGTCGCCTCGGCCAACACCAGGTCCGCCTCGTCCTCGTCCTCGGGCAGCACCCGCTGGTCGTTGCGCTCGCGGGTGTCGGCGAGCCCGCACACCACCTGCTCCGGCCGCACCTCGACGCGGCGGGCCACGTGCAGGGTCCGGCCGCCGTGCCGGAAGTAGGTGGGCGTCACCTCGCCGAGCGCCGCCGCCACGAAGGCCGGCGCGGCCATCGACGCGTCGGACAGCACCGCGCAGTCGGGCAACAGCTGCCGTACGCCGTTGGCCAGGCTGCCGTTGAACATCCGCAGCACGACCCGGATCCCCGGCTCCACCGCCTGCGCGCACAGCGCGGCGTGGATGTTGCCGACGTCGTCCTGGCGCATCAGGGCCAGCCCGGCCGCGCCGGCCAGCCCGGCCGCCCGGAAGGTGTCCTCGTCGAGCCGGTCCGACTTGATCAGCCGGATGCCCCGGATCGAGCGGATGTCCGGCTCATTGAGCCGGCGGCGGTGCGGCACGATCACCGTGACCCGGACCGAACCGGTCGACAGCTCGGTGCCGAGCAACGTGTTGACCAGGTGGAAGGCCAGCGCCTCCTGACCGCAGACCACGTAGTGCGGCCGGGCGTCGCCACCCGGGCGGAGCAGCCACCGCGGCTGCCGGGCCCGGTCGCGCCAGAGATCCGCCATGCCGGGATGGTAACGAAGACGATCAACGTTCGCGGGTACGGCCGATCCGCGAGGCGGCTTGCCACCCGGCCCGGTCGGCCGGAGTCTGGGAGCCGGGCCGGATCACCGGCTCCGCCGGGCACCCCTCCCGTACGGGATGAGGTGCGCGCGTGGATCTGTCCCGACCGGTGGGCCGGCTGCTCGGCGTACGCCGGGAGACGGTCGACCCCGGCGGCGGTGGCCCGGCCCGGGTGCCGGCCGGGGTGACGGCCCTGGTCGTCGGCGCCGGCATCGCCGGCATGTCGGCCGCGACGGTGCTCGCCGAACGCGGCGTCCGGGTGACCGTGCTGGAGGCCGGGCGGCACCTGGGCGGCCGGCTGGCGGCCTGGCCGGACACCCTGACCGACGGCACCGGACAGGCCGTCGAGCACGGCTTCCACGCGTTCTTCCGGCAGTACTACAACTGGCGGTCGATCCTGCGCCGGATCGACCCCCGGCTGCGGTTCCTGCGGCCGGTGCCGGGCTATCCGGTGCTGTCGGCGGCCTGGCCGGCGGAGGAGTTCGGCCGGCTGCCCGCGGCGGCGCCGGTCAACCTGCTGGCCCTGCTGGCGGGCAGCCCCAGCCTGCGGCTGCGCGACCTGCGCGGGATGGACCGCCGGGCCGCGCTGCCGCTGCTCGGCTACCACCCGGACCGGACCTACGCCGACCTCGATCGGCGCACCGCCGCCGAGCTGCTCGACTCGCTGCGCCTGCCGGACCGCGGCCGGGCCATGCTGTTCGAGGTCTTCGCGCACTCGTTCTTCAACCACGAGGCGGACATGTCGGCCGCCGAGTTGGTGGCGAACTTCCACTTCTACCTGCTCGGGAATCCGGAGGGGTTGGCCTTCGACGCGCCGGACCGGGACTACGGGACGGCGATCTGGCGGCCGCTGCGGGCGTACCTCGAACGGCTCGGCGGATCGGTGCGCACCGGCCGCCGGGCGGTCGCGGTGGAACCGGCGGGTCGGGCGGCCACGGTGGATCCGGGTGGAGCCGACGCCGTGGCCCGGGCGGCCGGGGACGGGCCGGCGGAGGCCGGTTGGCGGGTGGTCACCGCGGACGGGACCGTGCACACCGCCCACCACCTGGTGCTCGCCGTCGACCCGCCGGCGCTGGTCGCGCTGCTGGCGGGCTCGCCGGCGCTGGCCGCCGCGGCGCCCGCCCTGGCCGCCCGGATCCGCACGCTGACCCCCGGACCGCCGTACGCGGTGGCGCGGCTCTGGCTCGGCGGGGACGTGGCGCCGGACCGGCCGGTGTTCAGCGGCGTCTCCCGGCAGGCCACCCTCGACTCGGTCACCCTCTACCACCGGCTGGAACGCCAGGCCGCGGCCTGGGCCCGCCGCACCGGCGGCGCCGTCGTGGAGTTGCACGCGTACGCCTGCGAACCGGGCCTCCCGGCGACCGCGCTCGCCGATCGGATGCGGGCCGAGCTGGCCGGACTCTGGCCCGAGGTGGGCCGACTGCCGGTGGTCGAGGCACGGGCCCGGGTCGAGGCGCGGGCCCCGTCGTTCCGGCCCGGCGCGCACCCGGACCGGCCGGCGGTGGACACCGGGCTGCCCGGCCTGTACCTGGCCGGCGACGGCATCCGGACCGATTTCCCGAGCGCCCTGATGGAACGCTCGGCCGCCACCGGGATCCTCGCCGCCAACCACATCCTGCGGCATGAGGGCGCGGCCGCCGAACCGATTCATTCGGTACGCCGACACGGCCTGCTCGCCCGTCGCTGATCCGGAAATCCGTTGCCGGCGGCGATTAGTGGATCTACTTTTATCAGCACGCGGAGCTGCACCGACAGCCGCTCGTCGATTCAACTCATATTGCCGAACGACAATTTTCTGCCCCGGTCGACATTCTCGGGAGGAGGACCCGGTGGACGCCGTGCTGGTCATCAACGCCGATCTCGGCCCGCTGCACAAGGTCAGCGTCAAGCACGCGATCCGGATGCTGTGCCGCCGGGTCGCCGAGATCCACGAGGCCGAGCCGGACCGGCTGATCGGCATCTACCCGATGCCGCGGGTGGTCCGGCTGGTCCGGTACGTGGTGACCCGCTGGCGGTTCTCCTCGGGTCCCGCCTGGTCGCGGTCGGGCGTACTGGCCCGGGACGACCGGCGGTGCGCGTACTGCGCGGCCGCGGCGAGCACGGTGGACCACGTGCTGCCCCGGTCCCGGGGCGGCCGGAACACCTGGAAGAACACGGTGGCCGCCTGCTACGGCTGCAACCAGCGCAAGGGCGACCGGACGCCGGCCGAGGCCGGCATGCCGCTGCGGCGGGAGCCGGCCGTCCCGACCTGGGCCGCGCTCACCGCCCGCTGACCGTGCGACCCAGGGCTGCCGGTTCGTGGCCGGCGGACCGGTGCTACCGGCTCGCGCCCGGCGGCCCGGTGCTGCCGGTTCGTTGCCGGCGGCCCGGTCGACGGTTCGTGGCCGGCGGGGACGGGGGTCTCGCCGGCCACGAACCGCCGGTCAACTCTTGCCGACGGCGGCCCAGCCCATGGCGGCGAGGCAGAGCAGAATCACCAGGCCACCCCGGGTGAAGGCGACCCGGACAAGGCCCAGGGCACCCGACCGGAGGCCGGTCAGGCTGGCCTTGGTGACCTTGTAGTCCTTCCAGGCCCGACGGGCCACCGCGTAGGCGATCCCGACGGCTACCCCCAGTACGACACCGATCGTGAGGCTGACAGCGCTCAGAGGACGATCCATCGACACATTGTTAAGTAGCGCTTTACCCGATCGGCATCGGCCGTTCGGCGACAGATCGGGCAATATTGGGTAACCGATCGAACACCATGAGTAATGCGGATCAAAAGTGAATGTTCCTCATCGTTGCCGTGCCGGCGTCCCGGCGAGCGGTCCACCCGGACCGAAGGCCAGCTTGGCGAAGCGTTCACCGATGCGCCGGTCCGCGGCCGGGTCCGGATGCAGCTGGTCCGGCAGCGGCAACTCCGCGAAGTCCGCCTCGCCGTAGAGTTCCCGCCCGTCCAGGTAGGCCAGGTTCGGATCGTCGACCGCCCGTTCGGCAGTGATCCGACGCAGTTCGTCCCGGATGACGGTGAGCGTGAGCTTCCCGGCCGCCCGCTCGGCCGGATCGCCGGTGGCCCGGAACTGCAACGTCCCGGTGCTGAAGTCCGGCGCGCCGGGGCCGGGCGTGTCCTCGTGGATCGGGCAGAGGATCGGCGAGACCACCAGCAACGGGACGTCGGGGTGCCCGTCCCGGACGGTGTCGAGGAAGCCGTGCACCGCCGGGCCGAAGGCCCGCAACCGCATCAGGTCGGCGTTGACCAGATTGATGCCGATCTTCACGCTGATCAGGTCGGCCGGGGTGTCCCGCATCGCGCGGGCGGTGAACGGGTCGAGCAGGGCACTACCGCTGAAGCCCAGGTTGATCAGCTCCACGCCACCCAGGGCGGCGGCCACCGCCGGCCAGGTCGCGGTGGGATCCTCCAGGTCCGAGCCGTGGCTGATCGAACTGCCGTGGTGCAGCCACACCGGACGACCACGGTCCGGCGCGGGCACGACCGGAGCGTCGGTCCGCAGCGCGACGAGTTCGGTGGCCTCCCGTTGCGGCAGCCAGATCTCGACGTCCTTCTCGCCGGCGGGCAGCTCGGCGAACCGGAGAGTGCCGACCGGGCCGGGCCGCAACTTCACCCCGCCGGTGCTCATGTCGATGGTCCGGACGTTGCCGCCGGCCGCCGTCGCCCGCGCGACCGACCGCCCGTCGACCAGCACCTCGTAGACGCCCTCCGGCCGGGGTGGGACCCCCCGGTAGACCGTCCTGGTCGGCAACACGTCCAACTCGACAGCGGTCGCCGCGGTGCGGAAGACCAGCCGTACGCCGGAGGGCATCGCCTCCGCCATGGCGAGCTGCCCGTCGGCGCACTGCGCGCGGGCCCGGGCCGGTAGTCGGTGCGGTAGTACCCCGCGTTCGGTGCGTTCCAGGTCGAGCGCGCCACGCAGCAGATCCATGGTGATGAGCGTGGTGGTCCAGTTGTCCGGCCGGGAGTTCATGAGCTCCAGCCTGCCGACCGGACATCAGAACGGCAGGTGATTTTGCGCCACCTGTGGCACAGGGCACCCCTAAGGTGCAACCGTCTCGGCTTTTGACGGGAGCTGTTGTGGCGTCCAAAGGTCGACTGGAAGTCTCGACCCCTTTTGCGCGCTTTGCTTACTACAATTCGTCACCCCAGCGTGCCATGCTGTTCGCATCTACCCTGGGAAGTAGCGCAGGAGCGACGAGGACGGGGGCAGCGAAGATGGCCACGGAGACCGGCGCTGAGTTGATCGAATTCGGTGAGATTTCCGCCGAGGAGCAGCAGGGCATGCTGGAGCGTGCGGCACGGAGCCTGCTCAACCTGACCGCAGCAGAGTTCCGGCAACGCTGGGAGGCAGGGCTCTACAAGGAAGACGAAGACCCCCGGGTCACACAGGTGGCAATGCTGCTGCCCTGATGCCTGGCCGGAGCCCGTACAACGCATACAGCGCGTTCGTGACCCCACTCGCGAGCGCGCTGTCTTGCGTCGCGAGAGCGAAGATCGTTTGCACGAGGGGCGGCAACAGCCAACTCGGCAAGGTCCACCTACTTCTGCTAGGCGGCGTTGACGAAGGTGCCTACGTCAAACTCAAGGGTGATGTTGATCTAGAGCTACGCGCACGGATGCGGTACGAGATCATCGAAGATGACCGCGAGGGTATGGGGCCGTACCGCGTCACCACTCGGTGGTACGAATACTCACTTCAGGAATCCGGTGGTCAAGCGGTCGTCGAGTACCACTGGCACCCGGGTGGGCTGTCACACGAGGACCGCCCGCACGTGCACCTCGGCACCGCCCAACTTCGGCCCAACGCTGTCATGACGAAGAAGCAGCACCTGTTGACCGGAAGGGTGACCTTCGAGCAGGTGATTCGCCAAGCCATCGAATACGGCGTCGAACCACTGTGTGCCGACTGGGACGACAGGTTGACGGCAGCCGAGACGCCGCACGTCCTGTACCGAACCTGGAGCGTTGCGCCGAACATGCGCTAACGAAGACGAAAGCCAGTGCCGGGGCCCGGCCGCCGGCACGAACGGACGGCGGCAAGCTCGACCGGAAACCGTCGGTGCCACTCGGAGCCCCCGGCCGGGATCGAACCGGCGACATCTCGCTTACAAGGCGAGTGCTCTGGCCAACTGAGCTACAGGGGCAGTTGTTCGGGGTCAGCATAGCCACTGACGTCGGGTTTCGGCCCTCTCGAAGCGGTTCGACGAGCGGGAAGATTGCCTGGGCGACCGGACGGTAGCGGGCCGTAGCGGAACGCGGCGACCAGCACTGTCCCATTGATAGTCGGCCGTGCCTCGATGACCGGAATGTACGTTCGTCCGGTCTCATTCGGCGGCGCCCACCTTGGCACAACGCGAAAAGCCGTTTACGGTGGCGTGACGCGGACGACACCCCGACGCTGCCCTGGCCGCCCGGCTCGTCCTCCGCCTGGCCGGCACACGCGTGCCGGTCGCTCCTTCACTCGGATCGTCCGGCACGTTCCTGCCGGTGAAAGGAAGCACCTCACCATGGCCACGGTTACTTATACCGACGCGAGCCGGATCTACCCCGGCACCGAGCGTCCCGCGGTGGATCACCTCAACCTCGAGATCGGCGACGGCGAGTTCCTCGTCCTGGTCGGCCCGTCCGGTTGCGGCAAGTCCACCAGCCTGCGGATGCTCGCCGGCCTGGAGGACGTCGACGAGGGCTCGATCCACATCGACAACCGGGACGTCACGCACCTGCCCCCGAAGGCCCGCGACATCGCGATGGTCTTCCAGAACTACGCGCTCTACCCGCACATGACGGTGTACGAGAACATGGCGTTCGCCCTCAAGCTGCGCAAGACCTCGAAGGCCGAGATCGACCGTCGGGTCAAGGAGGCCGCCGCGCTGCTCCAGCTCGAGGAGTACCTCGGCCGCAAGCCGAAGGCGCTCTCCGGTGGCCAGCGCCAGCGGGTCGCGATGGGCCGGGCGATCGTCCGGGAGCCGCAGGTCTTCCTGATGGACGAGCCGCTGTCCAACCTCGACGCGAAGCTGCGGGTGCAGACCCGTACCCAGATCGCGACGCTGCAGGCGAAGCTCGGCATCACCACCGTCTACGTCACGCACGACCAGGTCGAGGCCATGACCATGGGCCACCGGGTGGCGGTCCTGCTCGACGGCGTCCTCCAGCAGGTGGACACCCCGCGGGCGCTCTACGACACCCCGGCCAACGTGTTCGTCGCCGGCTTCATCGGCTCGCCCGCGATGAACATCAAGACCGTCCCGCTGACCGACGGTGGCGCCAAGTTCGCCGACATGATCGTGCCGCTGACCCGCGAGCAGGTGGCGGCGGCCAAGGCCGAGGGCGGCGAGAACAAGGTGACCGTCGGGTTCCGCCCGGAGGACTGCGACCTGGTCAGTGCGACCGAGGGCGGCATGCCGGTCGTCGTCGAGCTGGTCGAGGACCTCGGCTCGGACGCCAACGTGTACGGCCACGCCGCGCTCGAGGGCTCCTCGGAGCGGTTCGTCGTGCGCACCGACCGGCGGCACATGCCCAACATGGGCGACACCGTCTACGTGAAGCCGCGTACCGGCCAGAACCACGCGTTCCACGCCGTGAGCGGGTCGCGCATCTGACCGGCGAGCACCCGTGCGAGGGCGGTCCGCGTTTCGCGGGCCGCCCTCCGTCGTTCGTAGTACCCGGGGACTACCGCGAACGTGGCTCCGTGGGTTGATCCGGTAGTCGGTCGCGCACTCGTACGGTCCTGGTCGTTGCCGATCGAACGACCGAGGAGACGCCGTGAACGCGCAACTGGACGCCCAAACCCCGATCCGCCCGACCGGGGTCGGCCGCCCCGGCCCGAGCCGGTGGCCGCGTCGGCTGGTCCGGGCCACGGGGCGGGCCACGCTCTACTGCGCCCTGCTGCTGCCGGTCGCGGTGGCCGCCCTGCCGACCGGCCTGGCCGGCGGGGCGGCTACGACCGCCAACTGGTGGCGGACGATGCGGACCAGGGTGCTCGGCGCCGGTCCGGAGCCGGCCCGGCGTACGCCCGGCGTGCTCGCCGCCGCCGGCCACGCCCTGCTCAGTCTGCTGCTCGGCGCGGCGGCCCTGGCGCCGCTCGGCGTCCTCGTGCTCATGGTGTTCCGGGGCGTCCTCTACGGCCTGGTCGACCCCGGCCCGTACGACACGTCATGGGGTGGTCCGACCAGGGCCGGCGCGTGGTTGGCGCACTTCCTGGTCGGCGTCCCGTTCACGCTGGCCTCGCTGGCGGCGCTGGTCGGCATCGCCGCCGTGCACCAGCGGCTGACCCGGGGCCTGGACGGGCACCGGCGGGCCGGCTGGTTGGTCCCGGTAGCCCTGCTCGTCGCCCTGGCCGGTGGCCTGTTCGTCTTCGCCTGGACCCGGCAGATCTGACCGCCACCCGCCACCCGCCACCCGCCGGGCGCCCGGGAGCCGACACCGGGTCGCCAGGCGGGGGCCGTCCCGGACCGTCAGCGGGCCGCGGCGCGGCGGCGGGCCACCTCGGCCAGGGTCACCGCGGCGGCGACGCTGGCGTTGAGCGACTCGACCTCGGAGACCATCGGGATGCTGACCCGCAGGTCGCAGGTCTCCCCGGCCAGCCGGGACAGCCCACGGCCCTCCGAGCCGACCACCACCACCAGCGGTCCGACCGCGATCTCCAGGTCGTACAGATCGGTCTCGCCGTCGGCGTCCAGGCCGACGACCATGAAACCGGCCTGCTGGCAGGCCTTGAGCGAGCGGGTCAGGTTGGTCACCTGGCTGACCGGCACCCGCGCCGCCGCGCCGGCACTGGTCCGCCAGGCGGTCGCGGTGATCCCGGCGGCCCGTCGTTCCGGTACGAAGATCCCCTGCGCGCCGAACGCCGCGGCGGACCGGATCACCGCACCCAGGTTCCGCGGGTCGGTCACCCCGTCCAGTGCGACCAGCAGCGGGGCGGTCTGCTCCAGCGACGCCGTGACCAGATCCTCGAACGGCTCGTACGCGAACGGCGGCACCTGCAGGCCGATGCCCTGGTGCAGCACGCCCCCGGTCATCCGGTCCAGTTCGGCGCGGCTGATCTCCATGATCGCGATGCCCCGGTCGGCGGCCGTGCGCACCGACTCGTTGACCCGGTCGTCGATGTCTATGCCCTGCGCCACGTACAGCGCGGTGGCCGGCACCTGGGCGCGCAGCGACTCCAGCACGGGGTTGCGCCCGACGAGCAGCTCGGGGGTGTCCCGGGCCGGGTTGGACCGGCGGCCCGGCGCGACCCGCGGCCCGGACCGGGTCGGCGTCCGGCCGCCCGCGCCCCGGCCGCCGGCGCCCCGGGTCGGCACCTTGGCCGCGCCGGCGCCCCGGCCGCCCTTGCCGGTGGCGCTGCCCGCACCCCAGGTGGTGTCCTTGGTGCCCGGCTTGCCGATCTTGGGGGCTCGGCCCTCCTCGGCCGCCGCGCGGCGCTCCTTCTCCTGCTTCCAGGCGGTGCGCTGCGGCAGCTTCTCGGTGCCCGAGTAACCCTTGTGCCAGGGCCGCTCGTCGGCCGGCAGGGTGCGTCCCCTGCCGGCCAGCGAGCCGCGGTTCTTGCCGCCGGAGCCCTTCTGGGCGCTCGACTTGGTGGTCACCCGTCGGCCACGGCGCTGCGAGTTGCCGGCCATCAGTCCTGCCCTCCAATAGTCCAACGCGGCCCCTGCGGGGTGTCCTCGACGACGACGCCGGCCCGTTTGAGCTGGTCGCGCACCGCGTCGGCGGCGACCCAGTCCTTACGGCCGCGGGCCTGGGCGCGCTGCTCCAAAGCGAGCGCGATCAGGGAGTCCACCACGCCGCGCAGGTCGTCCGCGCGGCCGCCGCCGGTCCAGGCCCGGTCCAGGGGATCGACGCCGAGGATATCCAGCATCGCCCGGGTGGCGGCCAGTGCCGTGCGCACCGTCACATCGTCCCCGCCGGTGAGGGCGGTGTTGCCGTCCCGGACCACCTCGTGCAGGACGGCCAGCGCGGCCGAGGTGTTGAGGTCGTCGTCCAGCGCGGCGGTGAACCCGGCCGGGAGCCCGCCCGGCTCGCCCGCGCCGACCCGCTCGACGGCCCGCTGCACGAACCCCTCGATCCGCCGGTACGCGGTCGCGGCCTCGCGCAGGGCGTCCTCGGAGAAGTCGATCCGGGACCGGTAGTGCGCGGCGACATAGTAGTAGCGCAGCTCCACCGGGCGCACCCCGAGCCCGGTCACGTGGTCCAGGTCGAGGACGTTACCCAGCGACTTGCTCATCTTGGCCTCGCCCAGGTTGAGCAGGCCGTGGTGCACCCAGAAGCGGGCGAACGGCAGGTCGGCGGCCTGGGACTGGGCGATCTCGTTCTCGTGGTGCGGGAAGGTCAGGTCCAGCCCGCCGCCGTGGATGTCGAACTCCGGGCCGAGGTAGCGCCAGCACATCGCCGAGCACTCGATGTGCCAGCCGGGCCGACCCCGGCCCCACGGCGACGGCCAGTACGCGTCGGCCGGCTCGTCCGGCTTCGCGCCCTTCCACAGGGCGAAGTCACGCGGGTCGCGCTTGGCCCGGTCGGGGGCGTCCCCGGCGGGCTGCATGGCGTCCGGCGACTGCCCGGACAGCGACCCGTACGCCGGCCAGGAGGCCACGTCGAAGTAGACATCGCCGGAACCGTCGGTGGCCGGGTAGGCGTGCCCGGTCTCGATCAGCCGGGCGATCAGCTGGTGCATCTCGGGGATGTGCCCGGTGGCCCGCGGCTCGTACGTCGGCGGCAGCACGTTCAACGACCGGTACGCGTGCTCCAGCTTGATCTCGTTGGCGTACGCGATCGCCCAGAACGGCCGGTCCTGCTCGACCGCCTTGGCCAGCACCTTGTCGTCGATGTCGGTCAGGTTGCGGATAAAGGTGACCTCGAAGCCACGGTGCAGCAGCCACCGGCGCAGCACGTCGTAGTTGACCCCGGAACGGAGATGGCCGATGTGCGGTGCTGACTGGAGGGTGAGCCCACACAGGTAGACCCCCACCTTGCCGGCTTCCCGCGGAACGAAGTCCCGCACCGTACGGGTGGCGGTGTCATACAGGCGTAGCGTCACCTCACAAGGGTAGCCGTCACGCCTGTTCCGGGTTGACCCGAGCTTCCCGCCAGGGTATGTGCCCGACCGGGTCCGCGTACGCTGCGGGAGTGGCGGAGGCGGGCGGGCGTACCGGTGAGACGGCGCAGACCCTGGACCGCGGCCTGCGGCTGTTGCATCTGGTGGCGGACGCGCCGGGCGGTCTGACGGTGACCGAGGCGGCGGCCCGGCTCGGCGTCGGCCGGACGGTGGTCTACCGGCTGGTCGGCGCGCTGGTCGAGCACGGCCTGGTCCGCCGGGACGCCGGCGGCCGGCTCCGGCTCGGCGCCGCCGTGCTGCAGTTGGCCCGCCGGGCCCAGCCGCTGCTGGCCGACGGCGCGCTGCCGGCGCTGCGCCGGCTGGCCGAGCAGACCGGCGCCACCGCCCATCTCACCGTCGTCGAGAACGGCGAGGGCGTCGCACTCGCCGTGGTCGAGCCGAGCTGGACGGCGTTCCACGTCGCCTACCGCACCGGGTCCCGGCACCCGCTCGACCGCGGGGCCGCCGGCCAGGCGATCCTCGCCGGCCGCGCCGGGCAGCCCGGCCCGGTCGCCACCACCGGCGAGTTGCAACCCGGGGCGTACGGGGTGGCCGCGCCGGTGCTGGACGTGCCGGGGTTGGAGGCCAGCGTCGGGGTGGTGGCGCTGGCCCCACTGGACGTGACCGTCGTCGGCGGGCAGGTGCTGGCCGCGGCGGAGGCGGTCGGCCGGTCCCTGGCCTGATCCGGCCGGTCCGGCGGTCAGCGGCGGGTGCTGACCACGGCCAGGGTGGACCAGGGCGAGAACGTGCCGAGGTAACCGGTGCGCACCCGGTAGTAGTAGGTGGTCTCCGGGCCGACCGTGGGATCCGTCCAGGTCGCGCAGGTCGGGAGCGCGAGGGTGACCAGGCCGGAGCTGAAGGTCGGGTTGGTCGCGCGTTGCAGTTCCACGCCGTCGGCGAAGGACCGGTTGGTCCAGAACAGCCTCGGCGGCCCGACCTGCGGCACCAGCGCGGTCAACCGGACCGGCGCCAGCAGCGGGACGCAGCCGGGAGCCAGGTTGGACCAGGCCGAGTGTCCGGTCGGGTACTCGGCCCGGACCCGGTAGTGGTAGGTGGTGTTCGGCAGGACGTCGCCATCGGTGTGCCGGCTGATCGCACCCGGCAGGACCATGCTGGTCAGGCCGGTGGCGAAGGACGGGTCGGCGGACCGCTCCAGCCGGTTGCGGACCGCCGGGGTGGCCGGGTCGCCGTGGTTGGTCCAGACCAGCACGATCGCGGGGGGCACGGTGGGTGTTCCGCAGGCCGGCGTGGCGACCAGTCCGGTCGGTACGTCCGGCAGCAGCCGGACCACCGGGTCCCGGTCGACGTCCGGTGGACGTCCGGTGGGGATACGGGCAAGCCTGTCCGACATCGGCCCACTCCTGTCTGTCCCGGCGGGGCCCTTCCGGGCCGTCCGCGCCTCGACCCCACCCGCACCATGCGGTGACTGTCGGTAGTAAGTCAACGACAGAAGGCGCCCGTGTTGCCAGGGCTACCAATCCGACACATCGGCTCCGACCAGCACAAACGGCATTAGCCATCGAAAAGGACAGCCATCCGCGCCGGCAGCACACCGTGACGGGTCCGGCCGGGCGCGGAACGGGGCCCGGTCGACAGGCGACCGGGCCCCGCGCGACGTACCGACTCCGGGTTACCGCAGCGGCGTCTTCACCGCCGCGTAGGCGTCGACGATGCCGTGACCGTAGAAGCCGTTGAAGCTTCGGCCGCCCGCGCAGTACGCGTCGAACTCGGCGCTGCGGCCGACGTCGACGTACGACACCAGGCGCGGCTCCGGGCAGGCGTGCTCGGCCGCGGTCCGGTAGAGCTGCCGCTCCACCGCGTCCGGGTCCATGGTCAGCCCGCCGTTCTTACGGTCGGCCTTGCCGAACCGGCTGACGATCAACGCGGTGACCCCGGCGGCGTGCGGCGACGCCATCGAGGTGCCCTGCAGGTAGGTGTAGTAGCCGCACTCACCCTTGCGGTTGCACTCCTTGTAGACCAGGTCCTCGTTGCCCGGCACGATGTTGCCGTTCTCGTCCACCGAGCCCTCCTCCTGGAGGACCTTCTTCGGGTACGTCGACAGGATCTCGTTGCCGTTGGTCCGGTAGGTCGGCGTGCCGAGCCCGTCCCGGAACCAGCCGCCCGGCGCAGCCACCGAGATCTGCTCGGTGCCGTAGTTGGAGTAGTCCGCCTTGCGGCCCGACGGGCCGAGGGCGGAGACCCCGATCACGTGCGGACCCTCGGCCGGCAGGTCGAGGCAGGTGTTGTTGTCGATCGGCCGGTCGTACGGGTCGCTGCCGTAGTCCGGGCTGGACCCGTCGGTACGTGGCGCGCCCAGGTCCTCGTGGTTGTTGCCCAGCGCGCCGACCAGGGTGACGCCGTGCTTGTGCGCGAAGTTCAGCGCCCGGGTCATGCCCTTGATGATCGCCCGCTGCTCGGCCTGCGCCTCCTTCGAGTCGGCCGGGTTCGCGGTGCAGTTGTAGAGCCACGGGTCGACGTAGAACGACATGTTGACCACGTCGAGACCGGCCTTGCCGGCGTAGACCAGCGCGTTGACCACCGGGTCGAGGAAGAAGTAGCCGGAGTCCTGGCCGCCCTTGAGTTCGACCAGGGTCACGTTCGGTGCGACGCCGGACAGGCCGAACCCGTTGGCGGCGGCGCCGATGGTGCCGGCGACGTGCGTGCCGTGCCCGCCGTCGTCGGTGCCGACCGGGTCGAGGCAGCTGGCCACCTCGCACGGCCCGTCGATGTCGGTCTTGTCGGGGGCGAAGTTGCGGGACAGCGACCAGCTGAAGTTGGGCGCCAGGTCGGGCTGGCTGGCGTCCAGGCCGGTGTCCAGCACGCCGACGGTGACGCCCCGCTTGCCGGGCTCGACCGCGCGGGCCTTGTCGGCCCGGATCATCTCCAGGCCCCAGAGCTTGTCGTCCAGCGGGTCGGCCTTGGTGGCCCGGTTCTTCTCGGTGCCCTTGGACTTCCGGTCGGCGAGCAACTGTTCCCGCTCGACCCCGTCGAGCCGCTTGGCCTTTGGGGCCACGCCGATCGCGCGCTTCTGGCTGGCGCCGACCAGCGCGGACGACGCCGTCGCCCGGGCGGCGAAGCCGGCGGAGTCGCTGACCACCTGGAACATGCCCACGTCGTCGGTCCGGGAGACGACCGTGCCGCCGGCCGCCTTGATCGCCGCGACGGCCGCGTCGGCGGAGACACCGTCCTCGGCTACCACGGTGTATTCGGTGGTGCTGCCGGTACCGGCGGTGGCCTGCGAGGCCGGCACCGTCACCACGAATGCCAGGGCCGCCGCGGTCGCGACGGCGCTGGCGGTGAAGCGTCTGCTCACCACATGGATCCTCTCGTTGAGGGACGTGGTGGCCATCACACCCGATGATCAGGGTGTTCGCCAGGGGGGCGACCGGATTATGGGGCTTTGTAGGCGGAGGTCGACGCCGGTCGGCCGTCGCCGACGAGGGCCGGTTGCGCTGGCGGGGCGTCCGGTACGGACGGCGCGGCCGTCCGGTCGGTGCGCAGTTCGGCGAGCCGGACCAGGGCCACTCCGGCGACGATGAGCGCGCCACCGAGCAGTTGGATCGCGGTCGGCAGCTCGTTCAGCACCAGCCAGGCGATCAGCACGGCGAAGATCACCTCGGTCAGCCCGACGAACGAGGACAGGTGCGCGCCCAGCATCCGTACGCTGACCACGCCGGTGACGTACGCGAAGGCGGCGGCGACCAGCGACAGGCCGAGGATCGGCACCAGCCAGCTGGTCCGCTGCCCGGCGAAGGTGACCTCGCCGAAGGTGGCGTGCAGCGGCAGCACCCGCAGCAGGCCGAGGACGGTCAGCAGGAGCGCGCCGACCGCCATCCCGCCGCTGGCCATGGCGACCGCCGGTACGCCGGTGTCGGCGCGGGAGGCGATCACGAAGTAGCCGGCCAGCCCGAACGCCGCGCCCAGTCCCCAGAGCACGCCCACCGGGTCGGGCCGGCCCGCGCCGGTCAGGTCGAGGATCAACACCAGCCCGACCAGGGCGACCGCGGAACCGACCAGGGTCAGCCGTCCCGGTCGCTGGCCGCGGACCAGCCACAACCAGCCGACGACCAGCACGACGCCGAGGTACTCCAGCAGCAGCGCCACCCCGACCGGCAGGTAGCGGACCGCGTTGAAGAAGCACGCCTGCGCGGTGGCCACGCCGAGCGCCCCGAACAGCCCGATCAGGCGCAGGTTGCCGCGCACCGTTTGCCACCGGCCGCGCAACGACCAGACCGCGGGCGCCACCAGGACCAGGGCGGCGATGCCGACCCGGGCGATCACGGCAGCCTCGGCCGACCAGCCGGCCTCGAGCAGGCTGTGCGCGAACGTCCCGGACGTGCCGAAGCTGAGCGCGGACAACAGGGCCAGGATCAGGCCGATCCCGGCGGACGAACGGTGACGCATCGCCTCTCCCCCTCAGGCACGATTCACCCGTCACAAGCAAAAGAAGTTATGCTCATGACGCTAGGCCGACCTCCGACAGGAGTCAAGTTGCTTTTTGCTCATGACACCGAGTGCGCGCTGACCGCAGCCGCCGCGCTGGTCAACACCGCGCCCGACCCGGCCGGCGACGACGAGGAGCTGCCCGACGTCGCCGCGCTGGCCGAGTTCATGGTCATCCACCGGTACACCGGCCGGCACGAACGCACCGAGACGGAACTGGCGGCCGTGCGCGCCCTGCGCCCCCGGCTACGGACGATCTGGGAGTCCGACGAGGACACCATCGTGGAGATCGTCAACGGGCTGCTCCGCGAGCACGCCGCGCTCCCCCAACTAATCCGGCACGACGACGAGCCGTACCACGTGCACGCGGTCCCCCTGGACGCACCGCTGGCGACCCGGATGGCGGTGGAGTTCGCGATGGCGCTGGCCGACCTGGTGCGCGGCGGCGAGTTGAGCCGGCTGCGCACCTGCGAACGCCCCGACTGCCGGAACGTCCTGGTCGACCTGTCCAAGAACCGGTCCAAGCGGTTCTGCGGCACCGTCTGCGGCAACCGCGCCGCCGTCGCCGCCTACCGCGCCCGCAAGTCCGCCGACCCGGTCTGAACGCGGTACGCCCGGGTAGCATCGGGTCTGGTCGACGCGCCGAGGAGGTGACCAGGTGTCCGACGCCTCAAACCGGCTGGAGTCGCTGGTCGACGCGCAACTACGGGCCGCCCGGGAGCGCGGCGAGTTCGACAACCTGCCCGGCGCCGGCAAGCCGCTGCCCAAGCGGCACAGCCCCGACGACGAACTGTGGTGGATCAAGGACTACATCGCCCGCGAGGGCCTGCCCACCGACGCGCTGCTGCCGCCCGCCCTGCGCCTCGCCCGGGAGATCGAACACCTCCCCGGGCGGGTCGCCGGGCTGGCCGCCGAGAGCCTGGTCCGCGAGGCGGTGGCCGATCTCAACCGCCGGATCGCCGACCACCTCCGCCTCCCCCCGCCCGGCCCGTACGTGCCGCTGCGCCGGCTCGACCCGGACCAGGTCGTCCGTGACTGGCAGGCCGCCCGCGCACCGACGGCCGGCGAAGCACCCGCCCCCGCGCCGCCGGCCCGCCCGCGCCGCCGCTGGTTCCACCGCCGCCGTACGTCCGCCTGAGGCGGCACTCGATCACGCCGGCCGCGCGGCGGCTCACCAGCAAGGATCAAGATCCCTGCCTACCCCCTGCCCCTGCCCCTGCCCCCGCGCCCGCTCACCGCGCCGCTCCGACCCGTCCGCAGGTCGACGACCGGTTGGGGCATCCCGCGCCCCGGATTTGTGCGCATCCAGTGTCGCTGGAACGACACCAGATGCGCACAAACCCCTTGCCGATGTCAGCGCGCCGCAGGGAAGCCGGCCTCGCGTTCGAGCCCACATCGAAGATGATGTGAAAAACACCATTTTCGATGTGGGCCCGAATGGACGCCTATGGGTGGACCGCGGCGAGCCGACCCACGATGCCCAGATCAACCGCAGACCGGGATCGGGTCATCGGAGGCCGGTGAGGAAGGTGGACCAGGCCGCCGGACCGAAGGTGAGGGTCGGACCGGTGCGATCCTTGCTGTCCCGCACCCCGACCACCCCCACCAGATTCGTCGCCACCTCGACGCAGGTCGAGTCCTGGTTGCTGCGGGTGCTCTTTCGCCAGTGGGCGCCGGTCAAGCCCATTGTTCCGCCACCTTCCGGATCAGGTCGGTCGATTCCTGCACGGGCAACGCACAGCCCAGGCTAATTTCCCAGACCCGTCGGAGCCGCGCCAGATCCACCGGCTGTTCCAGTCCTTGGCCACGCACCTGGCTGTCCTGGAACGCCAACTCCGAGCCGTCGTGGGCGGTGGCGATGATGAAGGGGCCACCAAGGCCGGGATACTCGCCAGCCGACGTTGGAACCGCGTGGATCCAGATGCGGCGGTGCTGCTCGGCCAGCTTTGCCAGATAGAGCAACTGCTCACGCATCACCTTCTCGCCACCGACCGGTCGCTGGATGGCCCTTTCGTCCAGCACCGCGACCAAGATGGGCGGACATTCGCGAAAGAGGATTTCGTGCCGCCGGGTCCGCGCAGCGAGACGCTTCTCCACCTCGTCAGGGTCGAGCAAGCCACCCGCTTCGAAGACCGCTCGGGCATAGTCCTCGGTCTGAAGAATTCCCGGCACATACAGCGACTGGTACCAACGCAGGGTCTTGGACTGCTCCTCGATGGCATTCCAACCTCGCAGCCAGGGCTGTGCCTGGTCGAGGGTGACCAGTTCGGTCAGCATCCGGGTGAAGAGGCCGCCGGTGTCCAGTGCCGTGTCGACCAGCTCCAGGTATTTGAGGGTCGGCGGCTGCTGGAACTTCTCCACCGCGCTGACCAGGGACGCCGAGTAGTTGATGGCCTTGGCCAACTCCTCCTGGCTCCAACCCCGACGCAGCCGGGCCCGGCGTAGTTCGGCAATCAGGAACGCCGCCGCCGTCTTCTGTTCGTCCATTGTCCGCATGCTCCTGCCACTCGGCCCACGATCGACTCCACCGGCACGGCGGCAACCCGGGGGACGCCCGCAGGGTCTCCCAACCAGCGAGCGCAACAGCTTCACACCGTAGCGGCCCGATCACCAGACTGTGAAGGCCGAAATCCCACCGATCCGACCCGAACGGACCGGCGGGACCGGCGGGAGGCGTCCCGACCGGCAACGGGACGCCTCCCGGACGACGTCGCACCTGCCAGTCGTACCCGGAGGTCTGTCATGCCCTGGTCCCACCGCGACCGGTCCGCGCAGCCGGTGCCGCTCGCGCCGGCGCACCGCCCGGTCTGGCGGCGGCTGCGCCGCTACTGCTCCTGTGGGCTGCGCTGGTCCACCTGCCCGGACCGGCGGGCCGCCGGCCCGACCGCCGCCGCGCGGCGCGCGAACGGCGGTCGCTGGTGACGGGCCTGCCCGACGGGGTACGCCCGCACCTGCCGCTGCGTCCACTCTGGCTGTGCCGGGTCTGCGGCACGCCGTGGCCGTGCGCCACCGCCCGGCTCAAGCTCAAGTGCGAGTACGCCGACGACCGGACCGGCCTGTCGGTCTACCTCTGCTCGGTGCTGCACGAGGCGATCGCCGACCTGTGCCGCCTCGACCCGGCCAACCCGCCCGCCCCGCACGCCACCTTCACCCGCTTCGTAGCCTGGGCCAAACCCCGCCTCCCCGACTGACCCCACCCCCGCCGTCTCACGGTTGATCATGAAGTTGTTGTCGCGACACGCCGGAAAGGCTGACAACAACTTCATGATCAACGCCCAGGAGGCGGGGGCCTACACTCGGGCGGTGATCTTGCGGGGGGCGACGTCGGATGACGTGCGGGCCGTGTTGGAGTTGTGGGCGGTGGCGGCCGAGGACGCGCACCGGCCCCCGGACAGCGCGGCTGCGCTGCGCGCGCTGCTGGCCCGCGATCCCGACGCGCTCATCCTCGCCGTCGAGCAGGACATCATCGTGGGCACGGTGATCGCCGGCTGGGACGGCTGGCGCTGCCACCTGTACCGGCTGGCCGTGGCGCCGGACCGGCGGCGTACGGGCATCGGCCGGATGCTCGTCCGGGCGGCCGAGGAACGGTTCGTGGCCCTCGGCGGGACCCGGGTCGACGCGATGGTCCTCGACGAGAACGAGCTGGCACACCATGCCTGGCGGGCCGCCGGCTACACCCGGCAGGAAGAGTGGTCCCGCTGGGTCAAACCGCTGCCGACGCCGCGCGACTGAATCGGCGGCCCGCGCGGCGCACTGACCTGCGGCGGTACGGCCGCCGGCCCGCCCGGCGCCCCGACCTGCGGCGAGACCGGCCGCTGCCCGGGGCCGCCGCGATTGCTCAGGGGTGAGTCATGCGGGCCGCGGGCGCTCAGGGGTGGGTCATCCGGAGGACGTCGAGCGCCTCGTCGAGTTGTTCCTCGGTGAGACGGCCCTCGGCGACGTGGCCGCGGGAGAGCACCACCGCGCGGATGGTGGTCTCGTTGGCCAGCGCCTCCTTGGCGATCGAGGCCGCCTCGTCGTAGCCGAGGTGCCGGTTCAGCGGGGTGACGATGGACGGCGAGCCCTCCGCGTACGCCAGGCAGACGTCCGCGTTCGCGACCAGGTCGGCCACGCAGCGGTCGGCGAGCAACCGGCCGACGGCGGCCAGCAGCCGGATCGATTCCAGCAGGTTGCGGCCCATCACCGGGAGCATCACGTTGAGTTCGAAGTCGCCCTGGCTGCCGGCGAAGCTCACCGCGGCGTCGTTGCCGATCACCTGGGCGCAGACCTGCCGGACCGCCTCGCAGACCACCGGGTTGACCTTGCCGGGCATGATCGACGAGCCGGGCTGCAGGTCCGGGATGTGCAGTTCGCGCAGGCCGGCCCGGGGGCCGGAGCCCATCCAGCGGATGTCGTTGGCGATCTTGTAGAGGCCGACCGCGACGGTCTTGAGCTGGCCGGACGCCTCGACCAGGCCGTCCCGGGCGCCCTGCGCCTCGAAGTGGTTCCGGGCCTCGGTCACCGGCAGTCCGGTCTGCTCGCGCAGCTTCTCGATCACCTTGCCGGCGAAGCCGTACGGGGTGTTGATGCCGGTGCCGACGGCGGTGCCGCCCAGCGGCAGCTCGGCCAGTCGGGGCAGCGCCGCCCGCAGCCGCTCCACGCCGTAGCGGACCTGGACGGCGTACCCGGAGAACTCCTGCCCGAGGGTGACCGGGGTGGCGTCCATCAGGTGCGTACGGCCGGCCTTGACCACCGTGCCGAACTCGTCCGCCTTGGTCTCCAGCGTGCCGGCCAGGTGTTCCAGCGCGGGGATCAGGTCGTGCAGCACCGACTGGGTGGCCGCCAGGTGGATCGACGACGGGAAGACGTCGTTGCTGGACTGGGAGGCGTTCACGTCGTCGTTGGGGTGCACCTTGCGACCCAGTTCCCGGGCGGCCAGGGTGGCGATGACCTCGTTGGCGTTCATGTTCGACGAGGTGCCCGAGCCGGTCTGGAAGACGTCGATCGGGAAGTGCTCGTCGTAGGTGCCGTCGCCGACGTGCGCGGCGGCGGTGGCGATCGCCTCCGCGACGTCCCCGTCGAGGACGCCCAGCTCGCCGTTGACCTGGGCCGCGGCGCCCTTGATCTGGGCCAGCGCCCGGATGTGCGCCGGCTCCAGGCCACGCCCGGAGATCGGGAAGTTCTGCACCGCACGCTGGGTCTGCGCCCCCCACAGTGCGTCGGCGGGCACTTCCACCTCGCCCATCGTGTCGCGTTCGATCCGGTACCCGGCAGCCTCTGGAGTCGTCACGCGTTCCATCCTGCCTCGCCGCCGGGCCGGCCGCAGATGATCGCGGACCGGGGACCGGACCGTCCGTTACGCGGCCGGCGGGTCGGAGGTTGTCCCCGGTGTGCGTCCACCATCGCCCGGCCGGCTCACGGCGCCGGCCACGCCGGAGCGGCGGCTGTACGAGATCGACCTGTTGCGGTTCCTCGCGGCGATCATGGTGGTCCTGGTCCACCTGTCCTGCGGCGGTCGGCTCGGCGTCACCAGGATCGACTATTCCGACAGCGTCGGCCGGGTCGGCCGCTACGGCTACCTGGGTGTCGACCTGTTCTTCATGATCAGCGGGCTGGTCGTGTTCATGAGCCTGTGGGGGCGCACGCCCGGTGCCTTCGTGGTGTCCCGGGTCTCCCGCCTCTATCCCGCCTTCTGGGCCGGCGTCACGACGACCAGCCTGGTCCTGCTGTCCGGGGCGGTCACCCGCCCGGCACCGACGCTCCGCGACTACCTGGTCAACCTGACCATGTTCGCCCAGCCGTTGGACGTACCGGTCGTCGAGGGCGTCTACTGGACCCTCTGGGCCGAGTGGCGGTTCTACTTCCTGCTCTTCGCGTTCAGCCTGATCGGGATCACCCTCGGGCGCACTCACGTGTTCCTCTGGGGCTGGCTGGTGGCGACCCTTCTGGTCGAGGTCCTGCCGCTGCCGTACGCCGTGGGTCACCCGATCGAGTTGGTCCTCCAGCCGGTCTACAGCCACTACTTCATCGCCGGGATGGCGCTGTATCTGGTCCACCGGTCCGGTTTCACGGCGAACCGGGCCGCGCTGCTCGCCGTCGCCTACGGCAACGCGCTCCACCAGGGCGTCCAGCACGCCGCGGAACGCTCCCGGCAGCTCGTTCCTCTGCAGCCGGCGGTCGTCGTCGCGGTGATCACCGCGTTCTTCCTGGTCATGATCCTGGTTGCCACCGGCGCGCTGGCCCGGTTCGGCAGCCGGAGCTGGAAACCGGTCGGCGACCTGACCTATCCGCTCTATCTCGTGCACGCGACCGTCGGGTACGCCGTGCTCAACGTGTTCGGGTCAGCCGTCAACCGATGGCTGCTCCTGGGCTGCCTGGTGGTCGGCCTCTGCCTGCTGGCGTGGGCCATGAACCGCCTGGTCGAGGTGCCGCTGCAACCCCGCCTCCGCCGGGCGCTCACCCGGATCCTGGACCACCGGAGCGAGTGGTGGCACGCCCTTGCCCGGCGCTGGGTGACCGACCGGAGCGGGGTGGCCGCCCGGCGGACGGCGACCGGGCAGCGGCCACCGGGTCAGAAAGCCACGCCGGCCGTCCGGCTCGACGAACCGACCCGCACGCCCGGCCCGCGTTTATGACGGTCCGGCGGTTACCGGCTGCCGATCGTGCGAACCGGCCCGGTGGCCGTGCCGCGGGCCCGGGCCGGCCGACCCGCCGGGGTCAGCGCGTCGGCGAGGCGGTCAGGTCGGCGAGCCGGGCCCGTACCTCATGCCGGTCCGGCGATTCGATCTGTTCCAGCAGCGCCAGCGCCCGCTGCCAGTACGCGCGGGCCTGCTCCGGGTCGGTCGCCCGCGCACAGGCGGCCAGACCGTCGAGGGCGCGCGCCTGCTCGTACCGGGATTTGATTTTCGTGGCGTCGGCCAGGGCCCGGCGGTGCGACTCGACGGCGGCGGCGATGTCACCCAGGTCCAGCAGCGCCCGGCCGAGCAGGTTCCGGCTGGCGCACTCGCCGGTGCGATCGCGGCCGTCGACGATCGCGGCGAGGGCCTCCCGGTGCCGGGCCACCGCCGATTCCGGGTCACCGAGGGCGCGCTCGACGAATCCGATGTCGTTGAGCACCTCCCCCTCGCCGACCCGGTTGCCGGTGGTCCGCTTGAGATACAGGGCGAGGCGGAGCCGGCGCAGCGCCGGCTCGTACCGACCCTGCTGGCTCAGTACGGCTCCGATGTGCCCGATGGCACTGCCCAGTTGGTGCAGGTCGCCCAGCTGCCTGCTCAGCGGCAACTGGCGCCGGAAGACCTCGAGCGCCTTGTCGTAGCGGCCGATCTGAAGATAGGCCATTCCCACGTCGTTGAGGACGTTCGCGATCATCGCCAGATGGCTCAGCCGCCGCGCTATCGCCAACGCCTGGTGCAGATGCTCCAGCGAGATCCGCGGCTGGCCGCTCATCGCGTACGCGATCCCGAGATTCTTGTGGCTGGACGCGATCCCGAGTAGGTCGGAGATCCGCTCCCGGATGGTCAGCGCCGCCTCCACCGCGTCGATCGCGTCCTGGTAGCGACCGAGCCGGTAGTAGGCCGACGCCAGGTAGTTGCGCATCGTGGCGCTCGCCCAGTCGTCGGCCAGCGCGTCGGCCGCCCGCAGCCCGATGGTGTGCGTCTCGATGAGCTCGTCCAGGTGCCCGCGCATGTACCAGTACCGCCATGATGCCCTGGCCAGTTGCCAGCACTGGCGCGGCAACCCCCCGTCGGCGGCGTACCGGACCAGCGCGACCAGGTTGGCGCGTTGACCGGTCAACCAGTCCGGTTCCTGCCGGACGCAGTCCTCGACCAGGTCCGGCCGCCCCGGCGGGGACAGGACGAAGTTGACCCGGCTGGCCGGCGACTCGATCGGCTCGGTCAGCGCGCTCACCGCGTGCAGGGTGAAGTCGAGCAGGCGTTCGACCGCGGCCCGCCGCCCGTCGGTGCTCTCCGTGGCGGTGGCCAGCCCGCGGGCGTACTCCCGGACCAGGTCGTGGAAGCGGTAGTGACCGACCTCCGGCTCCTCGACGAGGTGGGCGTCCACCAACTCGTCCAACAGGTCCCATGCCACCGGCAACGGCAGGGCGGCGAGCGCCGCCGCGACATATCCGTCGAACCGGTCGCCGGGGTGGCAGCCGAGCAGCCGGAACACCCGCTGCGCCGGCTCGGTGAGCTGGGCGTACGAGAGGGCGAACGCGTCGGTGACGGTGCGGTGCTCGGCGGTGAAACCGGCCAGCACGGATCGATCCGTTCCGAGCCGCTCGGCCAGGTCGGCGACCCGCCAACGGGGTCGGTGGGCCAGTCGCGCGCCGGCCAACCGGATGGCCAGCGGAAGATAGCCGCACCGCCGGACCACCTCGGCCGAGGCGGCCGGATCGGCACCGACCCGCTCCGCACCGGCGATCCGGGCCAGCAGCTGGGTCGCCTCGTCCTGATCGAGGACGGCCAGCGCATGCGGGCGGACGCCGTCCAGCCCGGTCAGCCGGCGCCGGCTGGTCACCAGGGTGAGGCAGCCGGGCCCGTTGGGCAGCAGCGGGGCGACCTGCGCGGCGCTGGCGGCGTTGTCCAACACGATCACCGCCCGCCGGCCGGACAGCTCACTGCGCCACCGGGCGACCCGGTCCTCCAGCTCGGTCGGGATGTCGTCACCCGGTACGCCGAGTTGGCGCAGCAGAACCGCCAGCGCCTCGACCGGCGGCACCGGCCGGCGCTCGCTGTGGCCGTGCAGGTCGACGAAGAGGTGGGCGTCCGGGTATCTCGACCCGAGCACGGTGGCCACGTGCACAGCCAGGGTCGTCTTGCCGCTGCCCGGCATGCCGTCGACGACCTGGATCCCCGACCCGCCCTCCTCGATTTCCTTGACCAGCCGGGACACCGCGTCCTGCCGGCCGGTGAAGTCGTCAATCGCCCTCGGCAGGCAGCGCGCCCCGGCCGCGGCCCCGGCCCGTTGCACGCTGCCGACGTCGGCGGTGCCGTCCAGCACCTGCTGGTGCAGCTCCCGCAGCGCCGACCCGGGCTCGATGCCGAGTTGGTCGGCGGTGATCCGGCGCCCGTCCCGGTAGACGGTCAACGCCTCGGCCTGCCGGCCCACCGCGCACAGGGCGCGCATCAACTGGCCGCGCAGCCGCTCCCGCAGCGGATGCCGCTCCACCAGGTCGGTCAGCTCGCCGATCAGATCCGGAGCCCGGCCCAGCCGCAGCTCGACGTCGAGGCACTCCTCGGTGACAGCGGCGCGTTGCTCGTCCAACGGCACGGCGCCGCGGCGCACCGCCGGGCTGGTGATGCCGCTCAGGGCCGGCCCGCGCCACAACGCCAGGGCGGCCCGGAACTCCCGACTAGCGGCCGGCAGCCGGTCGGCCAGGACCGCGGCGCGGGCTGCGGCGGTCAGCCGGCGGAACTCGTCGACGTCGAGAAGAACGGCGCCCGCTCGCAGCCCGTAGCCCACCGGGTCGGTCACAATGACCTCGCCCGGCAGGCCGCTCTCGCTCAATCTGCGGCGCAGCCGGGAGACGCAGGTCTGCAGCTGGGCCCGAGCGGTGGCCGGCGGATCGTCCTCCCAGACCGCGTCGATCAGGTCGCCGACCGGGACCACCCGGCCGGCCCGCAGGAGCAGCACGGCGAGCACGGTCCGGTCCCGACCGGCCGTGATCGCCGCACGGCCATCACCGACCTGCAGCGGACCCAGAATTCCGCACCGCATCCGCGCTCCCGCCCGAGCCTCGCTCTCATGCAGAGTAGTCCGTCGCTCACTGCGCGCCAGGGGAGGCTGATAGCGGTCTGAAAGCGGTTTGAGAGCGCGCGGGCGGAGGATCCAGTTCGGACCGCGCGGCACGGCGCCTGACGGGGGCGGCGCGCCCGCCCGCAGGGTATGGCGGGCGGGCGCACCGGATCGCCGCGCTACCCGGACCGGCCGGACCGTCGTCACGCCGGCCGGTCCGGTTGTCCGTTCCGCCACCCGAGCCGGCGGCGCTGACCACGTGGATCAGCGGCGGCCGATGGTGAGGACCGGCTTGGTGACCTCGGCGAAGAAGTCCTCGCCCTTGTCGTCGACCACGATGAAGGCCGGGAAGTCCTCCACCTCGATCTTCCAGACCGCCTCCATGCCCAGCTCGGGGTATTCCAGGACCTCGACGTGCTTGATGCAGTCCTGGGCCAACCGGGCCGCCGGGCCGCCGATGGAGCCGAGGTAGAAGCCGCCGTGGGTGGCGCACGACCGGGTCACCTGGGCGGACCGGTTGCCCTTGGCCAGCATCACCAGCGACCCGCCGGCGGCCTGAAACTTCTCCACGTACGCGTCCATCCGGCCAGCGGTGGTCGGGCCGAACGAGCCGGAGGCGTAGCCCTCCGGGGTCTTGGCCGGGCCGGCGTAGTAGACGGCGTGGTCGCGCAGATATTGCGGCATCGGCTCGCCCGCGTCCAGCCGTTCGGCGATCTTGGCGTGCGCGATGTCCCGGGCCACCACCAGCGGGCCGGTCAGCGACAGCCGGGTCTGCACCGGATACTTCGACAGCTCGGCCCGGATCTCGGCCATCGGCCGGTTCAGGTCGACCCGGACCACCTCGGAACCGGATTCGAGCTGGCCGTCGGTGACGTCCGGCAGGAACCGGGCCGGGTCGGTCTCCAGCCGCTCCAGCCACACCCCGGAGGGGGTGATCTTGGCTACCGCCTGCCGGTCCGCCGAGCAGGAGACCGCGATCGCCACCGGGCAGGACGCGCCGTGCCGGGGCAACCGGACCACCCGTACGTCGTGGCAGAAGTAACGCCCGCCGAACTGCGCGCCGATGCCGAACTGCCGGGTCAGCTCCAGCACCTCGGCCTCCAGCTCCAGGTCCCGGAAGCCGTGCGCGCTCATCGAGCCGTGCGTGGGCAGGCTGTCCAGGTACTTCGCGGAGGCGTACTTGGCGGTCTTCAAGGCGTACTCGGCGGAGGTGCCGCCGATGACGATCGCCAGGTGGTACGGCGGGCAGGCCGAGGTGCCGATCAGCCGCAGCTTCTCCTCCAGGAACCGCATCATCCGGGTGGGATTGAGCAGCGCCTTGGTCTCCTGGTAGAGGTACGACTTGTTGGCCGAGCCGCCGCCCTTCGCCATGAACAGGAACTTGTACGCGTCCGGGTGCCCGTCCGGGTCCTCGGCGTACAGGTCGATCTGGGCCGGCAGGTTGCTGCCGGTGTTGCGCTCCTCCCACATCGTCAGCGGGGCGAGCTGCGAATAGCGCAGGTTGAGCCGGGTGTACGCCTGGTAGACGCCGGTCGCGATCGCCTCCGCGTCGGTGCCGTCGGTGAGCACGTGCCGGCCGCGCTTGCCCATCACGATCGCGGTGCCGGTGTCCTGACACATCGGCAGTACGCCGCCGGCCGCGATGTTGGCGTTGCGCAGCAGGTCCAACGCGACGAACCGGTCGTTCGGCGACGCCGCCGGATCGTCGAGGATGGAGCGGAGCTGGGCCAGGTGCGCCGGCCGCAGGAAGTGGGCGATGTCGTGCATCGCCTCGGCGGTCAGCGCGGTCAGCGCCGCCGGCTCGACGGTCAGGAAGCGGCGGCCACCCGGACCGTTGACCACGTCCACGCCCTCGTCGGTGACCAGGCGGTATTCGGTCGCGTCCGGGCCGAGGGGCAGCAGGGGTGCGTAGGAGAACGCGGCGGCACTGCTCATGACCCGCAAGCCTAGGCCAGCCGGTCGGTCCGGTCGTACCCGACGGGGCTTTCCTGGGACCGGAGATCTCACCCACCCCGCGGCGGGCACACCTCGTTCTTCGGGCCGTCGCAGGTCGGGCCGGTGGTGCCCGCCTTCCCGTCGCCCGGTCCGGCGTCCGGACGCCCGGCACCCGGACCGGGCCGGTCGGACCCCGAGCCGCTGAACCGGACGTAGCCGAGGTCCCGGCCGTCCCCGATGATCATCCCGCCGGGGCCGACGGCGAACACCTTGGCGTCCGACCGGATGTTGACCAGCTCGCGGCCGCCGCGCGGTTCCGTCGCGATGATCCGGTCCGGCTTTTCGTCGATCAGTACGACCGCGTACCGGGTGAGCGCGGCCGGCCCCTCCTTGGCCAGCGGGCGACTCCACCGGGTGGCCTCAACCGGCAGCTCGTGCACGTTCACCGAGCCGCCGTCGGCGGACCGGGCCAGGGCGTACCGGTCGTCGACGGCGAGCAGCTTCTCGCCGGCCGCGCCGACCCAGAGGTACCGCCCGTCGTACGCGTCGAGCACCACCTCGCGGCCGTCCGGGCCGACCGCGACGACGACGTTCTGGCCGCCCTGCGGATCGTCCCGCTGCACGCACCCGGCGCCGTCGGCGGTCCGCAGGTTGAGGCTGGTCCGCCGCCACACCTCCTGGCCGGTGGCCGGGTCCCGGGCGATGACCGTGAAGTAGCAGCTCGCGTCCCGCGCGCGGGCCTCGATCCGGAGCATCCGGCCGCCCACCACGACGACCCGGTCCTCGCGGCCGGGCTGGACGTCCTGCATCACCCGACCGGCGGCGGTGTCCACGATGACCACCCGCCCGTCCACCGGCAGCCCGAGCAGGCCGGGCATCAGCTCCGGCCCGCTGGCGTCGTCGGCCACCCGACGGGCGGTCAGCCGGCGGGTGCCGAGCAGCTTCGGGTTGTCGGCGAGCAGCCCCGCGTGCACCCCGGGCAGGAAGGCGCTCCAGGCCGGCGTGCTGCCACGCGGGTCCCAGGCGGTCAGCGTGCAGTCCTTGGCGTTGACGCAGCGCACGTCCAGCAGCGCGTTGCGGTAGGTCCAGACCGCGACGGCGTCCTTGTCGCTCCGGCGTACCGCCCCGGTTTCCGGGTCGAGGACCTGGTAGCCCTTCTCCAGCAGCTTGCCCACCGCGACCACCGCGTCCCGGTCGGCGCCGGCGACCGCGGCCCAGTCGGCCTTACGGTCCCAGAGCTTGACCCCGGTGGCCAGGCTGCGCGCCTCGACCGAGGTGCGTTCCTCGACCACGGCGGTGTTGCCGGCGATGGTGACGCTGGTCGGGCTGCCGCCCAGCCGTTGCTGCCAGGCCGGGGCGGGTTCGGACAGCGCGCGGTTCTGGCTGGCCCACTGCCACAGGTCGGGGAAGGGGTTCCACACCCCGGTGGCGACCAGGATGATCACGCCGACCAGCGCCAGGGCGAGCCAGCACTTCACGCACGGGCCGCTCCCCTTCGCCACCCGGCTACGGTAGCGGCGCGTACCACCGGAGAACGTTAAGCCGATTTGTCCGTGTCGCGGCTTTCATCTTTTACCTCCCGGGCGCCGGCCACCGAACGGACCAGCGGCAACACCCGGTACGGGATCTGCTCGGCCAACGCGATGATCGTCGACGCCCGGCTGATCCCCTCGTGCGAGAGGATCTCGTCGATCACCCGCTGCAGGTCGGCGTTGGACCGCGCCACGATCCGGCAGAGCATGTCCCCGGAACCGGTGATCGTGTGCGCCTCCAGCACCTCCGGGATCCGGGACAGGTGGGCGGTGACCACGTCGTGCCCGTGCCGCTGACTGATCTCCAGCGTCACGAACGAGGTCACGTCGAACCCGATCGCGGCCGGCGCGAGATCCGGCCCGAACCCCAGCACGACCCCCTTGGCCACCAACTTGTCCAGCCGGGCCTGAACCGTGCCGCGGGCCACCCGCAGCCGCCGCGAGCACTCCAGTACGCCGATCCGGGGCTCGGCGGCCAACAGTTCGACCAGGGCGACGTCGAGCCGGTCGAGCTGGACATTCTGTGCAGCGGTCACGGGTCAACACCATACCGAATGCGCAAGCTGACCAGTTTTTTCCGAGACAGTTGCCCAACATCAGGTCCGGACGCGATCCTCGCCACAGGACGCCGCCCACGAAGCGGACAGCAACACGGCAACTGGAGGGAGTCGCGATGACCCAGGCGATCGACCGGCCACAGGCCGGTGGCCCCGGCGACCACGTGGACGTCGACGAACTGATCGGCGCCGTCGACCACGACATCACGCACGACCCGTTCCCGGTCAAGGGACTCGACTTCGTCCACTTCATGGTCGGCAACGCGAAGCAGGCGGCGCACTACTACTCGACCGCGTTCGGGATGACCTGCGTCGCGTACCGGGGTCCGGAGCAGGGCTTCCGGGACCACGCCGAGTACGTGCTGACCAGCGGCTCGGCCCGGTTCGTGTTCACCGGCGCGGTCCGCCCGGACGCCACCGGCGCGGAGCACGTCACCCGGCACAGCGACGGGGTGATCGACATCGCGCTGGAGGTGCCGGACGTCGACGCCGCGTACGCGCACGCCGTCGGGCAGGGCGCCAAGGGCCTGGTCGAGCCGAACGACCTGCACGACGAGCACGGCACGGTCCGGGTGGCCAGCATCGCCACGTACGGCGACACCCGGCACACCCTGGTCGACCGGTCCCGTTACACCGGCCCGTTCCTGCCGGGCTTCGTGGCCCGCGGACCGATCGTCGACCGCAAGCCGATGATCGAGGCGGGTCTGCAGCCGAAGCGGTACTTCCAGGCGGTCGACCACGTCGTCGGCAACGTCGAACTCGGCCGGATGGACGAGTGGGTGGAGTTCTACAAGCGGGTCATGGGCTTCACCAACATGGCCGAGTTCATCGGCGACGACATCGCCACCGACTACTCGGCGCTGATGTCCAAGGTGGTGGCGAACGGCACCCGCAAGGTCAAGTTCCCGCTGAACGAGCCGGCGGTGGCCCGCAAGAAGTCGCAGATCGACGAGTACCTGGAGTTCTACGACGGTCCGGGTGCCCAGCACATCGCGGTGGCCACCAACGACATCCTGGCCAGCGTGGACGCGATGCGGGCCGCCGGGGTCGAGTTCCTGGACACCCCGGACTCCTACTACGAGGACCCGGAACTGCGCGAGCGGATCGGCACCGTCCGGGTCCCGATCGAGGAGCTGCAGTCCCGCAAGATCCTGGTCGACCGGGACGAGGACGGCTACCTGCTGCAGATCTTCACCAAGCCGGTCCAGGACCGGCCGACGGTGTTCTTCGAGCTGATCGAGCGGCACGGCTCACTCGGCTTCGGCAAGGGCAACTTCAAGGCGCTGTTCCAGGCGATCGAGCGGGAGCAGGAGGCTCGCGGGAATTTGTAACACTGTTCCCGTGACGCAGCCCCCGTACGCCGCGAATCCAGCCGGCGCGCAGCCCTGGGACCCGGCCGGACGGCCGGACGTACCGCGGCAGTGGGAGCCACCGGGGCACCGGCCGATGCCGGGCCCCGGTGGCCACCCGCCGTTCCCGCCGCCCCCGGTCAGCCCGGCCGGCCAGCCGCTGGCCGGCTTCGGCGACCGGTTCCTCGCCCATCTGATCGACTCGGCGATCTTCGTCGCGGTGGGAATGGTGCTCGCCGTCCCGGCCGTCCTGATCGTCCTGTTCACCGTGCTGCCGGACGCGGTACGGGTCGACCCCGACGGGACGGTGCCACCGCCGGACTTCCTCGACGTCTTCCTGCCGCTGCTCTGGGTCGAACTCGGCCTGTTCGCGCTGATGATAATCCTGGCCTACGTCTACTACGTCGAGATGATGTTCCGGTCCGGGCAGACCTTCGGCAAGAAGACGATGAAGCTGCGGGTGGTACCGCTCGACCCGGCGGAGACCCTCGGACGCGGCCACGCGGCCCGGCGCTACCTGGTGCAGTACCCGGCCAGCGCGGTGGTTCCGTTCCTGAGTTACCTCGACGGGCTGTGGCAGCTCTGGGACAAGCCCTACCAGCAGTGCCTCCACGACAAGTTCGCCCGGACCGTGGTGGTTAAGGTTCCAGGGTGAACGACAGGGTGAACGAACAGAGGCTGGCACCGTGACGGTACAACCCGGCTGGTACCGCGACCCCGCCGAACCGACCACCCAGCGGTGGTGGGACGGCGACGGCTGGGTCGGCGCGCCGCTGCCCGCCGACGCCACCCCGCCCGACGGTCCGCCGCCGCCCGAACCGGAACCCGAACCGGAGGCGCCCGGTGCCGCGGCGGAGGCCGGTGCCGGTCCGGCGATCGGCGCGGGCCCGGCGATCGGCGGCGGTCCGGGCGACCGCCCGGTCTCGCCCGGGGAGTCCCCGGCCCCCGGCTCGCCGCCGCCGACCGGACCGACCGGCGGCGGCTGGCCCACGCCGACGGGCGGTTGGGGCCAACCGACGCCCGGCCAGCCGGCGGGCGGATCCGACACACCGCCGCCGTGGGGGCCCGGCACACCGCCGTCGTGGGGGGCCGTCCCGCCCGGCCAGCTGCCGCCCGGCTGGCCGCCCTACCCGTACGGCCAGCCGGCGCCCCGACCGCACGGGATGGCGCTGGCGCCGCTCGGCGCGCGGCTGGCCGCCCGGCTGATCGACATCGGCGTCGTGCTGCTGCTCAACGTCGTGGTGAACGGGTGGTTCGTCTGGCGGTACGCGCAGGAGGTGGCACCGGTCTACCGGGCCGCGCTGCGCTCGCCGGGCACCCCGTACACGGACCTGCCCCAGCCCGGCGCGCAGGCCGACGGCCTGATGGTGGCCATCCTGCTGATCGCCGTCGCGCTCTGGTTCGCCTACGAGGTGCCGGCCACCCGCAACAACGGGCAGACCCTGGGCAAGCGGCTGCTGGGGGTCCGGGTCGTCGGGCTCGGCGAGCAGGCGCAGCTCAGCTTCGGCCAGTCGATGCGCCGCTGGAACACCCTCGGCCTGCCGGTGTTCCTCTGGTACTGCTGCTTCGCCGGCCTGCTGCTGCAGCTGGTCGACTGCGCGTTCCCGCTGTTCGACCGGCCGTTGCGGCAGGCCCTGCACGACAAACGTGCCATGACGGTCGTGGTCCAGGTGCCCCGGACCCCCGTCGCTGACCCGACGACGCGGTCCGACGACCACGCCGAGACCCCTGGAGGTTCCGCATGACCACGCCCGGTCGCCCCGACCCGTCGGCCCGGTTGACCCGGCCCGACCTGGACGTGCTGCCCAACTACGTACCCGGGCGCAACCCGGCCGACCTGGCCCGGGAACTGGGCCTGCCGAAGGCGATCAAGCTCGCCAGCAACGAGGTGCCGTACGGCCCGCTGCCCGGCGTGGTCGAGGCGGTCACCGAGGCCGTGGTCAGCTCGCACCGCTACCCGGACATGGGCGTGGTCGCCCTGCGGGACGCCCTGGCCGACCAGTACGGCGTGGCGGCCGACCGGATCGCCACCGGCTGCGGGTCGGTGGCGCTGGCCGAGCACCTGGTCCGGGCCACCTGCCTGCCCGGCGACGAACTGCTCTACGCGTGGCGCTCGTTCGAGGCGTACCCGATCATCGCGGCGACCAGCGGCGTGACCAGCGTGCAGGTGCCCAACGACGCCGGACACGGGCACGACCTGGCGGCGATGGCCGCGGCGGTCACCGACCGGACCCGGATGATCCTGGTCTGCAACCCGAACAACCCGACCGGCACCAGCGTGCGCCGGGCCGAGCTGGACCGGTTCCTCGACGCGGTGCCGAACGACGTGCTGGTGGTGCTGGACGAGGCGTACCGCGAGTTCGTCACCGACCCGGAGGTGCCGGACGGCCTGGCCGCCTACGGCGACCGGGCCAACGTGGTCGTGCTGCGCACCCTGTCCAAGGCGTGGGGCCTGGCCGGGCTGCGGATCGGTTTCCTGGTCGGCCAGCCGGCGGTGGCCGACGCCGTGCGCAAGGTGGTCACCCCGTTCTCCACCAGCCTGGCCGCGCAGGCGGCCGCGCTCGCCGCGCTGACCCAGGCCGAGGAGGTACGCCGGCGCAGCGCGCTGGTGGTCGCCGAGCGGGAGCGGGTCACCGAGCTGGTCCGCAAGCTGGTCCCCGACGTACCGGCCAGCCAGGCCAACTTCGTCTGGCTGCCGCTGGGCGACCGCGCGGTGGACTTCGCCAAGGCGTGCGAGGCGCGCGGCGTGATCGTCCGCCCGTTCGCCGGCGACGGGGTCCGGGTCACCATCGGCACACCCGAGGAGAACGACACCTTCCTGGCCGCCGCCGAGTCCGCACTGGCCTGATCACCGCGGAGTCCGGGTCGGCCTGACCTGCCGGGAACCGGGTGGCGGGGGGACCCGGCACCCAACCGACTCAGGTGGCCGACCAGATCACCGGGCGGGCGGCCGCGTAGTACTGGGCGTCCTTGGCGTCCGGTTCGACCGGCTGGGCCAGCCGTTCCACCGCCACGTAGCCGCCCGCCGCGTACGCGTAGCCGGCCGCCCAGGCCATCCCGCCGTCGCCGTAGCGCAGCCGGAACCGGGACCGCTCGGCCCCGCGCGCCTCGTCCAGGGTGATCAGCTCGTTGGTCGGGCTGAGCAGGTGCACCCGGCCGGGCTGCACCGCGAGCAGGCGTACCGGTCGGACGAACGAGCGCCGCCACACCTCCCGACCGGCCGGGGTGCGGGCCACCACGTCGGTGCCCTCCGGCGCCACCGCCAGGTCGCCGACCAGCATCGCGGCGGGCGAATCCAGCGCCGGGGCGGGCGCCGGCTCGGCCCGGTCGACCAGCCAGCCGCGGTTGATCCCGGCGCCGGTGGTCCGGATCGCCCGGCAGCCGGAGACGCCGTCGGCGCAGGAGACACCGGTGATGGTCAACCCCGCGGCCGGAACACCCTCGGGTTGCCAGCGCCGGACCACCGCGCCGGTGGCCACGTCCCGGAACTCCACCGCGGGCCGTTCGGCACAGGCGTCCACGGCGACCAGTTGACCACCGGCGGTGGCCAGCTCGTCGGTCCGGCAGGCCGACCGGACCGGGGTACGCCACAGTTCGCGCCCGGTGGCCGGGTCCACGCCGCGCACCTCGTCCCGGCCGGTCACCGCGAGCACCGCCGGGCCGGTGCCGTTGGCCGAGGCCAGGTGCAGGCCGGCCGGGGCGTAGACGGTGCTCGCGCCGGTCCGCCGGCCGGTGTACCCGCCGTCCGGCGTGGGACCGGCGGTGCGCCAGGCGATCCGGCCGGTGGCCGCCACCAGCGCGACCACCTCGCCGTCCGACCACTGGCTGACCACCAGCGGCCCGCCCGGCGCGGCCGTCTTGATCACCCCGGTCAGCTGCTCCGGCCAGCGCCGGTAGGACCAGTACGGGGTGCCCTTGGTGGTCGCGTTGGCCGGCTGGTCGGCGCTGACCTGGCGGGTGGTGGCGTACACCCGCAGCCGGCCGTCGACGAGCAGCGGGGCGGACGGGAAGGTGCCCCGGACCCCGGGCGAGGTCTTCGGAGCGGCCTTGTAGGCGCCCTTGGCCGGCGTGCTCACCTCCGCCGGGGCGAGGACCCGGTAGATGATCACGGCCGCCGCGCCGGCGGCCAGCACCGCGGCCACCGCGAACACAGTGATCTTCCGCCAGCGCGGCGGGTTCGTCGAGGTCCCCACGCCTTGCGACCCTACCGACTACGGATCCGCCGGTCGGCGCGGACTCCGACCAACGCCTCCCGTCAGGCGGCCTCCCCGTCCACGACCTTGTCGGTCCCGCCGCCGGGACGGCCGGTCGGCTCGGCGGACCTGCCGGTCGGGTCGGCGCCGAGTGATTGGGCGGCGACGGCCAGGTCGGCCAGGTCGCAACGGAGCGCGCTCTCCACGCTCCGGGCGGCCAGCCCGCCGAACATCAGGGCCAGAAACCGCCCGTACGGGGCGGTCGGGCCGCCGTCCTGCACCACGGTGACCACCGTGCCGCCGCGTCGGCGCCCCACGTCGACCGGGGTGAACCGGTAGGTGATCCGGTAGTCGGCGCCCACCCCCGGCGAGGTGATCGCACACAGCACCCGCGGCACCACCTCGTTGACCACGTACTCCTCGGTGACCCGGGTGCCGTCGGGCAGCGACCGGGTCTCTCGCCACCGGGTGCCGGTGCCGAACGGGCCGGGGGTCAACACCTCGACGGTCTCCACGGTGGACAGATACCGCCCCCGTGCGGGCAGGTCGGTGAAGGCCCGCCAGATTTCCCCGACGGATGCCCGAACCAGCTTGCTGACCGCGACCGTGGACATGACACCTCCCGCACCGCTTCCCCACGGTACGACCCGACCCCGACCCGCCGTCCCGATATTGCCGCAAAGTGATGAGAACGTGACGGACGGCTCGTCACAGCCGCCCGCCCCGCACCCGTCGTCCGATCGACGGGGCGGCCCGGCCATTCGTACGTATCTCTTCGTGTCATTCTGTGAGCATTGCGTGGCAGACCGCAAGGCGGCAGACTCGATGAGATCCCAGCGTCACCGGATGAACACCCGGCGCGGCACCGACCGGGGCTCGCCGTGGCGGACACCGGCGGGTTGGCGGGGAGGCGGCATCGCGGATGCGGTGGGACAGCGGCGGGGGCGCCCCTTCACCGGACCGGTCGTACGGTCACGCGGACGCCTGGTGGGACAACCCGGGGCAGCCCACCCCGTACCTGCTCTGGGGGCTGATCTGGTGCTACTGCGGCACCCCGATGGTGCCCCTGGACCGGCTGGTGGACAGCAGCCCCGACGTCGAACGCTTCTACCGCTGCGACGCCGGCTGCGGGCGTCCGCCGGTGCTCGCCACCCGGGTCGAGATCCAGGTGTTCCGGGCCGTCGTCGAGACCGCGCTGAGCCAACTGCCGCGCTACACCCTGCAGGGGGTGCGTACCCGCCGGATCGCCCGCCGGCGGACCGACCCGGACCGACGCCGGGACCTGATCCGACGGTGGGTCCACCGGGTGGTGGCCACCGGCGAGCAGCCGCCCCAACTGCACTGGCTGGACTACGCCACCAATCCGGGCTGACCCGGCGGCACCGATCCGCACCCCGGCCGATCCGCACCCGGCCGGGCCGGTCCCGCCGCTCGGGCCGACGTCGGCCGGCCGGTCCGGCGCCGGCCGTCAGGCCGGACGGGCCGGGTGGATCGTGCCGGTGACCTCGCCCAGACCGACAGTCGTACCGTCCGGGCCGGGGGCCGTGCCGCTGATCGTCACGGTGTCGCCGTCCAGCAGGAAGCTCCGGGTGTCCCCGCCGTCCAGGGTGACCGGCTCCGCGCCGCCCCAGGTGAGTTCCAGGAACGAGCCGACCTGACCGCGGTCCGGCCCGGAGACGGTCCCGGACGCGTAGAGATCACCGGTACGCAGCGACGCGCCGTTCACGGTCAGGTGGGCGAACTGCTGGGCCGGCGTCCAGTACATCGTCGCGAACGGCGGCTTGCTGACCCGGCGGCCGTTCCAGTCCACCGCCAACCGCAGGTCGAGGCCGAGGTGCGGAACGTCCCGCAGGTAGTCCAGCACCGGCGGATCCTGCTCGGGAGCCGGCACCCACGCGTCGGCCAGCGCGTCCAGCGGCACCACCCAGGGCGAGATCGAGGTGGCGAACGACTTGCCCAGGAACGGACCGAGCGGTTGGTACTCCCAGGCCTGGATGTCCCGGGCCGACCAGTCGTTGACCAGCACCACGCCGAAGACGTACTCGGCGAAGTCCTCGACGCCGACCGGCTCGCCCAGGGCCGACGGGACCCCGACCACGAAGCCGACCTCGGCCTCGATGTCCAGCCGGGCCGACGGGCCGAACACCGGGCCGTCCTTGCTCGGGCGCTGCCCGGACGGCCGGACCACCGGCGTGCCCGAGACGACCACGGTCCCGCCCCGGCCGTGGTAGCCGATCGGCAGATGTTTCCAGTTCGGCAGGATCGGCGGCTGGCCGGGTCGGAAGATCTGCCCGACGTTGCCGGCGTGGTGCTCGGAGGAGTAGAAGTCGACGTAGTCGGCCACGTCGAACGGCCGGACCAGGTCCACCTCGGCGAGCGGGACCAGCAACGGCTCGACGGCGGCCCGGTGTACGTCCCCGGTGAGCAGCTCGACGATCCGCCGCCGGACCGCCGTCCACTGCGGCCGGCCCAGGGCCAGGAAGGCGTTCAGCGTGGGCGCCCGCAGCGCGTCACCGGCCAGGATCAGACCGGCCCGTTCCGCACCGGCCAGGTCGAACACGTGGTCCGCGATCCGTACGCCGATCCGGGGCTCCGCCCCGGCGTGCCGGAACACCCCGTACGGCAGGTTGTGCACCCCGTACGGCGACCCCGCCGATCCCTCGACCCAACTCACGCTGTGCTGACCCGGCATGCGCTCATGGCCCTCGCTGCGCTCGGTGCGTTCGCTCATGCTGTGCTGGCCCGGCATGCGCTCATGGCCCTCGCTGCGCTCGGTGCGTTCGCTCATGCGGAATATCCTCCGTTGATCAACCCGAGCCGGACCAGATCGGTCAGCGGCTCGATGATGCTGCACGACCCGAAGCCGACCCACAGCCGCCGGTTCTGTTCCCGGCGTACCCGGATCGGGTCGATCAGGCGCAGCGGATCGGTGCTGGCCAGCAGCTCGGCCACCTCGCCCACCTCGGCGCCGTCGACGGCGGCGGACGTGGCCACCAGCACGTTGAGGAAGCCGTGGTGGTTGAACCCGGTCTCCGGGTCGGTGTGCCGCAGCGCGTGGTGCAGGCCGGCGGTCAGCTTGAACGGCAGTTCCCGGTCCCGGCAGGCGCAGATGACCGCGGCCAGCTCGACCGGGGTGGGGAACAGCTCCGCTGCCAGCCCGCCGGTGCGGAACTTCGCCGCGATCGGTACGCCGGACGCCCGGGCCCGGGCCACCGTGTCCAGCGCGCCGAGCAGGCCCCAGGCCAGCGGGATCTCGGCGTACACCTGGATCCCGTCCAGCCGGTCGGTCAGCTCGACCAGCGCGGCCAGGCCGGGCTGCGGGTCCTCGCCGCGCTTGGCCACCGCGGTCTCGATCTGCCGGACCCGGACGCCGTCCGGTTCGAGGAAGGAGAGCGCGAACGGCAGCCGGTCGACGCCGGTGTCGCCGATCAGGCCGATCTCCGTGCCGGGGTCGACCAGGCCGGACAGCTCGCCGGCGGTCACCGCCGAGGCCGGCACCAGCAGCGGGCCGACCAGGTCGGCGTACCAGGCGGCGCGGTGCGCGCGATGGGCGGGGACCGCTTCGGGCAGCGGGGCGTTGCCCGGCGGAAAGACGGCGGCATCGTCGATCAGGCCGTGGAAGAGCCGGGGCACCTGCGTTGACACGAACAGAGAACTTACGGGACGCTACGAGTAACGGACAACAGCGTCCGATTATCGGACGCGATTGGCCGGTGACTGGGACAAAACGGAGGTGGACATGCCGTACTACCGCAGCGTCGGCGAGGTGCCCCGCAAGCGCCACACCCAGTTCCGCCAGCCGGACGGCAGCCTGTACGCCGAGGAGTTGATGGGCCAGGAGGGCTTCTCCTCCGACTCGTCGCTGCTCTACCACCGGCACCTGCCGACCGCGATCGTGGCGGCCGACGAGTTCACCCCGCCCGCCTGGTCCCGGGTGCCCAACCTGCCGCTCAAGCCGCGCCACCTGCGGACCCACAAGCTGGACGCCTGCGGCGCCGACCCGGTGCTGGGCCGGCAGTACCTGCTCGCCAACGACGACGTCCGGATCGCCTACGTGGTCGCCGACCGACCCTCACCGCTGTACCGGAACGCGATCGGCGACGAGTGCCTCTACGTCGAATCCGGGGCCGTCCGGGTGGAGTCCACCTTCGGCGCGCTCGGCGTCACCGCCGGCGACTACGTGATCATCCCGACCTCGGTGGTGCACCGGCTGGTGCCCGTCGGGGACGAGCCGGCCCGGCTGCTGACCGTCGAGGCGACCGGGCACATCGGGCCGCCCAAGCGCTACCTGTCGGTCCGCGGGCAGTTCCTGGAGCACTCGCCGTACTGCGAACGGGACGTCCGCGGGCCCGGCGAGCCGCTGCTGATCGACGAGGAGGACGTCGAGGTCTACGTCCGGCACCGGTCCCGGGCGTCCCGGCCGGGTGCCAGTGCCACAGCTTGGACGCGTTACATCTATGCCCACCACCCGTTCGACGTGGTCGGCTGGGACGGTCACCTCTACCCGTGGGCGTTCTCGATCCACGACTTCGAGCCGATCACCGGCCGGGTGCACCAGCCACCGCCGGTGCACCAGACCTTCCAGGGCCCGAACTTCGTGATCTGCTCGTTCGTGCCGCGGAAGGTGGACTACCACCCGCAGGCCATCCCGGTGCCGTACAACCACCACAACGTCGACTCGGACGAGATGCTCTTCTACACCGGCGGGAACTACGAGGCGCGCCGCGGCTCGGGCATCGAGCAGGGCTCGATCTCGCTGCACCCGGCCGGGTTCACCCACGGGCCGCAGCCCGGCGCGGCGGAACGGGCCATCGGCGCGGACTACTTCGACGAACTCGCGGTGATGGTGGACACCTTCCGCCCGCTCGACCTGTGCGACCCGGGGCTGTCCTGCGAAGACCCCGGTTACGCCTGGACCTGGTCCGGTCGCACCGCCTGAGGCCGCACCGCCCGAGACCGCACCGCCCGAGACCGCACCGCCCGAGACCGCACCGCCTGAAGCCGCCCAGCCCGAGAACGCCCGGCCCGAGGTCGCGCGCCGGGCTCGGTCGGCGGGTCAGGTGGCGAGGAGGCGGATGTCCGGGCCGGCGCCTTGGGTCGGGTAGACCAGCGCCGTGGCGATGCCGACCAGGCCCTCGGCCCGGCCGGTGAAGCCGAGGCCGTCGGTGGTGGCGGCGGCGAGGCCGACCGGGGCGCCGGCGGCCTCGCTGAGCACCGCCTCCGCCTCGGCCCGGCGCGGTCCGATCTTGGGGCGTGTCCCGATCACCTGGACCGCCACGTTGCCGATCTCGAAATCGGCGGCCCGGACCCGGCGGGCGGCCTCGGCGAGCAGGGCGAGGCCGGCCGCGCCCGCCCACTCCGGCTGGGACACCCCGAAGTTCGAGCCGAGATCGCCCAGGCCGGCCGCCGAGAACAGGGCGTTGCAGGCGGCGTGGGCCACCACGTCGGCGTCCGAGTGCCCGGCCAGTCCGTCCTGGTCCGGCCAGTACAGGCCGGCCAGCCAACAGGGTCGGCCGGCTGCGAAGACGTGTACGTCGGTGCCGAGGCCGACCCGGGGAACGATCACGCCGGGAAGCGTACCGAGTCAGGCCGGGTCGGCGGTCGGGTCGGTGGCGAAGAGGTGCTCGGCGAGGGCGAGGTCGAACGGACGGGTGATCTTCAGGGCGTACTCGGAACCGGGCACGCAGGCGACCCGCCCGCCCTGCTTCTCGACCAGGCCGGCGTCGTCGGTGAGCGGGTCCACGGCGGCGGCGTGCGCCGCGACCAGCACGTCCCGGCGGAAGCCCTGCGGGGTCTGCACCGCCCGCAGGACGGACCGGTCGACGGTGCCGAGGACCACGCCGGCGGTCGAGACCTCCTTGATCGTGTCCACCACCGGGAGGACCGGAATGACGGCGTCCTCGCCGTCCCGGACCGCGGCGGCGACCGACTCGAACACCGCCGACGGCGTCAGCGCCCGGGCCGCGTCGTGCACCAGGATGATCTCCGGGCCGGCCGGGACGGCGGCCAGCGCCGCGGCGACCGACTCCTGCCGGGTGGGCCCACCGGCCACCACCGTGACCGGCGCCACCGGCGTCAGCAGGTCGACCACCAGACTCAATTCCGCGACCGGGGCGGCGACCACGACGTGTCGCACCGACGGGGCGGCCGCGATCCGGCGGACCGCGTGCACCAGCAGCGGCACGCCGGCCAGGTGCCGCAACGCCTTCGGGGCACCGGGCCCCAGGCGTACGCCCGCGCCGCCGGCCGGAACAAGAACCGCGACGTCACCGCGCGGATTGAGCTGCGCGGTCACGTCGCGGTCCTCACACTGAAAATTCGATCGTACGGGCCGGGGCTGGGTGTCAGGCCTCGGTCAGTACCTTGTCGAGGAGGTTCTCCGCCTCGTCCTTGGTGCTCTTCTCGGCGAGAGCCACCTCACCGACCAGGATGTCCCGGGCCTTCGCGAGCATCCGCTTCTCGCCCGCGGACAGACCCCGCTCGCGCTCCCGCCGCCACAGGTCGCGGACGACCTCGGCCACCTTGAGCGGATTTCCGGAGGCGAGCTTCTCCAGATTCGCCTTGTAACGCCGCGACCAGTTGGTGGGCTCCTCGGTGTGCGGAGCGCGGAGGACGTCGAAGACCTTGCCCAGGCCCTCCTCACCGACCACTTCGCGCACGCCCACGATCTCGGCGTTCTCAGCAGGCACCCGGACGGTAAGGTCACCCTGAGCAACCCTCAGGACGAGGTATTGCTTAGGCTCGCCCTTGATCACCCGAGTCTCGATTGCCTCGATGAGTGCGGCCCCGTGGTGGGGGTAAACAACGGTCTCGCCGACACTGAAAACCATAGGTTCGAAACCCCTTTCGCTGTGTCTAGGGTAACACGCTCAGGCACCGATGTCTCACTGCAGGCCGGACCGTAAGCGCAGCTCAGAGGCCCTGTGAGAGGTCTTTCTTCGGCTTGACAGCCGACCGATCCACCCGTTTCGCCACTCAGAGTGACCAACGGATCACCAGGCGACAGGGGCGGAACGGGCCAAATCGGATGTATGGCGTTGTGTGCGCCTCTCGCATCTGCCCCCTCGCCACCCCTAGACGGTACGACCGCAGGTGCGGGACGCTGGAGCAGGAGCGATCCACTCAGGGGGCGCGCGATGGGCTCGTCGGGCAACGACGGATGGGCGGACGGCAACGGTCCGTCCGAACCGCTGCCCGACCTGCCGCCCGAGTGGGGGCCGATCGTCATTCCCGAGGACGCCGCGGAGCTGGCCGCCGAGGCCGCCGAGCTGCGCCGCGAGTTGCGCCGGACCTCCCGCCGGGCGGCCTGGCGTCAACGCTTCGGGCTTCCCACCAGGCCCGGCGGCACGCCCACCCTGCGACTGCCGTTGCTGCTCATGCTGGTCGCCATCCTGGCCACGCTGACCAGCCTGTTCGCCATGGTCTGGCCCGGGCCGGGCCGGCAGTCCGGCAACCGCACGCCGAGCGCCGGGCCGGTGCCCAGCGGCGCACCCGGCCGGCCCCGCGGGGACACCGTGCCGGCCCTGGACCTGGTCGGCGAGTCGGGTGCTCCGGTCCCCCTGCGGGGCCTGCTGCCCGTGGTGGTGCTGCTGGTCGACGGGTGCGACTGCGCGGCCCAGATCGAGGCGGCCGGCCGGGCGGCACCGCCCGGGGTAACCGTGGTCGCGTTGACCAGTGGACGCGGTGCGCCCAGCCCGCTGCCCGCGCCCTGGTCCGTGACGCCGGTGGCGCCGGTCCGCTCGTTGGCCGACCCGACCGGCGAGTTGCGGGCCTTCCTCCAGGTCACGCCGAGCCCTGGCGCCGGCACCGCGCTGCTGGCCACCCGGTCCGGCCTGGTCGCCCGGGTGGTGCCGAGCGTCGGCTCGGTCGAGGACTACCGGGCCGATCTGCTGCGACTGGCCACCAGTTGAGAGCCGGCCGGGCACCGCACCGCCGCCCGTCCACCGTGGTCGGCCGCCCGGCGCCAGCGCAGGTCAGGGCAGGCCGACGAGTTGGACGCCCACGGTGACCGGCTCGGAGCCCGTCCGGGTCACCGTGACCAGCAGGTTCGGTTGGTCGGCCACCAGCTCGGTGTTGACCAGGCCGTCGTCGCACCGGGAGAACACCCGCAGCTGTGGTCCGCGGGCGCCGACGACGCCGACCCGTAGCCGGCCGGCGCCGATGCAGACGTGCTGCAACAGGTACCGCTCGCCCGGCCGCACGAACAGCGGGAACTGGTGGGGTGTCGAGTCGTCGAGCTCGACCGTCGACCGGAACCGGGTCCCGTCGACGGCCGGCAGGTCGTGGTCCACGGCCCGCAGCCGGGCCGCCGCGGGCACGTCGACCCGGATCCGGCCGGTGGCCACGTCGAGGACGACCCGCCCGCCGGCCACGTCCGGCCACAGACCCGGCCAGTTGAGCCGGCCGGTGGCGTCGTACCGGCGCAGTCCCGGGGCGGACACGGTGCTGCCGGCGGCCGGCACCCCGTAGGCGTCGGGTACCAGGATCAGCCGGGACGAGAGCGCGTCGGACGGGTCGTGCCAGTACGACGTCGCGCCGCTCGACGGCGGCCGCGGGGCGGTGGACGCGGCCGGCTCCCGGGGTGTCGGGGCGGGCGCCGAGGCGGTCCACCACCAGCCGCCGCCCAGCAGCGCCGCCCCGGTCAGCACCGCGAGCAGCGGGCCACCGCCGCGTCCGTCCGTCTCCGCCGCCACACATCGACTGTAATGCGCACCCCGCGGTTCCGCCGCTCGCGTCGGGACGCCGGTTCCGACGCCATCCGCGTTCCGGCGACGTTCGGTCAGCTCACACCGGTGTGCCGCAGCAGGGTGGCGTAGAGGGTCAACCCCGGCCCGAAGGCGAGCATCACCACCCACTCCGGTGGCTGCGGCGCCCGCCGGAACCGGTCCAGGATGAGCAGCGCGGTCGCCGACGAGCAGTTGCCGTGCTCGGCGAGCGTCTCCCGGGACGCCCAGAGCGCGTCCGGCGGCAGGGCCAACTCCTGCTCCACCACCGTCAGGATCCGCGGACCGCCCGGGTGCACCGCCCACCCGGTCACGTCGGAGCGCTTCAGGTCGTGCCGGGTGAGCAGGTCGTCCACCAGTCCACCGACGTAGCCGGCGAGCACCGCGGGCACCCGGGTGGACAGGCCCATCCGGAACCCCCGCTCGGTCACCTCCCAGGTCATCTGGTCGGCCGTCGAGGTGTCGGTCACCGCCACCACGTCCCGTACCGCGTAGCCCGGCCGATCCGGCGGGGTCACCACGGCCGCGACGGCGGCGTCGGAGAACAGCGCGTGCGACACGATCTGCTGGGTGTCCATCCGGGTCGACGCCGGTTGGATGTGCAGGCTGGGCAGTTCGGCACAGAGCAGCAGCGCCGGCCGGCCGCGCGCGGTGACGAAGTCGGTGACCACGCCCAGCCCGGGCAGCGCCGCGTAGCAGCCCATGTGGCCGATGAACAGCCGCTGGGCGTCGGCGGCCAGCCCGATGTCCCGGGCCAGCAGGATGTCCGGTCCGGGCGTGACGTAACCGGTGCAGGAGCAGACCGCGAACAAGCCGATCTCCGGCGCCGGCACGCCGGCCTCGGTCAGGGCCCGGTCGATCGCCTCCTTGCCGAGCGGGAGCACCTCGGTCAGATAACGCCGCATCCGCCGCTCGGTGGACCATTCGGAGATGTCCTCGACCAGCGGGTTCACCGCCGCCTGCCGGGTGGACACGCCCGAGTTGGCGAAGATGCGCCCGGCCAGGGCGCGGGTGGTGCCGGCGAAGTGTCCGGCGAAGAAGCCCTCCCACATCTCCTGTTGGCCGGTCCGCGGCGGTAGGCCGATACCCAGGCCGGCGATCACCGGTGTTGCTGTCACGATCTGCTCCGTTCGTAGGGCTGATTCGTCACTCCCGGCGAATCGTCCGGTCACCATCGGGGGGTGGTTCCGTCCCGGTCCGGATCGCCGCCCAGTGCGGCGATGCCCAGCCAGTCGGCGCAGACGTCGGAGGTGGCGGGGTGCAGCGAGCCGCAGCGCGCGTCGCGGTACAACCGCTCCAGCGGATGGCCCCGTCGGGTGGCGGACGTGCCGGCCGCCTCCAACATGGACGCCGCCACCTCGGCGGCGGTGGTCCCGGCCAGCAGCTTCGCCCGCCACACCCACCGGTTGGTCTCGGCGTCGCCGGGCGCCTCGTCCACCCGGCGGGCCGCCTCGGCGACGACCAGCGCGGCGGCCGACACCGCCGCGTCGGCCCGACCGATCCGGGCCCGTACGGCCGGCAGCCCGGCGAGGCCGCGGTCGTTCAGGTGCTCGACGGCGGCGTCGACGGCCGCCCGGGCCACCCCGACGTAGACCGCCGCGTAGCTGGCCACCAGCCAGTGCGGCATCAACTGGGCCACCACCAGCGCCAGGCCCTCGACCCCACCGAGCAGCCGGTCGGCCGGCACGGTCACGTCCAGATGCAGGTCGTGCGAGGCGGTCGCCCGCATGCCCAGCGCGTCCCAGGTCCGCTCGACGTGCAGTCCGGCGCCGGCCGGCACCAGGAACTGCGACACCACCGACCGGTCGGCGACGCTGCGCGCGGCCACCAGGTACGCGTCCGCGTGCCCAGCCCCGGAGCAGAAGGTCTTGACCCCCTTGAGGTGGTAACCGCCGTCCACCGGCTCGTAGACGGTGGACAACCGGGAGAGGCGGGCACCGGCGCCGCGCTCGCTCATCGCCACGCCGTACCAGGAGCCGGCGGCGGCGTCGGCCAGCGCCCGGTCCCGGGCCGCGAGCGCCTCCGCCGGGACACCCAGCGCCTCGGCCAGTTCCTCGGTGACCGCGGTCAGCGCCCCGGTCACCGAGGCGTGCATGTTGAACACCAGGGCGGTGGCGCCGTTGCCGCGGGCCAACTCGGTGGCGACGGCGGCGTACCGGGCGAAGTCGGCGCCCGCGCCACCCAACTCGGGCGGGACCATCAGGCCGAACAGGCCGGCCTCCCGCAGGTCGGTGAAGTCCTGCTCCGGGAAGGTGCCGTCCCGGTCGTGCCCGGCGGCCCGAGCCGCCAACCGCGGTGCCAACCGGCGTGCGGCGTCCACTGCGTCGACCATCGTGTCCCCCCTTTCCCTCGGACCGGCCCCGGTCGGCCGGACTACCCGTCCTTCATCCCCCGGCCCTGGTAGAGCACGGCGGACGAGAAGGTCGGCACGATCCGCGGCGCACGACCGGCGGGCGTCGGACGCCCGCGCCGGCCGGGCACCGCGCGCCGGGCCAGCCAGCGCAGCGTGCCGGGCAGTTCCGGCCGGACACCCCGGACGCGCAGCCGCACCCCGTACCGGGCGCACTCGGCGACCAGGGCGCGGGCGTCGACGAACAGGCCCGGGTCGTGGATGCCGCGTGGCACCCCGGGCAGTCGTTCGGCCACCGCGACGGCGAGCAGCCGACTCAGCGCGGTGTCGTTCAGCGTGTCCAGCACGAGGGTTCCGCCGGGCCGCAGCACCCGGCAGGCCTGCGCCACCGCGGCCGGCCAGTCGGGCACGTGTTCGAGCAGTTCGCCGACCGCGACCACGTCGGCGCAGCCGGTCGCCAACGGCACCGCCGTGGCGTCACCGTTCACCGGTACGACGCCGTGCCCGGCCGCCTGCCGCAGCGCGGAGCCGACCAGGTCCACCCCGACGTGCCGGTAGCCCTTGTCGACGACGTGCGGGGCCAGCAACCCGGCGCCGCACCCGATGTCGACCAGCAGCGCGTCCGGTCGGGACGCCGGCGGCACCAGCGCGGCCCGGGCCGCGGCCAGCCAGTGCAGCATCGCGAACGCGCCGTCCGGCCGCCACCACTCGTCGGCCAGGTCGTCGTACTGACCGGGGTCGTTGCGGGGTCGGCGGGCGGACGCGGTCGGGTCACCATCCGTGGTCGTGTCCGCCGCCCGCATGGATCGAGCGTGGCACGACCGGCGGGTAACGGCCAGACTTCCCTTATGCCGCGAATGGTGTTAGGGCTGGTCCGGGCCAGTCATCCGGAGCCGGCGGCGGCGGTGACCACCGTCGCCGCCCTGCTCGCCTGGGGGGTCGGCCACCGGCCGGGCGGGATCCTGGCGGTCGCCGCCACCGTGCTGGCCAGTCAGCTGGCCATCGGCTGGGTCAACGACCGGCTCGACGCCGACCGGGACACGGCCGTCGGTCGGACGGACAAGCCGCTGGTCACCGGGGCGGTCGGCCGGCGGACGGTCGGGCTCGCCGGGGTGATCGCCGCCGCCGTGACACCACTGCCGGCGCTCACCCTGAACCCGGTCGCCGCGTTGGCCGCCACCGTCGCGCTGCTGTCCGCCCTGGCGTACGACTGGCCGTTGAAGTCGACCCCGGTCTCGGTGCTGCCGTACGCGGTATCGTTCGCCACGTTGCCCGCCTTCGTGGTGCTCGCCCTGCCCGGCGTGCCCACGCCGCCCGCCTGGCTGCCACTGGCCGGCGGCCTGCTCGGCGCCGGCGCGCACTTCGCCAACGTGCTGCCCGACCTGGACGACGACCGGCGGACCGGGGTACGCGGCCTGCCGCACCGGTTGGGCGCCGGCCGGTCCCGGACGGCGGCCGGCGTGCTGCTGCTCGCGGCGACCGTGGTGCTGGTCGTTGGACCGCCCGGGCCGCCCTCCTGGGCCGGGTTGGCGGCGGTCGTGGCCGCCGCGGTGGTGCTGCCGGTGGGCTGGCGGGCGGCCCGGTCGACCGGCGGGCGGGCGGCCCGACCGGTGGCGGCGTTCCGCGCGGTGATGCTGGTGGCGGTGATCGACGTCGCACTCCTGGTGGCCAGCGGCCGAGTGGTGTGACCTGCGCGAAGCGGGGAAACACCGGCACCGCGACCGGGTTGCCGGGTCGGCGTGTGAACGACGATCACGTCCCACTACCCTGGAGCCCGGTCTGCGCGGGTATGGCCACCACGCCCCGGCTGACAGCCGGGCGGGATCGTAACGAGGAGGACCGACGTGACGCGCTCGATCAGGGGACCCCGGCGGGCCGCGCTGGCCGGTGCGGCCGCGACCGCGGCGACGCTGCTGCTGTCCGGGTGCGGCGCGGGTCAGATCGCCCATACCGCCGAAATGGCGCCGACCGTTCCGGGCGCCAACGCCCAGACGACGGACGGCAACTACAAGATCCGTAATCTGCTGCTCGCCTACCCCGGCGAGAAGGGCTACCCGGCCGGCGGCAACGCGCCGGTCGAGGTCGGCATCTACAACGACTCGCACAGCCCGGTGACGGTGAAGGTCACCGTGGCCGGCGCCCGCTCGGTGGTGCTCTCCGGTGGCGCGGCCCCGTCGGGCGGCGCGAGCGCGAGCGCGTCCGCCGGGGCGAGCGCGTCCGCCGGCGCCACGCCGAGCGGGTCGGCCATCCCGTCCGCCGGTGGCTCGGCGAACCCGTCCGCCGGTGGCTCGGCGAACCCGTCCGCCGGCGGCTCGGCCAGCCCGTCGGCGACCGCCGAGGCCCCGGCCGGCGCGCCGGCGAGCCTGCAGATCCCCGCCCAGGGCTACCTCATCCTCAACCCCGACGGCGGCCGCTTCCTGCAGCTCGTCGGTCTGACCGACGCCGTCGCCGTGGGCCAGGCGGTGGAGTTGACCTTCGACTTCGGCGGCCAGCAACTCACGGTGAACGCGCCGGTCGCCGTGCCGCTGACCCCGGCACCGACGTCGTCCCCGGTGGTGTCCGAGGGCCACGAGGGCTGACCGGACACGGTCGGCCGGGCCGACACCGAGCCGTCGGGCCGGGCGGGGAGCTTTCCCCGCCCGGCCCGTTCCGTCGTACCGGTCGGATAGCGTTCCGCAGGTGACCTCCCGAACGACCACCCGGTCCCGCGCCGCGACCCGCGAACCCCGACCGGCCTACGAGTGCGACGCCTGCGGCCACCAGCCACCGAAGTGGGTCGGCCGGTGCCCCGAGTGCGGTGAGTGGGGCGCGGTCGTCGAGTCCACCGTGACCGGACCGACGGTGGCGGGGCGGGTGGTGACCTCCCGCGCCCCGGTCGAGCCGGCCCGGCCCATCGCCACCATCAGCGCCGCCCCGGCCAAGGCCCGGCCCACCGGGGTCGCCGAGCTGGACCGGGTGCTCGGCGGCGGGCTGGTCCCGGGCGCCGTGGTGCTGTTGGCCGGCGAGCCGGGGGTCGGCAAGTCGACCCTGCTGCTGGACGTCGCCCAGCAGTGGGCCGCCGGTGTGGGCAGCCCGTCGCTGGTGGTCAGCGGCGAGGAATCGGTCAGTCAGGTGCGGCTGCGCGCCGAGCGGCTCGGCGCCCTGCACGAGCGGCTCTACCTGGCCGCGGAGAGCGACCTCGCGGCCGTCCTGGGACACCTGGACGCGGTGCAGCCGGGCCTGCTGGTGCTCGACTCGGTGCAGACCATCTCCGCACCCGGCACCGAGGGCGTGGCCGGCGGCGTGACCCAGATCCGGGCGGTGACCGCCGCCCTGGTCGCGGTCGCCAAGGAGCGCGGCATCGCCACCGTGCTGGTCGGACACGTCACCAAGGACGGCCAGGTGGCCGGTCCACGGGTGCTCGAACACCTGGTGGACGTGGTGCTGCACTTCGAGGGCGACAAGCACTCGTCGCTGCGGATGGTGCGGGGGGTCAAGAACCGCTACGGCGCGGCCGACGAGGTCGGCTGCTTCGAGATGCACGAGGGCGGCATCAGCAGCCTGGCCGACCCCTCCGGACTGTTCCTGACCCGGTATTCCGAACCGGTGCCCGGCACCTGCGTGACGGTGTCCATGGAGGGGCGGCGGGCCCTGGTCACCGAGGTTCAGGCGCTGATCGGCGCCACCGTGGCGGGCTCACCGCGGCGCACCGTCTCCGGCCTCGACGGCGCCCGGCTGGCCATGGTGCTGGCCGTGCTGCAGCGCCGCACCGACCGGTTGACCCTGCACGATCGGGAGGTCTTCGCCGCCACCGTCGGCGGGATCCGGGTGGTCGAGCCGGCCGCCGACCTGGCGGTCGCCCTCGCGGTCGCCTCCGGGGGACTGAACCTCGCCATCGCCCCGCACCTGGTCGCCATCGGCGAGGTCGGCCTGACCGGCGAGGTGCGCCGGGTCGGCGCCGTACCGCGCCGGCTCGCGGAGGCCGCCCGGCTGGGCTTCCGGCACGCGCTCGTCCCGCAGGGCTGCGGCCCCGAGACGAGCGGCATCACCCCGGCCGGGATGCAGGTGACCGAGGTCACCGACCTCCGTTCCGCGCTCCGGCTGGCCGCGAGTCTGTCGGTGGAGTGACGACCGGACGACGTACCGTCGAGGGATACCTCGCCGAAGATCGGGTGGATAACCTAAGCCAGACAAGACCGGCCATCCGCCCGGCAGGCCCGACTTCCGGCCGTTGGGGCGGAAGTTGCGCCGATCAGAGCCCGCAAGGAGTAGGCGCGGTGGCACATCACAGTAACCACAACAGCACCCACCGCATGACAGTCCGTAGACTGTCCTGGTGCCGATCGACCGCGATGCGAACAGAATCACCGGCGCGATCCCACAGGTTCGCGCCGGCGCCCCGGCCTCCCCGCCGCGCACCGTCAGCGCCGGCCTACCGATGACCGGGCCCAGCAGCACCGGCGACCCGTTGCGCGCCAACCTGGCGCTGATGGCCCCCGGCACCGCCCTGCGGGACGGCCTGGAACGGATTCTGCGCGGCCGTACCGGGGCGCTCATCGTGCTCGGCTACGACAAGGTCGTGGAGACGTTGTGCACCGGCGGCTTCCCACTGGACGTCGAGTTCTCCGCCACCCGGGTACGCGAGTTGTGCAAGATGGACGGCGCCGTCGTGCTGTCCAGCGACGGCACCCGGATCGTCCGGGCCGCCGTGCACCTGATGCCCGACCCGTCGATCCCGACCGAGGAGTCCGGCACCCGGCACCGGACGGCCGAACGGGTCGCCCGGCAGACCGGCTACCCGGTGATCTCGGTGAGCCAGTCGATGCGGATCATCAGCCTCTACGTCAACGGCCAGCGGCACGTGCTGGACGACTCGGCGGCCATCCTGTCCCGCGCCAACCAGGCCCTGGCCACCCTGGAGCGCTACAAGCTGCGGCTGGACGAGGTCTCCGGCACCCTCTCCGCCCTGGAGATCGAGGACCTCGTCACCGTACGGGACGCGGTCGCGGTGGTGCAGCGACTGGAGATGGTTCGGCGGATCGCCGACGAGATCGCCGGCTACGTGGTCGAACTCGGCACCGACGGTCGACTGCTGGCCCTGCAGCTCGACGAGCTGATGGCCGGGGTCGACGCCGACCGGACCCTGGTGATCCGCGACTACCTGCCGGTCGGCCGGAAGGCTCGGACCCTCGACGAGGCGCTGGTCGAGCTCGACCTGCTCACCGCCACCGAGCTGATCGACCTGGTCGCCGTGGCCAAGGGGATCGGCTACCCCGGCGCGTCGGACGCGCTCGACGCCGCGGTCAGCCCGCGCGGTTTCCGGCTGCTCGCCAAGGTGCCCCGGCTGCCGGCCCTCGTGGTGGACCGGCTCGTCGGGCACTTCGGCAGCCTCCAGCGGCTACTCGGCGCGACCGTGGAGGATCTGCAGGCGGTCGACGGCGTGGGCGACGCACGGGCCCGCGGGGTCCGGGAAGGGCTGTCCCGGCTGGCCGAGGCGTCCATCCTGGAGCGGTACGTCTGACCGCTGACTCTCCGGGCCGGGCGGGCCGTGGGAGGTCCGGCCGTGGGCGCCGGCGGGCCGTCAGTCGGAGATGGTGAGCTTCACCGGAGCGCTGAGTTTGGTGCCGAGGCGGGCGAAGACCTGGTACTGGCCAGCGCCGGCGCGGTCACCAGCCGCCACCCCGCCACCGCACCTGCTGCTCTCCCGGCCGTTCCAGTCGAGGCCGTACTCGTTCTCCTGACCCGGCGGGAACGAGCGGACGTCGGAGCCCCTCCCGGTGCCGCAGGTGTCCGAGGACCAGACCCGCTGCGCCCCGATCTTGATGAACAGCTCCTGCAGGTCCGGCCCGACGTCGCGGCTGCAGGTCCGGTTCGAAATATTTTTGATCTTGATGCCCAGCTTGACGGGCACATCCTCGCCGCGCTGGACGGCGCTCGGGGTGGCCGACACGATCAGCGACATCTCACTGTCGGTGCACGAGCCGGGCGCGGGTGGCGGGACGTTCGGCACGTCGACGACCCCGCCGCCCTGCGGCGGGCCGACCTGCTGCGGACCGCCCTGGGCCGAATCGCCCGACTGGTCCCCGCCGGGGCTGGAACCGGCACCGGGCGAGGCTTCACCGGCTCCGGGCGACGTCGTGCCGCCCGGGTCGGGTGTCGGCCCGGCCTTCGTCGACCCGACGGTCGGCGTCGGTGACCCGCCGGCGCCCTTCGGCTTGTCGCCGGAGTCACCCGGTCCGCCGCACGAGTAGAGCAACACGATGAGGAAGAGCAGCCCGGCGCCGAGCACGACAGCGCGCCGCCGCCAGTAAACGGCGGAGGGGAGGGGGCCAACCGTCAGACGCATGATGCGCATACCGTAGCGGGGCCGCGGAAGTTGATCGTCACGACGCGCCGAGAGTCCGGCATCCGCCTGTCGGGGCGTACCGCTCGGATCGGCGTCACAGATAGACCTTGCGCTGGTAGATGGCGTGCGCGCCGGCCACCCGGTCCAGGAACAGCAGACCGGCGCAATGGTCAATCTCGTGCTGCAGGGCCCGCGCCTCGAAACCGTCGGTGACCAACCGGACCGGCTTGTCGGTGCCGGGCAGGACGCCCTCGACCACCAGCCGGCTGGCCCGCTTCACGTCGCCGGTCAGGTCCGGGACCGACATGCAACCCTCCCGCCCGGGCCGCCACCGGGTCGCCTCGACGACCCGGGCGTTACAGAGCACGAACTCGCCGTGCACGGTGACCGACTTGGGGTGGCCGGTCACGTCGACCGCGAAGAGTTGGGCGCCCACGCCGACCTGCGGCGCGGCCAGGCCGACACAGCCCGGGGAGACCCGCATGGTGGCGATCAGGTCCGCGGCGAGGCGTACCACCTCGTCGGCGAGCGGGTCGACCTCCGTGCCGGCCCGACTCAACACCGAGTGGGGTGCGGCGACCACCGGCCGGACCCGGCCGGGCGGACCGAGCACGGCCGGGGTCCAGTCGCCGAGCCCCGTCGACCCGGCGGTCACAGCAGGTCCGACTCGGCCGGCCGGAGCGTGATCTCCACGTCGAGGCCGGCACCGACCTCGGCCAACCGGGGTGTCAGTTCCGCCGCCGTTCCGGGCGACAGATCGAGTTCCGCGATCACCACGTAGAGCGGACCGACCAGCCGCGTGGTCAGGTCGGTGACGTTGCCGCCGGCTTCGGCGACCACCCGGGTCACCGCGGCGACGATGCCGAGCCGGTCGGCGCCGTGCACCGCCAGCACATACGCCTCGCCGGACCGGCTCGCCTCGACGTCGGCGCCGACCGTCCGTACGGTGGCCAGCAGCCGGTCGTCGGCGTGCAGCGGCGCCAGCGCGGCCTCGACCTCGGCGGCGGTCGGGCCGGTGCAGATCAGCGTCATCGCGAAGTGCCCGCGCAGCCGGGTCATCGTCGAATCGGTGAGGTTGGCTCCGAGCCGGGCGAGCGCCTCGGCTACGTCGGCCACGATGCCGGGCCGGTCGTGTCCGATCACGGTGATCGCAAGCTCGCTCATCAGGGCAGTGTGCCCGATGCCCGCCCGGCGCGGGCGTCGGACCGGCGGTCCGGCCCACGGTGCGGGACGTCGTGGTCGCCGACCGTCGTCCCGGCCGGCCGCACGCCGGGTGGGAGCCCGGGCATGGCAGGATCGACGGCGCGATGTCCGAGACCCAGTTCGCCGAGATGGCCACCCGGTGGTACGACCAGAACGCTCGTGACCTGCCCTGGCGGGAGCCGGACGTCGGCGCCTGGGCGATCCTGGTCAGCGAGATCATGTTGCAGCAGACGCCGGTGGTACGCGTCCTGCCGGCCTGGCGGGCGTGGTTGGCGCGCTGGCCGGTGCCGGCCGCGTTGGCCGCCGACACACCGGCCGAGGCGATCCGGATGTGGGGTCGGCTCGGCTACCCTCGGCGGGCGCTGCGGCTGCGCGAGTGCGCGGTCGCCCTGACGCAACGGCACGACGGCGTGGTGCCGACCGATCTGGACGCGCTGCTCGCCCTGCCCGGCGTGGGCAGCTACACCGCCCGGGCGGTGGCCGCCTTCGCGTACGGGCAACGGCATCCGGTGGTGGACACCAACGTCCGGCGCCTGGTGGCCCGGGCGGTGACCGGGCTCCCCGACGCCGGCCCGGCGACCCGACCCGCCGATCTGGTCGCCACCGAGGAACTCCTACCCGTCGAGCCGGCCCGCGCGGCCCGGGCCAGCGCCGCCTTCATGGAACTCGGCGCGCTGGTGTGCACGGCCCGGGGACCCCGCTGCGGCGAGTGCCCACTCGCCGAGGTCTGCGCCTGGCGGGCGGCCGGGCGGCCGGCCGCTCCGGGCCCGACCCGCCGACCCCAGCAGTACGCCGGCACCGACCGGCAGGTCCGGGGCCTGCTGCTCGCGGTGCTCCGGGAAACGGTCGGTCCGGTGCCCGGCGAGCGGCTGGATCTGGTCTGGACCGACGACGTGCAACGGGCCCGGGCCCTGGCCGGTCTGGTCCAGGACGGGCTGGTGGAACGGGCCGGTGCGGACGCGTACACGTTGGCCGGCGACCGCCGCCTGATCTGAGCCGCCGCCAACCGCGTTCCGGTCACCGCCCCGGCGACCAGCCGTACAGCCGGTCGACGCGCAGGCGTACCACCAGGCGCCGGTCGGCGACCATCGCGCGCCGGTAGTCGTCCCAGTCCGGGTGCTCGCCCTGGACACCGCGGTAGACCTCGACAAGCTCCTCGACGGTGGCGTCGTCCCGCTCGGCCGCCGGCGCCGACATCCGGACCTCGCCTTCCGCGACGGCGTACGCGGATCCGTCCGGGTTGGTGACGTAGAAGCTGGCGCGGGGATCGCGCCGGAGGTTGCGCACCTTCGCCCGGCCGTCGGTGGTGGAGATCCGGATCGACCGGTCCACCGGATCGGCGAGATAATCCACGTTGGACAGCTGTGGCCGGCCGTCCCGCTTGAGGGTCACCAGCACGCCGCGGCCGGTACGGCCGATCAACGTCCACAACGCCGCCGTCACGACCGGGTCCGGATCGTCGTGAGCGCCGCGGTCAGCCGGGCCGACTCGTCGAGCATGGCCTTCGCCGACTCGTTCATCGGCCCGGTGGGCAGCCGGCGTCCGTCGCCTTCCCGGCACCGACGCAGCGGGAGACTGACCGCTTCGGCCACCGGCATCATCTTCAACGTGGTCACCACCTGTTTCATCGTCCGGGCGGAAACGCCGACGGCTCCGGTCGGCGGTGGTCGCCGGCCGGAGCCGTTGGTCGTGATCTTCAATTGCCGGCCGGAGCCGGGTTCAGCGGGTCAGGTCACTCCCCCGCGGCGGCGGCGCCGCCCAGGTCGGCGGGTACCGCGTCGGGGACCTCGACGGGCTTGTCCGCGCCACGGAAGACCAGCTTGGACTTGTCGATGTTCTCCGGGTCGCCCTCGCAGTCCACCACCACGATCTGACCCGAGGTCAGCTCGTTGAACAGGATCCGCTCGGACAGGTTGTCCTCGATGTCCCGCTGGATGGTCCGACGCAGCGGCCGGGCGCCCAGCACCGGGTCGAAGCCCTTCTTCGCCAGATACTTCTTGGCGTTGTCGGTCAGCTCCAGACCCATGTCCTTGTTCCGCAGCTGGGTCTCGATCCGCTGGATCATGATGTCCACGATCGACAGGATCTCGCCCTGGTTGAGCTGGTGGAACACGATGGTGTCGTCGATCCGGTTGAGGAACTCCGGGCGGAAGTGCTGCTTCAGCTCGTCGTTGACCTTCTGCTTCATCCGCTCGTAGTTGGACTCGATGTCCTCCGACGCCTGGAAGCCCAGCGAGACCGCCTTGGCCACGTCCCGGGTGCCCAGGTTGGTGGTCAGGATGATGACCGTGTTCTTGAAGTCCACGATCCGACCCTGACCGTCGGTGAGCCGCCCGTCCTCGAGGATCTGCAGCAGCGTGTTGAACACGTCCGGGTGGGCCTTCTCGATCTCGTCGAACAGCACCACCGAGAACGGCCGCCGGCGGACCTTCTCGGTCAGCTGGCCACCCTCGTCGTAACCGACGTAGCCGGGGGGCGCACCGACGAGCCGGGACACCGTGTAGCGGTCGTGGAACTCGGACATGTCCAGCTGGATCAGCGCGTCCTCGGAGCCGAACAGGAACTCGGCCAGCGCCTTGGACAGCTCGGTCTTACCGACACCCGACGGGCCGGCGAAGATGAACGAGCCGGAGGGCCGCTTCGGGTCCTTCAGACCGGCCCGGGTACGCCGGATCGCCTTGGACACCGCCTTGACCGCGTCCGACTGGCCGACGACCCGCTTGTGCAGCTCGTCCTCCATCCGCAGCAGCCGGGAGGTCTCCTCCTCGGTCAGCTTGTAGACCGGGATGCCGGTCCAGTTCGCCAGCACCTCGGCGATCTGCTCGTCGTCGACCTCGGACACGACGTCCAGGTCGCCGGCCTTCCACTCCTTCTCCCGCTGCGCCTTCTGACCCAGCAGCTGCTTCTCCTTGTCCCGCAGCTGGGCGGCCCGCTCGAAGTCCTGCGCGTCGATCGCGGACTCCTTGTCCCGGCGGACCTGGGCGATCCGCTCGTCGAAGTCGCGCAGGTCTGGCGGCGCGGTCATCCGGCGGATCCGCATCCGGGCACCGGCCTCGTCGATCAGGTCGATCGCCTTGTCCGGCAGGAACCGGTCGGAGATGTAGCGGTCGGCCAGGGTGGCGGCGGCCACCAGGGCACCGTCGGTGATGCTCACCCGGTGGTGCGCCTCGTAGCGGTCGCGCAGGCCCTTGAGGATCTCGATGGTGTGCGCCAGCGACGGCTCGCCCACCTGGATCGGCTGGAAACGTCGCTCGAGGGCGGCGTCCTTCTCCAGGTGCTTGCGGTACTCGTCGAGGGTGGTGGCACCGATGGTCTGCAGCTCGCCGCGGGCCAGCATCGGCTTGAGGATGCTCGCCGCGTCGATCGCGCCCTCGGCCGCACCCGCACCCACCAGGGTGTGGATCTCGTCGATGAACAGGATGATGTCGCCCCGGGTGCGGATCTCCTTCAGCACCTTCTTGAGGCGCTCCTCGAAGTCACCGCGGTAGCGCGAACCGGCCACCAGGGCGCCCAGGTCGAGGGTGTAGAGCTGCTTGTCCTTGAGCGTCTCCGGAACCTCGCCCTTGATGATCTTCTGGGAGAGGCCCTCCACCACGGCGGTCTTGCCGACGCCGGGCTCGCCGATCAGGACCGGGTTGTTCTTGGTACGGCGGGAGAGCACCTGCATCACCCGCTCGATCTCCTTCTCCCGCCCGATGACCGGGTCGAGCTTGCCCTCGCGGGCGGCCTGGGTGAGGTTGCGACCGAACTGGTCCAGCACCAGGCTGGTCGACGGCGCGGCCTCGCCCGGGGCGGCACCGGCGGCGGCCGGCTCCTTGCCCTGGTAGCCGGAGAGGAGCTGGATCACCTGCTGGCGGACCCGGTTCAGGTCGGCGCCGAGCTTGACCAGCACCTGGGCGGCGACGCCCTCACCCTCGCGGATCAGCCCGAGCAGGATGTGCTCCGTACCGATGTAGTTGTGGCCGAGCTGCAGCGCCTCGCGCAGCGACAGCTCCAGCACCTTCTTGGCCCGCGGCGTGAACGGGATGTGCCCGCTCGGCGCCTGCTGGCCCTGGCCGATGATCTCCTCCACCTGCTGGCGGACGCCCTCCAGGGAGATACCGAGGCTCTCCAGGGCCTTGGCCGCCACGCCCTCACCCTCGTGGATGAGGCCGAGCAGGATGTGCTCCGTACCGATGTAGTTGTGGTTGAGCATCCGGGCCTCTTCCTGGGCCAGGACGACAACCCGTCGCGCTCGGTCGGTGAACCGCTCGAACATGCCCTCGTGCTCCTCACGTGCCGTGCGCACTCGATCTTGATGGTCCAAGCATCTTGGCGGGGCCGGTGCCTGGACGTCCAAGCCGGACGTCCGGCTCTCTTACTCTATCGCCGCGGGCCGACTCACCTGAGGTCCTGTGTTGCGGGACCACGTCGGCTTCGCACCCTTTATCCCAACCTCACGCGCTCAGCCGGTGTTCCCGACCCCGGGTGTACGCGCAAAGCGAAATCCCGTACCGGCCGCGAGCGGTCGTCCACCGACACACCCGGGCGCGTCCACAGGCTGTGGACAACTTCGTCCACTGGTGTGGACAACGCGGAAAGCACCTGGTCAGTTCCCGGATCGACGAACTTTCGCCGGCCGGATCCGCCGGTCGGGCAGCCCGGCCACCGGCGCCCGGAGGCGACAATCAACCGTAAATCGGACGAGAGGTCACTTCCGACCCCGCAAACGACGCAGCGCCGGGCCGGCGAGCATCGCTCACCGACCCGGCGCCACCGCCGGTCGGGGTTCGTCGTCGATCAGCGGCCGGCCTTGGCGTGGTATTCGTCGACGATCTCCTGCGGGATGCGTCCACGATCCGAGATGTCCCGACCTTCCTTCTTGGCCCAGGCACGGATCGCCTTGTTCTGTTCCCGGTCGGCCGTGGCCCCGCCCCGGCCCCGGGCCGCGCGACCGCCGACGACCACACCGCCGCGACCCACCTTGGATCCGGCCGCCACGTACGGCGCGAAAAGGTCACGCAATTTGCTGGCGTTCTTCTTCGAGAGGTCGATCTCGTACTGAACGCCGTCGAGCGCGAACTTGACCGTCTCGTCGGCGTCGCCGCCGTCCAGGTCATCGACCAGCTTGTGAATGATCTGCTTGGCCACGTGCCATAGTCCTTTCCAGCGGGCTGCTCCCGTTAAACAAGAGAACAATAGCCCGCACGATGCTTCCGGCGTCAATAGGACCCGGAAACTAACTCAGCAAGAGCCGGACGACTACTCCGCGCGCACCAACGGGAAGAGGATCGTTTCCCGAATTCCGAGCCCGGTCAGCGCCATCAGCAGCCGGTCGATTCCCATTCCCATGCCGCCGGCCGGGGGCATTCCGTACTCCATGGCGCGCAGGAAGTCCTCGTCCAGGAGCATGGCCTCGTCGTCCCCCCGGGCCGCCAACCGGGCCTGGGCCAGCAACCGGTCCCGCTGCACCACCGGATCGACCAACTCCGAGTAGGCCGTTCCCAGTTCGAATCCGCGGACGTACAGGTCCCATTTCTCGGCCAGCCCCGGCTCGGAGCGGTGCGCCCGGGTAAGCGGGCTGGTCTCCTCGGGGTAGTCCCGGACGAAGGTCGGCTGTTGCAGGCCCGGCACGACGAGTTCCTCGAAGAGTTCCTCGGCGAGCTTGCCCGGCCCCCACTTCGGGTCGACCGACAGGCCCACCTTCTCGGCGTACTGCACCAGCCGGGCCCGATCGGTCCGCACGGTGACCTCGTCACCGAGGGCCTCGGAAAGGGAGCCGAAGAGCGTCACCGAACTCCACTCGCCACCCAGGTCGAACTCGGTGCCGTCGGCGTGCGTCACCACGTGCGAGCCGCTGACCGCCTCGGCCGCGTTCTGCACCAACTCCCGGGTCAGCGCGGCCATCGTGTCGTAGTCGCCGTACGCCTCGTACGTCTCCAGCATGGCGAACTCCGGCGAGTGCGACGAGTCGACACCCTCATTGCGGAAGTTACGGTTGATCTCGAAGACCCGGTCGATCCCGCCCACGACGGCCCGCTTGAGATAAAGCTCGGGCGCGATTCGCAGATACAGATCGGTGTCCAGCGCATTGCTGTGCGTCACGAATGGGCGGGCCGCGGCGCCGCCGTGCAGCAACTGCAACATCGGCGTTTCGACTTCGAGGAAACTCCGCGCGTGCAGCGAATCCCGCAGACTGCGCACCACCGTCGCCCGGTCGCGTACCGTCTGCCGGGCCAGCGGCCGGACGATCAGGTCGACGTACCGCTGGCGGACCCGGGCCTCCTCGCTGAGCGGCTTGTGCGCCACCGGGAGCGGCCGCAACGCCTTGGCGGTCAGCGTCCAGGAATTCGCCAGCACCGACAGCTCGCCCCGGCGGCTCGTGATCACCTCGCCGGTCACTCCGACATGGTCGCCCAGGTCGATCTGCCGCTTCCACTCGTCGAGCCGCTCCCGGCCGACCTTGTCCAGGGAGAGCATCGCCTGCAACTCGGTGCCGTCACCGTCCCGCAGGGTGGCGAAGCAGAGCTTGCCGGTGTTCCGGAGGAAGATCACCCGTCCCGTCACCGCCTCGACGTCCCCGGTCGCGGTGTCCGTGGGCAAATCGGCGTACCGGGTCCGGATCTCGGCCAGCGTGGCGGTACGCGGGTAGCCCACCGGGTACGGCTCGATTCCCTCCGCGAGCATCCGGTCCCGCTTCTCCCGGCGGACCCGCATCTGCTCCGGAAGATCGTCAGCGGGGTCGGCTGGTACGGCGTTCTGCTCGGTCACGGCACGCTTCCTCAGAAGGAGATATCGGGCGGGGTCAGGCCACGAGCGTACTCAAGCGCCCAGTCGACCGTTAGCCGATAACCTGCCCGCCATGACCGAACCCACTCCCGCCCTGTCCTTCGGGTCCGCCGCCGCCGCCTACGACCGGTTCCGCCCGCGCTATCCGCGGGAGGCGGTGCGCTGGGCGCTGGACCTCACCCGGCCCGCCGCCCGGGTGGTGGACCTCGGCGCGGGCACCGGCATCCTCTCCCGGGAAATCCTCGCCCAGGGACACCACGTCGTGCCGGTGGAGCCGGATCCGGGCATGCGGGCACAGTTGGCCGCCGGCACCCCGGGCAGCACCGCCCTGGCCGGCAGTGCCGAGTCGATACCGCTGCCGGACGGCGACGCGGACGCGGTACTGGTCGGGCAGGCGTACCACTGGTTCGACAAGGAGCGGGCGCACGCCGAGGTGGCCCGGGTGCTGCGCCCGGCGGGGACCTTCGCTCCGATCTGGAACATGCGGGACGACCGCGTCGACTGGGTGGTCGAGCTGGGTCGGATCGCCCACCTGGGCGACAGCGCGGACACCCTGGTCGGGAAGCTCACCGACTTCGGCCCGGCCTTCGACGCGATCGAGCTGGGCGAGTTCGGCCACCGCACCGCCCTGGCCCCGGAGCAGGTGATCGAACTGGTCCACACCCGGTCGTACTACCTGACCGCCGAGCGACGGCAACGGGACCGGGTCGACCGGGAGCTGTGGGAATTGTTCGCCGGCCATCCCGATCTGACCGGACGGCAGACCGTCGAGCTGCCGTACCGGACGTTCGTCTTCCGGGCCCGGCGACGCTGAGTCCCGCGGCGGCCGACCCCGGCGGCGGTACGGGCCCGGCGCGTCCGGGGTCAGATGTTGCGCTCGTAGACCATCCGCAGCCCGATCAACGTGATCATCGGCTCGTGGTGGGTGATCGTCCGGCACTCGCCGATCACCAACGGAGCCAGGCCACCGGTGGCGATCACCGCCCGCAGGCCGCCCAACTCCTCGACCATCCGCTCGACGATCCGGTCCACCTGACCGGCGAACCCGAAGTACATGCCGGACTGCAGACACTCCACGGTGTTCTTGCCGATCACCGACCGCGGCCGGGTCGGCTCGACCTTGCGCAGCTGGGCGGCCCGGGCGGCGAGCGCGTCGAAGGAGATCTCGATGCCCGGGGCGAAGGCGCCACCGAGGAACTCACCCCGGCCGCTGATCACGTCGAAGTTGGTGGTCGTACCGAAGTCGACCACCACCGACGGCCCGCCGTAGAGGGTGTACGCGGCCAGCGTGTTGACCACCCGGTCGGAGCCGACCTCCTTGGGGTTGTCGATGGCCAACTGGACGCCCGTCTTCACCCCCGGCTCGACGATCACGCTCGGCGTCTCGGCGTAGTAGCGGGCCAGCATGGTCCGCAGCGAACGCAGCGCGGCCGGCACGGTCGAGCAGGCGGCCACGCCGGTGATCTCCACCGCGTCGTCGGTCAACAGACCACGGAACTTGAGGCCGAGTTCGTCGGCGGTCGACCGGGCGTCGGTCTTGATCCGCCAGGAGTGGACCAGCTTGTCGCCCTCGAAGGTGGCCAACACCGTGTTGGTGTTACCGATGTCGATGCACAGCAGCATGCGTCAGTCCCGGGGCCGGAGGTCGAGTGCGATGTCCAAGATAGGCGAGCTGTGGGTGAGCGCCCCCACCGACAGATAGTCGACCCCGGTCGTGGCGTACCCGGCGACGGTGTCCAGGGTGAGCCGGCCGGTCGCCTCCAGCTCGGCCCGGTCGCCCACCTCGGCCACCACCGCACGCAGCGCGTCCGGCGTCATGTTGTCACAGAGCAGGAAGTCGGCGCCCGCCTCGACGGCCTCGACCGCCTCGGCCAGGGTGGTGATCTCGACCTGCACCGGCACGTCCGGGAAGGCGGACCGGACCCGCCGGTAGGCGGCGGCGATGCCACCCGCCGCCAGCTTGTGGTTGTCCTTGATCATCGCGACGTCGAACAGGCCCATCCGCTTGTTCGTGCCGCCGCCGGCCCGGACCGCGTACTTCTCCAGGACCCGCAGGCCCGGCGTGGTCTTCCGGGTGTCCAGCACGGTCGCCTTGCCGCCGGCCAGCGCGTCGGCCCAGGCGCGGGTGTGGGTGGCCACCCCGGACATCCGACTCAGCAGGTTGAGCGCGGTCCGCTCGGCGGTGAGCAGCACCCGGGTCGGACCGGTCACCCTCGCCAGCGCGTCACCGCGGACCACCCGGTCGCCGTCCGCGACCAGCGGCGTGACCTCGACCGTATGACCGGCCGCGGTCCACCGACCCACCGTCTCGAAGACCGCACCGGCCACCGCCAGCCCGGCGACCACGCCGTCGGCCCGGGCGACCAGCTCGGCGGTGTCGGTCTGCTCGGCCGGGATCGTCGCGACGCTGGTGACGTCGATCCGGTCCGGCCCGAGATCCTCCGCCAACGCCTCCCGGACGATCTTCTCGACGATCACCGGGTCGAGCCCGACGGCCCGGAGCGCGGCAACGCCGGACGGGGACAACGGCACTTCCGGCCCGGTGCCGGTGCCGGTGCCGGTCCCGGTTTCCCTGCCGGTGCCGGTGGAGTGCGGAGGCGGCGTCGACGGGCCGCCCGAATCGGGTTGGACAGGGTTCACCGTGTTACCTCCCAGGTGTGGCGCAGTTCTCCGTCGGCGCCGACGGCGGCGACGAGATGGCCGCGCCACTCGTCGACCGCGGTCGGGAAGTCCTCCCGCCAGTGGCAGCCCCTGGTCTCCTGCCGGGCGTATGCCGCGCCGACCAGCGCCGTCGCCACGGTGAGCAGGTTGGTCGCCTCCCAGCTCGCGGTGCGCGGGGCGACCCGTCCGGCGCCGAGCCCGACGAGTTCGGCGGCGGTGGCGCGCAACGACGCGGCGGACCGGAGCACCCCGGCGCCCCGGCTCATCGACCGGGCCAACGCCGGCCGGGCGGCCGGGTCCAGCACCCAGCCGGCGCCGCCCCGCCACGCGCCGTCCGGCGCGGGTTCGGCCTGCTCCGGCAGCTCGCGGGCGATGTCCTCGGCGATCCGGCGGGCGAACACCAGCCCCTCCAGCAGCGAGTTGCTGGCCAGCCGGTTCGCGCCGTGCACGCCCGTGCAGGCGACCTCGCCGCAGGCGTACAGGCCCGGGATCGAGGTACGACCGGCCAGGTCGGTACGGACCCCGCCGGAGGCGTAGTGGGCGGCCGGGGCGACCGGGATCAGGTCGGTGGCCGGGTCCACGCCGACGGCCAGGCAGGACGCCACGATGGTCGGGAACCGGCGGGCCAGGAACTCCCCGCCGAGGTGCCGGGCGTCCAGGAAGACGTGGTCCGCCCCGGTGGCCAGCAGCACCCGGTGGATCCCCTTGGCCACCACGTCGCGCGGCGCCAGCTCGGCCAGTTCGTGCTGGCCGACCATGAACCGCTTGCCGTCCGCGTCGACCAGGTACGCGCCCTCGCCGCGGAGCGCCTCCGACACCAGCGGCTGCCGGGCCCGCGCCTCGCCGGCCGGGTCGCCGACCCCGCCGGCCCCGACCACCAGCGCGGTCGGGTGGAACTGGACGAACTCCAGGTCGGTGACCGCCGCGCCGGCCCGCAGGGCGAGCGCCACCCCGTCCCCGGTGGAGACGGCGGGGTTCGTGGTGGCCGCGTAGATCTGCCCCATCCCGCCGGTGGCCAGCACCACCGCGCGGCCCAGGATCGCGCCGACCCCGTCCTCGCTGCCCTCGCCGAGCACGTGCAGGGTGATCCCGCAGGCCCGGCCCGGGGCGTCACCGTCGGCCGGCGCGCGCAGCAGGTCCAGCACCAGGGCGTGCTCGACCAGCCGGATCCACGGGTCGCGGGACACCGCGGCGTGCAGCGCCCGCTGCACCTCGGCGCCGGTGGCGTCGCCGCCGGCGTGCACGATCCGGTCGGCCCGGTGCCCGCCCTCGCGGGTCAGCATCAGGGAGCCGTCCGGATTGCGGTCGAACTCGGCCCCGGCCCGGATCAACTCCCGCAGCCGGGTCGGCCCCTCCTCGACCAGCACCCGCACCGCCGCCGGGTCGCACAGGCCCACCCCGGCCAGTTCCGTGTCCGAGGCGTGCGCCGCCGGGGTGTCCAGCGGATCCAGTACGGCGGCGATGCCGCCCTGCGCCCAACGGGTCGAGCCGTCGTCGATGTTGACCTTGGTCACCACGGTGACGTGCAGTCCGGTCTGCCGCAGGTTGAGCGCGGCGGTGAGCCCGGCGATGCCCGACCCGACGACGATGACGTCGGTGGTCTCCACCCAGCCGGGTGGCGGCGCGGCGAGCAGGGTGGGCAGCGCCGGCAGGTCAACGGTGGGCAGGTGCATGGGGACAGTCAACCGCGCCCCGGGGACGCACGGGCGCGCGGGGGCGAACCGAGTGGGCCAGAGCGCATTTCCTGCCCCGGTGTCCGGGACCGGGCGGTGTCCGGGACCAGACGGTGGGAGGAGCCGGGCGGTGGCAGGAGCCGGCCGCCTTGCGGGTGCCTACTCGAACTGGATCGGCAGCGCGGCCACTCCGGCGCCCTTCAGCGACGCGGTCAGGTTGCGGTTGCTGATCCAGAGGTAGCAGCGCACGCCCCGGTTCCCGGCCTTCCAGTCGTCCGGCGTGCCGGGCAGCGCCACCACGCCGGTCCGGAACCGCATGTTGGCGTCGGCCGGGGCGTTGACGTACTTCGCCACGACGTTGCGACACTCGGCGTAGAACCGGACCCAGTCGGCGTCCCTGGTCGGGTAGTTGCCCTCCGGTGCCGTCCAGACCCCGGTGAACTCGCCGTTGTGCGTCTTCGTGCACTCGGCGGCCGGCATTTTGTCGATGCGTTTCTTGCTGTCGAGCTTGACGGCGTAGCAGCGCAGGGCGAGCGGGGAGCCGGTCTTCAGGCCGCCGCGGAGGCTGCCGGTGCGGGTGGTCGGATTGCCCTCGTCCTCGACGGTGGTCAGTTCGACCAGGTCGCAGCGGAACCAACGCGAGCCGCCCGCCCAGGCCTGGGTGGACGGCAACGCGACGCCGAGCCAGAGCCGGCCGGACCGCCAGTCGGCGCCCACGTACCCGCTGGCCCTGGCGTCGCACTCGCGGTAGGCGGTGCGGTACTCCGCGGAGCCCGGCGGGGGCGGGGTCTGCCGGGTGGCCGCCGCGGCGGTGAACGTACCCACGTGGACGGTCTCGGTCATGTGCGGCGACGCGCAGTCGACCGGGTCGAACGCCGACAGGTAGGCGGTCTCGGCGAACTCGCCGCTCTGGCAGACTCCCGTCGGTGGGGTGAACGCCTTGGGTTCGGTCAGCGCGGCCCAGTCGTCGGTCAGGTCCCGGTCCACCCCGGCCGGTGCGCCGCAGCCGGTCAGCAACAGGACGGCCGCACCGGCGACGGCCACGACGGTCGACCAACGACGCATGGCGCACCTCCCCTGATCGGCCGGTACGGACGCCTCTCAGGGTACGACAGCGGGACCAGCCGACCGGTCGGCGAAACCGCCCCGGTTCAGTGCGCGCCGGCCGCCGTCAGGTCACCCCGTACCGGGTCGCCCACCATGCCGGGGGCCGCCGCCGCCGGGTCGGCGCCCAGCTCGATGATCCGGTTGTCGGCGTCCACATGGACCACCCGGGGCTGGTACTCCCGGGCGACCGCGTCCTCCAGCTGCGCGTACGAGATGATGATGACCAGATCCCCCGGGTGCACCAGGTGCGCCGCCGCGCCGTTGATGCCGATCACGCCGCTGCCCCGCTCACCGGGGATCGCGTACGTCTCCAGCCGGGCGCCGTTGGTGATGTCCACGATCGCCACCTGCTCACCGGGCAGCAGGTCCGCGGCGTCGAGCAGATCCGCGTCGATGGTGACCGAGCCGACGTAGTGCAGATCCGCCTGGGTGACGGTGGCCCGGTGAATCTTCGACTTGAGCATGGTGCGGAGCATCGGGGTGGTCCTCCGGGTCAGACAAGCCCGCGTCGGGCCGGCTTGGCCAGATGTACGGGAAGGTTGTCGATCAGTCGGGTCCGACCGATCCAGGCGGCCACCAGCAGCCGGGCCGGTCCGGCCTGCGGCCCCGGTTCGAGATCCGGATCGGTGAGCGCCAGGTAGTCCAGGCGGGTCTGCGAAGTGGCGGCGTCCGCGAACACCTTGTGCGCGGCGGCGAGCGTGCCGGCCGCGTCCGCCCCGCTCGCGGCGGCGGACGCACCCGCGCGCAACGCGGCGGACAGCGCCCGGGCGGCGGCCCGCTCGGTCGGCGACAGGTAACGGTTGCGACTGGACAGCGCCAGCCCGTCCGGCTCACGCACGGTCGGCACGCCGACGATCTCCACCGGCAGATCCAGGTCGCGGACCATCCGCCGGACCATGATCAGCTGCTGGTAGTCCTTCTCGCCGAAGAACGCGTACCGCGGCTGGACCAGGTTCAGCAACTTGAGCACCACGGTCAGCACCCCGCGGAAGAAACCCGGCCGGGTGCCGCCCTCCAGGTCCTCGCCGAGCGGGCCCGGATCCACCCGGACCGTCGGTTCGCTTCGCGGGTACATCTCGTCGCGGTCCGGTGCGAAGACCAGGTCCGCGCCGGCCCGGCGACAGATCTCCAGATCCGCCTCCAGGGTGCGCGGGTAGCGGTCGAAGTCCTCGTTCGGGCCGAACTGCAACGGGTTGACGAAGATGGTGACCACCAGGTGCGCGGCCCGCTGCCGGGCGGCCCGCAACAGGGCCTCGTGCCCGGAGTGCAGCGCGCCCATCGTCATCACCACCGCGACCGCGCCGGGCATCGCGGCCCGGGCCTCGGCCAGGTCGGCGCGGGTGTGCACGACGGCGGTCATCCGACCGTTTCCCGGTGCGCGTCGGCCAGCACGCCCAGCAGCGACTCGGCGTCCACCGGCCGGAGCCGGCCCGCCGCGATGGCCCGGTCGGCGGTCCGCCGGGCCAGCGCCCGGTAGGCCGGAACGGCCTGCGGCGCGGTGGCGGCGAGCCGGTCCAGGTGCCGGGCGACGGTGCCGGCGTCGCCCCGGGAGACGGGCCCGGTCAGGGCCGCGTCGCCGAGCCGCAGGGCGTTGTCGAGAGCGGCCTGCAACAGCGGCCCGAGCACCTTCTCCGGCTCGGCCACGCCGGCCTCCCGGAGCCGGTCGGCCGCCTCGTTGACCAGGGTGACCAGGTGGTTGGCGCCGTGCGCGAGGGCGGCGTGGTAGAGCGGGCGGTCCGGCTCGGCGACCCACTCCGGAACGCCACCCAGGTCGGTGACCAGCCGGGCGGCGAACGCCCGCAGCTCGGCCGGCGCGGTGACCCCGTACGAGATGCCGGGCAGGTTCGCCAGGTCGGCGGCGGTGCCGGTGAAGGTCATCGCCGGATGCAGGGCGAGCGGGTGGCACCCGGCCGCCGCGGCGGCGGCCAGCACGTCGAGGCCGTGCGCACCGGAGGTGTGCGCCACCACCTGTCCCGGCCGGAGCGCCCCGGTCGCGGCCAGCCCGGCGACGACGCCGGGCAGCGAGTCGTCCGGTACCGCGATGATCAGCAGGTCGTCGGCAGCCCCGGCCACCTCGTCCGCCGGAAGGTTGGCGACGCCCGGCAGCAGCCGTCCGATCCGGCCGCGGGCCACCGCGGAGACGCCGGAGGCGGCGACCACCCGGTGCCCGGCACGGGCCAGGGCGGCGCCCAGCACGGCGCCGACCCGCCCGGCGCCGATGACACCGACGGTGAGCGAACCGACCGTCCGGCGCGGTCCGGCACCGGACCGGGCGGAGAAGGCGGTACGGGCACCACGCGATGGTGTGCTCATAGCGATGATCCAGTCCTCGACATGTGGGTACCGGTCGATCGCAAGTATGCGCCGGTCCGCGCGGGCGCGGACAGAACATGTGAAAACCTTCACCGGTGACCCCATCCGTCCCGGCACCGTCCGCCTCCGGTCCGCTCCCCTGGCGTACGGCGATGGACCGGGCACTGTACGGCCCCGACGGGTTCTTCGTGTCCGGTGGTGGGCCCGGCGCCCATTTCCGGACCAGCGTGCACACGGCGGCCGGCTTCGACGCGGCGGTGCTGCGGCTGCTCGACCGGGTCGACGCCGCGCTCGGCCGGCCGGCGCGGCTCCAGGTCGTCGACGTCGGCGCCGGGCGGGCCGAGCTGCTCACCGGGCTGGCCGCGCTCGCGCCGCCCGAGCTGGCCCGCCGGCTCCGGCTGACCGCCGTCGAACTCGCCCCGGCGCCGGACCGCCCGGTCGACGGGATCGAGTGGCGGGACACCCTGCCGGACCGGGTCACCGGGCTGCTGCTGGCGAACGAGTGGCTGGACAACGTACCGCTGGAGGTGGTGGAGTCCGACGGCGCCGGCGGCTGGCGAACGGTGCTGGTCGATCCGACCACCGGCACCGAGACGGTGGGTGGACCCGTCGGCCCGCTCGACGCGCAGTGGCTGCGGACCTGGTGGCCGGCCGGTTTCCGGGCCGAGGTGGGCCGGACCCGCGACCTCGCCTGGGCCGACGCGGTCCGCGCCGTCGACCGGGGACTGGCGGTGGCCGTCGACTACGGCCACCGCGGCGGGCAGCGGCCGGTGGCCGGCTCGCTCACCGGCTTCCGGGCCGGTCGCCAGGTCCCGCCGGTGCCCGACGGGACGTGTGACCTGACCGCCCACGTGGCGATCGACGCGGTCGCGGCCGCCGGTCAGGCGGTGGCCGGACTGCCGTACACCCTGATGGCGCAGCGGGACGCGCTGCGCGCGCTCGGTGTCGACGGGCGCCGGCCACCGCTCTCGCTGGCCTCGACGGACCCGGCCGGCTACCTGCGGGCGCTGGCCGCGGCCTCGGCGGCGGCCGAACTCACCGACCCGGCCGGTCTCGGCGGGCACTGGTGGCTGCTGCAACCGGTGGGCGTCGAGCCCGCGGCGGTCATGGCACGATGACGGACATGACCACGGAGACCGGGGCCACCCGGGAACTGACCGTCGGCACCGGAGCCGGTCTGGTCGCCGGGACCGGAGGCGACGGCCGCCAGCTCGGCGCCGACATGGTCCTCAACATCGGACCGCAGCACCCGTCCACCCACGGCGTGCTGCGGCTCAAGCTGGTGCTCGACGGCGAGCGGGTGGTCGCCTGCGAACCGATCGTCGGTTACATGCACCGGGGCGCCGAGAAGCTGTTCGAGGTGCGCGACTACCGGCAGATCCTGGTGCTGGCCAACCGGCACGACTGGCTCTCCGCCTTCGCCAACGAGCTGGGCGTGGCCCTGGCCGTCGAGCGGCTGATGGGCATCGAGGTGCCGGAGCGGGCCACCTGGCTGCGGACCGCCCTGGCCGAGCTGAACCGGGTGCTCAACCACCTGATGTTCCTCGGCTCGTACCCGCTGGAGATCGGCGCGATCACCCCCGTCTTCTACGCGTTCCGCGAGCGCGAGACGCTGCAGACGGTGATGGAGGAGGTCTCCGGCGGGCGGATGCACTACATGTTCAACCGGGTCGGCGGCCTCAAGGAGGAGGTTCCGGCCGGCTGGACCCGGCGGGCCCGGCAGGCGATCGACGAGGTCCGGCGGCGGCTGCCCGACCTGGACAACCTGATCCGGCGAAACGAGATCTTCCTGGCCCGTACCGCCGGGGTCGGGGTGTTGTCGGCCGCCGACGCCGCGGCGTTCGGCGCGTCCGGCCCGGTCGCCCGGGCCTCCGGGCTCGACCTGGACCTGCGCCGCGACGAGCCGTACCTGGCGTACGGGGAACTGGACGTGCCGGTGGTGACCCGGACCGCCGGCGACTGCCACGCCCGCTTCGAGGTGCTGCTCGACCAGGTGTACGTCTCGCTGGACCTGGCGCAGCAGTGCCTGGACCGGGTGGACCGGGTGACCGGGCCGGTCAACGTCCGGCTGCCGAAGGTGGTCAAGGCGCCGGAGGGGCACACCTACGCGTGGACCGAGAATCCGCTCGGCATCAACGGCTACTACCTGGTCTCCCGGGGCGAGAAGACGCCCTGGCGGATGAAGCTGCGCACCGCCTCGTACGCCAACGTGCAGGCGCTGTCCACCCTGCTGCCGGGCTGCCTGGTGCCCGACCTGATCGCCGTTCTCGGGTCGATGTTCTTCGTGGTCGGCGACATCGACAAGTGAACCGGTGAACCGGGCGGTTCAGCGCCAGCGCTCCTCGGGATAGTCCGGCTCGGCCCGCCGCCGGGCTCCGCCGGCCCGGGGTACCTCGTCGTTCGGCGGATAGCCGTACTCGTTGTCGTCGTACCGGCGACGGGCGCCGGCCATGGCCTCCCGGCCACCGTCCGCGGTGTCGGCACCGCCGGGCCAGTCGTCGGGGCGCCGGTGCCGGTCGGCACCCGCGCCGGACGGGACCGGGTACGGCTCCTCGTACGGTTCGTCGTCGCTGCGCAGCGCGGCGTACCGGTCCGACCCGGGCGCCCCGGCGTGCGCGCCGGGCCGACCGCCGCGCCCGTCGTCGCCGTCCGTCGACCAACGGCCACCGGAGCGCAGGTCGGACCAGTAGTCGACGTCGGCCGGATCGTCGGTCGGTTCGACCGCCCGACCGTGCCGCTGGTCGGAGCCGTACTGGTCGCCGGTGAACTCGGGGTCGCGGTGCGCGTCCCACTGGCCGGTGCCCGACGGCGCGTGCTCCGACCAGTTGCCCTGCCCGGTGTCCGGTTCCGGCTCCGAGTAGTGGGCGCCGACGCCGGCGTACCGGTGACCGGTCCCGGTCGGGTCCTCGGTGTCCCCGGTCGGCCGGCCGACCGGGGCGGCGGCGGGGCCGTGGAACGGACCGGTCCGGGGCCGGCCGGGCTCCGGCGGCATCGGGCCGCGCGGGCCCGGCGGCGGGACCTGGGCCCGGCCGCCCGGCTGCCGGGCCGGCGGGCCCTCGGCGGGCACCGGGCCCGGTTGCAGCACGTCACCGCTGTGGTGTCCGCCCGCCACCCGCTCGGCCGACCGGAACGACCCGCCCGGGCCCGGCGGAGCCGGATAGCCGCCCTGCTCGGGCTCGGCCGGCGCGGGACCGCGTTCCGGCACCCGGGCCGCGGCCCGCGGTGGCACGTCCGGCACCCGCGCGGCGGCCCGCGACGGCACGTCCGGCACCCGCGCGGCGGCCCGCGGCGGGGCGTCCGGCACCCGCGCCGCGGCCAGCGGCGGCACGTCCGGGGTACGACCCGCGGCGCGCGGCGGCACGTCGGGCACCCGTGCGGCCGCCCGCGGCGCGGCGTCTGCCGGTCGAGGCGCGGCGGCCCGGGTCTGCTCCGCCGGTCGCGGTCCGGTCGGCCCGGGCTCCGGGGCGCGCTGCCCCGGTACGCCCGCGCCGCGCACCGCCTCCAGTTGACCGCGCAGCACGTCGACGTTGTGCTGCAGAACGCGCAGCCGTTCCCCGAGCGCCTGCTGGCTGGCGTGCGTCGCGGTCGCGATCTCGCCGCGCAGCAGGTCGAGGTCCTCATGCAGGGTGTCCTCGATGGCGTCGCGCACCGACTCGGCGTTGCCGCCCAGCACCACGGACAGCCCGATCAGCACGACGCACAGGATGCCCAGCACCGCGGCGACCCGCAGGATGCCGTTGCTCTGTCCGACCAGGAGCAGCAACGCGGCGATCGGCGCCAACCCGACGCCAACCCAGAACAGTACGGGCAGCAGCCGGTTTCGGCTCCGCCCTGCGGTGGAATCGGTTCCGGCCATGGCAGGAAAGCCTACCGAGAGTTCCGGCCGGCCGCCGAGGCGGTGCGCCACCGGGACGTGCCCGGCCGGCGCACCGCCGTGCCGTCGACGACGGCCGGACCGGGTCAGCCGGCGAGTTCACCGTCCGAGGAGAGGACCAGTCCGACGCTGGCCGAGCCGGACTTCAGGGCGGACTTGGTCTGCGGGCCGCCCGCGTCCAGCGAGCTGAAGGTGCCCGCCTTGAAGTTGTAGACCTGCACCAGACCGGCCTGGCACTTCGGCCGCTGCGGGCACTCCGGTGGGCCGGCGAGCACCGTCGCCTGACCGGAGCACTTGTCGGCCAGGTCCGAGATGGTCTTCACGCCGTACTTGTCGGCGAACTCCTTGGTCACCGCGAACGCGTTCTGGTCCTGCGCGGTGGACGGCTTGCCGAACGTGATGCCCACCTTGTCGCCGAGCGTCTTGAGGCCGGACACCGTCTTGTCCAGGTCGGGGGACGAGACGGAGGCCGCGTCCTTGCCGTTGGCCTTGCCGTTGAGGAAGTCCGCCATCGTCGCGGCGTACTCCGGTACGACCTGGATCTCGCCCTTCTCCAGGGCCGGTTCGTACAGTTCCCGGTTGCCGATGGTCTGCACGGTCACCTGGTAACCGGCGCCGGTCAACGCGATCCGGTAGAGCTCACCGAGGATCTTGGCCTCGCTGAAGTCGGCGGACCCGACCACGATCTTGCCGGATCCCTTGGCCAGCCCGTCGGTGATCTTCTGAGCCGCGGCGAACTCCTCGGCGGCCACCTTCGGCGTCTTGCGGTCCACGTCGACCGCCTTGTTGAGGGCGATCAGCTTGCTGGTGTCCAGCGCGTCGGACACCTTGTCCAGGGCGGCGACCAACTCCGGCTTGGCCACCTTGGCGCTGATGGCGGGGATGACGTTGTCGGTGTTCTGCAGCTTCTTGTCGTCGTCGAGGACGACCAGTTTGCTGCCGGCGACCGGGGCGCAGCCCGCGCCGGAGGCGCCCGCCGCCGGCGCCTGGGTGCCGGACGAGCCGGCGTTGCCGCATCCGCTGAGGATTCCGGCCGCGGCGAGCGCGCCGACGGCTCCGATGGCTAAACGTGCACGTGGGCTCATGCTGCCCGCCTTCCGTGTCCCGGCGCGACCCGTGACGGGCCGGCCGCGTGTCCGACGGGCGATCTTTCCGACGGTCGCCCGCGACTTTCCACCCCAACATCGTTCCTACCGCACCGACAACTCGGAGCGACGCTTGTCACCAGATCGTCACTGAGTCGTGGATCAGGATTCCGGACACCGGGTGGTCAACCGGACAAACGGTCCGGACGGTACGTCGCGGGCTCAGGTGCCCTGGATCGCGGCGGCGGCGCGACGGTCGGCGCGGGTCCGCCGGCGACGCAGCGGCCGGGGCGTGACCATCCGTTCGACCACGGCCAGGATCACCTCCACCAGCAGGGCCAGCAGGGCGACCAGGACGCCGCCGGCCAGGATCTGCCCGCCGCCGACCGCGATCCCGAGGCCGAACCCGGCACTGATGATCTGGCCGAGGCCACCGCCGTTGACGAACGACGCCAGCGCGGCGGTCGCCACCACCTGCACCGCGGCGGTGCGGAACCCGGCCGCCAGGTAGGGCACCGCCAACGGCAGCTCGACCCGGCGCAGCAACTGGCCACCGGACAGCCCCATCCCGCGCGCCGCGTCCCGCGCCTCCGGGTCCACCTGGCGTACCCCGGTGTAGGCGTTGGCGAGCAGCGGCGGCACCGCGAACACCGCCAACGCGATGATCACCGGCCGTTGGCCGAACCCCAGGAAGGTCAACGGCAGCAGGGTGAGCAGCGCGACCGTGGGAATGGCGAGCGTGACGTTGGACAGCAGCACGACGAGCCCGCCGCCCCGGCCGGTGTGTCCCAGCCACAGGCCGATCGGCCAGGCCACCAGGCAACCCAGCGCCACCGCGGCGGCGGAGATGGTGAGGTGCTCGCCGAGCCGGTCGAGCACGCCGCCCGGGTTGGTCCAGTTGAGCGGATCGTTCAGCCACACCACGGCCTGCTGGATCGGATTCACCTGAGCCTCTTTCCGGCCGTGTCGTCGGCGGTCACCGGGCGCTCCGGCGGGTGCTCTGCCACGGGGTCAGCAGCCGACCGATCCCGGCCAGGACGAGGTCGAGCACCAGCGCCAGGGCCACGCAGAGCACGGTGCCGGTGACGATCTCGGCCTTGTAGAAGTTGTTGCGGAAGCCACCGAGGATGAGCTGACCGAGTCCGCCGTGCCCGACCAACACCCCCACGGTCACCAACGCGACCGTGGAGACGGTGGCCAGTCGTACGCCGGTGACGATGCCGGGCAGGGCCAGCGGCAGGTCGATCCGTACCAACCGGGCGAGGCGTCCGTAGCCCATGCCCCGGGCGGCGTCGCGCACCTCCGCCGGCACCTGGTTGAGACCGGCCAGCGAATTGCGGATGATCAGCAGGAGGGCGTACAGCACCAGACCGATCAGAACCGTGCCCGTGCCGGTCCCGACGTACGGGGCGACGAAGGCGAACAGCGCCAGCGACGGGATCGTGTAGAGCACGCCGGACAATGCGAGAATCGGTCCGGTGAGGGACCGGAACCAGTACGCGGAGACGGCCAGCGGGATCGCCACCAGCGCCGCGATGGCCACCGCCTGGGCGGTGAGGACGGCGTGTTCCCGCAGCGCCGCGAGGATTGTGTCTGAATTGTCCCGCACATACTGCCAGGAGAACCACGGATTCGCCGGGTCCGCCCGGTAGATCAAGTGGAAGGACATACGTGGACGTTACCCCGGGGGGCAGTTCCCCCGCCGCACCCGGCGGCCTACCGGCCAGCGCCGCGGCGATCTCACTACAGGACATCCGCAAGCAGTACCCGGACTCCACCGTCGCGGTCGCCGACCTCAGCCTCGAGGTGAAGGCCGGCGAACTGGTCGTGCTCATCGGTCCGTCCGGCTGCGGCAAGTCCACCGTGCTCCGGATGATCAACCGGCTGATCGAGCCGACCGCCGGCCGGATCCTGCTCGACGACGAGGACGTCACCGCCGCCGACCCGGTGCGGTTGCGGCGCCGGATCGGCTACGTCATCCAGAACGTCGGGCTCTTCCCGCACCAGACGATCCTCGCCAACGTCGGCACCGTGCCGCGGCTGATCGGCTGGTCGTCCGCGCGGATCCGGACCCGCTCCGAGGAACTGCTGGAACTGGTCGGGCTGGACCCGGCGACGTTCGGCCGGCGCTACCCGCACGAGCTGTCCGGCGGGCAGCGGCAGCGGGTCGGGGTGGCCCGCGCCCTCGCGGCCGATCCGGTGGTGCTGTTGATGGACGAGCCGTTCTCGGCGGTCGACCCGATCGCCCGGGCCCGGCTGCAGGAGGAGTTCCTGCGCCTGCAGGCCGAGGTCCGCAAGACCATCGTCCTGGTCACCCACGACCTCGACGAGGCCGTCCGGCTGGGCGACCGGATCGCGATCCTGTCCCAGGGCGGCAAGCTGGAGCAGTACGACACGCCGGCGGCCCTGCTCGGCGAACCCGCCTCCCCGTTCGTGCGGGAGTTCGTCGGCACCGACCGGGGCATCCGCCGGCTGGCCGTCACCCCGGTCACCCGCGACCTGCTGGATCCGCCGGACGCCTCGACCGAGCCGGGCCTGCCCACCGTACGGCTCGGCTCGTCGCTGTACGACGCGCTGGCCACCATGCTCACCTCGAACGCCGACCACGCCCGGGTGACCGGCGACGGCGAGCCGCTCGGCCTGCTCAGCCGGCACCGGCTGCTGAGCATCGACTATCCCGCGGACCCGGTGGAACGGGCGTAGCCGCCCCGCACTCGCCGAGGCGCGGCCGGCCCGCGAACGGACCGGCCGCGCGTCGGGGCGGTGCGTCACGACGTGGGCTCAGCCGCGGCCCCGGCGGGCCCCCAGGGTGGCGATGCCGATGATCCAGCCGACGAACAGGCCGTATCCGGCGCCGACGCCGGCCGCCTGGAAGGCGCCGAGCAGCGACGGGTTGGACTGGACCAACGCGGTGAGCAGGGCCGCGAAGGCCCCGGCGAAGATGTAGGCCGCCCAGCCGGCGAAGAACTGGCTGAGCGTCCCGCGGGCCCGGGCCAGTTGGGAGCCGGGCAGGAGATAGAGGAAGAGCGCGGTCAGCGCGACCACCAGGATCGCCTTGAGGTCGGCCGCGAACACGTCCTGGACGGAGTCGCCGGAGTCGAACCTCCAGCCGGGCCAGGCGAGCAGTTGCAGGAACCAGCCTCCGGCCGTCCTGCCGTTGGTGTTGTCCCGGGCCCAGTCGGCATACCAGGGGCTGCCGAAGACCAGGACCAGCACGAGGGCGGTCAGCGTACCCGCGCCCACTGCTGTCTTGTAGCGGTTGGTGAGAGCCATGGCGCCGTTAATTCCCAGCGTGCCGCGTCGACCAAACCTGGCGGAGTCATATCCGTAAATATGGCTGCCGGTCCGGAAAGCGTGGAAGACGCCGGTCGTCCGGGGCGGTCAGTGTTTCATCAGATAGTCGATGAAGGCCGCCCGCAGCAACGGCGCCGACTCCTCGTACCCGTGCCCGGTGAGCTCCCGCCAGAGGGCCACCGCCTCGTCCACCGTGGGACCCACCGAATTGGGTGAGCCGTCCAGCGCCTCGGCCTCGTCGGCGTTGGGCAGGTGCCGGACGATCGACCAGAAGAAACCGACGTCCCGGCGGTGGCGGGCCACCTCGAAGGCCCGCTCGCGCAGTTCCTCAGTGGACAGGGCGTCCAGCTCGGCGAAGGTGGGGCCGCGGTCGGTCGGCGAGTCGTTCATGGCCCGAGCCTATCCGGCCCGGGCCGACGAGGAGCGGAGTAGGCCGGGAGCGGGCCTCGTGTCCGGCCGGGTCCGGGGGCGGATCACCGGTCGGTGCCCCAGCGGTCGTTCCACGGGTCGGCGCGCGCCTCGCTCGGCTGGGTGGGCATCGTCGGCCAGGAGTTCGTCCCGCCGGTTCGCCCGCCACTCCAACCGGACCCGTCGACCGGGTCCGGATCCGGCTGCCATTCCTCGTACCGGCCGGCTCGCGCGGCCCGCGGCCGGCCGAGCGTCTCCACCAGCCGGGTGACCACCAACCCGCCGGCGACGGTCACCGCCGCGATCGCGCCGAGCGCGATGTGCCAGTTCTTGTACTCGGCGTACCTGACGAACAGGGTGAGCAGGACGACCGCGAGCAGGGTGCCGAAGATGCCGCCCCGACGGCCGAACGCGCTGGTGCCGCCGACCAGGGCGGCGCCGATCGCCAACCCGGTCCATTCGAGTCCCGGCTCGGGGACGACCGGACCGGTGCCGTTCGCGGCGATCAACACCCCGGCGAGCATCGCCAGCACCATCGACCCGATGATCGCGAGGGTGGCGAACAGACCGGCCGGGCCGCCCCGGCGGCGGGCCGGGTCGCCCGTCGGCCGGAACCGGCCGATCGCCCGGCGCAGCGGCTTGATCGTGCCGAACAGCCCGCTCAGCACCGCCACGGCGGCGAATCCGCCGAACAAATAGAGGGCCGAACGCTTCGGATCGAACTCGCCCTGCACCGCCACCGGCGCGGTGCGCTGCTGGACGAAGACGATCGTTCCGAGCGCGGCGGCGAGGGTGGCCGCCCAGCTCGGCACGTGCAGGCCGACCACCAGCACGGCGACCGCCAGGCCCAGGCCCACGGTGAACAGGGTGGCCGGGAGCATCGCCGGGACGAGGCCCCGGTCGCCGTTCTCGGCGAAGTGCAGCGCCGCCGCCACGGCCACCGGGCCGACGGCGAGGTTGGGCACGGCGGCCCGCATCGACAGGCCGGCGCCGAGCGCCAGCAGCCCGAGCGCGGTCGCACCGACCAGCAGGGTCGTGAACTCCGTGTCGCGCAGCGCGGCCGGGTCCTCCGAATAGAGCAGGAACGCCACCACGCCCACGGCGAGCAGGAGAAGGGCCTCCCAGGCCAGGTGCACCCCGATCCGGTCCCGGCCCGGTTCGCCGTGCGCCGGATCGTCGAACACGTCGTCCAGTTCGGCGGTGGAGATCCCCCGCCGGCCCGTCCGGTAGCCGTACTCGGAGTCGTCCGACGTGCCGTAGCCGTCCGGGTCCGTGCTGTCGGTGTCCCGCCGTCGGTAGCCCGGCTCGTCGTACGCCATCCCGCGCGCCTCCCCTGCTCATCCGCCCATCGGCTCGACGGTGAACGATGGGATCCGGACCGGTCGCAGGCACGGTACTCGGGTCGGGTGCCGGACGTAACCCCCCGCGCGGTCGGCGACCACGGCCGGACCCCGAGACGACCCTTCTCCCGGCCGGCGGCGGTCGGGGCTGCCCCCGGCGCCGGTCACTCGGGCCGGTCGTCGTCCCGGTTCTCCTCGTCGGGCCGGTCCGGTACCCGGCAGGCCCGTTCCAACCACAGCGCCGCGCCGACCAGCGCCAGCGACGCGACCAGTCCGCCGACGGCGGCCGGAAGATCGTCGTACGCCGCCCGGGTCCGTTCGACGGCCAACCAGACGGAGACGCCGGCGTAGAAGCCGGCGAAGATCGACCCGGCCAGCGAGGACGCCTTCGCCAGCACCGCGAACCGGGCCACGGCGAGCGGCTCCACCGGCTCCCGGCCCGGCTTGCGGTCGATCCGGGCCCGGGTGTTGACCGCCGCGTACGCCTCCAGCACGGCGAGCCCGAGCAGCGTCACGTTCGGCAGCCAGGGCAACGCCGGGATGTCGGCGTAGAGGCCGCTGATCACCAGCCAGGCCACCGCCGCGGCGGCCATCGCGGCGACGAACAGGGTGGACAGCCGGGTCGGCCCCATCGTCGGGCGGTCGGACGCGGGCCCTCGTGGCGGCGACTGTCGCTCGGTCATCCCGTCGACTCTAACGTCATGTCCGGCCGGGGACGAAGCGCAACGGCGTCGTCGGCCAGCGGCGCCGCGTTGAGCAGGTCGGTCAGCCAGCCGTGCCCGGGCAGCCGGCCGTACGGCTGGATGTCCAGCCACGGACGCAGGACGAACGCCCGCAGGTGGGCCCGGGGGTGCGGCAGGGTCAGCTCCGGGTCGTCGCGCAGCACCGGTTCGTCCCGGTCGTCCCAGACCGTGACGACGTCGACGTCGATGCTGCGCGGGCCGTACCGGCGGGCCGGGTCGCGGACCCGGCCGGCGGCGTCCTCGACCGCCCGGGCCCGGGTCAGCCAGTCCCGCGGCCCGGCCGCCGGGTCGACCACCAGCACCACCGCGTTGAGGTACGCGGGCTGGTCGGGATCCCCCCACGGCGGCGTCTCGTACACCCCGGAGGTCAGCACCAGCACGTCCCGCAGCGCGGCCACCGCTCGGCGCAGCTCGCCCAGCCGGTCGCCGAGGTTGCTGCCGAGGGAGAGCACGGCCCTGGTCATCGGTCAGCGCCCCCTGGTCAGGGTGACGGCCACGTCGGCGAACTCGTGCGGGATGGGCGCCTGCGGCTTGTGCACGGTGACCGTGGCGGTGGCCACCCGGGTATCGGCGAGGCAGGCGCCCACCAGCCGGTCGGCCAGGGTCTCGATCAGGTTGACCGGCTCGCCGGTCACGATGGCCACCAGCCGGTCGGCGAGTTCGCCGTAGTGGACGGTGTCCCGGACGTCGTCCGAGCCGGCCGCCGGGCCCAGGTCCAGCTCCAGCGCGACGTCCACGACGAAGTCCTGACCGTGTTCCCGCTCGACGTCGTACACGCCGTGCCGGCCCCGGGCGCGCAACCCGGTCAGCGTGATCCGGTCGGTCATCGGGTGTCCTCCGTATCGGGTGAGGTCGTTCCGCCGGCCGGCGGCGGTTCCGGGGTCGGCCCGCCGACCGCCGACCGGTCCGGCGGCGCCGCGGTGACCAGGCAGGGCCGGCCGCTGGCCTGCCAGACCGCGAGCGCGTCCACGGTCGCGCGGACGTCGTGCACGCGCACCCCCCAGGCGCCGGCCGCGACGGCCAGCACGCTGGTGGCGACGGTGGCCGCCACCCGGCCGTCGACCGGCCGCGGCGTGCCGTCCGGGTCGGCCAGCAGCCGACCCAGGTACGACTTGCGGCTCGCCGCGAAGAGCAGCGGGTAGCCGAGGTCCAGCAGCTCCGGCAGCCGGGCGGTGAGTGCCCAGTTGTCCGCCGCGCCCTTGGCGAAGCCCAGCCCCGGGTCGATCACGATCCGGTCGGGCCTGACGCCGGCGGCGAGCGCGGCGTCGATCCGCCGGGCCAGTTCCGTCCGCACGTCGGCCACGACGTCGGTGTAGCTGGCCAGCTCGGCCATCCGCTTGGCGTGGCCGCGCCAGTGCATCAACACCCAGGGGCGGCCGGCCGCGGCGACCACCGTCGCCATGTCGGGATCCGCGAGACCGCCGGAGACATCGTTGACCACCGCCGCCCCGGCCTCCAACGCGGCGGCCGCGACCCGCGCCCGGGTGGTGTCCACGCTCACCGGTACGCCCAAGGCGGTCAGCTCCCGGACCACCGGCAGGACCCGGGCCGCCTCGGTCGCGGCGGGCACCCGGTCCGCACCCGGTCGGGTGGACTCACCACCGACGTCGACCAGGGCGGCGCCGTCCCGCCACATCCGCAGACCGTGCCGCACGGCGTGGTCCCGGTCGGCGTAGCGGCCGCCGTCGGAGAACGAATCGGGCGTTACGTTGAGAACACCCATCACGACCGGCCGGCCGGACCGCAGCAGATCCGCCGCCGGGTCGGGCGCCGCCCCGGGCGCGCCACGAGCCTCGGATGTCACGGCTAGACGGTACCCACACCCGCCCGGCCGCACGTCGACCGGCCACTGTCGAACAGGTGTACGGTTGGCCCGGTCAGAGGGGACGAGTCGCCGATGTCTTCGCAGCTTGTTAGAGAAGAGGGTGCGCCGTACGCTTTGCATCTGCGAGGCACTGAACGGCGAAGTCTAGGGAGATGGGCCGAAGCGGTATGAATCACCCAACTTCCGTCACGACTCGTGGCGGCAACGGGACGCGACGTCAGCCGACGAAGCGTCCGACCAGGTGTTTCCGCCAGGCTTGACAACTGCAACGCGGCTTCGCCGGCCGCGCCTTGGGGAGGTTGTGTTCGGATGATCGCCACGGAGTTGGTGGACGCGGCGTGGACCGGTGCCGCGCACGCGTTCCAGACCCTTACCGCGGCCGTGCCGGCAGCGGCACCGGCGCCGAAGACCATCAACACCGAGGGCGTCGTCACCTTCTTCGCCAGCAAGGTGGCGCCGATCCTGCTCGCCGTGCTCGGCGTCATCTTCATCGGCCGGGCCAGCCGGGGTGAGATCTCCAAGGTGCTGACCAGTTCGGCCATCGCCATCGTCGGGCTCGCCTTCATCGCCGGCGCCGCGACCCTGTTCTTCGTCGGCGACTACCTGATCAAGCTGATCTTCCAGTAGGCGCGGGCACGAGATGCGGCTGCGCACCGACGACGACATCTACCGGGCCCGCCTGGTCTACCTGGGCCCGCCGGGTTACACGCTGCCCGTTCACCTGCCCTACGCGCAGTACGGCCTGTTCATCCTGCTGGTCCCGCTGTACGTGTTCATCCACTGGCTCTTCACCTTCACCGTCGACCTCTTCCCGGCCTGGGAGATCGCGCTCGCGATCGTCAGCACCTCGTTCGTCTTTCGCTACGTCGATCCCGACCGGCCGGCCCGCATGGTGATCCGTACCGCGCTCACCGACTGGCGACGCACCCGCGAGCCGGCCACGGAGCAGCGCGACCCCCGACTGGTGGCGACCCGGATCCGGGTCCGTGAGGAGTTGGCATGAACCACCCCTGCGAGGCGACGGCATGACCCGCTACCCCCCGCCGGGCTCCCGCCGCCCGGCCGAACGCCGAGACGACCCGGATGGTAACGGTATGCAGTCGCGCGACTACCCGGACGCGGAGGCCGATGAGCTGGAGGAGCTCGACCCGGCCCTGGTCAGCAGCACCGGGCACGGTCCGGTGGCGCGGTTCCAGGCGCCCCAGCCGATCCGCGGCCGGCACACACCGTCCACCCCGGCACCCCGACGGCCCGCGGCCGAGCACCCCGACATCGACTCCCCGTTCCTCGACCTGTTCGGCGGTCCGGTGCCCCGGCCCGGTCCGGGCAACGGACACCCGGCGGCCCGCCCGCCGCTGATCCCGCCCACCCAACGGCGTCCCGGACCGGACGACCGGCCGGAGCCGCCCCGGACCACCGAGGAACCGCGGCGGACCGAGACCCGGGCCGGAACGCCGCCGCCGGCGCCGCCCGCCCCGACTCCGGTCCGCGCCGCGCCGCCGCGTCCACCGGCCGCGGCACCCGGTCACGCCGGGCCGGCCGTACCGCCGGCGAACGGTCCGGTGCCGGGCGCCCCGGCCGGCTGGAGCACGCGGCCGACCGGTCAACCCGTACCCGGGCAGGCCCACCGAGCCGGGTCGGACCGGACCCTGCCGCCGCCGGCCGCCACCGCGCCCGTCGACCGGCCGGCCCAGACACGCCCGGACCCGGCGGCACCGCCGGTCACCCGGCCGGCGGCCGTACCGCACCAGGTCGCCGGCGGCGCGGCGCACCGACCGCCGCCGGCCGGCCCGCCGGTCACCGCGCCGGCACCGGTCGAGCAGCCTCCGAACACCCCGGCCGAGCGACGCGCGGACAAGAAGCAGGCGAAGCGCTCGCGGCCCGCGAAGACCCCGGCGGTACGCCCCCCGAAGGTCAAGTTCGGCGACCGCGACCCGGCCGTCGACCTCGCCATCACCGAGATCGCCGGGCACCTCACCTTCACTCCCAACACCGTCACGGCCTGGTACTGGCTGCCCGAGGTGCGCTGGGCGTTCCGGCCGGACGCCGAACGGGAGGCACTGCTCTCGGCCATCTCCGAGCAGTACGCCGGCCTCGCCGGATTCCGGGTGCACCTGCGCCGCACCACCCGCCCGTTCCCGGCCGACGAGTGGGCGCGCACCATCGACGCGCACACCGCCCGCCCGCTACCGACCGTGCAGGGTGGGAACAGTTGGGCCGACCACCTGGTCGCGGCGCAGCGGCACCTGCTGTCGGTCAACCACGCCGAGGGCCAGACCTACCTCGGTGTCACCTTCGCCCGCCGGTCGCTCGGCGACTCGTTCACCGAACGGATCCTGCGCACCTTCGGCCGGGGCGTCGCCGAGGGCGAACGGCGCAAACTCGGTCGGACCGTCGAGCAGTTCGACGAGGTGCTCGGGGCGTTCGGCATGCGCGGCCGACGGGTGACGGCACAGGAACTGGAGTGGCTGCTCTACCGTTCGGTGGCGCTGTGCATGGCCCCGCCCGGTGCCCTCTCCCCGGCCACCAACGGCCGGTGGGAACGCGGCGACCTGCTCGCCCTGACCGAGCAGGTGGAGCGCTACCGCACCCCGTACGGCTCCACGGTGAAGCTGGTCAACCGGATGACGGGCGAGGAACGGCACGTCGCCGTGCTCGCCGTCGGCCGGATGGAACCGCTGGAGATCCCGGAACGGCACGAGCCGTGGCTGCACTTCCACGAGCGCCTGCCCTGGCCGATGGAGCTGTCCACCCGGGTCGACCTGCTCGGACCGGGTGACTCGTTCCGCAACCTGGAGCACCGGTTGCGGATGATCCGCTCCCAGCAACTCGATTACGCCGAACACGGCATCGACGCGCCACCGGAACTGGAACGGTTGGCCAAGCGGGCACTGGTCATCGGCGACGAGATGACCACCGGTCTGCCGGTGGACTCGGCCCGCGCACACGGCTGGCACCGGATCGCGGTGGGCGGTCGCAGCCGGGAGGAGTGCCTGGAGCGGGCCCGCCGGCTCATCCAGCTCTACTCCCGGGAGTTGCGCATCTCGCTGCAACATCCGAAGAACCAGGACTGGCTGGCCCGCGAGTTCATCCCGGGCGAACCGGTGGCGAACACCGGTTACATCCGCCGGATGCCGGTCAACCTGCTCGCCGCCGCACTCCCCCAGGCCGCGTCGACCGTCGGTGACCGGCGCGGCGACCTGATCGGGCGTACCGCCGGGACCTGCCGGCGGCCGGTCTTCCTCGACCTGCACTTCCCCATGGAGGTACGCGAACGCTCCGGGCTGGCCGTGTTCGTCGCCGAGCCGGGCGGTGGCAAGTCGACCCTGCTGGGTGCGCTCGGCTACCTGGCCGCCCGGCGCGGCGTGCAGGTGACCCTGCTCGACCCGTCCGGTCCGCTGGCCCGGTTGTGTTCGATGCCCGAGCTGCGGCCGTACTCGCGGGTGCTGAACCTGACCGGGTCCGAGCAGGGGACGCTGGCACCGTACTCGTTGATCCCCACCCCGGTCCGCGGCGAGTTCGCGGCCGGCGCGGCCGGCGACCGGGAGTTCGAGATCGCGGTCTCCAACGCCCGCGCCGAGCGCCGGATGCTGGTCCAGGACATCTGCATGATGCTGGTGCCGCCGCAGGTGGCCCGCGAGGCGTCCACCGCAACCCTGCTCCGGCACGCGGTCCGCCAGGTGCCGGCCGAGGAGACGTCCACCCTGGACGACGTGGTGGCCTGCCTAACCGGGCTGGACAACGACGACGGCAAGGAGCTGGCCAACCTCCTGCTCGACACCGCCGAGATGCCGCTGGCCCTGCTCTTCTTCGGCCGGCCGCCGGAGGGCCTGCTCGGCGCCGACGCGGCGTTGACGGTGATCACCATGGCCGGGCTGCGGCTGCCCGACCTGAAGATCGAACGGGAGTACTGGTCGGCCGAGGAGGCGCTGGCGCTGCCGATGCTGCACACCGCGCACCGCCTGGCGGTCCGCCGCTGCTACGGCGGCTCGATGTCCGCCCGCAAGCTGGTCGGTCTGGACGAGGCGCACTTCATGGAGGGCTGGCGTTCCGGTCGGTCCTTCCTGGTCCGGCTGGCCCGGGACTCCCGGAAGTGGAACCTGGCCGCCCTGGTGTCCTCGCAGAACCCCAGGGACATTCTCGGCCTGGACGTGCAGAACCTGGTCTCCACCGTGTTCGTCGGCCGGATCGCCGAGGACGCCGAGATCGCCAGCGACGCGCTGCGACTGCTCCGGGTGCCGGTCGACGACGGCTACGAGGCCACCCTCGCCTCCTTGTCCAACGTGGACGCAACCTCGTCGGCGCGCCTGGGTTTCCGGGAGTTCGTGATGCGCGACGTGGACGGCCGGGTGCAGAAGGTCCGGGTCGACGTGTCGTACGTCGACGGGCTGCTCGACCATCTCGACACCACACCGACGGCCGCCAAGGCCACGGTCTCCACCCTGCCGAGCACCATTCCGGATCTGGAGGAGTGACATGGGCAGGCGGGTCGCCGCACTCGTTCTCGCCATCGGGATCCTGGCCGTCGCGACACTGACCTGGCCCTTCCTCGGTGGCACCCAGCCGGCCTCGGCAGCCCCGGTGTCCGCCCAGGCAGCCGCCAATGTCTGTACCACAAAGGAGTGGCAGGCCAACTTCCGGACGTGCGTCGACAAGCTGAAGGACACCGGCGGAGCGACGGTGGATTGCAAGAAGCCGCCGATTCCCAGTGCTCCGGACTCAGGGCTCGCCGGATGGTTCTCCTCCGCTCCGGACCTGAGCAAGGGCGCGGCGCCTCGCGGCCTCTACAGTACCTACGGCTACGCCGGATACAGCTACACCACGTACGACCTGGAAGGCAGTGGCTGTCTCACAAGCGTTTTCCATCCCGGCTACGCAGTCACCACCACGATCGCCAACGGCGAGTTTATGGTCGCCACCGCGGTCATCGGCGCGTCCAATGCGCTGCGCGAACGCGCCTGGAACCCGAAGTCGATGTGGGGCTGGGCCGACCCGCTGGTGGAACGGGCCACCAAGGCCGTCTACGAGAAGGTGTTCAGTGTCTTCGGCATCATCACCCTCTGCGTGGTCGGGCTCTACCTGATCTGGCGTTCTCGTCAGTCGGACATGAGCAATGCGATGACCACGGCTGGCTGGGCATTGTTCGTGATGGTCGCGGTCACCGCATTGGCCGCTTGGCCGGTCCGGTCGGCGAACATCGCCGATGGCACCTTGACGACGTCGCTCGGCGTGGTACACGACGCGATCGGACCTCAAGAGTCGGACACCGGTCCGGGAGCCTGTGACGACCCGACGCCTGGTGCCTGCACCGACAACCGGCCGCCCGCCGTCCGCGCCAGCAATACCGTGACCGAGAGCATGCTCTACCGCAACTGGTTACGCGGCATGCTTGGCTCCGCCGACAGTGAGACCGCCAAGAAGTACGGTCTCGCCCTCTACGATGCCAAGTCCTTGTCGTGGGAAGAAACCCAAAAGATGCGGGCCAACCCGACGTCCCGTGACGCGACCATTTCCGCCAAGCAGACGCAGTGGATGAAGGTCGCCAACCTAATCAAGGTGGAGGACCCGGAGGCATACGAATATCTCCAAGGTGCCCGGGACATGGACCGGATCGGGTCCGGATTCATCGCCGTGTTGGCCGCGGTGATGTTCGCGATGTTCGACCTCGTCGCGTCGCTGCTCGTGCTGCTCGGTTTTCTGATCTTCCGGTGGGCGGTGATCGCCGCGCCGATCCTCGGCACGGTGGGCCTGCTCCGGCCGGCCAGTGGCGGGCTGCGTCGGCTGGGCAACGCCGTGGTCGCGGCGATCTTCAACATCGCGATCTTCGGCACCGGGGCCGCGATCTATCTGTTCGCCGTCGACCTGATCATGAGCACCCCGACACTGCCCGGCTGGTTGCAGGTGGTGCTGGTCTGGCTCACCGGCGTGGTCGGGTGGCTGTTGCTGCGCCCCTACCGGCGGATCACCCAACTCGGCGGCAAGGACGCCGGAAACGACTCGCGGGCCTGGCACATCCGGTTCATCCGGGACGTACGGGAGTCCTCCCGGTCGGACGCGGCGGAGCCGAGCGCCGCACGGCCCGGCCGGCGTGCCCAGGTGGTCGCCGAGCAGACCAACCTCCGGCCGGAGGCGCGGCTGGAGGACCCGGCCCACGCGCGGGCCGGCCGGCCGGACGGCACGGACCGGGAAAAGGAGGCTCCCGCCGAGCAGTCGGAGCGTTCGGCCCCGGCGCAGCGCGCGCCCGCGGCGCCGCGCCGCAGGCATCCGTCCGCCTGGGAGGAGTCCGACATCCCGGAGGAGTCGCCGTCCTTCGCGATCTACCGGCCCGACTCGGCGGGTGAGCAGCAGCCAGTCGCGCGACCTGAGCCACGGGTCCGTTCCGAAGCGAGGTGAGCGGGGTGCGCAAAGCGGTCGAATTCCTGTTCACCCGGGTGCTGCGGTCCCGGATCGGGGTAGCGCTGGGGCTCGCCGTGGTCGTCCTCGGCATCGTCGGCGCCGCCCGACTGTACGCCGGTCCGACCGACCCGGTGGTCCGGGCCCGGCCGCCCGCGCCGATCGCCACCGTCGATCCCGAGGCCGGCGACGACGGCGTCATCGACGCGGAGTCAACGCCCACCCCGAGTACCAGCCCCGGCGCGGCGGCACCCGGTACGGTCGCCAAGGCGTTCGCCACCGCCTGGCTGCTGCACCGGGGGGTCCCGGCCGAGCAGTGGCACGCCGCTCTGGCGCCGCATTCGACCAAGGCGCTGTCCGAGAAGCTCTCCGGCGTGGATCCGGCAGGCGTACCGGCCGACGAGATGACCGGCGAGCCGGTCGTGGACCCGAGGACGCCGACCCTGGTCGAGGTCACCGTCCCGATGAACGCCGGACGGCTCCGACTGCAACTCGTCGCCCCGGATGGCCGGTGGCTGGTCGACACCGTGGACTGGGAGCGATCATGAGTGATCTGGCTGCCACACCGACCGATCGGCGCCGGCCGCGGCGCCGGCTGGCCGTCCTCATCGGGCTGCTGGGAACATTCCTGCTGCTGTGCTGCGGCGGCGGAACCCTGGTCGTGCTGTCGGGCTTTGCCGGCGACGGGGACGATCCGGCCGTCGACCGGCTGGCCGCCGACGCCTGTGGCCAGGGCGGGGTGGTCGACGCCAACGGCAAGCTGCCATCCGTTGACTCCTACGGCCCGGACAAGATCCGCAATGCGGCGATCATCATCAACGTCGGTAAGCAGATGTCGGTGCCGCCGCGTGGCTGGATCATCGCCGTCGCCACCGCCATGCAGGAGTCGAACCTGACCAACCTCGGCAACCTGGGCAGTCGCAACGACCACGACTCGATCGGCCTGTTCCAGCAGCGCCCCAGCATGGGCTGGGGTAAACCGGAGCAACTGCGGGACCCCGCCTACACGGCCCGCAAGTTCTACGAGAAGCTGCTCAAGGTGACGGGCTGGCAGACCCGTCCGTTGACCGACGCGGCGCAGCGGGTACAGATCAGCGCCTTTCCGGACGCCTACGCCAAACACGAACCGATCGCCACCCGGATCGTGAACCTCCTGACCAACGGCGCCGCCCGGGCCGTCAACGTGGGGAACCAACTGCGCTGCGCGGCGGCCGGCGACATCACGGCGTCCGGGTACACGCGGCCCGTCCGGGCGAACATCGTCTCCGGATTCCGGACCTCGGAGCGGCCCGGCCACAACGGCGTGGACCTGGCCGCCGCGCGGGGAACCGACATCCACGCCGCCGCCAACGGGCGGGTACTGGTCGCCCGGTGCGACCCCGCGGGGGACGGGTCGTACAGCTGCGACGTCGACGGGTATCCGGGCAAGGGTGGCTGCGGCTGGTTCGTCGACATCCTGCACGCCGGCAACATCATCACCCGGTACTGCCACATGGTCCGCCGACCGGTGGTCAAGGTGGGTGATCTCGTGCAGGCGGGGCAGGTGATCGGTCAGGTGGGCACCAGTGGCGACTCCTCCGGCCCGCACCTGCACTTCGAGGTGCACGTCAACGGCAACCGCGGCTCGGCGGGGGCGATCAACCCGGCGCCGTTCATGAGCGAACGCGGAATCCCCCTCGGCGGTAAGGCGTGAGGCGGCCCGATCCGCGATGACCCGAGAACCGCTGCCCGACCCGTTCGCCGGTGAACCCGACTGGGCACCGCTGCCGCCGCGCCCGATAGTGCCCGTTCCGGCGACGGACGACGCCGAGTTGCGTGGCCGACGGGTGCTGGTCGGCCTGCCCGGCCTGGGCTGGCGGGCCGACCTGCGGGCCGACGACCGGGTGGTGCAGGGCAGCCGCACCTACATTCCGGTGATTCCGGAGCACGAGTGGTACCGGGCCGAGGCGGAGCAGACCGAGGTCTTCGCACCGCTGGTGCCGGCCGAGCGGGTGTGGGTGGAAACCCTGGGCGAACGCGAACCGGAGCCGCGCGTGGTCGGCCGCACCGACGTACTGTCCCGGCTGGTCTCGCTGGACGGACCGGCACGCCGCCGACCGGTTCCGGTCGGCGAGACCGACGCCGTTGCCGGCCGACGGGTGGTGCAGGTGGTCGACGCGGTCGAGCGGCGCGACCTACGCGCGGTGACCGAGGTGCACACCAGCGTCGACGGCGACATCTGCGTGCGGGTGACCACCGAGGTCGAGTGGTACCGCTGGGCGTGGAGCGGGCAGACACCCAAGACCCAGGAGGTCCCGGTCCACCTGCTCTGGATCGAGTGAGCGCCGCTGTCCGTCAGAGGGCTCAGCGCGCACCGGGACCGAAGCGCCGCCCGTGGCAAATCATCCTTCCTTGCGGGCGGAACAGACTCGCCAGCCGTCGTCCTCGGCCAGGTCGAACGCCCAGTCCTCGCGTCGTCCGGCCCTGTCCTGTCCGTCGGCGAAGCTCCTGATCGTCAAGGTCACCCGAACCGTCTCACCAGTTGCGGTCTTCGACCGTTGCAGTGGCCCCCAGGAAACGCGCACGGACACGTTGAACTGCGCTTCCCGGCGTTCGGCCTCGGCGCGCAGCGCCCGCAGAGCCGCGAGATCTGTTGAACCCTCACAGACGAACTGGTCGGCCAGGGCGTCGTTGCGGTCGACCAGGTACGCCCGTAGGTAGTTGTCCACCGTCACGTCGGGCGCGCTGCGGTCGGGAGCGGTCGCCCGATCGTACAGGTAGAAGAGGGTGCCCGCGCCCATCACCGCCAGCGCGAGCAGGCCGCCGAGGACGGCCAGGACGATCCGGCGACGGTTGCGGCGCGGCGCGGCCGGCAGTGCCGGAGCGGGACCGGCCGGCCCGGCGGGGGTCGCGATCGGCTCGATACCGGGTACGGGCATCGGGGTCGGACCACCCACCGGCTCGGCGCCGGGCGTCTCGACCGGTGGGGTGCGTTGCGCCGGTACGTGGGAGGTCTGGGAACCGGCGGGCGGCTGCACTGATTCCACCCCCTGAGGCTATCCGCCCGGTGCATCACACCCAATAGCCGAAGATCACGGTTTGGTGACCGAAAGAGAGCACGCCGTGACGATGTGCACCTGGCGACAGATAGTCCACCGCGGACCGGGGTCCGCTTCCCGGAAACTCGGTCCGCCCTGGGATACGGTTTCTGATCAGGACGAGGTTCGCGCGGCGGATCCCGTTCCCGGAAGGGCGGAACCAGTGAGCGGCGTGAAGGCGCATACCAGGCGGGCTGCCGCCCTGCACCGGCAGGCCGCGGCGGTGGCTGCCGCCGCGGCGGCGGCGCTGGAGTCGACCCGGCCGGCCTCGGCGGACCAACGCGAACAACGCGAGCTGGCCGACCGGCTGCGGACCGCCGCGGCCGCGCTGGCTCCCGGATGGCTCGGCACCGTCCTCGACGGCACGGCCGCGGACCTGCCGCTGGGCGGTACGGGCCTGCCGGCGTTCGTCCGGATCGGAACGGCGCAGCCGCTCGACGGCGCGTGCTTCCCGGCGGTGGTGCCGCTGCTCGGCAGCGGTCATCTCACGGTCGACGCGGACGCCCGCGATCCGCGGGTCACGGGGCTGCTCCGGTCGCTGCTGCTCCGGCTGCTCGCCGCCGCTCCGGCCGGTTCGCTCCTGGTCCGCGCGGTCGACGCGGCCGGCACCGGCACGGTCTTCGCCCCGTTCGCCACCCTCACCGGTGCCGGGTTGCTGCCGCCACCGGCGACCGACCGGACCGGACTGCGTGCGGTGATCGCCGAGGCCGAACAGTGGATCAGGCCGGCCCGGCCCGCCGCCGCCCGGCACCGGCGGCGTGACCGTACCCTGCTCGTGGTGATCGCCTCGATGCCGGAGCTGACCGAGGGGGTCGACCTGGCCCGCATCGCGGCACTGGCGCAGGACGGCCCGGAGGCCGGGCTGCACCTGGTCGTCGCCGGTTGGCCGCCCCCGCCGCTGACCGCCGAGACCACCCAGGCGCCCCTGCCGCGGGCGACGATGGTCACCCTGCGCAATCCGTACGCGCTGGTGGGTGACCCGCCCGGGACGTCGTTCGGCAACCCCGCGTCGCACCTGCCGTCGACCGGACTCAACTCGCCGGTCTTCGTCGACGCGGACCCGCCCGCGGCGCTGGTGGAGCGGGTGTGCGGTGAGCTGAGCGCCCGGTTCGAGGTGGACTCCCGGCCGTCCCTGGACGATCTGCTGCCGGACGAGGCGGAGGGCCTCTGGGCCGGCGACGGCACCGAGCAGCTGACCACCACGGTCGGCCACGACGGGGACCGGGCGGTGACCCTGCGGTTCAACGAGTTGACGCCGCACTGGCTGGTCAGTGGCCGGCCCGGGGCCGGTCGGAGCGCTTTCCTGATCAACGTGCTCTACGGGTTGTGCTTCCGGCACCGTCCCGCCGATCTCGCCGTCCATTTGCTCGACCTGCGGGAGGGCGCGGCGTTCCCGGAGTTCGTGCCGACCGAGCAGGCCGGTTCGTGGCTGCCGCACCTGCGCGCGGTCGGCATGGAGTGCGACCGCGAGTACGTGCACGCGGTGCTGCGTGACCTCGACGCGGAACTGATTCGTCGGGCGACCGCCGCCGAGGGGCAGGCGCCGACACCCCGGATCCTGTGTGTGATCGAGGAGTTCCAGGAGTTGCTGACCGGCGACGCCCGGGCCGTCGCCGAGACGACCGCGCTGCTCGACTCGGTGGCGCGCCGCGGCCGGTCGTACGGCGTGCACCTGCTGTTGGCCGGTCGGCCGGCGCCCGACGCCGAGCCCTCGTACGCCCAGCGGGACGCCCTGTTCGGACAGTTCCCGGTGCGGATCGCCCTGCCCGGCGGGGGCGATGTCCTGGAGCCGACCAACGACGCGGCGGCGGGGCTGCCGCTCGGCACCGCGGTGGTCAACACCGCCGGCGGACTCGGCGGTCCGCGCGGCGCCACCCGGGGACACGAGCGGGTGGTCCGGTTTCCCGACCCGCACGCGGACCCGTCCCGACTGGCGGCGCTGCGTGGCCGGCTGTGGGAGGCACGGGACGCGGACGCCACACCGCCACCGGTCTACGCCGGGTTCACCTCGCCCCGCCTGACCGAGGACCCCGGCTACCTGGCCGCGCTGGCCGGCCACGCCGCCGAACCGGTCGCCGCGGTCGGCCGGGTGGTGGGCGTACGGCCGTCGACCGCCGGGGTGCCGCTCGGCCGGTCCCCGGGGGCGCACCTGGCCGTCCTCGGGTCCGGACCGCTCGGCGTCCATCTGATCGGGTGCGCGGCCCGGGGAGCCGCCGCGTTCCACTCCCGGGACCGGGCGCGGTTCGTCGTCGCCTCCCTGGTGGCCGAGGCGGACGAGGCGGCCGGGCGCCTGGTCGCCGAGCTGACCGGCCGGCACGAGGTGGACCGGGTGGACGGGCCGGGCCTGGTGAAGGCCCTGGACCCGGACCGACCGGGCTACCTGGTGGCGTTCGGCATGGACGCGCTCGGCGGGGAGTTGCCCGCCGAGCAACTGCGGACCTTCCTGCGGGCCGGTCCGGCGAAGGGCGCTCACCTGCTGTCCTGGTGGCGTAAGCCGCACCGGTTCGCCGACGCCGTCGGCGGCGGTGCGGGGCGGGCCGAGGTCGGCGGGATCGTCCTGCTGCGGGCGCCGGTCGGCGACCTCTCCGGCCTGCTGGAGCAGCCCGTCGGCTGGCCTGCGCGGCCGGATCGCGCGGTGCTGCTCGACCCGGTGGCCAATCGGCTGACGACGTTCGTGCCGTTCGCCCGGCCCGTCGTCGGAGCCCTCCGATGACCGAGCCGTGGGACGCGTACCTGGCGGCGGCACGCCGGCTGGACGCCGTGCGGCAGGGCGCGACCGCCGCCGCGGGCGTGCGGGCCGAGGCGGTCCAGGCCGCCCACGAGGAGCTGACCCGGGTACGCGCCAGACTGGCGCCGCAGCAGTCCCGGTTGCGGGAGCTCGGCGTACCCGAGGTGGACCTGTTGCCGTCGCCACCGGAACGGGTGGTGGCGGCCCGGGCGACGGCGGGTGGCCCGGAGGTCGTGCTGGCCGCCCTGCGGCGGGCGCGGATCACGGCGGACGCCGCCGACACGGCGATGGACGGACTGTCCCGCCCGCTGCCGTTCGGCGGTTCCGGCCGCACCGGGACACTGGTGATCTACGCCGTGCTGGCGGTGGTGGCGATCGTGCTGTTGGCCTGCGCCGGCGTCGGCGTGTTGATGCTCCTGCGGTAGCCGTGCGGGCTCAGGAACGCAGGATCAGGCTCATCGCCTCGGCCCGCGTCTTGGCGTCCCGCTGGAGTACGCCGCGTACGGCCGAGGTGATCGTGCTGGCCCCGGACTTCTGGATGCCCCGCATCGCCATGCACATGTGCTCGCAGTCCAGGATGACGATCACGCCACGCGGTTCGAGCTTCGCCATCAGCAGGTCGGCGATCTGCGAGGTGAGCCGCTCCTGCACCTGCGGTCGCCGGGCGAAGACCTCGACCAGCCGGGCGAGCTTGGACAGCCCGGTGATCCGGCCCTCGGGGCCGGGAAGGTAGCCGATGTGCGCGCTGCCCCGGAACGGCAGCAGGTGGTGCTCGCAGAGACTGGTCACGTCGATGTCCCGGACCAGCACCAGCTCCTCGTGGTTGGCCTCGAACGTGGTGGTGAGCACCTGCGCCGGGTCGACCCGGAGACCGGCGAAGATCTCCGCGTAGGCCCGGGCGACCCGGGCCGGGGTCTGTACCAGGCCGTCCCGATCGGGGTCCTCGCCGACCGCGATCAGGATCTCGCGTACCGCCTTCTCGATCCGGGCCAGGTCGACGGCCTGCTCGACCGGACGTCCGGTCAGTCTCCCGTTGACCAGCCGCGCGGCGAGGTAGTCCAACGAGTCGTCGCTGTCCGGCTCGGTGCACGAACCGGACAGCGACGGGAGCTCGTGATCGGGAATCGGATCGACCGTTCCGCTCAGTGTGGACCGTCCGAGTTGGGCGAGGTGCTGCCGCCGTAGACGACGGCCTGCTCGCCGTCGGCCTGGGCCTGCGCCTTCAGCTTGTCCCGCTCCGTCGGCGTCAGCACCGGCGGCTCGGTGGACGGCTGCCGCTTGCCGAACCCGTTGTACGGGGCCATCGGCGGCCGCTTGACCACCCGGGCGCAGATCCGGGCCATGTCGGCGGTGGAGATGGTCTCCTTCTCCATCAGTTCCAGGACGATGTTGTCGAGCACGTCCCGGTACTCGACCAGGATCTCCCAGGCCTCGTCGTGCGCCAGCTCGATCAGCGCCCGCATCTCGGCGTCGATCTCGGCGGCGACGGCGTCCGAGTAGTCCCGCTCGTGGCCCATGTTGCGGCCCAGGAACGGCTCGTCACCGCTGGTGCCGTACTTGATGGCGCCGAGCTTGGAACTCATGCCGTACTGGGTGATCATGGCGCGGGCCAGGCTGGTGGCCTTCTCGATGTCGTTGCCGGCACCGGTGGTGGGCTCGTGGAAGACGAGTTCCTCGGCCGCCCGGCCGCCCAGCGCGTACGCCAGGGTGTCGACCATCTCGGCGCGGGTCTGGGTGTACTTGTCCTCGGTCGGCAACACCAGGGTGTGCCCCAACGACCGACCCCGGGACAGGATCGTCACCTTGTGCACCGGCGCGGAGTGCGGCAGCGCCCAGGCGACCAGCGCGTGCCCACCCTCGTGGTACGCGGTGATCTTCTTCTCGTGGTCGCTCATCACCCGGGTCCGCCGCTGCGGACCGGCGATGACCCGGTCGATCGACTCCTCGAGGGCGTCGTTGTAGATCGCCCGCTTGTCACCCCGGGCGGTCAGCAGCGCCGACTCGTTGATCACGTTGGCCAGGTCGGCACCGGTGAACCCGGGGGTACGCCGGGCCACCGCGTCGAGGTCCACGTCGGGCGCGAACGGCTTGCCCTTGGCGTGCACCCGCAGGATCGCCTTGCGGCCCTCCATGTCCGGGGTGTCCACGGCGATCTGCCGGTCGAACCGGCCCGGCCGCAGCAGCGCCGGGTCCAGGATGTCCGGCCGGTTGGTGGCCGCGATGAGGATCACGCCGCCCTTGGTGTCGAAGCCGTCCATCTCGACCAGGAGCTGGTTCAGCGTCTGCTCCCGCTCGTCGTGGCCGCCGCCCATGCCGGCGCCCCGGTGTCGACCGACCGCGTCGATCTCGTCGACGAAGACGATCGCCGGCGCGTTCGCCTTGGCCTGTTCGAACAGGTCCCGGACCCGGCTGGCACCGACACCGACGAACATCTCGACGAAGTCGGAGCCGGAGATCGAGTAGAACGGCACGCCGGCCTCGCCCGCGACGGCGCGGGCCAGCAGGGTCTTGCCGGTACCGGGCGGGCCGAAGAGCAGCACACCCTTGGGGATCTTGGCACCGAGCGCCTGGTACTTCGCCGGGTTCTGCAGGAAGTCCTTGATCTCGTGCAGTTCCTCGACGGCCTCTTCGGCCCCGGCCACGTCGGAGAACGTGGTCTTCGGCGTGTCCTTGGTGATCATCTTCGCCTTGGACTTGCCGAAGTTGAGCACCCGGGAGCCGCCGCCCTGCATCTGCGACATGAAGAACAGCAGCAGGATCACCAGGATGGCGATCGGCAGCAGGTTGACCAGCAGGGACAACAGGACGTTGTCGCCGGTCACCTCGGCCGTCGCCGGTCCGGTGACCCGGTTGGCGGCCTTGGCGTCCAGCACCTGGTTCCAGACGTCCCGGCCCACCTCGTACGGGTACTGGGCCTGGATCTTGTCCGTGGTGGTGTCGCCGAACTTGGCCTTCTCGGCCAAGTCAATCTTGATCGTCTGTTCCTTGTCCTGGATGACGACCTTATTGATCTTGGCAGTATGCAGTTGGTCCAGGGCGACCGAGGTGTCGACCTTCTGGTAGCTCGGACCACCGGTGAACAATTGGGTGAGCGCGATCGCACCGATGATCACCAGGATGATCCAGACCACCGGGCGGCGGAAGAAACGCGTACGTTCCATGCTGTTGTCGAGCGCCGCAGCGCCCGGACCCTCCTGATCGACGTCCTGACGGTCTGGTTGGCTTCGCCGCGAGCGGCGGTCGGGACCGCCGTGCGGGCCGGCCTCGACACCGGGCGTTAGGTGCGCGCCGCGGCCATTCGACGGTACACCTTGAGCGCCCGGAGTGAGCCTGCGAGTCCTCCGTAGCCGCACCCACCGCACCCGCCGAGCCGGCGTGACCCCGGATCGACGCCCGACCCGTCACCCCGTCCGGTCGTGACGGGCCGCTGGATCCGGCGCCGGGAGCATCCGCGGCCACCAGACAACACCGTAACCGGGTTTCCTGAAAGCGCGCTGTACGACGGATCGATATTGCCCGAAACCGTGACCGAGCGCCACCACGGCGGTGACCGAGCGGCTCCGCCGGGTCAGGCCCGGGCGTAGACCTCCGGCTTGAGCACCCCGACGTACGGCATCTCCCGGTAGCGCTCGCCGAAGTCCAGGCCGTAGCCGACGACGAACTCGGTCGGGATGTCGAAGCCGACGTACTTCACCGGCACCTCGACCTTCACCGCCTCCGGCTTGCGGAACAGGGCCACCACCTCGACGCTGGCCGCCGACCGGGACTCCAGGTAGCGCAGCAGCCAGGACAACGTCAGTCCGGAGTCGACGATGTCCTCGACCACGATGACGTGCCGGCCGGCGATGTCCCGGTCCAGGTCCTTCAGGATCCGGACCACCCCCGACGAGGTGGTGCCCTGCCCGTACGAGGAGACGGCCATGAACTCCAGCTCCGCCGGCGGCCCGTACCGGCCCAGCGCGCGGGCGAAGTCGGCCATGAACATCACCGCGCCCTTGAGCACGCACACCAGCAGCAGCCCGTCCCGCACCGACGCGTGGTCGGCGGCCACCTGTTTGGCCAGCTCCGCGGTCTTGTCGCGGATCTGTGCCTCGGAGATGATCACGTGGTCGATATCGGCGTCGTACCAGGAGCCGTCAGCCATGGTCATAGCCTGCCGTATCCGGGTTGGGGCCCGTCGCCGGGGCGGCACCTTTGGCTGATGGTCACCCCGGCGCCAGGTTCGGCCCGTCCCGCGGTCGGTCAGCTGGTAGGGGACGCGGGGCGGCGCCAGCCCCCGTCGGTCGGCTTCCAGTCGGCGGAGTCCCGACTGTCGACCGTGAAACCCGCGGCGGAGGCGACGCCGAGCGACAACAGGAAGAGGAACAGCAGGAAAAACTCCATGGCGGCGGATACCTCTCTCGGATCGGTGGTGGTTCGCCGCCGGTGCGCACCGGACGTCCCATTCAGTCTGCGCGCGGCCGGCCGGTCCGGGCAGTGGCAGATATGCCATAGAGCATCGAATTACTGCCAGTTTCGGCTACCCTTGCCGCATGTTGCGCAACGTCGCGGTGCTCGCGCTGGACGGCGTGGCCGCCTTCGAACTCGGCGTGCTCTGCGAGGTCTTCGGCACCGACCGGACCGCCGACGGCTTCCCCGGCTACCGGTTCCACCTCTGCACGCCGGACGGCCTGCCGGTGCGCACCCAGTCCGGCTTCGAGCTGATCCCGCAGGCCGACCTCGGCCCGTTGGCGGACGCCGACCTGGTCGCCGTACCCGCGCGGGCCGTCGACATCGGGATACCGGCCCCGGCGCTCACCGCCATGCGCGGGGCGTACGACCGGGGCGCGTACCTGCTCAGCGTCTGCTCGGGCGCCTTCGTCCTAGGCGAGGCCGGGTTGCTCGACGGACGGGAGTGCACCACCCACTGGAAGTGGGCCGACGAGTTGGCCGCCCGGTTCCCGCTGGCCCGGGTGCGCAGCAACTCCCTCTACGTCCAGGACGGCCGACTGATCACCGGCGCCGGTACGGCCGCCGCCATCGACGCCTGCCTGCACCTGGTACGCCGGGAACACGGCTCCGCCGTCGCCACCAAGCTCGCCCGCCGGATGGTGGTGCCGCCGCACCGCGACGGCGGGCAGGCCCAGTACGTCGAGGCGCCCATCCCGCGTACCCCGGAAGCACCCACCCTCGAACCGCTGCTCGGCTGGCTGCTCGGCCACCTCGACCGGACCGTCACCGTGGACGAGCTGGCCGCCCGGGCGCACATGGCGCCGCGTACCTTCGCCCGCCGGTTCCGGGCGGAGACCGGCACCACCCCGCACGACTGGCTCACCGGCCAGCGGGTTCTGCTGGCCCGCCAACTCCTCGAGGAGACCGACCTCGGAGTCGAGGCGGTGGCGGTGCGCAGCGGGTTCGGCGACGCCGCCACCCTGCGGCACCACTTCACCCGCCGGGTCGGCGCCACCCCGCACGCCTACCGCTCGACCTTCCGGCACCGCGAGGTCGCGCCGGTCGGCTGACGGCCAGCCGGCGGGCGGCCGACCGCGGGACGCGACGCCGCGGCCGGCCGGTGGGCGCGCGGCGGGCCACCACCGCCCCGGCCCCGGCTCTCAGTAACCCACCGCCGAACCGTCGGCACGGGACTCCGAGCCGGCCACGTAGCCGCCGTCGGGCAGCCGCCAGATCGCCTGCCCGTACCCGAAGGCCGCCGGGTGGGTCACGACGGTGAGTTCGTGGCCCCGGCGGCCCAGCTCGGCGAGCAGGTCCCGGCCGGCCGGGCCGGCGGCCAGCCCGGGCTCGACCTCCACCCGCCGGCCCGCGTGCCAGTACCAGCGCGGTTGTTCCAGTGCCGCCTGCGGGTCCAGCCCGCCGTCGACGGTGGCCGAGACGACCTGCAGGTGGCCCTGCGGTTGCATGTGCCCACCCATCACGCCGAACGGCCCGACCGGTTCGCCACCCCGGCTGAGGAAGCCGGGGATGATGGTGTGGAACGGCCGCTTACCGGGCCCGACCACGTTCGGATGGTCCGCCACCAGGCTGAACCCGGTGCCCCGGTTCTGCAGGCCGAACCCCAGTCCGGGCGGTACCACGAACGAGCCGAAGCCCAGGTAGTTCGACTGGATCAGGCTGACCATCATCCCCGCCCGGTCCGCCGTGCACAGGTAGACCGTGCCGCCGCGAACCGGCCGGCCGGCCACCGGTACGGCCGCCCGCGGACCGACCAGGGCCCGACGCCGGACCAGGTAACCGGGCGACAGCAGCTCGGCCGTGGGCACCGAGACCCGGTCCGGATCCGCGATATGGGCGTGCGCGTCGGCGAAGCCGAGCTTGACGGCCTCGATCTGCCAGTGCAACCGGTCGGCCGGCGACAGACCGGCCGGGTCCACCCCGTCCAGGATGCCGAGCGCGAGCAGCGCGGCGAGGCCCTGCCCGTTCGGCGGCAACTCCCAGACCTCGCTGCCCCGGTAGCCGACCGACACCGGCTCGACCCAGGTCGAGGCGTGCCCCGCCAGGTCGTCGGCGGTCAGCAGCCCACCGGTACGGGCCGCGTACCGGACCATCGTCTCGGCGGTCCGGCCGCGGTAGAAGTCGTCCGCGCCACTGGCCGCGATCCGGCGCAGGGTGGCCGCCGCGTCCGGGTTGCGCCACCGCTCGCCGGCCCGGGGCGCCCGCCCGTCGAGGGTGAATACCCGGCCCCACTCGGCGTACTCGGGTCCGGCCAGGCCGGCGTGCTCGCGTACCGCGCCGGCCCAGGCCGCGGCGACCCGGGCGGAGACCGGGTAACCGTGTTCGGCGTACCCGACCGCGTCGGTGAACAGCTCGTCGAACGGCAGCGTCCCGAACCGGTCGTGCAGGTCGCGCCACCCGGCCGGGGCGCCCGGCACGGTCACCGGCAGCCAGCCCCGGGCCGGCATCGCCGGTCCGTCGAGCTGCGCGCCGCCGAGCGCGCCGACCGGTTCCGCGCCGCGCCCGTCGGTCGCGTCGAGCACCACCTGCCGGGTCAGCGCCGCCGGTGACCGGCCGGACGCGTTCAGCCCGTGCGGCCGGTCACCGTCCCAGACGATGGCGAACAGGTCACCGCCGATGTCGTTGGAGCCGGGTTGGAGGACGGTCAGCGCGATCGCCGTGGCCAGGGCGGCGTCGACCGCGTTCCCACCCCGGCGCAGCACGGCGAGACCGGCGGACGCGGCGAGTGGCTGGCTGGTGGCGACCGCGCCGTTCGGCGCGTACAACGGTTGGCGGGGATGCGGCATGCCGCATGTCTACCGCTTCCCGGCGCGGCCCGGACCGGCGGCCACCCGGCTTCGCCCGCGGTCCCGGACGCGACCGGCGTCGGACGCGGGCCGGCCACCCCGCGGTCCCGGACGCGACCGGCGTCGGCCGTGGACGCTCCCGGCGCCAGTTCCGGGAGGGTGCCGAATCCGGTCGGCGTCAGGCGTGGACGCGGCCGGGCGGCCGCCGGGCGGCCGTCAGGGTGTCGCCGCGCCGGGTCACCCGGACCGGACCGGGCAGGTCCGCCGCGCCCTGCCCGTGCCAGGCGGTGACCAGGGCGTCCAGGGCCGCGACATGCCGGTGCGACAGCGCCGCCGGGGTGGCACCGACCTCCCGGGCCCAGCCATGCAGCACCCGGGTCCGCACCGCGGCGGGCAGGTCCCGCAACACCGGTACGGCCAGCCCGCCGTCCGCGGTCCGGGCGTCGGCCAACGCCGAGCGGCCGAGCGCGTCGAGCGCAGCGGTGTCCGCCGCGATCAACTTCGCGGTACGCGCCAGGTTGTCCAGCACCCCCGGGCCGAGGGCACCGGTCAGCACCGGCAGCACGTCGGACCGCACCCGGGCCCGCGCGTACGACGGGTCGACGTTGTGCGGATCCTCCCACGGGGTCAGGCCCAGCGCGGCGCACGCCTTGCGGGTCTGGTCCCGCCCGACGTCGAGCAGCGGGCGGGCCAGCGTCACGCCGGCCAGTTCCCGCTCCTCGGGCATGCCGGCGAGCCCGCGCGGTCCGGCTCCCCGGGCGAGCGCGAGCAGCACCGTCTCGGCCTGGTCGTCCCGGGTGTGGCCGAGCAGCACGGTGCCGGCCGCGTGCCGGTGGGCCGCCTCCACCAGCGCCTGGTAGCGGGCCTCCCGGGCGGCCGCCTCCGGACCGCCGGGGCGCCCGGCCACCAGGACCGGGGTCACCTCGACCGGGTCGAGACCGGCCGTCGCCGCCCAGTCGGCGACCGCCGCGGCACGCCCGGCGGATCCGTCCTGCAGGCCGTGGTCGACGGTGACCAGCCCGGCCCGGCGGCCCAGCCGCGGGGCCACGAACGCGGTGGCGGCGGCGAGCGCCAGCGAGTCGGCCCCGCCGGAACAGGCGACCAGCACCGTGGCGTGCTCCGGCGTCCGGGTCAGCGCCCGTCGGACGGCCAGCCGGATGGCGGCCACCGGGGGCGGGAGCGCGGCCACGGCGGTCCGCCTCAGCCGGCCGAGGACACCGGCCCGACCGGGCCGTGCACCCGGGTCACCCAGGCGTCCGGGTCGGACAGCTCGGTCAACCGGGGCAGCGTGAGCGGCGAGCTGAAGACCTTGTTGAAGCCGGCCATGCCGACCCGTTCGACCACCCCGTGCACGAACTTGCGGCCCTCGGCGTACTGGCGCATCTTCACGTCGATGCCGAGCAGCTTCCGGACCGCCTTCTCCACCGGGTTGCCCGCCTGGCGGCGCTGGTTGAACCGGGCCCGGATCTGGTCGACGGAGGGGATCACCTCCGGTCCGACCCCGTCCATCACGAACTCGGCGTGCCCCTCCAGCAAGGTCATCATCGCGGTCAGCCGGTCCAGCACGGCCCGCTGGCCCGGGGTCTGCACGATGTCCAGCACGCTGGCCCGGCTCTGCGGGTCGCGGATCGAGTCGGAGAGCGCGGACACCCCGCGCCGGAGCCGGTCCAGGATCTGCTCGCCGCCGGCCTGGGAGGCGTCCACGAACGCCTGCACCTCGCCGAGGAAGTGACCCCGCATCCACGGCACCGCGGAGAACTGGGTGCGGTGGGTCACCTCGTGCAGGCAGACCCAGAGCCGGAAGTCCCGGGGGTCGACGTCGAGCTTGCGTTCGACCTCGACGATGTTCGGCGCCACCAGCAGCAGTTGGCCCGGGTCGGCGGAGAAGACCTCGTACTGGCCGAGCACCCGGCCGGACAGGTAGGCCAGCACCGTGCCGGCCTGCACCCCGGTCAGCCGGGACCCGATCGCGTCGCCGAACGCACCCGGCTGCCGGTCGCCGGAGAGCCGGCCGATCAGCGGCGTGATGACCTGCCGGAGCCCGGCGATGTTGGTCGCGGCCCAGTCCGCCCGGTCGACCACCCGTACCGCCGGGTGGTCGATCTGGGACCGCAGCCCGGTGTACGCCACCACGTGCCCGGCGGCCTCCTCGGTGAGCCGCCGCAGGTCGGTCACCACCCCGGTCGCCTCGTCCAGGGTGACCTTCGGGCCCGACTTCCCCAGCGCCCCGGCGGTGGCGGCGGCCAGATCCCAGTCCACGAACTGCGCCATGGACCCACCGTACCCGCGTGCGGCACCCGTCACCCGGACGCGAGCTGCCGGGGCCGTCAGCGGCAGCCGCAGCCGGCCATCGCCGTGGCGATCCGGTCCAGCTTCGGCTGGGCCTGCTCGGGGCCGACCGGCACCCGGTCGCCCATGATCGCGAAGGCGAGCAGCCGGCCGTCGACGGTGGTCAGTACGCCGGAGATCGCGTGCACCCCGTTCAACGTCCCGGTCTTGGCCCGGATCACCCCGGCGCCGGCCGCGCTGCCCGACCCGGCCACGTACCGCTCGCGGAGCGTGCCGGACCAGCCGGCCACGGGCAGCCCGCCGAAGACGCTGGCCAGCTCCGGACGCCGGCCGCTGCCGGCCAGGGCGAGCGCCCGGGTGAGCACCACCGGCGGGATCCGGTTGTCCCGGGACAGGCCGCTGCCGTCGACCAGCCGCAGCCCGTCGGCGGTCAGGCCGAGGTCGGCCAGTTCGGCCGTCACCGCCGTGGCAGCGCCGACGAACGAGGCGGGCTGTTGCCGGGCCAGCGCCACCTGCCGGGCCAACGCCTCGGCGACGATGTTGTCGCTGGCGCCGAGCATGAGGTCGACCATCCGGATCATCGGCGGTGACTCGATCCGGCCCAGTTCGGTGCCGGGGCTCACGGCGGCGCCGCCGGTGGCCGGGGCCGCGCCGGACCCGGCCGGCGCCACCCCCCTGGTCACGGCGCCGGCGGGCAGGCCGAGTCGCCCGGCGAACTGCCCGGCGGCCGTCAGGTCGGGGGCGGCGTACCGGGGCGCGTAGCCGGTGGCCTGTTTCGGGTCGACGCGGGCACCGTCGGTCATCAGCGCGGTGATCGGCGCGCCGAAGCCGCCCGTCGGGATGTCCGGGTCCCAGCCGGGCCCGGTGACCGGGCCGGCGTACAGCGACCCGTCGTAGACGACCCTGGTCGGTGCGGTGCCGCCCAGTGCCCGCCGGACCTGTTCGGCCAGCACGTCCAGCCGGGCGGCACCGGGATAGCTGCCGGTACCGGCCACCGCGACGGTCGGGTCGCCCCCGCCCACCAGCACCACCTCGCCCGGCGCGGAGCCCGCGACCACCCGGGTGGGGATCCGGTACCCGGGGCCCCGGGCGGCCAGGACGGCCACCGCGGTCGCCAGCTTGGTCGTCGAGGCCGGCACCGTCGGGGTCGTACCGCCCTGGTCGAACAGCGTCCGGCCGGTGACCACGTCGAGCACCGAGACGTGCAGGTCACCCAGCCCGGCGCCGGTGACCAGCGGGCCGACGGTGGCCCGTACCCCGTCCGGGCTCGGTTCGGGGCCGCCGGTGCCGAGCGCGGCCAGCACCGGCGGCGGGGGCGGCGGCGACCCGGCCGGATCACCCAGCCAGTCCGCGACCGGGCCGGGACGGACCACCAGCACACCGACCGCGAGGCCGACCGCGACGAGCACGGCGACCGACGCGACGAGCAGCCGGAACCGCAGCCCACGCCGTGCCCGGTGTCCGCTTCGGCCGGATTCGGGGTCGGGCACCCGGGCCCGACCGGAGGCCGGACCCGGCGGGTCGGAAGATGGGCGCGGATGGTCCGCCGGTGGTCGCCCGGCGGCCCGGTCGGGTCGCCGGTCCGGGCGGTAGTGTGAATCTTCCCTCCCCACCGGCCCCCTCCTCCCGGGCCGGGAACCGGCCTACGCGACACTGTCGTTGTCCGACCACTATGCGACGCGCGGAGCAACCCGCGGGGCCAGACCCCGCACCCCGGCGTCGCGGTTCCGTGAGCCAGCGTGGGCAAACGAGGGAGCGTGAGATGGATTTCGACGTTACGGTTGAGATCCCCAAGGGTCACCGCAACAAGTACGAGGTGGACCACAAGACCGGTCGGATCCGCCTGGACCGCACGCTCTTCACCTCGACCCAGTACCCGGCGGACTACGGCTTCATCGAGGGCACCCTCGGTGCGGACGGGGACCCGCTGGACGCCCTGGTGCTGGTGCCCGAGCCGACCTTCCCGGGCTGCCTGATCCGCTGCCGGACCATCGGCATGTTCCGGATGACGGACGAGAAGGGCGGCGACGACAAGGTGCTCTGCGTCCCCTTCGAGGACCCGCGCCAGGAGCACCTGCGGGACATCCACCACCTGGGCGAGTTCGACCGGCTGGAGATCCAGCACTTCTTCGAGGTCTACAAGGACCTGGAACCGGGCAAGTCGGTCGAGGGCGCCACCTGGGTGGGCCGGGTCGAGGCGGAGACCGAGATCCACGCCTCGTACCGGCGGCAGCGGGAGGCCGAGGAGCGCGGCGAGGCGCACTGAGCCGCGTCCAGAGCTGGCGTCGAGGGACCGGCGACCGCCGGTCCCTGACCGTCTCAGCGGACGGTCAACCGACCATGTCCCGGGCCCGGGCGTAGAGGTCGAGCACCACGCAGGCCACCGGCACGACCGAGACCACCAGCAGGGCGTCCAGCACGTCGGCGGCCCGGCCGAGGTAGGGCGTCGGCGCCCGGCGGGACCAGGTCGCACCGGCCAGTGCCACCAGCAACCCGGCCACCGACCCGACGACGGCCAGACCGAGCAGCCCGGCCGGGCCGGCCCGGCCGGCCAGCACCACGGCGAGCACCAGGACGCCGGCCAGGCCGGCCGCCACCAGCGGCACCCGCTGGCGCAGCGTCACGAACAGCCGGGACCGCAGCAGCAGAGCCGCGCCGGACACCGCGGTCAGCAGCAGACCGGCACCCCCGCCCGCCACCACCAGTACGGTCGCCGCGGCGCCGGCCAGCACCGCGTGCCCGACCAGCAGGCCGGACAGCAGCTCCTCGGTCCGGACCACCGCTTCCGCCACCCGGCCGCGGTCCGGGCGCTCCCGCGGTCCAGCACCGGTGCCGCCCGAACGGGCCGCGAGGTCGTCCGCGTCGGCGCCGGTGGGCAGCGTGATCGGCGGCATCGGCAGCCGGCCGAACCGGATCGCCAGCAGCGGCAGCAGGCCGATCCCGCAGACCAGGACGGACAGCAGGACCGCGGCGGCGCCGGCCGCGCTGAGCAGGAACCCGGCCGACGCGGTCAGCCCGCCGAGCAACCCCACCAGCGTGCCGGCCGCGAAGATCCGCAGTCCGACCCCGGTCCCGACCATCCCCAGCACCGCCACCAGCAGCACGGCCGCGGTGCCGGTGAGCAGTTCCGCCGCGCCGAGCCAGGGCAGCGCGGACAGCGCGCCGACCGGGTCGCCGGACGACACCAGCAGCGCGCCACCGAGGAACGCCGCCGGCATCGCCAGCGCGCCCAGGGTGGCGCCGACGGCCGCCTCCCCGTACGCCCGGGAGGCGACCGTGGCCGCGGCGAGGAGCAGCACCGCGATGCCGACCGCGACGTAGCCCCCGGCGCTCCACGCCGGGCCGCCGCGCACCACTGCCAGCAGCGCGGCGCCGACCAGCACCCCGCCGCCCACCAGGCAGGCCGACCGGGTGGCCGCGCCGGTCCAGGCGCTGCCCCGGCGCCGGGAACTCTCGGCGATCGCCTCCACCACGTCGTCGTACTCCAGCTCGGGCCACTGGGCGCGGGCCGGCACCAGGTGCAACACCTCGCCGTCCCGTACGCCCTGCGGCAGCAGCGCCTGGCTCGCCTGCAACGGCGCGCCGTCGGTGCGGCGCAGCACCCAACCGCCGTGGCGTTCGCCGTCGTCGGCCAGTCCGACCCCGGCGTGCCGGAGCACCTCGGGGAGCAGCTCGGCCAGCGGCAGGTGCTCCGGCAGGGCCACGTCGACCCGCCGTTCCGGCGCGCTGATCGTGACCTTCGCGAGCCCGATGCTCATCGATCGTCTCCATCCACAGGGGTGGGTGCGGTGCTGCGTGGACGACCGCACTTTACCTACGATGAGTCCGGTCCGGGTCACCCACCGTTCCGGTGCCCGGTCGTCGACGTTCCCCCGGGTAGGCGGTGCCACGCCGCGGCGCGGGCCGTCGCCGAAGTCCTGGGGAGGGCGAGCGTGAGCACCATTGTGATCAAACGGCCGCCGCGCCGACCGGCACCGGAGATCCCTACCGGCGACCTTCCGGTCGACGCGCCGCCGGAGATCCCGGCGACGGCCGGTTCGCGCTGGCAACAGACCATGATGGTGCTGCCGATGCTGGGTGGGTCGGTGGCCATGGCGATGATGTTCGGCCGCGGCGGCGGCGCCTACTCGTACGTGGTGGGCGCGATGTTCGGCGTCTCCTCCCTGGCCATGCTGGCCACCTCGTGGGGCAGCGCCAACGGCTCACCGAAGAAGTCGGAGATGATGGCCGCCCGGCGCGAGTACCTGCGGCACCTGGCCACCCTGCGCAGACGTGTCCGGCAGACCGCGGCCCGGCAACACGCCGGGCTGTTCTACCGGCACCCGGACCCGGGCCAGTTGTGGTCCACCGTGGGCAGCCACCGGGTCTGGGAACGCCGCCCCGGTGACCCGGACTTCGGCGTGGTCCGGGTCGCCGTCGGCCCGCAGACGCTGGCCACCCCGCTGGTGCCGCCGGTCACCCGGCCGTTGGAGGAGCTGGAGCCGATGACGGCCGGCGCGCTGCGCCGCTTCCTCGACACGTACTCGGTGGTGCCGAAACTGCCGGTGGCGCTGTCGCTGCGCGGCTTCGCCCGGGTGTACGTCCGGACCCGGCCGGTCCGGACCGACGGCTCACCGGCCGGCGGCGTCCCGCCCGACGGCGCGGCCCAGGCGTTGACCAGGGCGGTGCTCACCCAGCTGGCGGTGTTCCACTCCCCGGACGAGCTGGTGATCGCGGTCTGCGCCGGCCCGGAACGGCGGGCCGCCTGGGAATGGGTCAAGTGGCTGCCGCACGCGCAGCACCCCACCCGGACCGACGCCCTCGGCGGCGTACGACTGGTCGCCAGCTCCGCCGCCGAGCTGGAGCGGCTGCTGGACGACGTCCTGGGCAGCCGTTCCCGGTTCAGCCCGCTGGGCCCGGCCACCGACGGACCGCACGTGGTGATCGTGCTGGACGACGGGGAGTTGGCCGGCGCCGCCCACCTCGCCGGTGACGGCGGCATCGACGCGGTCACCATCCTGGACCTGGACAGCCCGCCGCCGCGCCTGCTGGACCGCTCCACGGTGGTGCTGGAGATCGTCGGCGACCGGCTGCACACCTACGCCATGGACGGGCCGGCCGAGGTGGGCGTACCGGACCGGCTGGCGATCACCGAGGCCGAGGCGGTGGCCCGCCGGCTCGCGCCGCTGCGGTTGGCCGCCGCGGCCAAGAGCGCGGACAGTCCGCTCGCCGCCGAGCTGGGCCTGGCCGAACTGCTCGGCGTCGGCGACCCGGAGAACTTCACCGTCGCCCAGGGCTGGGCGCCGCGGGCGGGCCGGGACCGGTTGCGGGTGCCGATCGGGGTCGGCGTCGACGGTGGCGCGATCGAGCTGGATCTGAAGGAGTCCGCGCAGGACGGCATGGGCCCGCACGGGCTGCTGATCGGCGCCACCGGGTCGGGCAAGTCCGAACTGCTGCGCACCCTGGTGCTCGGGCTGGCCGCGACGCACTCCTCCGAGCTGCTCAACTTCGTGCTTGTCGATTTCAAGGGCGGCGCCACGTTCGCCACGCTGGACCGGCTGCCGCACACCGCGGCGCTGATCACCAACCTGAAGGATGAACTGCCGCTGGTGGACCGGATGGTGGACGCCATCAACGGTGAGCTGATCCGCCGCCAGGAACTGCTCCGCCGGGCCGGCAACTTCGCCAGCGTCCGGGACTACGAGAAGGCCCGGTCCGCCGGATCCGCCATCGCGCCGCTGCCGTCGTTGCTGGTGATCTGCGACGAGTTCTCCGAGCTGCTGACCGCCAAACCGGACTTCATCGACCTGTTCGTCCAGATCGGACGGGTCGGCCGGTCGCTGGGGGTGCACCTGCTGCTGGCCTCGCAGCGGTTGGAGGAGGGGCGGCTGCGCGGCCTGGACACCCACCTGTCGTACCGGATCGGGTTGCGCACCTTCTCGGCGCTGGAGTCCCGGGCGGTGCTCGGCGTGCCGGACGCGTACGAGCTGCCGCGCAGTCCCGGTCACGGGTACCTCAAGTTCGGCACCGAGCCGCTGACGCGGTTCAAGGCCGCGTACGTGTCCGGCCCGTACCGCCGTACCGGGGGCGACGCGCCGGGGGCGGACGGGGCGGCCGGGCACCGGCTGTTGACGTACTCGACGCACTTCACCCCGGTGCTCCAGCCGCAGGTGCCGGCCCGGCCGGCGGCACCGGCCGACGCGCCGGACGCCGGGAGCCTGCTCGACGTGCTGGTCGCCCGGCTGGTCGGCCAGGGCCCGCCGGCCCACCAGGTGTGGCTGCCGCCGCTGGCCACCGCGCCGCCCCTGGACGAACTGCTCGGTCCGGTCGGGCCCGACCCGGTCCGCGGCCTCACCGTCGCCAACCCGCAGCTGCACGGCGCCCTGCAGGTGCCGGTGGCGCTGGTCGACAAGCCGCTGGACCAGCGCCGGGACCCGCTCTGGCTGACGCTGCACGGCGCCACCGGGCACGTGGCCGTGGTCGGCGGCCCGCAGAGCGGCAAGTCGACCGTGCTGCGGACGCTCATCTGCGGGTTGGCGCTCACCCACACCCCGGCCGAGGCGCAGTTCTACTGCCTGGACTTCGGCGGCGGTTCGCTGGCCGCGGTGCGCGACCTGCCGCACGTCGGCGGCGTGGCCGGCCGGCTCGACGCGGCGGCCGTGCGGCGCACCGTCGGCGAGGTCACCACGCTCCTCACCGACCGGGAGCGACGGTTCGGCGAGTCGGGTGTGGACTCGATGGCGGCCTACCGGAAGCGCCGGGTCGCCGGCACGGTGCCCGACGACCCGTTCGGCGACGTCTTCCTGGTCATCGACGGGTGGCCGACGCTGCGCGGCGAGTACGACGACCTTGAGCCGATGCTCACCGACATCGCCACCCGCGGCCTGTCGTACGGCGTGCACGTGGTCGCGACCGCGCCCCGCTGGATGGACTTCCGGCCGGCCATCCGGGACCTGTTCGGTGCTCGGCTGGAGTTGCGGCTGGGCGATCCGAGCGACTCGATCGTCTCCCGCCGGGCCGCCGCGAACGTGCCGGAGAAGTCGCCCGGTCGGGGCATCACGGCCGACAGCCTGCACCTGCTGACCGTGCTGCCCGAACTGTCCGGCCCGGGCGGCGACACCGCGGCGCTGGTGAAGGCGGTGGCCGACGCCTGGTCCGGACCGCCGGCGCCCCGGGTCCGGCTGTTGCCGCCCGAGCTGCCGTACGCCCGGCTCGACCTGGCCGCCAGCACCGGCCTGCGGTTGCCGATCGGCATCGCCGAGGCCGACCTGCAACCGGTGACCGTCGACTTCGCCACCGAGCCGCATTTCCTGCTCTTCGGCGACGCCGAGTGCGGCAAGTCGTCGTTCCTGCGTGCGCTGGCCACGTCGGTGACCCGGCGGTTCACCCCGGACCAGGCCCGGCTGATCCTGGTCGACTACCGGCGCAGCCTGCTCGGCACCGTGCAGTCCGAGCATCTGATCGGGTACGGCACGGCGGCGGCCGGCACCGTCGAACTGATCGAGTCGGTGGCCGGCTACATGCGTCGGCGGCTGCCCGGGCCGGACGTCACCACCGAGCAACTGCGGGACCGGTCCTGGTGGACCGGACCCGAGCTGTTCGTCCTGGTGGACGACTACGACCTGGTCGCCACCGGTCCGGCGAACCCGCTGCGGCCGCTGGAGGAGTTCCTGCCGCAGGCCCGTGACATCGGACTGCACCTGGTGCTGACCCGCCGGTCCGGCGGCGCGGCGCGGGCGCTCTACGAACCGATCATCCAGCGGCTGCGGGAACTCTCCTCACCGGGGCTGATCATGTCCGGGGACCGCGACGAGGGTGCCCTGGTCGGCAACGTCCGCCCCGGCGCCATGCCACCCGGTCGGGGACGGTTGGTGACCCGGAAGGAGGGTGTCCGGCTGGTCCAGCTCGGTTACCTGCCACCGGCGTGAGCAGGAATCCCGATTTGTACCTCCGGCCCCGGTGAAACGCGATAACCTCCGTGCATCACGTGGTCGGCGGGATGAAATGGCATCGATGTGACTGGACTGAGTCGCCTGCGTCGACGGACCGTCCGGCGAATCGCCGGGACGGCCGCGTTCGCCATGGCCGGACTCGTCGCGACCGTCGCCGGCCCGGTCGCGTCCCCGGCTGTCGCCGCACCGATCGGCACGCCCGTCGTCCGTCCGATCCGCACCGACGCCGTACGCGACCAGCAGTGGCAGATCCAGGAGCTGGACGCCCGTACGGCGTGGAAGCTGTCCACCGGCCAGGGCGTCACCGTCGCGGTCATCGACTCCGGTGTGGACGGATCGCATCCGGACCTGGCCGGTCAGGTGCTGCCCGGCACCGACCTGGTCCGCGAGTCCGGCGACGGACAGTTCGACCCGGTGGGGCACGGCACCACCGTGGCCGGCCTGATCGCCGGCCGCCGGGACGACTCCCGGGGCGTGGTGGGCCTGGCGCCGGAGGCGAAGATCCTCCCGGTCCGGGTGCTCGACGAGGAGAACCGGTACGACGACGCGCTGATCGTCGCCAGGGGTGTGCGCTGGGCGGTCGACAACGGCGCGCAAGTGATCAACATGTCGCTCGGTGGCACCGGCGACAGCCCGGCGTTGGCGGCGGCCCTGGACTACGCCTTCGCCCGTGACGTCGTCGTGGTGGCCTGCACCGGCAACCTCACCAGCAGCACCCCGGTCAACAAGGTCTGGTACCCGGCGCGGGAGCGGGGGGTGCTGGCCGTCGCCGGCCTCGACCACGACAGCAACGACCTGTGGTCCGGGTCGATCACCGGTGCGGAGACGGTGCTCACCGCCCCGGCGACCGGCTTGACCGGCGCCCGCCCCGGCGGGTTCTGGGAGGTGCAGGGGACCAGCTTCGCGGCCCCGCTGGTAGCCGCGGCGGCCGCCCTGGTGCGGTCCCGCTGGCCGCAGATGTCCGCCGGTGACGTGATCAGTCGGCTGGTCGGCACCGCCCGGGATCTCGGCGTGCCCGGTCGGGACGACATCTACGGCTTCGGCCTGGTGGATCCGGTCGCGGCGCTCACCGGTCCGGTGCCGGTGCCCGGGGTGGCCCGCAACCCGTTGGACGACAACCTGTCACCGGGCACCGAGGGATTCGGTCCGGCGCCCGGTCGGGCGACGGCGACCCCGCCGGAAAATCCGCGGCCCAGCCAGCTCGGTGGCGGTTTCGCGCCGTCGACCAAGCCGCGTTGGGAGGCCCGGACGGGCGGGCAGACGACCGGCATGGACCGGGAGAACGTCTGGGGCTGGGCGCTGTTGGGCATCCTGATGCTGACCGGCGGTGCCCTGTTGGTGGCGGGCCGCCGGCTGCGCGGCGCTCCGTCGCCGACCCGGCGCCCACCGGCGGCGTAGTTGGTAGTAGGTCAGGTGCAGTTGCCGGTGCCGGTGGCGCGGGTGCTCGCGACGCCCGCCGTGGCGACCGGTCGGGCCTCCTCGGCGGAGACCGCGAACCCGGTGTTCCGGTCGTCCGCCGCCGCCGCGAAGATCACGCCGAGCACCTGACCGTTCGGCGCCACCAGCGGCCCACCGGAGTTGCCGCTGCGGACCAGCGCCCGGATGGTGTAGATGTCCCGGGTCACGTTGCCCGACTCGTAGATGTCCGGACCGGTGATCCGACCCAGGTCACGCACCCGGGCGGACTGCGCGTCGTACGGGCCGTCCTGCGGGTAGCCGAGCACGATCGCGTCGGCGCCACTGGCCGCGGGTCGACCGGCGAACTGCATGACCGGCGCGGGCAGGCCCGGCACGTAGATCACCGCGAGGTCGCGGCGCGGGTCGTAGACCACCACCCGGCCGTTGTACCGGTCCCCACCGACCTCGACGGTCAGGCTGCGGGTGCCGGCGACGACGTGCGCGTTGGTCATCACCCGGTCGTCGGCGTACACGAACCCGGAGCCCTCGATCCGGCGTGAGCAGCTCGGCGCGGTGCCGAGCACCTTCACCACCGACCGCTGGCCGTTGGCGACGACCCGCGAGCCGGCCAGCGCGGGGTCGGGCGGCGACACCTCCCGGGCCCGGGTCGGCGCCAGGCCGCCGAAGACGTCCGGGAAGCCGTTGGTGTCGACGGTGTCCCGGAGCGCGTCGGAGAGCGCCTGCGCCTGCGCGGGCAGCACCCGGTCGACCACCGGCAGCAGGGCGCTGTTGCGGACGGCGCTGGCCAGCCAGGGCAACGACGACGACCCCAGCGGTACGGCGACCAGCCAGGCCACCAGCAGCACCGCGAACAGCGAGACGAACGCCCCACCGACGTCGTCCAGCCGCTGACCGATCCGGCTGGTGATCGCGTGCCGCAGGTGGGAACCGATCCAACCGGCGCCCGCCTGGCCGAGCACGGCCAGACCGAAGATCGCGACCAGCGAGACGACCACCCGGGTCGACGGATCGATGAACTGTTGGGCGATCAGCGGACCAATCTGGAGACCGATCAGCGCACCGAGGAAGAACCCGGTGAACGACAGCACCCCGATGACGAAACCCTGCCGGTACCCGCTGATCGCGAACACGAGCATGAGCAGAAGCAGGACCACATCCACCGCCGACACCCGTCCAGCCTACGGGTGCCGGCTGTGAAGGTCCTCAGCCGGACGGGATCTGCGAGCTTTCCGCTTCCGTACTGTTTCTCAGGGTAACGGTCCGGCCAGCTCGTCGACCTCGTCGGCGGCGGCGGCCGGTGCCGGAGCGGCGGGCAGGTCGGCGACCCGGTCGGCGTGCCAGGGCCGGGCCCAGCCGCCCATCGTCAGCAGCGCGTCCAGGACGCCGGCGGTGAAACCCCAGACGAGCATGCCGCGCACCTGGAAGGCCGGACCGATCCAGCCGCTCGGGTGGCGTACCCGCAGGCGGTTGCCCGGGTCGACCAGCTCGGCCACCGGCAACCGGGCCACGTGCGCCACCTCTCCCGGGTCGCGGGATCGCACCGGGTGCGGCCGGTGCCACCAGCCGAGGACCGGGGTGACCACGAAGTCGCTGACCGGGATCCACAGCCGGGGCAGTTCGGCCAGCACGGTCACGCTGTCCGGGTCGAGGTCGACCTCCTCCCGGGCCTCGCGCAGCGCCGTACCGGCCGGACCCGGGTCGCCCGGGTCCGCGGCACCGCCGGGAAACGCCGGCTGCCCGGCGTGGTTGCGCAGCGTCGCGGCGCGTTGAAGCATGAGTACGTCCGGCCCGTGCTCCGCGTCCTCACCGAGCAGCACCAGGACCGCGCTCGGCCGTCCGCCGCTGGTCGGCGTGACCAGCCGGGTGAAGTCCTCGGCCCGGGCCGACCGGACCCGACCGAGCAGCGGCTGGATCCAGTCCGGCGGTTCGATACCGGCCGGCGACGCGGTCCCGGCGGGCAGCTCGCGGTTCACGTGGTCACCTGCTTCCTGTCAACGTGGCGGCGCATCGTCACCGCACCGGTACGTCGAGGTGTCGTTCGACCAGCGCGGCGAGGGTGTCATCGGTCAGTGCCCCGGTGTTGTCGACGTGCCGTACCCGGCCCTGGCCGTCGACGAACAGCGTGACCGGCAGCGCGGTGCGGGCCAACGCCCGGCGCAGCCGCTCGTCCGGGTCGAAGAGGGTGGGATAGGTCAGGCCGAAGTCGGTCGCCAGTGACTCGGCGGCGGCCCGATCGTCCCGGGTGTCCACGCCCAGCACGTGCAGCCGGTCGCCGGCCCGGACGGCCAGCCGCTGGAAGGCGGGCAGTTCCTTGCGGCAGGGGGGACACCAGGAGGCCCAGAGGTTGATCACCGCTGGGCCGGGTAGCTCGGCGAGGCCGACCGGCGCGCCACCGGTGAAGCAGGGCAGCCGCAGATCGGGCAGCCGGGTCACCGTTCCGGCGGCGGCGTCACCCGCCGGCCCACCGGCCGCGCCCGAGCCGGGCTGGGCTGGGCTGGGCTGGGTCGGGCCAGGCTGGGCCGAGCCGGCCTGGGTCGGGCCGGCCGAGCCGGATGAGCCGGGCTGGGCCGAGCCGGACGTCGACGGGCCGGGCGGGCGGGCCAGGGTTGTGCAGTCGGCGAACGGCGCGGCCGAGGTCGGTCCCGCCGCCGGACGCGGCGGCGTCCCGTCGCACGCTCCGACCAGCAGCAACAGGGGCAGCAGCAGACCGGCGAGCGGTCGGTTCACGGCGCCTCCGCGGCGACGGCCTGCGCCGGCACCAGCTCCGGGTCGAGGCCGGCCTGACCGGCCAACTCCCGGGCCCGGGGACCCTTGAGCAACTTGGCGGCCGGCGCGGCGTCGGTCGGGCCGGTCCCGTAGGACGGGCAGAGCTTGGCCAGCGTGCACGCCCCGCAGGCGGGCGTCCGGGAGTGGCAGACCCGACGCCCGTGGAAGATGATCTGGTGCGACAGCAGGGTCCAGTCGCGTCGCTTGAACATCGCCCCGATCGCGTGCTCGATCTTGACCGGATCGGTCTCGGCCGTCCAGCCCCAGCGCCGTACCAGTCGTTGGAAGTGGGTGTCCACGGTGATGCCGGGTACGTCGAAGGCGTTGCCGAGAATGACGTTGGCGGTCTTGCGACCGATGCCCGGCAGGGTCACCAGATCGGCGAGCCGGGCGGGCACCTCGCCGTCGTACCGGTCGACCAGCGCCTGGCCCAGCTTGATCAGGGCGTCCGTCTTGTTCCGGAAGAAGCCGGTGGGGCGAATCAGTTCCTCCAGCTCGGCCCGGTCGGCGCCGGCGTAGTCGGCCGCGGACCGGTACCGGGCGAAGAGCTTCGGCGTCACCTCGTTGACCCGCTTGTCCGTGCACTGCGCGGACAGGATCGTGGCGACCGCGAGCTGCAGCGGACCGTCGTGGTCGAGTTCGCAGTGCGCGTCCGGGTGGGTCTCGGCCAGCACCCGGTGCATCCGGCGGGCCCGTCGGGTGCGCCCGAGATCCGTCTCCACCCGGGCCGCGCGGCGGGTCACCGGTTCGGCCCGATCCAGACCGGTATGATCCGGTTCGACCTGTTGCGATCCGACCCGGCCCGATCCGACCTGACTCGTTTCCGCCGCGCCGGCGGCTGACTTTCCGCGCACACCCACGCCGGACAGCCTACGTCGCGGCACCGACCAACCGGACGACCGCGAAACCAGCCCTCGTGCCGGCCCGCGCCGCGGCGGTTCCGGCTGGTCCGCGTCCGGCCCGGAGCGGCGCGACCCCCGACCTCGGGATCCGCCGGACCTCAGAGCGCCGTGGGCCCGGGCGCCGTGGGCCCGACCCGGTCGGACCAGGCGGGCCGGACCACCGCGCCGCCGTCGCGTACCGCCCGGTGCACGGCACGGGCCAGCGGCGCGCCCCAGCGGGATCGCGGTCCGCCGTACCGCTCGGCGGGCTCCTCGGTCGGGCAGAGGACGGTGACCGCGTCGGTGGCCGTGCCGGTGGCCGGCAGGCCCAGGTCCCACAGCGCCTGCGCCTTCGCCTCGGTCACCGTGCCGACCGCGTTGACCAGCGCGGCGTCGCTCAGCCCGACCGGCAGCAGCGCGACGATGTTGACCGTACCGACCGGATGACCGGCATCCACCCCGGCCGGACCGACCGGGTCGACCTGGTCCGCCGGGCCGGCCGGGTCCACCACCGGCCCGGCCGGGGCGGCGGCCCAGACCGGGGCGCCCAGCCCGACGGTCGCCCACACCCGGACCCCGTCGTCGGACCGGACCACCAGTTCGGCCACGTCGACGCCGGTGAGGTGCCCGACCCCGGGCCCGGACAACCCCAGGTCACCGGCGAGTTCGGCCAGGTGCGCGTCCGGGTCGTCCCGCCGGTACGACATCGGCACGGTCGCGTTGAGCACCCAGTGCCGTACGCCGAGACCCCCGCCGAGCGGGGCGGTACTCACCGCCCGTAGCGGCCGGGTGGTCCGCCAGAGCAGGAACGGGACGTCGTCGCCGTCCTCGGCACGAAAGCGCAGCACGGGTTCGGAGAACACCGCCCGACCCTACGGGCCAGGTCGTGAGCTGCCACGGGTCGTGCCCGCCGGATGGGGCGGCGGATGATAGCTGTTTGCCGTACCGGCGGGTACGCTGCCGAATCAAGATTCCCGGGGTGCGCTCCGAATAGCGCTCACGTGCGCCTAGACTGGCGGCGCGCGACGGTTGACCAGCCGGCGGCCCTGGCCGGCGGGACGCACGTGCAGGCGGAGGTGCTCGATGGACGAGGTGTTGGCCCGCAGCGGGATCTTCCAGGGTGTGGACCCGGAAGCTGCCGAGGCGCTCGCCAAGGAGATGGAGACGATCGACGTCCGCAAGGGCGAGGTGGTCTTCAACGAGGGCGAGCCCGGTGACAGCCTGTACATCGTGCTGACCGGCAAGATCAAGGTCGGCCGGCGCGCCGCCGACGGCCGGCAGAACCTGATCGCGCTGATGGGCCCCTCGGACATGGTGGGCGAGCTGTCCCTGTTCGATCCGGGCCCGCGGACGGCCACCGCCACCGCGGTGATCGACACCCGGCTGGTCCGGCTGCGCAAGCAGGCGCTGCGCCCCTGGCTGAACAACCGTCCCGAGATCGCCGAGCAGTTGCTCCGGGTGCTGGCCCGCAGGCTACGCCGGACGAACGACTCGCTGGCCGATCTGATCTTCACCGACGTGCCCGGCCGGGTGGCCAAGAACCTGCTGCAGATGGCCGGCCGGTTCGGCACCCGGGACGGCGGCGTCCTGCGGGTCACCCACGACCTCACCCAGGAGGAGATCGCCCAACTGGTCGGCGCCTCCCGGGAGACCGTCAACAAGGCCCTTGCCGACTTCGCCTCGCGCGGCTGGCTGCGGCTGGACGGTAAGAGCATCATCATCCTCGACCCGGAGCGCCTGGCCCGCCGCGCCCGCGTCTGACCCGCGCGACCGGGCATGCCCCGGCCGCGACACCGACCCCTCCCCGACCATCGACGCGGCGCGGGTCGTCTGCCACGGGCAGATTTCCTCGACGGCGACGGCGTCTCCCGACAGGGTGGGGCCATGCTGACCCGAGTCGCCGTCCTGTCCGACATCCATGGCGCACTGCCCGCGTTGGAGGCCGTGCTGGCCGAGCCGGACGTCGCCACCCCCGAGAAGATCGTGCTCACCGGCGACATCGCCGCCGGCCCGCAGCCGGTCGAGGTCCTGGACCTGCTCACCGGTCTCGGTGACCGGGCCTGCTGGGTACGCGGCAACGCCGACCGGGAACTGGTCGAGGCTCGCGCGGGCCGCGGCACCCCCTTCGAGGTCTCGAACTGGGCGGCCGGGCAACTGCGCGAGGACCAGGTGGCCAGGCTGGCGGCGCTCCCGTTGACGGTGACCCTGGAGATCGCGGGCCTCGGGCCGGTGCTCTTCTGCCATGCCACCCCGAGGGACGACGAGGAGGTCGTGCTCGTCGACACCCGGACGGCGCGATGGACCGAGGTGTTCACCGACCTGCCGGAGGAGGTGACCACGATCGTCTGCGGGCACACCCACATGCCGTTCACCCGGCTGGCCGACCGCCGGCTGGTCGTCAACCCGGGCAGCGTGGGCATGCCGTACGGCGGACCGGGGGCGTACTGGGCGTTGCTCGGGCCGGGGGTGCAGTTACGACGTACCCGGTTCGATGTGGACGCCGCCTGCGCCCGGGTCGCCGCCGAGTCGGGCTTCCCGGACGCCGCCGGTTGGGCCGACGAGTACCTGCGCTCCCGCAACAGCGACATCGACGCGCTGACCGTCTTCGGCCCCCTCGACGGCCGCTGACGCCTCAGCCGTCGACCGGTTCTTCGGTCGGTTCCCAGGCGCGGGCGACCGACAGGCTGTCCTCGTAGACGTGGTGCCGGGTGACCAGCCCGTCCCGCACCGTCAGGTGCAGGGCGAAGTGCGCCGTGCGCGTTTCCATGGTTCTCCGTCCTTCCCCTCGGCGGGTCGGTTCCCGCACCCGTTGTCAGCTTGGGCGGTGTACTACCGGTTCGTCCATTACGTCGGAGGTAATGCCGGAGCCGGCCGGCGGCCGGTGATCCGGGGCGTCACCTTCTCGGCAGCAGCTGGACCATTCCGGCCAGCGCCAGCTCGAGCACCATCAGCGCGACCAGCCCGATCCGGAACCCGTCGACCAGGTCGACGCCCTGGTAGAACACGATCCCGATCAGGGCGACCCCGACCGCGTTGCCGGTCTGGTTCACGGTGGCCAGCACTCCCGCAGCGGCCCCGGTGTGCCGTGGCGTGACCCGGGACAGCACCGTCGTGGTCAGCGGTGCGATCGCCATGCCCATCCCGATGCCGTCAACGGCGAGCCCCGGGACCAGCCAGCCGTTCCCGTGCCCCGCCGCCGCCCACATCCCGAACAGGCCGACCGCCATCACCAGCGCACCGATGCTGACGACCTGTCGGCCGAGCCGGGCGGCGAGCCGGTCGGCGTACATCGAGGTGAGCAGGTAGCCGGCGCCGATCGCCATGAACACGGTGCCCGACTCCAGGGCCGACAGCCCCCGTCCCACCTGGAGGTAGAGGGCGAGGATGAGGAAGAAGGACGCCTGCCCCATCCAGAACACCTGGGTGGCCAGCAGCCCCACCGAGAACGCCCGTTCCCGGAACAGGGCCAGGTCCACCAGCGGCTGCCCGGTCCTGCGCTGGCTCACCGCGAAGAGCGCGAACAGCAGCACCGAGGCGGCCAGGCTCAGCCAGGTCCAGACCGGCCAGCCCTGCTCGCGGCCCTGGATCAGCGGCAGTACCAGCGCCACCAGGGCGGCACTGATCAGGGCCACGCCGATCAGGTCGAGCCGGGTCGCCGGCTGACGCGATTCCGGGATCCGCCGCAGGAGCGGCAGCGCGGCCAGCCCGACCGGCAGGTTGATCAGGAAACACATCCGCCAGTCCAGGCCGAACAGGTCCGCCTTGATCAGCAGTCCGCCGATCACCTGGCCGAACACGGCACCCAGGCCCATCGTCAGGCCGTACCGGGCGAACGCCCTGGGCTGTTCGGCCGGCGCGACGCCGGTCCGCACGATGGCCAGCACCTGCGGCATGAGCAGCGCGGCGGCCAGCCCTTGCAGGGCCCGGGCGCCGATCAGCACGCCCACGGTGGGCGCCAGTCCGCAGAGCACCGAGGCGAGGGTGAACAGCCCGGTGCCGAGGCCGAAGACGCGGCGACGGCCGTACCGGTCGCCGAGCCGGCCGCCGATGATCAGACCGGCGGCCAGCGCCAGGACGAAGCTCGCCACCACCCACGCCAGCCCGGCCGGACCGGTACGCAGGTCGCGTTGGATGACCGGCATGGCGACGTTGACGATGAACGCGTCGATCGAGGTCATGAAGATCGGGGTGAGCAGGACCGGCAGGAAACCCCGGGACGGGGCGGCCGGAGCCGCCCCCGTCACCGGTGCGGTGGTGGCCAGGACGCTCACGCCGGCACCCGGTCCAGGAAGCCGTGCACCTTCGCGATCCGGCCGTCGGCGATGACCGCGACGTCGAAGCCGATGACGATCGGCTCGGCGCCGTCCGGGCCGAGGTGCCAGGTGAACCGGGCCAGGTCGTGGTGCGCGTCGACCGGGCCGGCGAGCCGGAACTCCAGGCCGGCGAACTGCTGTTGCACGGCCGCGATCAGGGCGTCGATCGCGTCCCGTCCCGCGACGGCGGCCAGCGGGTCGGTGTAACTGCCGTCGACCGTCCAGACCTCGTCGATGAGGGCCCGGCGGGCGGTGGGGTCGGTGGTGTTCCAGGTGGCCAGGTACTTCTCGATCAGTTCCATGGGTACGACGCTATGGGCGATCCGGGCTCGCGGAATCGGTAGCGCTTAGGTACCGGGTACCTGGATAGAGTGCGGACATGTTGCACGGCCGGGCGCAGGAGCAGGACCGGATCGCAGCCCTGCTGGCCGGCACCGCCGAGGGGGTGAGCGCGGCGTTGGTGCTGCGCGGTGGGCCCGGTATCGGCAAGACCGCCCTGCTGGACTGGGCCGCCCGGTTGCCCTCGCCCACCGACCGGCCGCTGCGCGTGCTGCGGGCCGACGCGGTCGAGTTCGAGGCCGAGTTGCCCTTCGCGGGGCTGAGCCAACTGCTCCGGCCCGCTCTGGACCGCCTCGACCGGCTGCCGGAACCGCAGCGGCGGGCGCTCGCCGCGGCGTTCGGGCTGGGCAGCGGCGAGCCGGCCGACCGGCTGCTGGTCGGCCTGGCGGTACTGTCCCTCCTGGCCGACCTGGCCGAGGACGGCCCGCTGCTCTGCCTGGTCGACGACGCGCACTGGCTGGACACCGTCTCCGCGGCGGCGCTGCTGTTCGCCGCCCGCCGGCTGCGCGCGGAGGGGGTGGTGCTGATCTTCGCCGCCCGGGACGGCGCCCTGGCGGCCCCGGGCCTGCCCGAACTGGCCCTCGGTGGGCTCGCCCCGGCGGACGCGGTCCGGCTGCTCGACCCGACGCTCGCCCCGGACGTGCGGATGCGGGTACTGGGCGAGGCGCGGGGCAACCCGCTCGCGCTCGTCGAACTGCCCCGCGTGCTGCCGTCCGGCGGGTCCGGCGGCATGCTGCCGCTGACCGACCGGTTGCGGGACGCGTTCCACGGTCAGGTGGCGGCGTTGCCCGTCGGTACCCGGACACTGCTGCTCGTCGCCGCCGCCGAGGACACCGGTGAGCTGGCCGTACTACTGCGCGCCGCCGGTTCGCTCGGTGCGGGTCCGGCCGACCTGCCACCGGCGGAGCAGGCTCGGCTCGTCGAGGTCCGGGACGGACGGCTACGGTTCCGTCATCCGCTGGTCCGCGCCGCCGTGCACGCCGCCGCGACGTACCCGCGGCGGCTCGCCGTGCACCGGGCGCTCGCGGACGCGCTCACCGGTCCGGACACCGCGGACCGGCGGGCGTGGCACCGGGCCGCGGCGGCCACCGGGCCGGACGAGGACGTGGCCGGTGCCCTGGAACGCACCGCCGAGCAGGCTCGCGACCGCAACGGTCAGCTCGCCGCGCTGACCGCGTTGGAGCGCGCCGCCGAGCTCAGCGAGCAGGACGACGCGCGAGCGCGCCGGCTGCTGCTGGCCGCTGAGAGCGGCCTGCAGTCGGGTCACCTCGGCGACGCCGTCCGACTCGCGGAGCGGGCCGCCGGCCTGGTCGACGACCCGGAGTTCCACGCCCGGGTCGCCTGGGTCGAGGGACACGCCTGGTTCTGGCAGGGCGGCCACCGGACCGCGTACGACCTGATGACCGGTGGCGCGGACCTGGACCCCCGGCGACGCGCCGAGTTGCTGGTGGCGGCCTTCCATCCGGCCTGGTATCTCGGCGAGCCCTGGTTGGGCGCCTGCCTGGACCGGCTCGCCACGCTCGACCACCCCGTCGCCCGGTACCAGGTCGCCGCGCTGCGGGGTCGACCGGTGCCGTTGGCCGAGGCGGCCGCCCGGATCGGTGCCGAACCCCGCGACCGGGTGCAGCTCTGCGGGCTCGGTTTCGTCGCCGGGCAGGACGCCGAGACGTACGAGATGGCCGCGGCCCTGGTCGCCCGGTGCCGCGCGGATGGCGTCGTCGGGCTGCTGCCCACCCTGCTGTTCTTCCTCGCCGAGGCGGAGTTCTTCCACAGCCGGCACCGGGACGCGGCGGTCAGTCTGGACGAGGCCGTCCAGATCGCCCGGGACGCCGACCAGCCACTGTGGAACAGCCAACTGCTCGCCGTGCAGGCGGTGTTGTCCGCCGTCGCCGGCGACGAACCGCGCTGCCGGGAGCAGGTCGCGGCGGCCCTGTCCGATGCCCGCACGGTCGGCGAGGCCGGCGGGCGGGCCTGGACGTTCTGGGCACTCGGCCTGCTCGACCTCGGCCTGGGCCGGGCCGAGTCGGCCGTGGCCCACCTCGCCACCCTGCGCGAGGAGCCGTACGCCCACCAGGTCTGCGCCTACCGCAGCGTGCCCGACCTGGTCGAGGCGGCCGTCCGGGCCGGCGTGCCCGAGCGGGCGCGGGAGGCGGCCACCCGCTTCACCGGCTGGGCGGAACGGGTGGACCGGCCGTGGGCCCGGGCGTCGGCACACCGGTGCCGGGCGCTGTTGACCGGCGACGAACAGGACTACCTGCTGGCTCTCAAGATCGGTGGCCGCCCCTTCGAGCAGGCCCGCACGGAGCTGCTGTACGGCGAGTGGTTGCGCCGGGCCCGCCGCCGGACCGACGCCCGCGGCTGGCTGCACCGGGCGCTGGACACCTTCGACCGGCTCGGCGCGGCGCCCTGGGCGGCGCGGGCGCGCACCGAGCTGAACGCCACCGGGCTCGCCGCCCCGCAGGCGATCCGGTCGGTGACCGCCGACCTCACCCCGCAGGAGTTGCAGATCGCCCGGCTCGCGGGGCAGAGGCTGTCCAACAAGGACATCGCGGCGCAGCTCTTCCTCAGCCCCAAGACCGTCGCGTACCACCTCTACAAGGCGTACCCGAAGTTGGGGGTGTCCAGCCGCACCGAGCTGGCCGATCTGGAGCTGTGACAGCGATCCGGCCGAGCCGGGCCGCCGGTGCGGCCGAGCCAGAAAAAAGCAGTCTTGACTGTTTGTTTCGCTCGGGGCACGCTGTCCGCATGCCCGCCAGCCCGACCCGGACGCCGCAGCAGGAGCGCAGCCGGGCGACCCAGGCCCGGTTGCTGGAGGCGACCGTCGAATGCCTGGTCGAGCACGGCTGGTCCGGCACCACCACCACCGTGGTCGCCACCCGGGCCGGCGTCTCCCGGGGTGCCCAACTGCACCACTACCCCACCAAGGCGACCCTGGTGATGGCCGCGGTCGAACACCTCGCCGAGCGCCGGGCCGCCGAGATCCGGGCCGAGGCGGCCGTCCTGCCCGCCGGCGCCGGCCGGCTGGACCGGGTCATCGACATGCTGGCCGCCGTCTTCACCGGCCCGCTCTACGTGGCCGGCCTGGAGGTCTGGGTCGCCGCCCGGACCGACCCGGAACTGCGGGACGCGCTGGTGCCGCTGGAGGCCCGGGTCGGCCGGGAGATGCACCGGCTCACCGTGGAGCTGCTCGGCGCCGACGAGCGGACCCCGGGCGTACGGGAGGCGGTGCAGGCCACCCTCGACCTGCTGCGCGGGCTCGGCGTGGCCAACCTCCTCTCGGACGACTCGGCCCGCCGCGGCGCGCTGCTCGACACCTGGAAACGACAGCTCGCCGCGATGCTCACCGGCGACCAGGGCACATCCCCGAATCCGGAGGCATCATGGTCGACCTGAACCGCCTGCTGACCGACCTGACCGACGAGTCCGCCGACCTCGACGCGCTGGTCGCACCGCTGCCGGCGGTCGACTGGCAGCGCCGGACCCCGGCACCGGGCTGGACGGTGGCCCACCAGATCGCCCACCTCGCCTGGACCGATCACGTCGCCCGGCTGGCCGCCACCGACCCCGCCGGCTTCCTCGCCTCCGTCTCGCGCGCCGCCACCGACCCGGGTGGCTTCGTCGACCGGGGCGCCGAGGAGTTCCTGGCGCCGCCGGCCACCCTGCTCGCCCGGTGGCGGGACGGTCGGACCGCGCTGGCCGGCGCCCTCGCCGCCGTCCCCGTCGGCACCACGCTGCCCTGGTACGGCACCCGGATGTCACCCGCGTCGATGGTCACCGGACGGATCATGGAGACCTGGGCGCACGGTCAGGACGTGGCCGACGCGCTCGGCGTCGCCCGTACCCCGACCGGTCGGCTCCGGCACGTCGCCCACCTGGGCACCCGTACCCTCGGTCACGGCTTCGCCGCGCACGGCCGGGCGGTGCCCGAGGCCCCCGTACACGTCGAGTTGACCGCGCCGGACGGTGCCACCTGGCACTTCGGACCGGCGGACGCGGCCGACCGGGTCACCGGGCCGGCGCTGGACTTCTGCCTGCTGGTCACCCAGCGACGGCACCGGGCCGACCTGGCCCTGGTGGCCACCGGGCCGGTCGCCGACGAGTGGCTGGACGTGGCCCAGGCGTTCGCCGGGCCGCCCGGCGCCGGCCGGCAGCCGGGTGCGGTGAACGCCGCGTGATCCGGGTCGGCAACGCTTCCGGCTTCTACGGCGACCGGTTCACGGCCTGGCGGGAGATGCTCGACGGCGGCGAACTGGACGTGCTGACCGGCGACTACCTGGCCGAGTTGACCATGTTGATCCTGGGCCGGGACCGGCTGCGGGACCGGGACCTCGGCTACGCCCGCACCTTCCTGCGACAGATGGAGACCTGCCTGGGCACCGCGGTCGATCGCGGCGTGCGGATCGTGACCAACGCGGGTGGCCTCAACCCGGCCGGGTTGGCCGCCGCGCTGGAGAAACTCGCCGCCCGGCTCGGCGTCCGCGCCGCCATCGGGTACGTCGAGGGCGACGCGGTCGACCGGCCGGACGCGTTGACGGCGAACGCCTACCTCGGCGGGTTCGGCATCGCGGCCTGCCTGTCCGCCGGCGCGGACGTGGTGGTCACCGGCCGGATCACCGACGCGTCGTTGCTGGTCGGTCCCGGCATCGCGCACTTCGGCTGGGGTCGCGACGACCTCGACGCGCTGGCCGGCGCCACGGTCGCCGGGCACCTGATCGAGTGCGGCGCGCAGGTCACCGGCGGCAACTTCAGCTTCTTCACCGAGCTGCCGGACGGCGGCCGGCGGCCCGGGTTCCCCATCGCCGAGCTGCACGCCGACGGCTCGGCGGTGCTGACCAAACACCCCGGCACCGGCGGCGCGGTCACCCCGGAAACCGTCACCGCCCAACTGCTGTACGAGGTCGGCGGACCGGCGTACCTCGGTCCGGACGTGGTGACCCGACTGGACACGGTCACCCTCACCGCCGACGGCCCGGACCGGGTACGCGTCAGCGGGGTGCGCGGCGAGCCGCCACCGGCCACCCTCAAGGTCGGCGTCAACAACCTCGGCGGGTTCCGCAACTCGATGACCTTCGTCCTGTGCGGACTGGCCGTCGAGGCCAAGGCCGACCTGGTCCGCGCCCAGCTCACCGACGCGGTCGGACCGGACGGGCTGGAGTTCACCCTGGCCCGCACCGACCACCCGGACGCCACGGACACCGAGACGGCGAGCGCGCTGCTGCACGTACACCTGCGGGACGGCGACAAGGCACGGGCCGGGCGGGCCTTCTCGGCGGCCGCGGTGGAGCTGGCGCTGGTCTCCTACCCCGGTTGTACGCTGACCACCCTGCCCGGCGACGCCACCCCGTACGGCGTCTTCACCTCGCACCGGACGCCGCAGGACGCGGTCGCCCACGTCGCCGTCCTGCCCACCGGCGAGCGGGTCCCGATCCCGCCCCCGCCGACCGCGGTCGGTGCGGGCCCGGCGCCGGCGGCCGACGCCACGGGTCCGACTGCCGGCGGGACCGGCGGGGGGATCCGGCGGGGCCCGCTCGGCGAGCTGGTCGGGGCGCGGTCGGGGGACAAGGGCGGAAACGCGAACCTGGGGGTGTGGGCCCGCGACGACGCCGGTTGGGCCTGGCTGCGCTCCTGGCTGACCGTCGGGCGGCTGGCCGACCTGCTGCCGGAGACCGCGGGGCTGGCCGTCGAGCGGTACGAGCTGGCCAACCTGCGCGCGGTCAACTTCGTCCTGCCCGGCCTGCTCGGGCCGGGGGTGGCCGGGTCCACCCGGTTCGACCCGCAGGCCAAGGCCCTCGGCGAGCTGCTGCGGTCCCGGATCGTCGACCTGCCGGCCCAGCTTTCGACCGGTCCGATCACGCCGGACGCCGACGGTCCCGCCGCCGTCCGGGCAGCGACCTCGGCGCCGGCACCACCGCCGACACCCTCCCGGGAGGACCGGCCATGACCATCGCGGACACCCCGGAACGGCGGCAGCTGCGCGAGCTGACCCGGGCCTTCGTCACCCGGGAGGTCCTGCCCCACCTGGCCGACTGGGAACGCGCCGGCGAGGTCCCGCGCGAGTTGCACGCCACCGCCGCGAAGATCGGCCTGCTCGGTATCGGCTTCCCCGAGTCGGTCGGCGGCAGCGGCGGGAACCTGCTCGACTCCATCGTGGTCACCGAGGAGATCATCCGGTCGGGTGGCTCGTCGGGCCTGGTCGCGGCGCTCTTCACGCACGGCATCGCGCTGCCGCACATGGTCGCGGCGGCCGGCGCCCGGCAGGTCGGCTCCCTCGGCGGTCGGCTGGGCCGGACCCCCGACGCCGACGACGACCTGATCGACCGGTACGTCCGGCCCACCCTCGCCGGGACGATGATCGGCGCGTTGGCGATCACCGAGCCGGACGGCGGCTCGGACGTGGCCGGCATCCGCACCTTCGCCCGGCTCGACGGCGACCACTACGTGGTGAACGGGTCGAAGACCTACATCACCAGCGGGGTACGGGCCGACTTCGTCACCACCGCCGTCTGCACCATGCTGCCGGGCAGCGGTGCGCTCAGCCTGCTGGTGATCGACAAGGGTACCCCCGGCTTCACCGTGGGCCGGCGGCTGGAGAAGCTGGGCTGGCACTGTTCGGACACCGCCGAGCTGTCCTTCGTGGACGTCCGGGTGCCGGTGCGTAACCGGATCGGCGCGCAGGACACCGGCTTTCTCGCCATCATGCAGCAGTTCGCCGCCGAGCGGCTGACGCTGGCCACCAGCGCGTACGCGACCGCGCAGCGCTGCGTCGAGCTGACCGTGCGCTGGTGCCGGGACCGGACCACCTTCGGCCGGCCGCTGGCCAGTCGGCAGGTGGTCCGGCACCGGCTGGCCGAGATGCACACCCGCGCCGAGTCCGCCCGGGCGTACGTGCACGAGGTGGCGGCCCGGGTGGCCGCCGGCGAGCCGGTGGTGACCGAGGTGGCGATGGCCAAGAACGTCGCGGTGGCCGCCTGCGACCAGGTGGTCGACGCGGCCCTGCAACTGCACGGCGGCTACGGCTACCTGCGCGACGCCGAGGTGGAACGGCACTACCGGGACGCCCGGATCCTGGGCATCGGCGGCGGCACCACCGAGATCATGAACGAACTGATCGCGAAGGGCCTGGGGATCTGATGACCACGCTGCGGACCGCCCTCGCCGGGACCGACGGCGCCAACCGGGCCGCGATGCTGGACCGGCTGGCCGAGCTGGCGGACGCCCTGGACACCGCGCGGGCCGGTGGCGGGGAGAAGTACGTGACCCGGCACCACGCCCGGGGCAAGCTGCTCCCCCGCGAGCGGATCGAGCTGCTGCTGGACCGGGACGCGCCGTTCCTGGAGCTGTCTCCGGTGGCCGGCTTCGGCACCGACTTCCCGGTCGGGGCGAGCGTGGTGACCGGCGTCGGCGTGGTCGAGGGCGTGGAGTGCCTGATCGTCGCCAACGACCCGACGGTACGCGGCGGCGCGGTCAACCCGTGGTCGCTGGCGAAGACCCGGCGGGCCGGCGAGATCGCGCTGGCCAACCGGCTGCCGATGGTCAACCTGGTCGAGTCGGCCGGTGCGGACCTGCCCAGCCAGGCGGACATCTTCATCCCGGGCGGTCGGGTGTTCCGCGACCTGACCCGACTCTCCGCCGCCGGCGTCCCGACCGTGTCGGTGGTGTTCGGCAACGCCACCGCCGGCGGGGCGTACGTGCCGGGCATGTCCGACTACACGATCATGATCCGGGACCGCTCCCAGGTGTATCTGGCCGGACCGCCCCTGGTGAGGATGGCCACCGGCGAGGTCACCGACGACGAGTCGCTGGGCGGCGCGGCCATGCACGCCACCCGGTCCGGCCTGGCGGACTTCATGGCCGAGGACGAGCCGGACGGCATCCGGCTGGCCCGCCGGTGCGTACGCCGGCTGAACTGGCGTAAGCAGGGACTGCCGCCCCGTACCGCCGACCCGGCCCCACCCCGGTACGACCCGGAGGAGTTGCTGGACATCGCCTCGGCCGACCTGAAGGTGCCGTTCGACCCGCGCGAGGTGCTGGCCCGGATCCTGGACGGCAGCGACTTCGACGAGTTCAAGCCGGCGTACGGGACGGCGCTGGTGACCGGCTGGGGTGAGCTGCACGGCTACCCGGTCGGGGTGCTGGCCAACGCCCGGGGCGTGCTGTTCTCCGAGGAGGCGCAGAAGGCCACCCAGTTCATCCAGCTCGCCAACGCCACCGACACCCCGCTGGTCTTCCTGCAGAACACCACCGGCTACATGGTCGGCACCGAGTACGAGCAGCGCGGCATCATCAAGCACGGGGCCCTGATGATCAACGCGGTGTCGAACTCCACCGTTCCGCACCTGACGGTCAACCTGGGCGCCTCGTACGGTGCCGGCAACTACGGCATGTGCGGCCGGGCGTACGAGCCGAGGTTCCTGTTCACCTGGCCGAACGCCAAGTCGGCGGTGATGGGTCCGACGCAGTTGGCCGGGGTGCTGTCGATCGTGGCGAGGCAGGCGGCCGCCGCCCGCGGCCGCGACTACGACGAGGACTCCGACGCCGCCATGCGGATGATGGTCGAGCAGCAGATCGAGTCGCAGTCCGGCGCCCTGTTCCTCTCCGGCCGCCTCTACGACGACGGCGTGATCGACCCCCGGGACACCCGCACGGTCCTGGCCCTGGCCCTCTCCGCAACCCACAACGCCCCGATCAACGGCGCCAAAGGTTTCGGCGTCTTCCGCATGTGACCGAAGCGTTGATCATGAAGTTGTTGTCGACGGGCACGGCGTGTCGCGACAACAACTTCATGATCAACCGAATCTGGAGGGACCGGTTGGGGAGGGTGGGTGGTTGGGGTGGTTCGTAGGGTCCTGGTGGCCAATCGGGGGGAGGTCGCTTGTCGGGTCATCGCCGCCTGTCGGGGGGGTGGGGTTGAGGCGGTGGCGGTCTATTCGGACGCGGATGTCGGGGGGCGGCATGTGCGGGAGGCGGATCGGGCGGTGCGGTTGCCGGGGGAGGCGCCGGGGGACACGTACCTGCGGGGGGATCTGCTGGTCGAGGCGGCGCGGCGGGCCGGGGCGGACGCGGTGCATCCGGGTTACGGATTCCTCGCCGAGAACGCCGGGTTCGCCGCCGCCGTGGTCGACGCCGGGCTGACCTGGATCGGGCCGCCCGCCGGGGTGATCGCGGTGCTGGGATCGAAGATCGGGGCGAAGGCGCTGCTCGCCGAGGCCGGCGTGCCGATGTTGCCCAGCCACACCGACCTCGACCGGGTCACCGAATTCCCGGTGCTGGTGAAGGCGTCCGCCGGCGGTGGGGGCCGGGGCATGCGGATCGTCCGGGACCCGGCCGGACTCGCCGAGGCGGTCGTCTCGGCCCGCCGCGAGGCGGCCGGCGCGTTCGGCGACGGGACGGTCTTCATCGAGCGGTACGTCGAGCGGGCCCGGCACGTCGAGGTGCAGATCTTCGGCGACACGCACGGCGCCGTCGTCTCCCTCGGCGAGCGGGAGTGCTCGATCCAGCGGCGGCACCAGAAGCTGGTGGAGGAGTCCCCGGCGGTCATCCCCGCCGACCTGCGTACCGCGCTGGCCGAGGCGGCGGTGGCCGCCGGCCGGGCGGTCGGCTACGTGGGCGCCGGCACGGTCGAGTTCCTGCTGGCACCGACCGGCGAGTTCTTCTTCCTGGAGATGAACACCCGGCTGCAGGTCGAGCACCCGGTGACCGAGTGCGTGACCGGTCTCGACCTGGTCCGGCTGCAGTTGCTGGTGGCCGAGGGTGGCGCGCTGGCCGACCTGCTGGGCGGTGGGCACGGCGGCCTGCTGGGCGGTGGGCACGGCGGCCCCGCCGCCGGCGCGGTCGCGGTCTCCAGCGCCGGGTCCGCGGACCCCGCCGCTCCGCTTCCGGTACGCGGGCACGCGGTCGAGGTGCGGTTGTGTGCGGAGGATCCGGCGAACGGCTACCTGCCGTCGACCGGGGTGTTGCACCGGTTCGCGATCCCCGGGGTGTCCACCGAGTTCGGGGTGCCGGACCGGCCAGGGCTGCGACTGGACTCCGGGGTGACGGACGGGTCGGTGGTGGGCGTGCACTACGACTCGATGCTGGCCAAGCTGATCGCCTGGGCACCGACCCGGGCCGAGGCGGTGCGCCTGCTGGCCGGGGCGTTGAGTCGGGCCGAGTTGCACGGCGTGACCACCAACCGGGACCTGCTGGTCCGGGTGCTGCGGTCGGCGGAGTTCGGCCGGGCCGAGGTGGACACCGGGTTCCTCGACCGGCATCCCGAGGTGTTCGCCCCGCTGCTGGCCGAGCCGGCACGACTCGCCGTGGCCGGGCTGGCCGCCGCGCTGGCCGGGGCCGCGGCCCGGCGCGCGGCCGCGCCGGTGCTGCGCTCGCTGCCGTCCGGTTGGCGCAACGTCCCGTCCGCCCGGCAGACCATCCGGTACGACTCCACGGCCGGCCCGATCGAGATCGGTTACCGGCTCGACCGGACCGGCCGGCTGGCCGACTGGTCGTTCGACCGGCTCGCCCCGGCCGACGCCACGCCGACCGCCGACGCCACGCCGACCGCCGACGCCGAGATCGGCCTGCCGGCGGTGGAGGTGCTGTCGGCGGGCCCGTCGTCGGTGCTGCTCGACGTGGCCGGGGTGCGGCACGAGCTGCGGGTACACCGGGTGGGCGAGGCGTCCTTCGTGGACGGGCCGGACGGATCGGTGACGCTGACCGAGCTGCCCCGGTTCCCCGACCCGACGCCGGACCCGGCCGCAGGCTCGCTGCTCGCCCCGCTGCCCGGCACGGTCGGCCGGGTGCACGTCGTCGCCGGTCAGCGGGTCGAGCGGGGCCACCTGCTGCTCACCCTGGAGGCGATGAAGCTCGAACACCCCGTACTCGCCCCGGCGGACGGCACCGTGACCGAGCTGCCGGTGGCCGTCGGCGCCCAGGTCGACACCGGCGCCGTTCTCGCCGTGCTCGACACCGAGTGAGCGAACGGGTCCCCGTCGCCTCCGCTCCGGCGGGGACCCGTCCCGACAATCCCCTGGAGGCTCCCGTGGACTTCGATCTCACCCCGGAACAGGACCAGCTCCGCGACGCCGTCCGGGCCCTCGGCCGGCGCTACGGGCACGGCTACTTCGTCGACAAGGCCAAGACCGGCGGGCACACCACCGAGCTGTGGGACGAGGCCGGCCGGCTCGGCTACCTGGGCGTCAGCGTCCCCGCCGAGTACGGCGGGGGTGGTGGCGGGATCACCGAACTGGCCATCGTCTGCGAGGAGTTGGCCGCCGCCGGCTGCCCGCTGCTGCTGCTGGTCGTCTCCCCGGCCATCGCCGCGACGGTGATCGCCAGGCACGGCACCGAGGCACAGCGGGCGAGGTTCCTGCCCGGCTTCGCCGACGGGTCACTGAAGGTGGTCTTCGCGATCACCGAGCCGGAGGCCGGTTCCAACTTCCACCGGCTCGGCACGGTGGCCCGCCGGGACGGCGACGACTGGTTGCTGTCCGGCCGGAAGTGCTACATCTCCGGGGTCGACGAGGCGTCGTACGTGCTGGTGGTGGCGCGGATTGCGGTCGACGACGGACCGGCCGGCACCGCGGGGACGGCCGGGCAGCGGTTGAAGCCGGCGTTGTTCGTCGTGCCGACCGACGCGCCCGGGTTGGCGACATCCAAGCTGGACATGGAGATCCTCTCGCCGGAGAACCAGTTCCTGCTCTACCTCGACGACGTCCGGCTGCCGGCCGACGCGCTGGTCGGCGAGTCGCTGGACGCCGGCCTGCCGGCCCTGTTCTCCGGGCTGAACCCGGAACGGATCACGGTGGCCGCGATGGGCGCCGGCACCGGCCGGTACGCCGTCGAGCGGGCCGGCGAGTACACCGCCGGCCGCAAGGTGTGGGGCGGTCGGACCATCGGCTCGCACCAGGGGGTGGCGCACCCGCTCGCCCACGCGGCGATCCAGGTGGAACTGGCCCGGCTGATGGTCTACAAGGCGGCCACCCTGTACGACGCGGGTCGGGACCTGGAGGCCGGCGTCTGCGGCAACATGGCCAAGTACGCCGTCGGCGAGGCGACCACGCTGGCCGTGGACACCGCCATCCAGGTGCTCGGCGGAAACGGCATGACCACCGAGTACGGCGTCGCCACCCTGCTCGGCGCCGTCCGGGCCGGGCGGATCGCCCCGGTCAGCCGGGAGATGATCCTCAACTTCGTCGCCCAGCACGTCCTCGGACAGGAAAAGTCGTACTGACCGGAACCGGTACCGGCGAGGCGTCTCTCAGCCGGGCGGGATGGCCCGGCACGCGGCGTCGATCCGGGTCACCGGGCGGACCCGGCGACCGAGCCCTTCCAGCAGCGAGTCCTCGACGTGGAAGTCACGCACCCGCAGCCGGTGCCGGGGCAACTCCCCCTCGCTCGGGCAGAGCACCTGCGACTTCACCGTGTCGACCGGCACGTACCGCACGCCACCGCGTTCCTGGAGGATCACGGTGTCCACGTCGTCGACCGTGATGACATGGCCGCGGATGTCCTCGGTGCCGCCGCCGTCCGTGCGCACCGTGGTCACCGTCAACGGCAGGATCGGCGTGGTCAGCACCGGCACGGCCGCCCAGACCAGCAGCGCCAGCACGGCCGGCTGCGCGGTCACCGCCAACGTCCGCGCGACCAGCACGGGAACCGGCCCGGCGACGAAGGGGGCCAGCAGCGGCGGGACGGCAAGCAGGGCGACGACCAGGTACTCGTGCTGCCCGGCGGCGTCGGCCAGGGTGGGCAGGACCAACCACCCGTACGCCGCGAGCGGCACCACGACCAGCACGGTCCGCACGGCCGGGTGCTCGTGCAGGCGGCCGGGTGACACCTGGAAGGCGGCCACCAGCGCCGGCACCAGCAGCGGCAGGTAGAGGATCTTCCAGGTGGCCAGCGCCACCGCGAAGGTGGCCATCACCAGCCAGGTCGGGGTCATCTCCGACCAGCGGGCGAACAGGGGTCGACGCCGGGCGACCCGGCGGCCGGGAGCGTGGTCCGCGCTGACCGACAGCACCGCGCCGAGCGCGAAGATCACGACCAGGCCGGTGGAGACCAGCCGGGCGGCCGTGGTGAACAGCGCGGCCACCAGGTTGACCGGACCGACGTTGGCGACCAGGAGCAGAGTGGTCTGCAACTCGCCGCCGGCCTCCACGCCGAGCCGCAGGACCGAGAAGATCGCCGGTACGCCGACCACCAGCGTCCAGAACGACTGGCTCGCCCGGGCCCGACGGTCGGCCGGATCGTACCCGGGTCGCGCCTCGACGTCACCGGTGCCGGCCGGGTCGGGCGGGTGTCGTTGCTCGGGCAGGGTGCTCATCGGTTGGGCGACTTGTTGTCGAAGTCGACCAGGTCCGGCACATTCAGCGGGGGTGGCTGCGGCCGGTCCGCGTCCAGCCACGGCCCGAGGGTCTTGTTGTACGCCGTCAACCACGGACTGCTCTTGCCGTTCCGCCCCATCAGATAGCTCTTGTTGAGGAAGTACGCGACCAGGTCCCGCAGGTCCGGATCGGTGATCGGCACGCCGACGCCCAACGACTCGCTGGTGCCGAACGGCATGTCGACGATCTCGAACTCCTTCGGATACTGCGAGCGGAAGCCGGCCAGGATGGTCTCGTCGGAGCTGACCGTGTCGTACCTGCCCTGCCGGATACCGGCCACGCAGTCACCCACGGTCTTCACCACCAGCACCTTGATCTGGTGCTTCCCCAACTCCGCCTCGCTGGTCGAGCCGCCGCTGGTGCAGACCCGGTAGTTGCGCAGGTCCTCGATGGTGCGGATCTTCTCCTTCAGCCGGGTCGGTACCAGCGCCTCCTGGGTGGTGACGAAGTACGGACCGGCGAAACTCACCAGCTTGGCCCGCTCCTCGGTCATCGAGAAACTGGACACCACCAGGTCGACCCGGCCGCCCTGCAACGCCTGGATCCGGTCCTCGGTGGCGAGCGGTACGAACTGGAGCCCCTCGTCGCCGACGTAGCCGAGGGAGGCCGCGATGTACCGGGCGATCTCGATGTCGAAGCCCGCGTACACGCCGTTGGTCAGGGTGCCCATCAGCGGCTCGATGGTCGCCACGCCGATCTTGAGCTTGGGCTGTCCGTAGATGTGCGTCTTCTTCAGCTTCTCCTGCACCGACGGCAGTTGCGGCTTCTTCTGGCTGTCGCAGCTCGCGCCGGCCGCCAGGGTCAGCGACAGGACGACGGCGACGGCGGTGGCGACCGACCGGAGGCGCGTGGCTACGGGCGTCACGTTCATCGGCTGACCTCGGTCCGTCGAAACTGGAGCGGAATGAGCACCCAGCGTATTCGTTCGACGCCACTGCGGTGAACCCGGAACGGTCAGGTCGTGGGTTCCAGATCGAGCCGCCACTCGTCGCAGCGCAACTGCTTGTCCTTGGGAAACTCGAAGTCACACTCGCCGAGCGGTCTCGCCGCCCCACTCCCGCTCCCAGTAGCCCACGCTGCCGGCCGCCTCGCCGGCCGCCTCCACCCGGAACATCAGGCCGGTGCCGCGCTCGGCATCTCCAGCATCCGCCGACGCCGGCCGACGATGCGCTCGTCTGGTTCCGGGCCACCGAGGTGCAGCTTCATCTCCGGTTCGTTGATCCGCCGTTCCAGTTCCAGGTCGGCCGCCATCCACGGCATCGGACCTGTCCCATCGCCGCCCGTTCCGCCATCCTCGACTCCGATCCCGCCGGCCCGCGTCGGCCCGTCCGACGCGTCGCCGACGGACAGCAAAGCGCACGACACCGACAAGATCGAACGGTCCGAGGGTGGAGGGAATCCCCGCCATTCATGGCGGTGGAGAAAGTCAATCGCAGCCCGCACGGCCCAGGAAGTGAATCTGAGCGAACTCGCCAGGGCACTTTCCGTCGAGTTAACGAAGGACGCGGAGGACCCCGTCGGCGTCGGCGCTCTCGGCGTACCGGTGGAAGTCCACCCCGGACGCCGAGAGGGCGTCGTCAATGGCGATCAACGCGGCCGGAACGGCCCGGAAGGTGCGGCCCGGCTCGCGGTCCAGGTCGACCACCAGCACCGACAGCTCGGGGTCGGTCATCGTCCGCCGGTCGGCCACGAAGGCGTACGCGCAGTCCCGGTCGTCCCGCCCGACGGCGACCAGCTCCTCGACGGTCAGCCCGTCGTACTCCGGATCGCTGACGCAGTCCGGTCCCTCGCCATCGTCGGCCGCGCCGGCGACGGCCGCGCACAACGCCGCCCAGGCGGAGTCGGCGGAGAAGTCGGTACGCAGGATCGGCGCCCCGTACGTCACAGGCTGGCTCGTCACGCGGCTCACCCTACCGACCCCGGATCCGGCCGCTCGTCCGCCTCGGTCCGGTCCGGTCCGGACGGTCGATCGGCCTTACGGCCGAGCGCGAACGGTGGCCGGCGGGTCGGCGCCGGTCCGGCCGATCCTTCCGGGTCGGCCGGACCGGAGGGTCGTCAGATCAGCGGGACGATGACGTCGCCGCCCCAGTAGCCGGCGTTCTTGCCTTCGGAGCCGTAGTCCTTGACCGCGAGATGGTGCAGGGTGTTGTCGGCCGGGTCGTACACCGCCCACGTCTTGCCGTAGGACTTCTTACCCACCACCCAGTTGTCGTTGTAGCCGTAGATGACGAGGTAGTGCGCGGTGCCGATCGAGGCGTGCGGGTACCAGATGTTGCGGGACTTCACGACGATCATCGAGGGTGCGCCGTGATCGAGCCCGCGTTTCGCGGCGGTGTAGAGCTCGTTCGGACCGATGCCCGCCTTGTGGCCGTACCGGATGCTCTTGTTGTTCTTCTTCAACTGGGCGTTCAGTGCGGCGGTCGCATCGCTCGGCGCAGTGCCGAGGAACCCGGTGTGCATCTGGTCGGCCAGGGTCTTCTGCTGCTTGAACCTGAGACCGAAGGCGCTGAGCAACGTCTCGCCGGCGGCCGGGCCGCACCAGGTCGAGTCCTGCTGCGGGTGCTTGTCGATCGAGACGGAGTGCCAGACCCCGGCCTTCGCCTTCGCCTTGGCGCTGCTGAGCTGCACGGTGCCGATCAGCAGCCCGGTGACGGCCAGCGCGGCGACGGCCAGTCCGAGGAACCGCTTCGTGTACTCCGCTGAGCGCGGGAGAAACCTCATGATGCTCCCTTGAATCGGGTTGGGTGATGAACGTGCCGGGTCGATCGGCTGACCGGCGGTCCGGTTCGCCAGGTGATCGACAGGCAGACCAAGCTCAACCCGAGCGACAGCGTCCCACCAGGCCGGACGACGTACGGGACAGTCCGGAGCGCGGCGGGACCGCGGCCGGCGGCCCGGACGGCGGGTGGGACAGTCCGGTACCCGCCGACCCGGTCCCCGGTGCCCGGCCACGGGGTAGCCGACGAGTCGGGCGGGTGCGCCTCGGCCGGGCCGCGATCAGCAGCCCGACGGTCGGCTCGTCGTGCCGGAGACCGAGATCCGGCGGCCGGTCACCAGATCGCCGTCGACGTAGACGTCCAGCCGCCAGCCGGCGGTGGCGGAGGTCAGCCGGTGCTCGCCGCCGTACGCCAAGGGTGGGACGCTTCCCGAGAAGCTGGTCGACCCGTCGCCGCTGATCGGATATCCGTAGCTGGTGCCATTCCCGTGGTCGGCATAGCCGGTCGGGTCGTACCCCACGGAGGCGTTGTGCAGCCGCCCGGAGATGGTGAACGCCCAACTCCCGTCGCCGCGGCAGAAGGCGCTCGCCGAGGCCGTCAGGTACGCCTGGGCCGGCTGGGCCGCCGGGGCCGGATCCGATGACTTCGGGGTGGTCCGGCTGGCGCCGGTCCCATTGTTGGCGCCCGGTGTGGTGGACCGGACGGGACCGCGGGCCGGCCCGGCGGTCGCCGGTTTCGTGGTGCCCGGCGCGGCCGGCGAAGAACCGGACGGGACTACCGGCGGCAGTTCCTCCGTCGGTGGCGTCGGGGTGCCGATCGCGGTACCGCCGCCGGACTCCCCACCGTCCCGCAACGCCCGGACGGTGAACCCGATCGCGACCAGGACGAGCAGCAGCACCATCCCCACCGAGAGCACCCGCGCCGCCCAGCCGGCGCGGTACAGGATCGGCGGCAACAGCCAGCCGAAGCCAGCCGGCTTTGGCACGTCGTCGGCCGGGTCGTGCTGCCGGTGCCGGCCGACCGGCCGGTCCCGCCGCTCCCGCTTCGTCACGGCCGGGACGAGGTCGCGGTCCGACGCGACCGGGACAAGGTCGCGGTCCGACGCCGCCGGGACAAGGTCGCGGTCCGACGCGACCGGGACAAGGTCGCGGTCCGACGCCGCCGGGACAAGGTCGCGGTCCGACGCGACCGGGACAAGGTCGCGGTCCGACGCGTCAGCCCCGGTGACCGGCCGCGCGGCCTGGTCGGCGGTCGGCCCGATCGTTCCCGCCCCCGGCCGGTCGCGCTCCTCGCGCTCCTCGCGCTGGTCGTGCTGGTCGCGCTGGTCGGCCACGCCGGCGGCCGGAGCCGTCAGGTCGGACCCGGCGACGCTGAAGGCGGTCGGGTCGGAGCCGGCAGCGGTCGCCGCGGCCGGATCGGAGCCGGCGGCGACGGAGGCGGTCGGAGCCGGCTCCGGGACGTCGGTCGGCGGGGTGGTCGCCGGCCGGGCGGGCGGTACGGCGGTCGTGGCGGCGGGGGATTCGACCGCCGCGGCGATCCGGTCCCGGGCCGCGAGCCAGCCGTCCACGGCGGCCTCCCCGGCACCGCAGGCGCGGACCAGGGCGCGAACCAGATCCGGGCGGGGCAGCGTGCCCCGACCGAGGGCCGCCGCGACGGTGCTGTGCGGCAAGGCGTCGCCCACCGCTTCCGCCTGGCGCTGCAACTGCCGGTAGGTGAGTCCGGACCACTGCTTGAGCGCCCGGAGCGCGATCACGTAGCCAGCCGGCGTCGCCCCGTCGCCCGGTGGTCCGGGAAGCCCGCCGCCGTGTGCCGGTCGGACGGATTCCACCCCGTCGTCCCCCGCCACGTCGAAGTCTCCCTGTCGAGCCAGCAGATCCCTGGGCAACGGACTCTACCAATGTGGATCGTCCGGGACTGTCCCGTGGCAGGTGCCTGCCCGTCCGGATCCGGGCCGGACGGGCAGGGCGGTGCGCAAGCCGCGTCTTCGACCTCGGCCGACGCCGGAACGCAAGGGGAGGTTGAAAAAGGTTCATTGCAGGGGGCCAGCGCAGCCTGATCCGCCTCGGACAGGTCGGCGAACTCGGCCGGATCGCCGGACGGGAACGAGAACGGCCGCGTGACGTACACCCCGAGAGACCGCCGCCGCCCGGTCCGGCGCCGGAGGCCGGCGAACGGGCCTGGCGCTGGCGGCGGAACCGGCGGGTGCCCGGCCATCAGGCCGGGCACCCGGGGTGATCATCTCGTTCGGATCAGATCCCCGCCGCTCAAAGTGGTACCCCCTGACAGGACTTCCTGGCCGACCCGCCGGACCGCGTCGGGTCGGCACCACCCGCGTCGCGCAGCGCGGTGTCGCCGCTCCCGCTGGCCCGTCCCGGCTCCACCTGTCCCGGTTTGCCGTCGTCCGCCTTCGGGTCGATGATCACGATCCGGTTCGGGACGCTCCGGGTGTCCAACTCCGGGCACGCGGTCGCGGTGTCGCCTGCGTCTTTGCCGTCGTTGTCTCCGGCACACGCGTCGGCCGTCGGCCCTCCGTCGCGGTCGGGCTGACCCGCACCGTCCGGCTGCCCGTCCCCGGTCGGCGTGTCCGTCGTCGGCTTCCCATCGGCCGTCGGCTCCCCATCGCTGGTCGGCTCCCCATCGCTGGTCGGCTCGCCCTCGGCCACCGGCTCGCCATCGCCCGTCGAATCGTCCGTCGACGTCTCACCGTCACCCGTCGAATCGTCCGTCGACGTCCCATCGTCGCCCGTCGAATCGTCCGTCGACGTCCCATCGTCACTCGTCGGATCGTCCGTCGACGTCTCACCGTCACCCGTCGAATCGTCCGTCGACGTCTCACCGTCACCCGTCGAATCGTCCGTCGACGTCTCACCGTCACCCGTCGGCTGAGCGTCGCTCTTCGGCTCGCCGTCGGTCGGCTGCGCGTCGGGCTCGGCACAGGTATCGGTGGGTGCCTGCGTTGACGGGCCGTCCGCCGTGCCGCCGTCGTCGGTTGACGGTGGATCGGCGACCTTCTGGACGGCGGTCTTGTCGGGCTTGGGGCCGGCGACCTTGGCGACCGGGCGGACCGCCAACTTCTGCAGTTGCTTGAGCCGGGCCGGGGTCAGTTCCACCAGTTCGATGGTCGCCGACTTGGCCGCCTTGCCGCCGGGCTGCCCGCTCGAGAAGACCATCCGGCCGTAGCCGACGTAGATCCCGGTCCGGTTGATCTTCTTGGCGCTCGCGCCGAAATACAGCAGGTCTCCGGGCCGGCGGTCGCCGACCGGAACCGTCCACTTCCGCTGCGCCGCGTACCGGTACTCGGCGGCCGGCGCACGGTACGAGATCTTCAGCCCAGCCTTGGTGTACGCGTCGTACGTCAACCGGGCACAGCGGCGATCGTCCTGCTTCTTCGGCGTGCCCCAGACGCACTTCTTGCCGACCATCTCCTGGGCGTGGCACACCGCCTGCTGGTTCAATTCCCCCTTGCAGCCCGAGCTGGCGCTGGCCAGCCCGGCGGTCACCGCCACGCCACCGCCGATCGCCCCGAGCGCGAGCAGCAACGGCAACAGTTTCGCCACCATCCGCGACCTCATTGGAGCACCCCTCCGATCCCGGTGATCACGTAGATCGGCGTTACCGTGGAATCGGTCTCCTTGTCCTCCGGCTTCTTTGATCCGGACCGCTTGGGCTTCGGCGACTTCTCCTTCACCTTCGGTGACTTGACCTCCGGCGACTTTGTCTCCGGCGACTTGGTCTTCGGCGAGGTGGGTTCCGTACGCTTGGTGTCGGGCTTCGTCGCTTTGGTCTTGTGGGCCGCCTCCGGCCGGACCGCATAAGGCTTCATGTGGTCGCGGTAGTACTTGCTGAGGGTCACCTTTTTGACCTTCCCGGAAGTGCTGGAAGCGTGCACCATCTTGCCCTTTCCGGCATAGATGCCGACGTGGTCGATGCCATCGCCCTTCCAGTCGAAGAAGATGAGATCACCCGGTCGCAGTTTGCTGGTCGGAACGGTCAATTTTTTCTTGCGGCCGAACTCGTACTGGCCGGCCGCAGTCTGACGTCCCCAGTTCAGCCCGGCCTGCTTGTACGCGAAGTAGGTCAGGCCGGAGCAGTCGAAGACGCTCGGTCCCTCCGCACCCCAGACGTATCGGTCGCCGGTCTGCCGCTCCGCCTGGCAAACCGCCCGTTCGCCGAGATCGCCGCTGCAGGACCGGCTCGCCGCGCTGGCCAGACTTCCCACTGCGGCGATCGCGCCACCGATCACGAAGAGGGCGAGAAACAGCTTGATGATGGACGGAAGAGCCGGCCGGCGCCGGCCGTTCGTCGGATCGATTGGCTGCACAGCGTGCTCCCATAGGTCGTCGTGGTGAGCCATCAGTGCACCCCCGACCATCCTGTCCAGCCAGTGATTCCGCTGCTCGGAACTGTTTCGGACAAGCAACCCGGACTCGCTCGGACAGCGGCCGGGCGGGCCGGACTCCCGCCACCGGTCCGGGACAGGCCGATACACCGAAGCTCCTCGACAGACATCCGGCGGACAGCTTGCCTATTCGCCATGACGCGATTTCCCGCACTTGTCAGAAGGCATCCCGGTCAGACTTTCCTGCTGCTCGCCGCGCTACTGGTGATATCGAGCCTGATCGCCGGAATCGCCACGATCGGGCACGCCGCCAACAAGCGGCGGGTCTACCTCACCAAGTCGTGGCTCACCTACGAGACCTACATTCCGATGGCCTACCTGGACGCTCCCGAAGGACTGCCGCTCACCTGCGAGGGCGGCGCCGACTGGTGGTACTCCGGTGACAACCGGGGGCCCGGTTTCAACACGGGCAAGTACCGTACCCGAGTGGCGATCGAGTTCGACTTCTCGAAGAAAACGGCCCACGCCTACAAGGCGATCAGCCCCACCAAGCGGTACAAGAAGGTGAAGGGCAAGTTGGTGTACGACTCGGCTCGCACCGAGAGCACCAAGGGCATCACCCTGGTCGGCGTGAAGAGCACCGGATCCGTCGGCTCTGCGGCGATCCGGCACAGCGCGACCAATCCGTACTGCAGCCGGGTCGCCTCGATCGATTACGTCGCCTACGTGACGTTCCGGCAGAACGGAACGTACGAAATCCACGGCACGCATGACCAGATGCCCAATCACGAGGTGTACCGGCAGGACATCTATTCGGACGGACACACCAAGCTGACCAGGATCTTCACCCACCAGTACCTGAACCCGAACTGCCTCGCGGCCTTCACCTGCGACCGGCTGCCGTACAACTACGGCAGATAGCCTGCACCGGATGAGGACGGCCCGGTGTCGCCGAGCGGCGGCACCGGGCCGTTGCGTGCGAGACGTTCTCGTCCGATCGGGGGTCAGCGGCGTTCGAAGGTGAAGGTCTGCTCCGGGCCCCCGTAGCACTTGGTCTGGACCAGTTGGACCCCGTTGTCCCGACGGGCGTCGTAAATGCCGATGCAGTAGCCCGCCCCGGCCGCCGAGCGCATCCGGTACCCCCCGACGGGGGACTTGACCGGCTCCAGGCTGAACTTCTGGTCATTGCGGTCCTTACCGCAGTCGTCCCCGGCGATCAACAGACCGTCGCCCTGGGCACCGTAGTCGACGGTGGCGCAGCCGATCCCGTACTGCGGATGGTCGAGCTTGATCCGGTAGATGTTCCCGGAGACGTGTTCGAGGCTGGTCGGCGGACCGGCGGTCGAGCAGGTGTGCTGGCCGAGCACGGTCCTCGGCTTGGCGGTATAGAGCTCCGGCCCTTCGCCGACACACAGCCCGGTGTGCGCGAGATGAATCCGGTACGGTCCGGCGAGCGGCGCCGCGGCAGGTCGATTGGTCGGCGACGGCGCGCCAGTCGCCTTCGATCCGGTAGCCGCCGGTTTCGCCTGGGTGCGCGGGCTGGTCGGTGAACCGGTCGGCGTCTGCTTCGGCGCCTCACCGGGCTGATCCGACTCCTCGACCGACAGGCCCTGATCCTGCACGGCACCCTCGGGCGGGTGCGAGTCACGCACCGCCCGGGCGATCACCGCCACGGCGACCGCCGCCATTACCAGCACCAGTACGCCGGAGAGCACCCGGCTGGCCCAGCCGGTCCGGTACATGATCGGGGGCACCAGCCAGCGCAGTCCGGCCGGGCGCGGTACCTCGGTGGCGGGGTCGTGCCGGTGCATGCCGACCCACCCCTCCTTCTTCCGCCGCGCCGCCACCGACGCCAGCCGGCCCGAGGCGAAGACCGGCGCCGAGTTCCGGGCCTCGGCCCGGGTCACCGGCCGTTCCGGCGGGACCGGCGACTGAGCCGGAACCGGGCCCGGCTGTTCCGGACCGGGGCCGGCCACGGCCGGGAACCCGATCTCGGCCATCGGCGCGTCCGGACGGTCCGGACCGCCCGCCGCGGCCGGGCGCACGGTGTCGACCGCGGTCACCTCCGGGGCGGCCGCGGACCGTTCCTCGACGACCGGCACGCCCGGGGTCGGACTCTCGACGGCGGGCAGGTTCGGCAGGCTGGCCGCCGGCGGGGTCGGTCGGTGCTGGGCCACCGGGCGCGGGACATCCACGGCGGCCGGGGCGGGGAGGTCGGCAGGGTCCGGAGCGGAGCCACCGGCGGGTGGCTCGGGGACGGCCGGGGCACCCGGGACGGGGGTGTCCAGCGCGGCCTGCGCGGCCAGTCGTTTTCGGGCGGCCAGCCAGATCGTCACCGCCGTCTCGTCCTGGCCGCAGGCCCGCACGAAGGCGGCGACCAGCTCCTCGCGAGGCAGGGTGCCGCGGCTCAGCACGGCGGCGATGGTGCTGTGCGGGAGAGTGTCACCGGTCTTTCCGGCCCGGCGTTGGAGTTGCCGGTAGGTGAGTCCGGACCACTCCTTCAACGCCCGCATGACGCCGATGAACTCCGCCGGCGAGGACGCGTGGTCCGGCGCCGGAGCGATCCGACCGACGTCCCGCTCGGGCGGCGTCCCGCCCTCGGCCCGTGGTGCGGCCCCCGCATCACCCATTTCCGACCGATCCCCCGTCAGTGCACAGCAGAACGGGACCTGTCCCGTTTCGTCGAACAGTTCACCCCGGCGGCCGTCCAATGTAAAGACGTTCTCCACCCGCTGTCCAGGGCGGTACGGGACGGAACAGGACAGAGCCGGACGGCACGGGACGCGGTTCTGATCACCGCGTCGTCCGGGACTGTCCGGTACGGCGTCGTCGAAGCCGACGGGAAGCGACACCGGGACGGAGCAGCCGGCGGGAGGGAGACGCGGGAGGGGGACACCGGCCGGGCGGGACTTCGGTGGGAAACCCGGCCCGGTCAGCGGCCGAGGGTCGGACCGGCCAGGGCACCCGCGCCCTTACCGGCGAGGCAGCGGTAGGTGCGTTCACCGCCGGCCGTCGCCTCGGGCGTCGGCGGAAGCACCTCGAACTTCCAGTCCGCCGCGGCGGGCAGCCCGATGCTCTGCTTGAAGGTGCCGGCGCCGCAGACCAACCGCACCGCCGGCTCGGCCTTGACGGTCTGGTAGTCGTCGGCGGTCGCGGCGACCGGCAGGTCACCAGCGCGTAACTCTCCCAGGTGTGCCGGCCCGCGCACGGCACCCGGTCGGCCGAGGCGTGCGTGCCGCGCACCCGTACCTGCACCGACGGAACCCGGAACGGTCAGGTCGTTGGTTCCAGATCGAGCCGCCACTCGTTGCAGCGCAACTGATGGTCCTTGGGAAACTCGAAGTCGCACTCGCCGAGCAGCGTGAAACCGGCCTTTCGACACAGTGCGTTGGACGCGCCATTCGTGACCGAGGGATAGGCGAACACGTACCGGTGCCGGCCGTTCTCCCGCAGACCCGCGAGGACGGTCACCACGGCGGCACCGGCGATTCCCCGGCCCTGGAACTCCGGCAGCACGCTCCAACCCATCTCGTAGACGGTCTCGCCGCCCCACTCCCGCTCCCAGTAGCCCACGCTGCCGGCAACCTCGCCGGTCGGCGGCGCCTCCACCCGGAACATCAGGCCGGTGCCGCGCTCGGCCATCTCCAGCATCCGCCGGTGCCGGCCGACGATGCGCTCGTCCGGTTCTGGCCCGCCCAGGTGCAGCTTCATCTCCGGTACGTTGAACCGCCGTTCCAGTTCCAGGTCGGCCGCCGTCCACGGCACCAGTCGGACCTGTCCCGCCGCCGCCTGTTCCGCCATCCTCGACTCCGATCCCGCCCGCCCGCGTCGGCCCGCCCGACATGCACTACCGATCAGTCTGCTCTGGCGCAGCCGCCAGCCGCCCCAGAGCTAGGGCTCCGTCCCGGCAACAGCGTGGGAACTACCGAAGGACGCGGAGGACCCCGTCGGCGTCGATGCTCTCGGCGTACCGGTGGAAGTCCACCCCGGACGAGGACAGGTTGCCGTCGATCGCGATCAGCAGCGACGGAACGGCCCGGAAGGTGCGGCCCGGCTCGCGGTCCAGGTCGACCACCAGCACCGACAGCTCGGGGTCGGTCATCGTCCGCCGGTCGGCCACGAAGGCGTACGCGCAGTCCCGGTCGTCCCGCCCGACGGCGACCAGCTCCTCGACGGTCAGCCCGTCGTACTCCGGATCGCTGACGCAGTCCGGTCCCTCGCCATCGTCGGCCGCGCCGGCGACGGCCGCGCACAACGCCGCCCAGGCGGAGTCGGCGGAGAAGTCGGTGCGCAGGATCGGCGCCCCGTACGTCACAGGCTGGCTCGTCACGCGGTCACCCTACCGACCCCGATCCGTCCCCTCGTCCGGCCGGCCGGCGGTCCAGTCCGGATGGTCGGCCCGACGGCCGAGCGCAAGCAGGCGCAGGGTCCGCTCCCGCCGCCGGAGCAGGGCGACTCCGATCAGGAAGGTCAGTACGGGCGCCATGGCCATCGTCACCCACCGGTCGGCGCTCACGTAGCTCACGTCCCCGAGTTGGGCGTCGAGGAAGCCGGCTCCCCAGCTGTCGGCCGCCAGCACCGCCACCGGCACGGGCAGCAGGATCAACGCCATCCGGCGCCGGACCGGTCCCGGAACGCGCGCCACTGCCAGCAGGGCGCACAGGCCCGCGACGAGATACAGCAGCAGGTCGGGTACGAAGAAGACCCGGCCGTACAGTGCCAGCCCACCCGGCCAGGAGAAGGCGGTTCCGACGATCGTGGCGTCCCGGAACACGCCGGCAGCGAGCACCGCCACGGCAGCCACCCCGAAGAGCACCAGGCCACGTCCGCCGATGATCCGGGTGGCGACGACCCCGGCCGCCGGCACCGACAGCGCGGCTGCGGTGACCAACCCGAGGGCCACCGGCCACACCGCGTAGGAGGGTGCCATCGGGTTGGCCGGCAGGTACGTCACCACCGTCAGCGCCTGGGCGATCGCCACCGCCCAGCCGAGGACGGCCGCGGTCCGGCGCAGTCCCGTGGCCGCCGCGATGACCACGGCAAGGCAGGTCAGGACGCTCAGCCCGAGCTGGACGGACGGACCGGCCGGGCCGTTCGGCGGCGGCCAGTACGCGCCCGCGATGAGCGGGCCGGTCAGCCGCAGCAGCCGGTGCAACAGCAGCAGAGACGCACCGAGCAGGCCGACGGTGGCCGCCGCCTCGGCCCAGCTCCGGTCGCGAAAGCCGCGCAGCCCCGCGGCGAGCCGGGTACCCAGGCCGGACAGCACGAGGTCGGCGGCCTCCCCGACCGTGGGGCGTCGCTGCCCGGGCCGGGCGTCGGCCAACAGCACCCCGAGCATCTCGTCCTCGTACGCCCGCCGGTGTTCCCACGGTTGACGATCTCTCCGCCCTAAAGGACGGAGATTCCCTCCACGCTGCGCGTGGAACACGCGGCGTCCGGGTGGATTCCTGCTTCTCGGCGCGGTGCCGGCACGGGGTCCGGTCTTACCTGCGCTCCACAGGCGTTTGAGTTGTCCCAGCG